>CAIOZA010000019.1 GCA_903862655.1 uncultured Ignavibacteria bacterium
ATACAGGATATTAATTAATACTGCTACTGAAGTTATGCTGCTTGCAATCAAAGCATAAGTTTGAATATCTGTCCCAGGTGGATAGTCTGGCGGTTTTGGAATATAAATCTCATCACCTGCATTAACATAAAGATCACTGCTACTTTTTTTCCATACTTTTGTTCTTCCATCAATAATTCGAGCACGACTTTTTTCCGCGTTAATTGCGTAACCTCCTGATTGTTCAATATACCATTCTAATGTATGATTTGGACTCCAGGGAATAAAACCTGGATTATTTACTTGACCGAAGACAAAGACATTCTCTGGGTTGACTGGGACTACGACGACATCACCGTCCATCAATCTTATATCCGACTTGCTGTCTTGATTGAAGATTTCAGAAAATGAACAAGATACCAAGGATTTCTGATATTTTAGATCCAGATAGAATCTCGTAGTATCTTCTAATTTTAAATCACTATATTGAAACCCTTCAGCTATTTGCCAGTAGGGGTTTTCATTATGTTGTAATTTTCTATCCTTTCTTATAATATAGGCTAATGGTAAATAGGCTTTTTCATTAAATCCTCCAGCATTCAAGATTAATGATTTCAACCCATATTCACCTGAATTAATCTGATAAATACCAGGATTCTTGACTTCACCAATAACCTTTACTGAGCCCGCATTGGATACACCTGCCATATTCTTCATCTTGCCGATAAATATATGACTTTCTGGAGATAAAATTAAATCACCGTTAGATATGCTATTATCTGGATTTAGAGTTAATTTGATTTTAGAACCATCCGATTGATAAAGAAAAATATTGTCAGGATCAGCATCTGAAGTAATACCATATCCAAATTTAAATAACTTACTAACATTATCAGTATGCTTATAAGGTAGTGAAATTGGTCTAATAACTTCACCCGAGATAGAAATTGTTGAGTAATACATCGGTTCAGAGGGTATGTTGATTATATCACCCTCGCGGATATATGGATCAAGATCAAATTTTCCCGTTATTTTTGCTTCTTCGGGATCAGCGACTAAAGATGTTCCATCCATTCGAATAATGTTATAATTACGCATTGAATAATGTGAATTATCATTTGTCATCAATCCAAATGAATATTTGCTCACAAAATCCTGATGATCATTTTTCATGGATTGCAGATTTAAAGTACTAATTGACGAATTGTCAGGTTTAGCTTGATTAATCAATCTTAGAGCTGTTGAAACTCTAAAGGATGCTGGCAGTGTAAACGTTCCCTGATTTATCACATTGCCTGTAACTGATATGACTATTGTCCTAGGTAGTTTCAGATTTATGGAAACCAAAGCATTTGGATTTCTGGATTTATACAGATCAAGTATCTTTTGTCTGGCTTGCATTAAAGTTAAACCTTTTACGGAGATTTCTCCTATTCTGGGAATAAGGATTGTATTTTCAGGAGTAATCGCAGTATTTTCTGAGTTAATCGATGCTGTAAGATTTTGAATTGTCAGAATGTCACCTGGACCTACAAAGTAAAATTCAGGTTCCACAGGGTCACCAAAAACAAATTTATCCGAAGTTAAAGATTTATCCTGAGATAATTTGGAAGACAACTCATCCTGAAACAGCTTATCTGTCTCAATAGGAGAGAAACCTTTGACTTGTGAGAACATATTATTTTCAAGAACAAATAAAAATAATATTGCTAAAAAATAAATTTTCATATTTTTCCAAAAAATTTACTTAAAAATTAATTCAATCGTAATTTAAAACCACCATCATTTACTAATTTAAATGACAAAGAAATAAGTGTAAAAATCAAAATCGGATTTTTAATATAAAACAAAATTTGAACTATCAAAGGAATTTTATCGACATACTGTAAAATAAGATTACTAGGAGGCTTAGGTATCATCAATAAGAACATACATCCAATTATTATTAATTTTACAATTGTTGTAGCTGAATCGGACACAACCAAAGTATAAATCAAAAGAGGAATTGAAAAAATGTATACTGATTCCCAACCGGTTACAGAGAATATTGGTGTAATTACAAATACGGATGAAAAACAAAGAAACTCATATTTTGATTTTGTTTTAAAATTATAGTAGTATATCACAACTAGAAAAGACAAAAAAACAATGATATTAGTTAATTGAAGCCAAGAAGGGAATTCAACTTTTATATAATGCCCTAAAGTACTAGCAGGTAGAAAAAAGTGCATAACAAAATTCATAAAATTCTGATTGAGTGGTGAAACATCCTGAGGTAATTTCACAAATTTCGGCATTAAATCAAGAAAATAAAATCCATACTGTTTTAATGGAATTATCCATGATATTGACAGCGGTAATGCAATTAGACCAATGATAATTCCAATAATTAGTGCTTTCTTTTTCTGAGAAAATGCAAATAAAGGCAGCACTACCAAAGTATACAATTTTACCCAACCGCTAAAGATCATCATTACAACACCTAAGATTGGTTTACCTTTTTTAATAAAGTAATAGCCAATTAATGGAATGAGCAAAACATAAGAATCAATCTGACCTAAAAGCAGTGTTTTATAAGATGAAGCCAGAGCAAAGGATAAGAAAACCAATAGATAGATGTTATACTTATCGTATTTGATATTCAGCTCAGTCGTTATAAATTTATAAGATAATACAATTGCAAAAACTATGCAAACAACAATTCCAAGCTTGAAAAATATTAGATTATAAGGATCGGGGAGTATGCCGAACGGTAATAGAAGAAAAATACTTGGCGGCGGATAAATAAACCAATCCATTCCGGCTCCAGGAGCTATATAGTACAGTTTTGCGGGGTCTTCTAAAAAATATTTAGCTGTTCTTAAATACACACCATAAAAATCAGCACCAGCAGCAGGATAATCAGCACGGCTCAAATTTTGAAGAAAGATAAAAATATTGAAGTATATATTAGACAGGACAAAAGGTATTGCCAGTATTAATAGAACTAATATATGCCACTGTTTTTTCATTAATTTTCAGAATATCAATATAAAGATTACAAATTTAGTAATTATAATGCAAATTGTAAGTATTTAATCAATAATCCTGCCACTTAGTTTAACAATAGCGGATGCAATTGAAGCCTGACTTAATTCAGGTAATTTAAAAAATAAATCATTCTTCATATTTAATGTAGTTTCATTATCGAGATTTGATATAAGGATTACTTCTTTACCAGTACTGAATCGATTAACAATCGAGATTAATGATTCATCTCTCTCAGGTGTAATTAGCCTTTTCTTTGATAGGAACAAAAGGAAAACAACAAGATCTGCATCAATAGTACCTCCAAATAATGAGTTAACATCATCATCGCTAATTTCGTCATTTATAAAGCCAAAATCACAATCATTTTGAAGTGCTTGAGCAAAAAAGTTGAAAAAATCAACAGAAAGCTGTAAGTCTTCTTCCAAAGCTATTGAAAATACAGCAACCTGTTTCTCTGTATCGATTGGAATCAAATTGATATTCCCTGATATATTTATTTCGGGTAAATTCATTATTCTCCTTCTATAAATTTTACATTATCCAGTTCAAAATCCCTTATCATTTTTCTAAGATCATCAGGAATTCTCTCAGTTTGGCCAAGTTTGGGATTGAAATTAACCAGTATCGAAGATGCAGCGACAAGGACTAAACCTGATTCTAGTCTAATGATATTATCAAATTTGAAGGAACTTTTCTTCACCCAGGAAACCTTGGTTAGTACTTCGATCTTATCATTGAATCTGCAAGGATTTAAATAATCTATCTCTGAATGAACAGTCATAATCGGATATTCTTTCAAAAATAAATTTGGATCAATATTCAGGCTAATAACGCTTAGGTATTGAGTTCTAGCCCATTCTAAAAAATAGAAATATTGGATATTATGCACAATTCTGAAGGAATCAACCTGGCTGAACTGAATAGTGTGTTTATATAAGTGCTTATAGAGTTGTATATCTTTATTATTACTTGATTTACTGTCCATTATTCGAATTTAAAATATTATTTAGAGAATAATTCCTGGTATTTATCAAAAGCCGATTTGTATAGCTTATCGAATTCATTTTTTTTCTTGTCAGATTTATCATTAAGACACCCAAGTAAAGACTTAGACAATTCCTGTAACTGGGAATAAATATCTACTATCTTATTGACAAATGCTCTATCCTCGCTACCTAAGACAACATCCTTTGAGAATTTCCTAAATTGGTTCTGAATAATAGTAAAGGATTCGTTGAGACTCATTATGACTTTACTTTGATAAGCCAGATCTTCAGTTTTGCTTATATCATCTTTCATGTTTTTCAGTAAAAGAAGATTAACGTAAATATCTGAAACTGCAAGATTCGAGATTAATTCTACCGATAGATATTTTTCATTTAGTAATTTACATGAAGAAACACTGTCCTGGGAGAAAAGAGCTCCTGTTGACAGCATTATAAGTAATATAAAAATAATCAAAAGCTTCATATTTAGTTTAATGATAAATTATTAATTTCATGAAGAATAATAGATGCAGCATCTAAAGCCTGAGCTGAATGCACTTGGAAATGGAAAACAGCACGGATTGTCTTTGGTCCTGTTGCCATGATAATCAGCCCTTTTTTAAAACAATTTTTAATCAAAAGATTAACGTCAATGCTATCGATAACATCGAAAAATACCATATTTGTTTGAACTTTTGCCAAATCCATATAAATTAAAGTAGATTCGGATAAATATTTTGCAAAACTTAAAGCATTTTCATGATCGACCTTAAGTAGTTGAAAATTATTCTTTATGGCATATAATCCTGCTGCAGCGAGTAAACCGGACTGCCTCATTCCACCCCCAAGAATTTTTCTCCATTTATGAGCTTTTTCGATTATTTTCCTATCGCCTAGTAAAACTGACCCAACGGGAGCCCCCATTCCCTTACTAAGGCAAATAGATATGGTGTCAAATGGAGCACAGTAATCTTTGATACTAATTCCGGTCACAGCCGAAGCATTCCATAATCTTGCTCCATCAAGATGAAATTTTATTCCATTATTCTCTGCAATTTTTTGAACTCCACGGATATAATCCATACTCAGAATAGAACCACCATGACGGTTATGTGTATTTTCCAAAGCTATAACTTTTGTTTTTGGAAGATAATATTCTGTTGTTCGGATTGATGTAATTATCTTTTCGATAGGCATTTCACCATTATCAGAATCAAGACACCTAAGTTGAATTTGAGAGATTATTGACGGAGCAGCGGTTTCATAGTAAAAGATATGTGCCTGGGATTCGATGATAACTTCATCACCGGGATCAGTCAAGGCTTTCAATGCTAATTGGTTTCCCATTACACCTGAAGGAACGAACAAAGCAGCTTCTTTGCCACTCAATTCAGCCATATCACTCTGCAATTCATTAACCGATGGATCTTCACCATAAACATCGTCACCTACCTGTGCACGACAAATAAATTCTATCATTTCAGGAGTAGGTTTAGTGACAGTATCGCTTCTAAGGTCAATCATTATATAAAATACAAACTATTCAAAATTAAAAATAAGTCTAATTATACAATTAAAAAAATAAAATCAATTTCCGAAAATTATTTTTAACAAATAACGAAATGAATAATAACTCAGAAATACTAAGATTATACCAGTAATATTTGTAACCAATATATTGATAAAAGCATATTTAATATTGCCCTGATTAAGAAGATTCATTGTTTCCAATGCAAAGGATGAAAATGTAGTAAAACCACCCAATAAACCAGTAAACATGAAGATTCTGTAATTATCTCCTATGTGAAAGATCTCAGTTGAAGCCCAAAGAGCCCCAATTATAAATGATCCAATTAAATTGACAATTATTGTTCCAAACGGAATTGGGTGTGAATTTGCAGTGCTGATAAATTCACTAATATAATAACGTGATAAAGTACCTATTGCGCCGCCAAGAGCTAGTGATAATATTTTGATCATAATGAATATTCAACATTTAAACTTTTGTTTTGACGTATAAGTCTGAATTTTTGATAAATTTGAATAATAAATATTTGAAATTATTAATAATAAAATGGATTTTAGATGAATTTAATTATCAGCAAGATTGAAAATCAGATAGGAACAATAACATTTAATAATGATTCCAAGCGTAATTGCTTCAACAAGAAGATGATTGAGGAAATAATAGAAGAACTTACAATATTCAAAAAAGAGAAAGTTAGGGTCGTTATTATAAGAGCAAATAAAGGTGCTCGCGTTTGGTCTTCTGGTTTCGACATTAACGAATTGCCACAGTCAGGGAGAGATCCACTATCATACTTCAATCCTCTTGAACAGCTACTTCGGGAGATTCAGATGTTTCCAGCACCTGTATTGGCAATGATTGAAGGTTCTGTGTGGGGTGGCGCATGTGATCTTGCTTTTTGCTGTGATTTACTGATTGGTACTAATACAGCCTCTTTCGCCATTACTCCTGCCAAAATAGGCGTACCGTATAATCCATCGGGTATTCTACATTTTATGAACATGGTAGGACTACACATGGCTAAAGAAATGTTTTTTACAGGACTTCCCATCAATGCAATACAGGCAAAACATCATGGAATATTGAACCACCTTGCTCCCAACTCGGATGAACTCGAATCTTTTACTATGTTTCAGGCAGAACAGATGATAAAAAACTCACCATTAAGCATTGCAGTAATAAAGGAACAATTAAGATTATTAAGTGGTTCTCATCCATTATCTCCTGACACATTTGAAAGAATACATGGTCTTAGAACAAAAGTACTGGATAGTGTTGATTATCAAGAAGGAATTGCAGCCTTTCTAGAAAAAAGGTCACCAATTTTTGTCAATGAATAAAAAAGGCAATCCTATGATTGCCTTTTTGAACTTTATTTCCATTGCCTTAGAAATTCTAATCTATCCTGTAATTCCGATACAGGTTTCAATAGGTTCTCTTTGCCTAAGATGGCTTCATCAGTTGTTTGAAAAACAATATCGTACTCTTTACTCATAACAATTGCCTCTTCGGGGCAAACTTCTTCACAGAATCCACAGAAGATACATCTAAGCATGTTAATTTCGAATTTGACAGGATATCTTTCTTTTATTCTATCTGTCTCACTAGCTTGTACTTCGATGGCTAGTGCTGGGCAAACTCTTGAGCATAAACCACATGCGACACATCTTTCGCCATCGTCCTCATTAACGAGTACCGGTCTACCTCTGTAAGAACCCTGTGGCTCCCAGCGCACTTCGGGATATTGCCGCGTCACCCTGGGTTTAAACATTTCAATAAAGGTCAGTCCCAATCCCCGTGCAATTTCAGGTATGTATAGTCTTTCCCAAAAATTCATTCTTTGGGCTTCTGTATTTGCAACTTTATTCATATCTCAGTCTCAATTATTTCAATTAAATTTCAAAACAATAAATAAATATTCAATCATTTTAATAACAGCGAAACTATTCCTGTACCTGCAACATTAGCGATGGCAAGTGGAAGCAAAACTTTCCATCCCAAATTCATTAACTGATCATATCTAAATCTAGGTACTGACCATCTAACCCAGATAAAGAATAAAACCATGATTTCAATTTTTATAAAAAAGGAAACAAATTGAAGCAGAGCAAGGCCTATTGAACCTGGTTCAAACCCAAACCATCCGCCTGGGACTAATGTTTGCCAACCACCAAAATAAAGCAAAACCATAATGGCAGATGAGGTGCCCATATTTGCATATTCAGCAAGGAAGAACATTCCGAATTTCATCCCAGAATATTCAGTATTGTAACCACCAACCAACTCAGGTTCCGCTTCAGGTAAATCAAAAGGAGCTCTGTTTGTTTCAGCAAAGGCAGCAACTAAGAACAAAATAAACCCCAGTGGTTGATAAATGATATTCCAATGATAGTTTGATTGTTGAATGACTATCTGGTTTATAGATAGAGTTCCTGCTACCATCAAAACTCCAACTAGAGCTAACCCCATTGAGAGTTCATAGGAAATCATCTGTGCAGTTGATCTTAATGCACCTAATAAAGAGTATTTATTATTAGATGACCAGCCTCCAAGCGTTATTCCATATACACCAACAGAAGTCATGGCTAAAACAAATAGTATTGCGATATTTGCATTAGGAGCAAGCCCTAATTGAATATTTCTTCCAGCAATCGTAACATAATCACCAAAAGGAATCACAGCATAAACAGCAACTGCTACACCAAGAGTAATAATTGGAGCCAATCTGTGGAATGTAGGATTAGCTGCAGTAGGAACGAGATCTTCTTTTAAAAATAATTTCAAGACATCTGCAAATGGTTGCAGAAGACCGAATGGCCCAACTCTATTTGGTCCAATTCTGTTTTGTATCCAAGCTGAGATTTTTCTTTCTAGATAAACGCCTAAAGCACCATAAACCAACATAATGAGGGTTAAGATGATGACAGCTTTAATTGTTGATTCTATTATTACCCACAAAAATTCGGACATAGGAATAACTTCATTTATTTATAAATTAATATTTGTCTGAAATCAATTTGGCTTCATATAATGAGACTGATAAATTCTTTTTTTTGCTTCAGGATTCGATGCTTTCATACATTTCAATCCCTGGAACTCATCAAGCAGCTCATAGGACATACTTTTGAACTGATCGTTGTGTTCAACAATAGTATTAAATATTTCTTCTGAAGATGTAAAGCTCCATCCAGCATTCATCATATTAGCTAATTGTTGAAGGATTCTCCAATGCTGTCGTGAACGCCTTAAATCATGTTGAGTCCAACGATCATTATCGGCTCCGAATTTGTCAAGCCTGCTCATTTTCATTCCCATAAATCTAAGGTTTTCAGCTGTTATAACTGCCGGCATAAAATGCTGAACTCTATTTTCGAAGTTTGTAAACGTTCCCTCTACCTCTGCAAAAGTTGAAGCAGGGAATACAATATTTGCTTTCTGGGTTACTACGGATTCATTTTGAGCATGAATAACGAATAATTCTAGTTCATCTAGAACAGATACTAACTCAGGAAATCTATCTAAAGAGTCATCAATAGTATATAATGCAGTAATCTCACCTGTTTTGATTTTAGTGACCAGGTTATCAATGTTGACATGGTGAGATCCTGGAGATACTCCAACGGCGAAAGCACCGGCTGAATTTGGAGTACGATCAATGGTTCTTAGTTTATCATCACAGAATAAATTATCTTCATACCTGAAAAAATCAAGGTTTTCAGTTTTTAATACTTTCTTTGCAAATAGAGAAAGAATAAAATTATCTTCGTTAGTTGCAAATGGAGAACCTAATATCATGATTTGCTTTGAATTAATAGCCGATATTTTCTGATTAGCAACAGACAAAGCTTCCTGCCAAGTAGATGACTTTTGGTTACCTTCAAATGTGATTCTTGGTTCAGAAATTCTATTAACATTTGTATTTTGAAATTGTGTCAATCTTCCATAATCACACATCCAGAACTTATTTACAAATGGATTGGCTTTGGGCTCTAATCTAAGAATTTCATTGTTTCTAACGCCTATTTTGATATTGCATCCTCGAGAACAACCTGGACAAATTGAATCATTAAAGCTCATATCCCATACACGAGATTTGAATCTGAAGTCTTTGCTAGTTAATGCTCCAACCGGACAGATATCTATAACATTCATTGAATAAGGGCTATCGAGCTCAGTACCTTCAAAAGTTTTTATAGTAACTTTATCACCACGCTGAACAAAAGTTAATACTGGTTGTTTGGCTACCTCATTAGTGAAACGAATACAACGCGAACAAGTAATGCAACGTTCACCATCAAATAACACATTCGGTCCCCATGAAACACGTTTGTCCTTATGATTTTTTACATCATCAAATCTGCTCTCACCATTAGCATGAATAAATGAATACTCTTGAAGCTTACATTGTCCGGCTTCATCGCAGATTGGACAATCTAAAGGATGATTAATGAGAATGAACTCCATTACTGATTCTTGTGCATTCACAACAACTTCAGATTTTGTTCTAACATGCATACCATCAGAAATACCAGTAGCACAGGCAATCTGCAATTTAGGCATGAAACCGATTAGATTTTTTCCATCATTATCTTTTTCAAATGAGCCATCTGGCATGCGTTTAGGCATCCCGACTTCTACAAGGCACATACGGCAATTACCAGAAACAGATAACTCTGGATGCCAGCAAAAATGAGGAATATCCAATCCATTTTCGAAAGCAACTTCAATTATTGTTTTATTGGGTTCTGCTTCAAAAGTTTTACCATCAATCACAACATGAGGCATTTGACGTAATCTCCTTTCTAACTATTCGAGGCAACTTTGCCGTTCTATTCTCTTTTTAGATAAAAAATTGTTTAATCACGAACAGTAAAATTACAAAATTTTTAGGAGTTCTAAAAAAGGAACGTGATATATTATTGATCTTAGATTGAACAAATGTAAAATTTTTAACTTTTTTTATGAAATATCAATATCAGATTCAATTAATCTCCAAATTTTCTGACAAGAAAAACTATTCTCATAAAATGGTTTACCTATAATTAGAGAATCAACTCCATACTTATCAAATTCATTCATTTTAATTAAATCATGATAATCAGTAATATCAGCAGATAAAGTTATGTTCTTGACAAAGTGTTTTATTATATGAATATTTTCCTTAACATAGAACCTTCTATCCAGTAAATTGGTTTCTTTATAAATAACCCTCATGCCAACGAGAGAATGAATCTTTTCCAAATAATCGATCAATGGATAAGACTTATTTGAATAACTGAATTTTACAAAATTACCGAAAACAGGTACTGAGAAAATTATTCTGTGATTAGTGTATTTAAGAAGAAGGTTCCTTAGATCCCAAATATCATAATCATTAACATCATCTAAGACTAATCTATGTATGCCATTGTTTAGCAACTCATTGCAATGTTTAAAATTATAGAAATGTGCCTGTAACTGAAATGGTAGAAAAGTAGCTTTGGTAAGTTTAAAAATATTTTCAAAATGATAATCTGGAGTTGAATATGAGTCAAGATCAGTTACATGTATGGATTTTACATTTTCTTTTCTAAATAATTTACAGAGTTTTTCTGGATTATTTTCGATTTCTCTATAGAGCATTTCTGTGCCTTGCTCACCGATTATCTTGGTAACACATTTTCCATTAAATATTTCTATTGAAGGAATAATTAAAAGCATAAATCCTATCCTAATGCATATTTTAATGATTTTCTAATCAATAAATCGATTGGCAATTTTTCATTAATATTTTCAGTGATTGCCTGTTTAACTGCCTTATCAGCCATTGCGGCATTATAGCCAAGAGCGATCATGGCTTTTACAGCTTCATCCCGAACAGAAAACTGAGTCATTGTTGAATCAACCTGACTAAATCTTCCAAGCTTGGATACTTTATCTCTCAATTCAACTATAAGTCTTTCTGCCGTCTTTTTACCAATCCCAGGCATTCTTTGTAATGAAAGAAGATTTCCAGTTATTATATACTCTTGAAGAGCAGCTGTTGTTACAGATGACAGAATTCCCAATGCTATTTTGGGTCCAACACCCGAAACAGAAGTGAGAAGATTAAATGCTTCTTTTTCATCTGCATCAAAAAAACCATAGAGATTCAGAGCATTCTCCCTGGGAACGAGTAGAGTGAATAATTTTGCTTCCTGATTAATTTCAGGTAGTTTTTCACTTGTATTTATCGAAATTGACAATTCATAACCTACACCATTGCAATCAATTATTGCATCTGTTGGTGATTTTGATATTAAAATTCCACGCAAAACTGCTATCATATTATCCTCCTGACTGCAAATTTACGTGGAATTAATTTAAAATCAAGCTAAAACTATCTCTTTATTAACTTTCTAATAATTATTTGATCATTAATATATATTTTAATCCAATAAATACCTGTAGGTTTCTCAGATAAATTAAGAACAAATAATTGATCATTAATAAGTCCATTGGAGCTTAAAATTTCAATTCCAAGAAGATCTGAAACAGTATATCTAAAGTTAGAATTCCCGATATTTGCTATAGCGATGGTAGCTTCTCCAGTTGTTGGGTTAGGATGTATAGAAATTCCAGTTACAAAACTTGGATCATTGACATCAGTTGTTATAATTATTGGATCTGATTTCGCCGGACAACTGTTAGAGTCCGTTATTTGAACAGTATAATTGCCCAAAGTATTAATTATAATATTTCTTTTTGTTTCAGAACTTAACAATGTATCATTTAAATACCACTGATATGTTCTTGCGAATGAGGATTGTAGTTCTGTACTGGAAAGTCGGTCAATTATTGGTTTAGGTGGCAAAGGATTTATTTTAATTTCTAGTTCATATTGAGCCCAGCAATCAGTACTTGTTTTGGTAACTACTTTGTAAATTCCAGGAAGCTTTACTTTAATCTTTCTCGTACTGTCACCGGTACTCCATTGGTAAGAACTGAAACCAAGAGAAGCAGAAAGCTCAAGATTAATTGAATCACCTTCGCAAAGAGGATACTTACCGATTGGAGATATTTTCAATGAAGGTATAACTGATTTTTCAAGAATTACAGCCTTTGATCTAACTACACAATTTCCATCACCTATAATTGAAAACGAGTAAGTTCCACTAGTTTTTACTATTATCGATTTTGTTGTTTCCCCAGTAGACCAAGCGACAGAGGCATCAGTTAAAGCAGTCAAAATAACGCTATCACCTTCGCAGATTCTCATTTGAGAAGGAGCTTGAATATCAGGTTGAGGTAAATTACAGGTATTTAAATCAATTGACCAAAGACCTCTTCCATATGTACCGCAAATTAATTTTCCGCCTTTATAATCTATTTTAAGGTCAGAACAAATCACAGTTGGCATTCCAAGTCCATAGGGTTCCCAATATCCAGAGCTATAGTCTGAGTAAAAGACACCAATATCTGTTCCAACATATAATCTGTCAGGAGAGTTTTTTTGAAAAACAATAGTATTCACGGGAAAATTAGGCATATTGCCGCTCAAATTCTTCCAGCTAGTTCCATTGTATTCATAGACTTTTTTTCCTTCAGAAAACCCACCAATAACGATAAAGATTCTTTTAGCATTATTTGGGTCAACTTCGATTTGTTGAACTGATCCTGGAATATTTGATATTGCTTGCCATAAACCACCATTATTATATGTAACCATGATCGATGAACCATTTGAAGCATAAATCGTATTAGTATCTGCAGGAGAAATTGCTAATCTCTGCAATGTTCCAATCGCTAAAGAACCCAATTTCTTCCATAAGGAACCTCCGTCAACTGAACGCCAGACATTTGTATATCCTGTATAGATTGTATTGGGATTGATTGGATTCATAACAATTGGTGTGATCCATCCCCCGTTCTCTTGAGTAATACTTGAGTTTAAGACTTCACCGAAAGATGAACCATTAACTGTTCTAAGAAAATCGCCATTCTGCATTGATACTATAGCTTTATTATAATCAAGCTGGTTTACAACACAATCCATTCCATCGCCACCATAAGCTTGAGACCATACTCCATCTTTAACTCTAAATGTACCATTATCCTGGCATCCGGTATAAGCAAAACCTGGATAGGTCTGAGCGGATGCAACACGATACATTTGAGATATTGACAAACCCTTATTCAGATTAATCCATTTATTTTCAGGATTAGTAGCATAATCTAAGCCACCATCACTACCGCATAGTAAATAGCCGTCCTCAAGATCAAATGTAAGATAATGAATATCGGCATGAACATAAGGTTTTGAGTATCCTCCATACCAATGTGTCGTCATACGCCAAGTAGTGCCTCCATCTGAAGAACCCCAGATATTAATCCCACCAGCATATAATACTTCATCATCAGCAGGTGACACGGCTAATGCCAAATCGTACCAGGCTTGCCCGTAATACTTATCATTTCCAGTTCCTTGACCACTACCCATTATGTTTGGTGTTCCACCAGAAAGTGAGGATTTAATTGCCCAGGTTTTACCTCCATCAGCTGAGACTTGAATAGAATGGAAATATGATCCAGTTGCACAGAGCAAATAAACCAAATCAGTATTACCATAAGCAAAATCAATGCAGGTTCTTGTTATACCGGCTAAAACCTTAGTCTGGACCCACGTTTCTCCAGCATCTTCAGATCTAAAAATAGCAGCATTGCCATTACCATTGTAAGTAGAAGCCAGAATGATATTTGGATCATCTCTTTTAATCTTTATATCTCTAAAATATGCACTTTGAACTACTTTGTTGCGCCAGGATTTGCCGCCATCAATGCTTTTGTATATTCCATCATTTGTACAGGCAATGACTAAGTCAGGATTACTTGGGAGTACAACAACTTTAGAGACAATTTTTCCATTACCTGGACCAAAAGAAAATGAAGTAGTAGCCCATGACTGACCACCATCAGTTGTCTTTAGAACACCTACAGAATAAGTCGAATAGGTTGTTCCTGTTCCATCGCAATCACCTGTTGCGACATAAGCGACATTAGGATTTGATTCTGAGAAAGCTATATCGGAAATACCCATAGATAAAATCTGTGTAAAAGGAAAAACTTTCCATGATTGTCCATAATCCTTGGATTGCCAGACACCGCCTGCTGCTGATCCAATCCATATTTCCTTTGCTGCATTAGGCTTAATCTTGACTACATTTATTCTGCCAATACCACCCTGATTATTCCCATCGCTTGGGTTTTTGAAAGGACCGGTCTGACTCCAGATTTTATCATTTCCTTGAGTTAGTTGATTAAATTTATTTTGATAGTTTTGATACTCATTCCAAAGTTCGATACCATTGGGAAATGACCCATCAAGATTAATTCTGGATTTCCAAAAATATTCCCATCTCTGGAATTGCTTCCAACCCTTTTTGCCCTTATTTTCGGGAGCAGTCCAATATGTGTTGAAATTATTTTTCATGTCAAAGAAATTTAGATTTTCTGTTGATTTGAATTCGATAGCAGGCTGGGCGAAAGATTGGTTTACCAAAAACAAAGGTAAAAAAATCATTACAATCAAATATTTAAGACAAGAAGTATGCATAATATCCTCTTTAAAGAAGTAAATAATTTTTAATTACTTTCTTTAATAATCTTGTTAATAGACGAATTAAATTTGCTTTTTATGTTAACAAAGTAAACACCATCAGACTGCTCATTCAGATTGAGTATTGCTTCATTAACTCCTTCTTGAAGCTCAATAATACTTACTTTTTGTCCGAAAATATTTGTTATTTCAATGATTGTTTTAGAATGACTTGGTGGCAATGAAATGTTAAACAATCCTTTACTTGGATTTGGTGAAATTACTGCATTGTTAAAGTTTTCCGCTTCAATACCTGTTGTAATTATAAATTCATCTGACAAAGATTTACACCCATTAACGTCAGTGATTTCTACCTGATATTTCCCATTAGATTTCTGACTGTAGGATTGATTAGTTTCCCCGGTGAGAATTATTCCATCTTTAAACCATTGATAAGCAACAGCAGTTGATGATTTCAGAATTCCATTAGTCTGACTAATTGTCGGTTTAGCAGGAGCAGGCAACGATGTAAGTGTAATTGAATTGGTTGACGGCTTAACACATCCATCAATAGTAGTGCAAACAACAGTATATGTTCCTGGTTTCAAAACTGTTATTTTTTTAGTTGTATCTCCGGTTGACCATTTATAATATTTATAACTAAAGCTATTGACCTGAAGATCGGCACCTACGCCTTCGCAGAAAGGGTTATTGCCAATTAGTTTGATATTATAATCAGCTGGGTTTGTAACAGTTACATTGATATCGGCAGATGTCGCTGAACAGTTTTTCAAATCAGTAACAGTAAGATTAACTTTTGAACTTGCCTTCACCCAGATTGTCTTAGCAGTAGATCCATTAGACCACTTATAAGTTGGATAACTATCCTTTGACTCAAGTTTTACACTGTCTCCAAAACAGAATTTAGTTTGACCGGTAACAATTAGTTCCGGAGCAGCTAAATTGCAATCATTAATTTTTGTTTCCCAAATTCCTCTACCATAAGTAGCCGCAAGCATTTTCGAGGTAGAATTGATGATTTTGAGGTCATTAACGATAACATTAGGCATTCCCTGGTTATAAGAATCCCATTGTGAAGATGAATTATCCCTGGTAAATACTCCGACATCAGTGCCTATATACAATCGGTCTAGAGAATTCTTCTGGTATTCGATGCAGTTTACAGGTACATTCGGCAGACCTGCTGATAAGTTATCCCATTTTGTACCATTGTAGAAAAGGATTTTGTCAGTTGCTGAATAACCCGATAAAGTAACCCAGAATTTTGATGGAGAACTTGGATGAACCATAATTGATGTTATATAATCCTGAGTTTGCCCAGCAGAAGTCCAAGTACCTCCACCTGAAGATGTTTTGTATATTTGATTGTATTTGCTAATATAGATGAAATTTGGATCTGTAGCTGATATTGCCATTGCATTAATTTTTATTGGAGTAGTTTCAGTAAAGTTTGAGATTTTTACCCATGTTGAACCGGCATTTGTTGTCTTCCAGACATTCTGCATAGCTACATAAAGAATATTGGAATTTGTTGGATGGATAATATATGGAGTAACCCACGCTCCTTCCTCCTGAGTTCTATTAGAAGATATAATATTTGTAAAACTGTTTCCTCCATCTATTGATTTATTAATTTGACCATAGTATAAAGATGCATAAATAATATTACTGTTGGTTTTGTCGATGATTGTTTCCATACCATCACCACCCATAATATTCTTCCAGTTAGTACCGTCATATTTATGAGTTCCATTATCTTGAGCGCCGGCTGTAATTATATTGGGATTTTGCTCTGACGAACTCAGACTATAGAACTGAGTTATCTGTAGCCCATTGCTAATGTCAGTCCAGTTTTTGCCCAAATTTGTTGATTTATTTATACCCCCATCGGTACAGGCAAAAAGAACATTACTTGAATTAAAAGCTAACCAATGAATATCTGCATGCACCCATGGCAGGCCAAATCCACCTGTCCACTCTGCTATTGGGCTGAAGGCTTTGCCTCCATTTATTGATTTCCAGATATTAACACCTCCAATATAGACCTCATCTGAACTATTTGGATTAACAGCGATTGAAAGATCATATAATCCCTGAGCTGCTGTTCCTGAGCCATCAGCATAATAAGTTAAGTAATTTGGGGAAGTTGATTTATCTGAAACCTTTAACCAATTAGTTCCGTCAGTAGTTTTCCAAACTGAATGAAAGTTGTAATCAGGCCATTCAGAACAAGCTAAAGCATATAATACCTTCGGTTGTGATTTACAGGTTGCTAAATTTACTCGTCCTGCTCCATTTATTTCCAATTGAATAGCCAGATTACCGGCTGATTCAGTATATTTCCTTATTGAGTAAACATTGTTTGGTGAAATGAAAGTCCCATAAATATTTGTGGGGTCATCTGTTTTGAATTCCAAATCCCTACAAACATCTCCTGTAATCGATAACCATGAAGCACCACCATCTGAAGATTTTGAAAAACCTTTATTGGATCCAACATAGACAAGATTTGCATTGGTTGGACTGATTAACAACCGATTAATCAAAACATTTTGCGAAATTTGATAACTCGATGAGGTGGTATTCCATGTCTGTCCAGCATCAGTTGATTTTAAAATTCCTATGCTATAGCTGAAATTAACTCCAAGAAAACCTGAAGATTCAGCGTCTCCGGTTGAAGCATATATAATATTCGGATTAGAAGGTGAGATTGCTATATCGGAGATACCAATTGATAGAACACCTGTTAAAGGAAGACTTGCCCACGAAGTACCTCCGTCAGTTGTTTTCCATATACCACCGGTAGCCGAGCCAACATAAATTATTGAATTATTGGTAGGATGAAAAGCAAGACAGCTTATTCTGCCGATTCCTGGTTGGGGCAGACCAGACGTTTGTGATGGTTTATTTGTTGGACCAATAATTTTCCAGTCAGCATTAGTCAACATTCTTGGAGATTGTTTATCCTGATTGAAATAGTTAATATATTCGGTTCTTAAAGAATTTAAATCAGGTATCTGATTTGTTTTCCACATTCTTGGAGCTAATAGCCATTCCAATCTTTTAAATTGCTTAAAACCACTTCCTTTTGAAGGCTTTTTATCTTTCCAATAATTGTTGAAAACTAATTGCAATTCTTTAAAATCAAATTCCTTTTGTTGGTTATAATTTTGAAGCCAATTTTGGGCATTTAAAGAACTGGTCAAAAAGTTAAATATGATGAAAATAATTAAAATTGATGACTTATTCATTTTGAAAACTATCCTATATTATATATTTTAAAAATATTAAATAATCCGTTTGTAACTTTGTCTTTATTCTAAGAGTAGTTATCGGTTCAAAAAGTTACAAAGTTAATGAAAATTCATTAAATTTCACTTATTTAAACTAATAATTTTTATCATATTTTTGTTATTGTAATTATCATTTAGACAGGAAAATTTGTAAATGGTCAGATCCCCAATATCAGTGGCAATGATTGTCAGGAACGAAGAGAAAATGCTTCCAGATTGTCTGCAATCTTTAAAGGATTATGTAATGGAAATTATTCTTGTAGATACTGGATCTACTGACCGAACCAAAGAAATTGCTCATGAGTATGGATGTAAAATTATCGATTTTCCATGGCAAGATGATTTCGCTATGGCAAGGAATGTGGCACTTGATAACTGTACACAGCCGTTTATTCTGAGTATTGATGCAGATGAACGATTAATTAATCCTCAAATTCTATCCAAATTGTGTTTGAATTCTCCATTGCTTACCGGGGGCTGGCTTGTGCATCTGATTTCTGAAGCTGTTAGACCCGATGGAGCTGTTGATAAATTTGTAACAAATCTGCTTCGATTATTTCGAAATGACCTAAGAATAAGATTCAGAGGTATTATACATGAACAGATTCATTTCAGTATTCTGGATTTGGGTTTGCAAATACAAAACTCTCCGCTTGAGTTTGTTCATCTGGGTTATAGTAGCGATAAAAATGACATGCCTGCCAAACAACTGAGAAACCTGGATCTTCTAAATAAAGTCATTCAAAAGAATCCAGATAGCTATAATTATTTTCAAAGAGGAAAGACTTATCTGGCCTTAAATGAATTACAGAAAGCTGATAGCGATCTTGCAGAGGCGATGAAATTAATTGACGACAATAATGTTCTTTTACCTCAGATTCTTAATTTTGGTGCTATAATAGCAACAAGACTTGGATTAAGAGACATTGCAAAACAAAGGGCAGAAATGTCGCTTAAAATCATTCCTAAACAGGCATTTGCTTATTTCGCTTTAGCTGAGCTATACTTTGAAGCTAAGATTTTCAAAGAGGCTTTGGATAATTATCTAAAACTTGATGAAATGCAGGCGTTACAAGATCTACATGCAATGATTGCAGGTGATTATCGAATGCCTGGCGAAGAATTGGCTTATAAAATTGGAAAATGTTACCTTGAATTGAAGGAATTTGAAACTTCAGAAAAATATTTTCTTGTTGGTAACCAAATTAATCCAGGTGACATTAATAATCTTGCGGGCTTGGCTAACCTATATTTTCTCCATGGGAATTTTATAGCATCTTTAGAAAAGTTGAACTTGGCATTATCCTTTGATCCATCTAATTTGTCAATCCAGACCTACATTTCTTTAGTTAAATCAAAATTACCAAATTCACTTTTGCAAAATTTTTCTAAATCTGATTCCCCGACTAAGCCACTTTTATCACTTAGTATGATTGTAAAAAATGAAGAATCTATGATTACTGATTGCCTGAATAGTATTGCTGAGTTTGTTGATGAAATAATAATCGTTGATACTGGATCTACAGATAATACATTGAAAATAGCTCAATCGTACGGTGCAAACATATTTCATTATGAATGGAATGATGATTTTGCCTCTGCTAGAAATGAATCATTAAAACATTGTTGCGGTAAATGGATCTTATACCTAGATGCCGATGAAAGATTGGAACAATCTTCTATTCAAGATTTAAGATCAATATTAGAAAATGCATCTGATGATATAGGTGCTTATGTCTGTACTATTGAAAGTACTCATCTTCAACTGGATAATTCAACAGAATTGCATCGTGGCGGATATCCAAGAATTTTTAGAAATTATGGTTATCCGAATATAAAATTCGAAGGAAGAGTACACGAACAGATTGGAGAGTCGATTTTTGCATTAAATAAAAGCATTGCTTTCTCCCAAGTTATTATTAAGCATTTGGGGTATGATACAACCCGTGAAGTCATGGAGTCAAAGGTTAAAAGGAATTATCAATTACTATTAAAGCATATTAATGAAGAACCAACAAATGCTTATGCATGGTTCCAACTTGGACAAACTTTGGCACAGATGCAATTGGTGGATGAAGCTGAAAAAGCAATTAGATTCTCAATTGAAGTTGGTTCTTTATCTGATTCAGTATATGCCAGTGCCTGCGCCACTCTTTCGCAAATAGTTGGTGGCAAGAGAAAATTTATCGAAGCTCTAGATTGGGCTGAAAAATCCCTAGAAAAAGCTCCGGAGCAAGTATTTGCACTCAGTCTGAAAGCTTTTGCACTATTACTACTTAATCGAAAAACTGAGGCCGAACAAATTTTTCTAACCGCTATTGAAAGGAATATTAACCATAGATCAATACCTCAAACCGGATTCGATGTTCAGGTTCCAGATAATGAACTTATGGTGGGACTACAAAGATCAAGAAATTAGCAAATTTCGCTAAGACTTAAGTCTAAAGCCTCAATAAATTCATTTACTTCAGAATATGTTACAATAAGTGGTGGCAACATTCTAAGTACATTTCCTGATGCTGCATTAGCAATAACGTTATGCTTTATTAAGGTTTCAACAAGAAGATTAGCGTCAAAATTAATGACTAAACCAAGCATAAATCCTAAGCCTCTTATCTCCAAGATTATATCAGGATATTTATTTTTAAGCTCAGTCAGCTTTTCAATAAAAAATGCTCCGACAGTTGTGACGTGCTCCATTAATCCATTTGATAATTCATCCAAAACAACAATTCCCGCAGCACAGGCAACAGAATTACCACCAAAGGTAGTTCCATGATTACCGATATTCCAGACGTTGGCTACAATTTCTTTCCCCAATATACAGCCCAATGGTAAACCACCACCAATTCCTTTTGCAAGAGTTACAATGTCAGGAGTAATTCCAAAATGATTAAAAGCAAAGAATTCGCCTGTTCGTCCAGTTCCAGATTGAATTTCATCGGCTACTATTAGAAAGCCATATTTATTTTGAAGTAATTTAATTGCATCTACAAAAGCAGGTGTAACACTTGAAATACCACCTTCACCCTGAATAAACTCAAGCCAAATAGCTGCAGTATTCTCATTTACAGATTTTTCCAATACACTAATATCATTATATGCAATAACACTAGTGTTATCTAAAAATGGTCCCATGTTGTCTTTGTACAAAGGCTTATCCATTATTGATAAAGCTCCATAGGTTCTTCCATGAAATCCGCCGGAGAAAGCAATGATATGATTTTTATTTTTATATGATCCCCACTTTCTGACTAATTTGATGGCACCTTCGGTAGCCTCTGTACCTGAGTTACACAAAAATACTTTGTCATAACTTGAAATTTCTTTCAGTTTTGTTGCAAATTCAATCTGAGTATCCTGGAAAAAATAGTTTGAAACATGCATATATCTTCTGATCTGTTTATCAACAGCGGCAATAATCCCGGAGTGTGAATGTCCTAACACATTAACTGCTATACCTCCCAAAAAATCGAGATATTCACTTCCATCTTTGCAATATATTCTTGCAGCATCTGCCCTTTCGACAACTAGTGGTAATCTTTTGTAAGTCTGAAAAAACAATTCATGTTCAGTATTAATTATATTCTGGTTCATAACTTTCCAATCAAAAAAAATAAATTTAATAAAATCACGTTCAATCTTGTAAATAGTACAAGTACTTTAACGAATATGATTATTTGTTATTCATTTTATCAGTAATTTTTTTTTAGGACATTAATGAATCAATATATGATAGACATAGAAATCCATGAAGATCGTGTTGAGAATTTCTTTACAATGGTGCCGGAACAGCGCGATCAAATAAATAAATTGATGACAGAAGGCAGAATATCAAGCGTAACATTATCTTTTGACAGAGCTAGACTTTGGATTACAATGTTTGCTAATAATGAAGCTCAGGTACATAGTGTCATGGATACTTTTGTGCTTATTGATGCGATGAACTTTAATATCAGACAGGTTATGTTTCATGTCAGTAATACTCAATTATTTCCCCAGCTTTATTTAAATTAAAAATAACAAATTTTCCGATTGACGAAATTTGACTATCAAGAATAGCATTAATTAATAAATGTTGTTTTTAGGGATGAAGTTTTTCGAAGTGGGATCAATAAAGTTTGGTATGTATCATTAGAAAAAGTTAAAGGGATATCAACGAAAAATGATATCCCTTTAACGCATAGACAAGAAATTGATTTTAATTAGTTTTAACATAAATATTGGAAGCAATATTGTACCCAAGTACTTTTTCATTGCCATTCAACATAATGGTTATAATGCCATTAAGGGGTTCATTTTCAATAGCCATAATTTTAGTATTAGGAACAAGATTAGACTTTTCCAGATAATTTAACAACTTTGGATCATCATCACTTAGCCTGCTGATCGTATATTCACTTTTGTTTTCAGCATTAATAAGAAGTATTTCATTGATGTCAGGAAACTCACCATCAATTGAAGGAATAGGGTGACCATGTGGATCGAATTTTGGGTCACCTAATTGGGCGGTAATTTTTTCAATGAATTCTGAAGAAATAAAATGCTCGAGTCTGCATGCTTCTTCATGGACTTTATCCAATGAAAATCCCAACATTTCCTTGAGATAAGTTTCGAGCAATCTGTGAAATCTAATGATTTCTAAAGCAACTTTTATACCGGCATCACTTAATTTAACACCTTTGTACGAGCTATAAACAACTAATCCCATAGTGGATAATCTTTTCAGCATTCCGGTTACAGATGCGCCTGATACATTTAGTTCTTTTGAAATTTCTGTTGTAGAGACAAGCCCAGATTCCTGAAACTTATAAATCACTTTAACATAATCTTGAACAGCCTGACTTAGCATAGTGAATCCAAATATATATTAATAATAAAGAAGTTTATTGGTAACATTATTCACCAATTTTGTAATTTAAAAAAAATATTTAATTAAAGCTAAAAATTTAATATTATTTTGAAAAATAACCCACATAATGTTGCCATTGTTATACTAAATATTGTAGTAAGTACAACAGTTTTTGCTCCGAATTCCTTCCAGAAGACAGCAAATGTTGATATACAAGGTATATAGAGGATAACAAATATGGTAAAGACTAAAGCTTGTGCTGTGGTCAAACCTAGTTGGGAAAAGGATTTTACACCCATTGCCTGACTTGCCATAACGATTATCAATTCTTTTCTAAGAAAACCAAAAATCAAAGTCGAGCCTAATTGTTCAGGAAGACCTAAAACATTAGTAACTAAAGGTGAAAAAAATGAATTTAATATTTTTGATGCTCCAAAGTATTCAAACCAACCTAAAACAATACTACCTAAAATCAAATAAGGAACTGCAACTTTTAAAAACTCTTTAACTTTAAATTGAGTTTTCTTGAAAGTAGTTCTTAAAGAAGGAAGTTTCAAATTTGGTATTTCAAGAATTAAACCAGTAGGTTTTGTAAAAAAGTAAGATAAGATTTTTCCATTAATAGCGATAATCAACAAGACAAAAAAGAAAATGAAAGCTGTCCAGATGGGTCCTGTAAAAGCTGATGATATAGCAAATATAACTGTAAGCCTTGCCGAACATGGTATAAAGTTGATCAAGACGCCAGTTATTAATCTATCCCTTTCATTCTCAATAATCCTTGTTGCATAGAGTGCTGGAACTGTACAACCGAATCCCATGATGAATGGTGCTACAGATTTGCCATGAAGACCTATTCTATGGAAAAGGCCATCAAGTAAGAAAGCTATCCTGGACATGTAACCTGTGTCTTCAAACAATGAGGTAAGAATCAGTAATGGTAAAAAATAGGGTAATACAATACCTATTGAACCAGCAATACCTTGAAAAAGACCATCCAGAGTGTACCATAAGAAGGGAGAGATTAATTTCAAAGGTTCATAATAATGAGGCAATGTTTGCATTGCAGGCTCAATCAAGCCTGAGATAAAAGTACCGACCTGAAAGATTACGATAAAATAAACTATGAAGAATAAAAGTAAAAAAAAGTAACCCCATAAAGGATGTAGTAATACTGAATCGAGTTTTTCAGCGAAAGGTTGAGCTTTTTTCTTCTTGAGTTCAGAAACAAGATGAGTGATTTTCATTGCATGATGATGACGTTCATAAGCAATTACTTCGAAACCATCAGTATTGTGTTCAATTTGAATTTGTTGAGTTGCAAGTTCACTTTTTTTTCTATCAAACGATTTTAGACTTTTAAAAGCAATTTGAGGATTTTCAATCAATTTGATGGCATAAAATCTTGAATCAATATTATTTGGAATTTGGGTTTCTTTTAAATCTTCTTGAATAACATTAATACTATTTTCTACGTGTAATGTAAATTTTAGAAATTCTGGTTTTGAATATCCTCTTGTAATTACGTGATCACAAGTATCTATCAAATCTTTAACTCCTTTACCAAAAAGAGCGATTGTTGGGATAACAGGAATTTTTAAAATATCTTTCAATTTTTGATTGTAAATTCTAACACCATATCTGCTAGCTTCATCCTGCATATTGAGTGCTATAACCATTGGAATACCAAGCTCGATTAACTCAATAGACAATTCTATACTACGAGAAAGCAGAGTTGAATCAACTACGTTAATAATTAAATCAACATGATGATTCAATAAAAAATTGACCGTTACCTCTTCGGCTGGATCATTTGGATTTAGAGAATAGAGACCAGGCAGATCAATTATTTTATAGGTGTCGAAGTTAACATTAATAAGAGATTGCTTAATTGCAACGGTAGTCCCAGCAAAGTTGGAAGTAGAAGATTTTATGTCAGAAAGGACATTAAATAAAGTGCTCTTACCGGCATTGGGCTGACCAACGAGAACAATGGTTTTATGCTGCATAATCAACAATAATATCGTTAGCTAGAGATTTACTAAGTGCAACTTTTGTAGAGTTAGTAGTCAAATTCTGCACTATTACCCCACCCCAATTCATTTCGAATATTTTAATAAGAGAATCATCTGGACGTATGCCCATAGAAAGCAATTTTTTTCGGGTTACCATTTCAGAATTAATTTTTAAAATTTTCAAAGAGATGTTACAAGGTGCATCTGATAAACACATATTTTTGATGTCAATATTTATAAAAAACAATTATTCAACTTTCTTATCTTGAAATAAGCAGACGAATAACATAAATTAGTCGTGTCTAAATTCAAAAATAGATTTTACTAATTTAATTTCAAAATTATTTAATGATTCTGTAATCAAAATGTAGTAAATAGCAAACTTTTCAACATACTTTGTAATTATTTCATTTTTAGGTAAGTTTGAACAAACTTTTTATAACTATTATCAAAATCAATTTATGGAATCGGATAACACTCCTATCAAAAAAACTAACTATATTTTCATTACAGGCGGAGTTCTTTCGTCACTGGGTAAAGGTATAACTTCTTCTTCATTAGGTTTACTCCTTAAGCAACGTGGCTATTCCGTGACTATTATGAAGTTGGATCCATATATCAATGTCGATCCAGGCACTATGAACCCTTTTCAACATGGTGAAGTTTATGTGACTGATGATGGTGCTGAAACAGATCTCGATTTAGGTCATTATGAGAGATTTATTGATCAATCATTGACAAAAAGAAATAACACAACTACAGGTCAGATATATTTCAGTGTTATCCAAAAAGAGAGAAGAGGCCATTATCTTGGAAAAACAGTACAGGTAATACCTCATATTACAGACGAAATTAAAGCACAAATCAAAACTTTTGATGGACAGTTTGATTTTGTATTAATAGAAATTGGCGGAACAGTTGGCGATATAGAATCCCTCCCATTCCTTGAAGCATCAAGACAAATATTACTGAAAGAAAGACACAATGCTTTAAGCATTCATCTTACTTATGTTCCATACATCAAATCTTCTGGAGAATTGAAAACAAAGCCAACTCAACATTCAGTTAAAATGTTGATGGAGTTTGGAATAATGCCTGATATACTTGTATGCAGAACTGAAAACAAAATTTCAAAAGATGAACGTTCAAAGATTGCTCTTTTCTGTAATGTTGATGAAGAATCTGTTATTGAAGGAATTGATGTTGATCATACAATTTATGAAGTACCGCTGCAGTATGCGAAGAGTCATTTTGATGAAATAGTGCTGAACAAGCTAAATATGCCTCTTAATACACTTGAACTAAAGACTTGGGAAAAATTTGTACATAAAATTAAATTTCCTAAGAATTCAGTAACTATTGGTTTGGTTGGAAAATACACAAAATACAGAGATTCATATAAAAGTATTCTAGAAGCATTCATCCATGCTGGTTCTATCAACGATACAGAAGTAAAAGTTGAAATGGTTGATGCTGAAAATATTACAAAAGATAATGCTCATGAATTTCTTAGTGAGTTGGATGGTATTCTTGTAGGTCCAGGGTTTGGTTCTAGAGGAATAGAAGGTAAGATAAATGCAATTAAATATGTTCGTGAAAATGGGATTCCATTTTTTGGGATTTGTCTTGGAATGCAATGCGCAGTTATTGAATTTTCCAGAAATATTATGGGTTTGACCGATGCTCATTCGTCAGAATTTGACAAGGAATCAGCAAACTGTGTAATCGATTTAATGGAAGAACAGAAGAAAATCAAAAACAAGGGCGGTACAATGAGGCTTGGCGCTTATCCGTGTACTGTACTTGAAGGTACAAAAGCATTCAAAGCGTATGGTCAGAAGGACATTTCTGAAAGACACAGACACAGATACGAATTAAATAATGAATACAGGGATAGATTGGTCGAAAATGGAATGACACTCAGCGGGCTGTCTCCCGATGGTAAACTTGTTGAGATTATTGAATTAAAAGATCATCCCTGGTTTGTCGGAGTGCAGTTTCATCCTGAATTAAAGTCAAGAGCTGTGTATGGAACTCCTTTGTTTATAAATTTTGTTAAAGCTGTCCTGCAGTTTCATAACAATAAAGAAAAGTATTAAATAGATTCATTAATCAATCAATTATCACATGGTGAAGCAATGAAAATACTATACTCTCTTATAATTTTGGCCTTTGGTTTGTCATTATTTTCATGTTCATCATCCAAAGTGTCGAATAATTCACAAGTATCTTATGACAGTACCGAATCAGGATTGAAATTTGTTGATTTATCTATTGGAAAGGGATTATCCCCTAAAAATGGAAATAAATGTACAGTTCACTTATTGATAACTGACGAAAATGGAGCTGAGATTGAAAACACATATCGTTCAAACCGTCCTGTAGTCTTTACGATCGGCAAGAGTGACGTAATAAAAGGATTGGAAGAAGGAGTAATGACCATGAAGCTAGGAGGCAAACGAAAATTGTTGGTGCCCCCTGAACTTGGATTTGGAGCCAGAGCTCTTAAAAATGTTCCGGGTAATGCTTATCTCTTTATAACAACTGAATTAATTAAAGTAGAATAGGTTAGCCTTGATGAAAATAGATGCAATACTTCTTTATGAATCTCCGAATGTTACTAGTCTTTATCCTTTTACAATTATGCATTGCGGGTGGGAAATAAGACTAGGTTCATTTCTTTATTTTGAAAAAATACAGAAATTATTCCCTGATGCTAAAATTATTTATAATGGAAGAGAGAAACATCTTGAGTCTTTTTTAAACAGATATTCAACTCATCCTCAAAATCTTGAAAAAGAAAATATACTAATTCTAAATTCAACCATTCTTCCTGAAAAAGAATTCTTTGATTCTTTATCTGAGTTGTATGACCAACATATTAAGCAAGATTTGATCTCAAAATCGGCATTATTCGTTCATCAGGGTCAACCTGTTGCAGCTTTTATGACGGCTGAAGATATTATTAATCCATCCGATATTGACAAACACTTCTTGCCTAAGATTCTAACCGATTTCGGCAGATTGGTTCCTAATATCGAAATCCCAAGACCAAAATTATTAAACTTCTTGTGGGATACATTTGACAATGTTGGTAATGAAATAAATGAATCAATTGCATTCTATACATGTCAACCTGATGTACAGAAATTTTTGGATTCTGGAGTAAGATTAGTCAATACAGACAAAATCCGTATATGCGATACAGCTCACGTATCTCCCGGGGTAGTTCTTGATGCATCAGGAGGTTGCATAATTATTGATAGAAACGCATATATTATGGCTAATGCTGTAATCATGGGACCTTGTTATATTGGAGAGAATTCTACAATAAAAATAGGTGCCAAAATTTACGGTAATACCGCAATAGGTCCACATTGCAAAGTCGGTGGTGAGGTGGAAAATTCTATTATACAGGGTTATTCGAACAAACAGCACGAAGGATTTTTAGGGCACTCCTATATTTCCGAATGGGTAAATCTAGGTGCAGATACCAATACTTCAGATTTGAAGAATACTTATAGCAACATTAGCGTGAATTTTTATAAACAGGAAATAGACACAGGCAGAATGTTTGTAGGTCTTTTATGTGGAGACCATACTAAAACTGCTATCAACACATCATTCACAACAGGAACAGTTGCCGGGATTTGCGGAATTATTGTAGCTGATGGTTTTCTGCCAAATTACATCCCATCATTCGCATGGCGTGGAGTTAAGAGTTGCTCATTTTATAAACCAGATAGAGCTATTGAAACTGTTAAAATTGTAATGGCTCGCAGAGGCAAAGAACTTACGCAAATTGAAGAAACTCTTATAAGAGAAGAATTCGAAAATGCTAAATCTCTTTTCTACAATCTCGTATAAACTGATTTAACAATATATTACAACGATTTCGTCTTAAATTTTTACTTGGGGATGAAACGGATTCGACGGGGTGATGGACGTCGGTCGCGGCATGTCGTGCTCAATCGGTGGTGCACGTAAATTCAACCGGTAGGCTTATAAATGCCGAAAACAATTACGCTTTAGCTGCATAATAACCAAAAGCAACTACATCTTATGATAAGTTTGCCCCTCGGCTAATCATTAGGTGTCGCAAACAGATGGGCTGGTTCCAAATCTTGCTGTGGGAAGCGGAACAAGACAACACACAGATAAGCTTTTTCGACCTGCCGAGCGGTTAAGAAATTGACGAAAATTATAGATCGGCTAAACATGTAGAGGCATCGAAAGAAGCTCTTCGGACGCGGGTTCAACTCCCGCCATCTCCACTTTCTAAATCATAACGCCCTTGTAAATCAATTACTTACAAGGGCGTTATTTATTTTTCCTACACTATTCCTACACTTTTGTTTATTCAAGAGGTTAATTTGTATTGGATTATTTCAAAAGCCCATTTTTTGCGAAACTAAAATATTTGTCTCCAGCGACTATAATATGATCTAGAACTTCAATAGCAATAATCTTACCTGATTCTTTTAACTGTTTTGTGATTGCAATATCCTCTTTAGAAGGGTAAGGATTTCCAGAAGGATGGTTGTGCAATAAAACAATACTTGCCGATGAATTTGTTATTGCCTCTCGAAAAACCTCTCTGGGATGCACAATGCTTGCATTTAAACTACCTGTGGAAATTAATACTTCCTTGAATATCTGATTTGATGAGTTCAGGAGCAAAACTCTGAATTGTTCTTGCATAATACCACGATATTTTGATATATAGTAATCAGTAATGTCGTCGGGCGTTCTCATAACCCTTAGTTCATCAAAAGGAGCGGACTTCAGCCTCTTGTTTAACTCGAATGTTGCTGCAAGTGTGATAGCTTTGGCGGGACCGATACCTGAGATCTTAGTAAACTGAATTAGATCACATTTGGCAAGATCTGTAATGGTATTGTACTTTTCTAGTAGCTCCCTTCCAAGATCAACAGCTGATTTATTCTTAGTCCCATTGCCAATCAGAATAGCGATTAACTCTGCATCAGATAGTGAAGATGCACCATTACGCAATAATCTTTCTCTGGGCCTTTCGTCGCTTCGCCAATCTTTGATCGATTTGAAAATTGATTTTTCTGAATCCATAAGTCATCCTTATTTATCAATTAACTTAAGTTCAATCTTTCTTTTTTCGAAATTAACGCGGATAATTTTTACTTTGATTCTATCACCAAATCTATAAATCTTGTTAGTTCTTCTGCCTATTAATCTGAAATATTTTTCATCGAAAATATAATAATCATCGAGTAAATCTCTTATGTGAAGCATACCTTCAGCATAAATATTATCAAGAATTACAAATATCCCAAAAGAAGTAACTCCCGAAATTGTTCCGTCAAAAATTTCACCAACATATTTTTTTGCTAAAGCAATTTGAGCAAGTTTTACCGAAGCACGTTCGGCCTCCATTGAGTTTCTTTCGGTAGTGGTAGTTTGTTCACCAATTTCCTCCAGATAGGAATTTAAATATTCTATTCTGTTGGCTATTGGCTTTTGTTCGGCATATTCCTTCAATAATCTGTGAACAACTAAATCTGGATATCTTCTGATTGGTGAAGTAAAATGAGAATAGTTTTTGAAACCAAGACCATAGTGTCCAATATTATCTGGATGATATTCAGCTTTAGGCATTGCCCTAACTAACATTTGGTTTACAATTGGTTTTTCCTGTCTGTCTTCAAATTGTGCCAGCAGTTCATTGATAGCTTTAGCTGTACCGCTACGGGCATCACCTTTGTGACCAAGCATCATTATAAATTCAAGAACAGAATTGAGTTTGTCGGGATTCGGCACACTATGTATTCTGTAGAGGAAAGGCAATTTCTCTTTTAATTTATAGATCTTAGTAAGCTTGAGAACATGCTCAGCAACTGTTTTATTCGCCACCAACATACATTCTTCCACAAGACTAGTAGATTTAGTTGTTTTCTTTTGTGTGGCTCCAAGTGGATCTTGATTTTCATCTAGTTTAAACTTGATTTCGACAGTTTCAAAATTGATACCGCCAGATTTCAATCTTATAGCTTTTAGTTTTGTAGCCAATTCATGTAGCTTTAAAACCAGATCTTGATGGGGTCCGGATTTACCCTCAATAACTTTTAGAACCTCATCATAAGTAAATCGCTTTTTACTTTTTATGATTGATTCTGCTATTTTGTAATCCTTTAATACGCAATCTTCAGTAAACTCCATAAATACTGAAAATGTTAATCTTACTCTATTGGGCTTTAAAGAACAGATATCATTAGATAATTTTTCGGGGAGCATTGGGACAACTTGATCTACCAAATATGTACTGTTGCCTCTTTTACTAGCTTCATTGTCAATAACAGAGCCATGCTTGATAAAATGAGAGACATCAGCTATGTGAACACCAAGATAATAGTTACCATTTTCTAATATCTTTAATGATAATGCATCATCAAAATCCTTTGCATCATCTGGATCAATTGTTATAATTTCCTCTGCACGAAGGTCAATTCTTTGTTTAATTGTGTCGGTATCCAAAGAGATTTCAATTTTCTCTGCTTCCTGATTGAGCTTTTTTGAAAATTCTGAAGGTAAAGAAAACTCATCAAGAATACATGAGTATTCAACTTTATTAATTCCAGACGAGCCCAAGATTTTAATTATTTCAGCTTCAGGACTTTTTAATGGGTCTTCCCAGCACAGAAACTTGCACGTTACCTTATCCCCAGGTTTAGCACCATTTAACTTTTTTGGGGGTATAAGAAAATCAACATAATATTTTGGTTCATCAGGCACGAGGAATGAAAAATAACCATCATTTTCTAGTTTTCCGGTGATAAGCTTTTCAGATCTTTTTATTATTTTATTAACAAAAGCCTGAGGCTTCTTCCCAATTTTTTCTGCTAGAGGTTTAATTTCAACTATGTCTGCATCTAATGCAGTGTTAAGATTTCTATGTTTAATAATATACTTGATTCTGGTTTTAGGGTCTAAGATAGTTCCTCTTTGCTCCTCGATCTTGATTTGTCCCTGAACAACAAAGGACTTTTCAATAACTGATTCTTCAACAGAATTAAGTGAATATCTTCTTTTAGAATGTTTGAATATTTTGCCATCTGCCAATAATTCATTGAGATTATTTCTAAGCGTATCATAGCTATCTGTTTCAGATTTAACTTTTAGAAACTTAGCAAAATCATAAATCTTCATTGATGATGGTGAAGTACTTAGAATTTTTAGGATTCTGTCTTTATAGTTTGGTTGCATAAATCTCCTGTTCGAAATTTTTACAAATTTAATTAAATATTCAATAAAAACACTATTCATACAATATTATTCAATTATTATCTTCTCAGCAAAGGTATTATTCACAATTCGGATGCTCCATAATAATTTTTTTACCTCAATGATCAGAAAGATCTTCATACTTATCAGACTTATTTTTTAACTCACTTAATTGGAGCTTTTGATGAATTCGAAAGGCAAAATTCTTTGGATTGATGACGAGATTGAACTATTGCGAGCACACATCATCCTTCTTCAACAAAGAGGTTATTCTGTAGAAACCGCATCTAATGGAGAAGATGCAATTGAGCTATACAGAACCAATCACTATGACCTGACTTTTCTCGATGAATCAATGATTGGTATATCCGGACTGGACACACTGCCACTTTTGAAAGAGATAGATCCATCAACACCTGTAGTTATGGTTACAAAAAATGAAGCTGAGAGTGTTATGGAAGATGCTATTGGCAAAAAGATTGATGATTATCTTACAAAACCTGTTAATCCTGCGCAAATACTTGCTGCTTGCAAGAAGTATCTGGAATCAGAAAGAATCAGTCAAAATAAAATTACTCAGGATTATATACAGGGATTAGGTGTGATTAATTCCAGATTAAATGAAACTTTATATTGGGATGACTGGCTCGATATTTATCAAAAGCTTGTGAATTGGTCAATTGAACTTGACAAGTACCCTCAGATAGGCTTTCAGCAAACATTGCAAGATCAATTTCGGGAATTTAACTCAGCATTTTCAAAATTTGTCGAAGATAATTACCACGACTGGATATTCAATGAAAAAGATGAATTTACTCCTACTCTATCTCCAGGTATAGTAGAAAAACATTTGGTTCCTTTCCTGAAATCAGGAAAGCCAGTCTTCTTTATTGTTATAGATTGTATGAGAATCGATCAATGGCTCATGATGGAAGAATTATTGAGACCATTCTATACATTCAAGAAAGACTATTATAGTGCCATTCTTCCAACAGCAACACCTTATGCAAGAAATGCTATTTTTGCCGGTCTTTTTCCACAAGATATTCAGAAACACTACCCTCAATATTGGGTGAACGAATTGAATACTGAAGAGACTAAGTTGAATGCTTTTGAGAAGGAGTTACTTGATGAACAATTGAAACGAAAGAAAATAGATTTAAGAACGCCTTTAAATTATATTAAGATACATGACACGGATTTTGGAAAAAAGATTGAAAATGATATTGGAAAATATACTAAAAGTCATCTTACTGCAATAGTTATCAATGCTGTAGACATGATTGCGCATTCAAGGTCTGATTACGCAATTCTTAAAGAAATAGCACCTGATGAATCAGCATATAGAAGTCTTACACAATCTTGGTTTCAACATTCAAGTATATTTGGAATGCTGAAAACAATTTCAGAAAATAAGGATATTAAAGTTGTGATTACAACCGATCATGGTTCTATCAGATGCATGAGGGGCATAAAAGTAATTGGGGATAAAGACACGTCAACAAATCTTAGATACAAATTCGGAAAGAATGTAAAAGCTGAAGAGCGTTATGCAGTTCAGATAAAGGATCCTACAGAGCTAAGACTTCCCAAATTGGGCTTAACCGTAAATAACATAATAGCTAAAGAAGACTATTATTTTGTTTACCCAACGGATTATCATTACTTTCTTCAAAGATACAGAGATAGTTTCCAGCATGGAGGCATTTCAATGGAAGAAATGATTGTTCCCGTAATCGAAATGGATCCAAGATAGAATTAAACAAGAAATTCCGGTTGAAAAATCGGAATTTCTTGTTTAATCGTTTATTTCAATATTTCTAAATTACTACTAAACATTCGCTGATACCTGGCATTGGTAAAATTTTTGCGGTTTTTTTTCATTCTCCTCCTATTTTTCAGATCTACTTTGATCAATTCTTTGTCAACAGATCAGACAACCACTTTTTAATTCATCTATTAATTAAATTAAAATCTATTTTTAGTGTTCGTTCACATGGAAAGTGTTTCTTAAAGCATTTTTTTTGTAATATGCTATTCTTTTGGGAAATGTTTTCATTTTTTTGGGTAAACATTTAATCTTTAAATAGTTATAAAGACTTTCACTTATTAATTTGCGACAGAATGATACATATTTAAGCTAAAACCGAAAAAACCACATAGTGTGTAAATTTTAACACACTATGAAGATAATTACACAAGTTCTAAAAAATAAACAGTAAAATTATTGACATATTAAAAAATAAATTCAGGATAATTTGAATAAATATCTTCCCATATTTAGATAATAGCCAAGGTTATATTATTGTAAAATTTAGACTTACTAAATCCTTGTATTAACCATTAATGTACTTTTTCAATTTTGTAACGGATACCTCACTTTCGGAACATAAATATATCATGAAGATCGATATTAGAATTTTGTTTTGATTGAGATATCAACAAGTTGCAATTTTTGGGAATATATGTAACATATCATTTCTTCTTGTTTCAAATATTGATTTATTAAAATGCTAAAGTTAATCTTCAATTTGATTTTTTTACATCATAATATGCAAAGGTGGCATTATGAAAAAAACTATTCTACTTCTGGCATTTCTTTTTTGTTCTACGTTACTTTTTGGGATAGAGTTTAAAGTAAATATTTTAATGACTGATGGCAGTTCAAAATCATTTAAACTTTCTGATATTGATAATATCAAAATCCTCGCAGGAAAAGATAATTGCATGATGAAGATTTTCTACGAACATATATTAACCGATAATTTCCTAATCAAAAATATCGATTCGATAAGATTTGATGTTTCTCAATCACAACTACTGATAATTAAACTGACGAACCAATTGAAGAGTTATAAAGTTGCTGACATTGATAGTCTCAATTTTTTTATTCCGGCTACTCCAATACCACAAATTACAAGTATAAATCCAAATTCAGGAAAAGTTGGAGATGAAATGACAATCACAGGCACAAATTTTGGAGCAATAAAAGATAGTAATTTCCTATCATTCAAGAATACAAATGCTTCTATCTATTCTTCCTGGACTGATACTGAGATTAAAGTAAAAGTTCCTGCAGGTACATCCACTGGTCCAGTTTCAGTTACTATTGGTGGAGTAAAGAGCAATGAATTAAATTTCACATTGATACATTACATTACATCAATTTCTCCAGTTTCTGGGAGATATGGGGATATCGTGACTATTAAAGGAATGAGTTTTGGCTCAGCTCAGAATCGAAATCTTGTAGTTTTTAATGGCATTAACGCTAAAGATTATACTTTATGGACAGATACAATTATTAAGGTGAAAGTTCCAAATGGAGTTAAAACAGACAAATTGTATGTAGAGGTTGATAGTATAAAAAGTAATGGGATTCTTTACACAATTTTACATAGTTTGTCTAGTATCTCGCCAACAGCTTCAAGAATTGGAGACACTATATCAATCTCCGGAATTTCATTTGGAACCAAAAGGGATTCAAGCTATATTAGTTTCAATGCATTAAATGTAAAAGATTATATTTCATGGAGCGATACATTAGTAAAAGTTAAAGTTCCAATTGGAACTTTAACAGGGAAAGTATCTCTCACTTTAAATATGATTAAAAGTAATGAGATTGTGTTCTCGGTTGTACCTCAGATAATCCAATTGTCACCTGATTCAGCTGGAATTTCTCAGAATATCAGCATAATTGGAAATGGTTTCGGAAAACCTCAAGGAATCGGGATTGTTTCCTTTTCAGGAGTAAATGCAAAAGATTACCTTATTTGGGACGACACAGAAATAAGAGTTACAGTGCCTGATGGAGCAAAAACAGGCAATGTGTCGGTAACAGCAGGTGGCAATATCAGCAACGAATTGAAATTTACCATAAAACCATTCATTACATCTATTAACCCATCATTCGCCAAACTTGGTGAGCAAATCACAATTAGCGGGTCAAACTTTGGGAACACACAAGATGCAAATTTTGTTTCATTTTCTAAAGCAAATGGAAGCAATTATCTAAGTTGGAGTGATACTGAAATTAAATTATTAATTCCAAGTGCTGCCAATAGTGGAAAAGTATCGGTAACAATCGGTAATGTAAAGAGCAATGAAGTAATTCTTTTGATTATTCCTGAGATCACTAATATTAGTCCAACAGCTGAAAAAATAGGTGAACTCGTGACAATAACAGGTAGAGGGTTTAATGATGGAATTGGGACAAGTTTCGTATCATTTTCCGGTGCAAATGCAATAGATTATCAAAGTTGGTCTAGTACATCAATTTCAGTTAGAGTTCCATCAGGCGCAAGAACAGGAAAAGTATCGGTCACATCCAGTAACCAAAAAAGCAATGAAGTTGACTTTTCTATATTGCCTTCAATTTCAAGCATCATGCCTGGCAATGGATTAGTAGGTGATATTATTTTAATTACCGGTGCTAGCTTTGGAACAGTACAAGGAACTAGTTATGTTTCTTTCAATGGATCCAATGTTACCAATTATCAAAGTTGGACAGAATCAGAAATAAGAGTTTTTGTTCCTCAAGGTGCTACCAGTGGTAAAGTATATGTAATGGTTGGATCTGTAAAAAGTAATGAAGTTGATTTCACCATGACACCACAGATATCAAATATAACTCCCGATAGATCAAATCTTGGTGGACAGATTACAATTTCCGGGGCTAATTTTGGAGCTAGCAGAGGATCTAATTTTGTTTCATTCAATACTTTAGCTGCAACATCATATCAGAGTTGGAGTAATACATCTATAGTTGTTACTATTCCCAATGCTGCAGTTTCTGGGAAAGTATCTGTCACAGTAAGCAATATTAAAAGTAATGAAGTTGATTTCACTATTACATCAGTTTTGATTGGAAACCAAGAGTGGATGACAAGAAATTTAGATGTTAGCACTTACCGAAATGGCGATCAAATACCCGAATGTACTGATGCAACAGAGTGGGAAAATCTTACAACTGGTGCTTGGTGCTATTATGCTAATGAATCCTCAAATGGTACTGTATATGGTAAACTATACAACTGGTTTGCAGTTAATGATTCACGAAACTTGGCACCTTCAGGCTGGCATGTAGCGACAGATGCTGAATTTTCTACTCTTAGTGCAACTCTTAATGGTGATGCTATTTCAGGTGGAAAGATGAAAGAAACCGGCAATACCCATTGGGCAAGTCCAAATACTAATGCAACGAATGAAAGTGGATTTACTGCGTTAGGGGCTGGATACAGATCAAATGGATTTGCTCGCATAAATGAGGTTCTTGTTCTTTGGTCTTCTACTCAAAATGATGCAACCACTGCTTGGGCTAGAAATTTTTCCTATAATACAGGAGCTTTAGCTAGGAATGCACAATGGAAACAGGTAGGATTTTCAGTTAGGTGTCTTAAGGATTAACAATCAAAAAGCTGTCTAAAAGAATTTAGTTTTCTTAATTTAAACTTTTTAAGCTCTTTTTTAAGAGATAAATACATAAAATTTAAATAATTTTTCAGGGAGCTCTAATGAAAATATTTTTAATGTACTTTATTATGACAATTTCTTCCTGCATAATAGCGAATGCTCAGAGCGACACGTTGGTTATTACTAAGAAGAATTCGATAATTGAAAGATATTCTGTTTCACAGATTCAAAAGATTATATTTGAGAATATTACAGATGTTCTAGAACATCAGTTCATTAACAAAAGCCTTCTATTGACAGGTAATTACCCTAACCCTTTTGCTGAAATGACAAATATCGACTTTGAAATTTCAAGTGCTGGTAATGTTGAAGTCATTATCTTTGATAATTCTGGAAGCCAGATACAAATATTAAAATGTGAGAATTGTTCTTCAGGAAAGAATTCATTACTGTGGGATGGTTTTGACCTAAAAAAGAATAAAGTTCAATCCGGTATATATTACTATGAGGTGTGTTCCAAAAATGAAATCCTTAGCAAACAAATGATTTTGGCAAAATAGTCGGCAATATTACGGAGTAAAAATATTTGAAATACTTAATGCACAATGGCCAAGTCATATGGGAAAGTTGTTATTGAGTTTATTCGCTAATGCTCATTGAACAGCATTCATGTTTTATGTGATACTTTTTATATATTTTCTAATAATTGATCTTAATTACTGAGTAAACATTTGTAGAGTTTTAAGGAGTATCTACAATATATAAAATTTGAATTTGTCATTAATTAAAAACAAATACTTTTTTATACAATTAGGAGATTATTGATGAAATGGACTAAGCTACAACTCATTCTTGCCTTTATGGTATCAGTTTTAATGATTAATTCATGTCAAGATGATCCAGTTAATCCTGGAGACGATACAGCCAGTTATTTTCAATTTAAAACAGGCAATTACTGGGTTTATAAAATTGATTCTCTTGATGCTAATCAAGCCATTGTTGTTGGGACTTCATCAACTGATTCAACTGTAGATGTCGGTGTTGAAATGAAATCCGGTAAATCAGCAAATAAGTTTGCAAATTATTATTCTGATGGCTCTAATGATGATGGCTATTTTGCTTTAGATGGTAAGAAACTATATTCATTAATAGCAGATGTATCATCTGGAGGAGTTTCCCTACCAATTTCAGGATGGGTATTAATTTCAGACTTTGATGCTGCCACATGGACTGTCCTTGACACTAGTCTTCCAATTCAGACTAATATGGGAGAAATAAACGCTAAAGTAACCGTTGTTGGTTCTAAAGGAATCCTAAAAAACATTACAGTAGGAACTTCTAGTATTTCATGCCAGGAATTTATTCAGACCATTTCTATTACAGCACAAGTAAGTGGTTTTACAATCCCAATAACCTTAAAGATTAAGTATTATTTTGGTAAAAATGTTGGTCTAGTACAAGTATCACAAGAAACTGCAAAGTATACAATTCCTTTACTGGGTGATCAATATCTTTTTGGCTTTATTAGATCATTGCAAAGATATAAAATCTCCTAAAAACCATAATTTTCAATACTAAGCCTTTATTTTTCAAAATAAGGGCTTTTTTATTAAAGTTTATTGCGAAATGTACGATAAAAACTGTATTGGAGCGAAATTTAAAGAAATAATAATATGTTAAAATCGTTTCTATTAATGTATTTTTAGTTATTTGATTTGATGATTAGACAAACAATGATTAACTTTGTATGATTTGTTTGACAAGTGAATTAATCGGATTTTATAATTATCTTTTGATTATCAATTTTTAGAAAGCAATAATGGAAGCCACTATAAAAATATCGTTAATAATCCTTTTTAGTTATTTAGTCGGATCTTTCCCAAGCGCAGTAATCATAAGCAAAAGATTTTTTGGGTTTGACATCAGGGAAAAAGGTAGTGGGAACATGGGAAGCACAAATGCTTTTCGTATTCTGGGCTGGAAATGGGGTTTGGTTGTTCAGATTTTGGATATCCTCAAAGGTATCATTGCTGTTTCCTTGATAGCTTCAGTTATTGGACAAGGTATTGATTTAGGAAAGCATACCTGGTTCGAAGACATAACGTTAATTAAGATGGGTGCAGGTATTGCAGCTGTAATAGGTCATATCTGGTCACTATTTGTCAACTTCAGAGGTGGCAAAGGTATCAGCACCGCAGCAGGAATGTTAGTAGCTATTGCCCCTATTGATGTTTGTATAGCATTGGGAATATTTATTCTGGCAGTCATTTTTTCCGGTTACATCTCTCTCGGCTCATTATCGGCAGCTTTTGCGATTCCATCATCAATGTTTTTCAGGTATAATATCCTACATGTAGATATACCGGGATATCAGATTATAATATATTTTTCTATAGCCTTGGCTTTGATGATTACTTATGCTCACAGAGCTAATATAAAACGTCTTTGGGAGGGTAAAGAGAATAAGTTCTCTAAACTACAGTTAATTAAAATCAGATCTCGCAATAATCGCTAGCAACAGAGTTTGAATTCAAAAAAAAATAGAATTGGCATATTTGGTGCTGGTGGCTGGGGAACATCCCTCGCGGCTTTGCTTTCTAATAATCATCATTCGGTTACTCTCTGGACGCATGAAGAGGATGTTAACCAAGAGATCAATCAATACCACACAAATTCTACCTACATTAAAGGTGTAGAACTACCCCAAAGTCTAGCGAGCACTCTAAATCCAGCTGATTTAAATGATTCCGATATGATTGTGATAGCCATTCCAACCCAATATATTCGCGAAACAATTACCAAATATGACATTAAGCTAGAAAATAAAATTGTGGCTAGTGTGGCAAAGGGAATAGAAAAGAACACATATTTCAGAGTTTCTGAGATATTAAATGATGTTGCTGGGATAAGTGCAGAACAATATGTGATTCTAACTGGGCCTTCTCATGCTGAGGAAGTATCAAGAAACCTTGCGACTACAGTAGTTGCAGGATCAGCATCTCATTCATCGGCAGTCATGGTTCAACATACTTTTACAACTCCAAATTTTAGAGTCTATACGACTGATGACGTTATTGGTTGTGAGGTTGGCGGTTCGCTTAAAAATGTGATAGCTATCGCAGCCGGAATCATTGATGGATTGCAAATGGGTGACAACACAAAAGCAGCTCTGATAACTCGAGGACTTGCAGAAATGTCACGTCTTGGAGTTGCCCTAGGTGCTAATCCTCAGACTTTTTCAGGATTATCCGGCTTAGGTGATCTTTACGTAACGTGCAGCAGCAAATTCAGCAGGAACCGATTTGTAGGAGAAGAAATTGGAAGAGGAAAGAAAATTAGTCAAATTACAAATGAAATGAAAATGATAGCTGAAGGTGTTACCACTACCAAATCGGCTCATTTCCTAGCTCTTAAACACAATGTGGAATTGCCAATAGTAAACCAGGTATACAAAATACTCTTTGAAGAAGTTGCCCCTCTTGACGCTTTAAGAAAACTTATGACAAGAGAAACCAAACGTGAATGGTGGTAAAAAAAATTCCATCTTGAATGTGATGGAATTTTTAATAAGATCATTCTATTTTTAAGGCTTTTCAATATGAGTCAGCATTTCCTTAATACCTCCCAACGAACTTAATATACCGGAACTCTCATAGGGCATAAAAACTATCTTCTGTGCATTATTAGAAATATCTTTAAGTGCTTCAAGATATCTCATAGCAATCAAGTATGAACCCGGGTCGCCAGTCCCGGCCTTAAGTACTTCTGCAATCATGTGGATGGCAGAGCTTTCGGCTTCAGCAACTTTCAATCTTGCAAGAGCCTGACCTTCAGCTTGAAGAATTGCGGCTTCTTTCTGGCCTTCAGCAGAAACAATAGCGGATTGCTTTTGTCCTTCGGCTCGTAATATCTGTGATTGTTTTTCACCTTCTGCCTGAAGTATAGTGGCTCTTCTATTCCGTTCAGCAGTCATCTGCTTTTCCATAGTAATTCTTATATCTTCTGGTGGAATTATATTGCGAACTTCCACTCTCATTACCTTTACACCCCATTTGTCAGTAGCCTGATCGAGAGAACTACGCAATTTTGTATTAATAGTATCTCTGCCAAATAAAGTATGATCAAGATCCAATTCGCCGATAACAGCCCTAAGTGATGACTGCGTCAACTGCTCCACACCCCATCTGAGATTAGAAATTTCATAAATACTCTTAACTGGATCAGTAATTTGAAAATAAACTACACAATCCACATTCATTGTCACATTATCTCTAGTAATAACAGCCTGAGGCAGAATATCGATAAACTGCTCACGTAAATCAATTGTAGCCCTTACCTTATCAATAAATGGCACTATAATATTTAACCCCGAGACAGCTAATTTGTGATATTTACCTAAACGTTCAATCAATTTGACTGTCGCCTGACTGACCATCTTAATACTGCTAGCAGCTACAACAATAGCGAAGAAGACAATAATAAAAACAAGAACGGCTCCACCTTCCATATTTACCTCAAATTATTGATGAAAAAACAGATTAATTATTTTTTTTAACTATTAGCTTTGCACCTTCAAATCCCACAACACTTATAAGCTCCTCCTTGTCAATAATTGAATCATCTAATGAACGAGCAGACCAATCTTGTCCTTCGACAGTAACCCTTCCTTCACTAAGCATATTATCAATTTTTGTAGTGACTAGCCCTGTCTTCCCTGACATTACATCCATATTTGTTTTAAATTGTTTACCCGGAGATCTTTGGAAAACATTTTTAAAAAATATTTTTGATAATGTCACTAAAATGAGAGATAGAATAACAAATATTATCACTTGAAGGTTTAAATTATGAATTCCAAGAAGATCCAGTACGCCAACAATTCCTGCTGATATTCCAAACCAAAGAATAACGAAACCAGGTGTAATAATTTCTATCACAGATAGCACTAATGCAAGAATAAACCACCAATAGTATTCCATATAGATGTTACATATTAGTTATACAATAAGTAAAATTATGAGAAAAAAACAAGAAAACAAAGAAGAAAAAATTAAATTTCAGGATATTTAGGATTATTTGAATGGAGAGGTGAATGATTCCTACAAATATAAGTATTTAAAACTGTTTTAATTGGAATTTTGACAAGCCGAAATGATCTTGTATTTATATTCATTCTAAGGTAAGTAAAATTTATAACCGACAAAACGAGTCCTATAGGAAGCCAAAAGTTAGGTGAACTAAAGTTATTGCCAGAAATAAAATTTATAATAATTTGTACGATTATTATATAATATAATAATCTGATTAACCTCTGCTCATATTCACTGAAGTAGCTCAATATTTTTTCATTTTTGGTTAATTTGATCGTTACAACAATTAAGCTAGTAAAAAAAGAAAACAGGAATATAACTCCAATTGTGCCTAATTCCGCCAGAACAGTAGAAAGAGTAAAATCAGAGAATACTAATTCTGGGTGAATTTTGTTGCAAGAAGTTAAACCCAATCCGATACCTTGAATTGGATAATGCTTCCAGATATCAATAGATTGTTGATAGGTATTTAATCTTGATCCAAATGACTCACCAAAAACCTGTTTATCGTCATTCCCGGCATTAGTAGCAAAATGAAAGATACCTTCTATTCTCTGCTGAAATAATTCGATTACACTTACTCCTACATATTCTGAAAAAAGCAGATCAGCTAGAGTAATAATTACAACAAATGAAAGAATTAATGTTGAGTATCTAATGATATGTTGTTTTTTTTGAACTACTAGCATACCAGCAAAAATAAGAATTACTCCTACGAATCCTGTCATTGAAAAAGCAAGTAACATCCCAATAGACGCAAAGACAAGCATAGTAAAAATAATTATTTTACTTTTAAAAAAGTGTTTTTGTTTATTAATAATCGGGACTATTAAAAAAGCCAGCATGTATGTATTGAAAGTACCTAAAGCTGATGGTTCAGAGAATATTGAGGTAGCTCTAAAAAAATCACCATAATGAAGACTCAATTGATTGAAAGAATCTACTCCTTCTTCTGCCGCTCTCGACATGAAACTAACATTATTGTAAACTATCCAAGCCAGGGGTAAATCCAAAGCTCTTGCAATAATCTGGTAAATCCCAAAAATATTAATAAGTAAACCTAGAATAAGCCATGTTTTAATTACCTTATCCCATTTTGATATATCAATTGGCAAAAAGATGCAAATAATTCCGAATAAAAAGAGTTCAATAAAGTGAACAAATGATTTAAAAAATTGGAAAATCATATCGGTCTCGCCATAATATATGGCTGTAGTTGAGGATATAATAATGGAAACAAATAGTCCGAATAATATTAAATGAAAGATATTATAGGAATATTTAACTTGAATACCATCCCAAATCAGTTTTTTAAGAGCATATATATAAAAGGCCAGAAGTGCAAAATCGAGAATAGTTACTCCATATCCACTTATCGAGAAGAATTGAAAGCCTGTAAAAAAGAACCCTATAAATATTATTTGGAGAAGAAATATTTGCATTAATTTAAATTTATGAATTTCTGATTAGAAAAGTGATTTTTATTAATTAATTTTTTCATTGACAAAAACATAATCCGTGCAGACATTCCCTAAAATATAGTAGGATATGCATCCAGAAAGACATAAAAAAAAAGCAAAACTGAATCCTATTATTCCAAAATTATTAAATCAATGCATTTTGGTGTTTAATTTTCAATTTTTCTAACATATCCCTTGTCATTGAGTCAAGATCATAAGAAGGCATCCAGCCCCACTCCTCACGAGCAGATGTATCAACTACAGTATCAGGCCATGAATCAGCAATACTCTGACGAAAATCCGGCAAATAATCAATTTCAAATCCTGGCATATATTTTTTGACAGAGTCTGCCAGAGTTTTTACATTAAAACTCATTGATCCAAGATTAAAGCTACTGTGATGTTTAAGATTCTCAACTGGAGCTGCCATCAAATCTATTACTGACTTTAGACAATCCGGCATGTACATCATAGGTAACTTGGTATCTTCGCGTACAAAGCATGTATATTTATTATTCTTAACTGCTTCGTAAAATATTTCTACTGCATAATCCGTAGTTCCGCCACCCGGTGGAGTTTCTGCAGATATAATCCCCGGGAATCTAACACCACGTACATCTAACCCATATTTATTGAAATAATAATCGCAAAGAACTTCTCCTGCAACTTTAGTAACGCCATACATAGTTGTTGGATGCAAGGGTGAATCCTGCAAAGCATTTTTTGGACAGTCTGGTCCCCAGACAGCAATAGAACTGGGAATAAATATCTGAGCCATTTCATATTTCAAGCCGAGATTAAGGACGTTGATAGATCCATTCATATTGACATCCCAAGCAAGAGCGGGATTTTTTTCTCCCACACCTGATAGAATTGCTGCCAGATGAACAATAGTGTCTATTTTGTAATCATTAATAAGCTTTTCAAAAGTAGCAATATCCTTAATATCCAGAATATGGAAAGGACCTTTGTTCTTCATACTGTCAGATGCATCGTGCATATCTGATGCAACTACATTATTTGCACCATACTTCTTTCTCAATTCACCAATTAATTCAGAACCAATCTGCCCCAATCCACCAGTTACTAATATGTTCTTAATATCTTTTTTCATAAACATTGTCCGATACTTATATAATAAATTCTTATAACATACCTAATTCTTTACCTACTTTAATAAATGCAGCAATTGCTGTATCGACCTGCTCAGGACTGTGCCCTGCTGAAAGTTGCACCCTGATTCTATCTTTTCCTTTAGGAACTACAGGAAATGAAAAAGCGACAACATAAATACCCTCATCAAGCATTTTATTCGAGAAATCAACTGCAAGCTGTGAACAGTTGGGATATTTTCCAAACATAATCGGGACAATAGGATGCACTCCGGGTATAATATCAAATCCAGCTTCCGTTATTGCATTTCTGAATTTTTTTGTATTCTCTTCGAGTTTATCACGCAATTCTGTAGAAGCCATTAATATATCCATGACTTTTAGTGTTGCACCAACTGTGGAAGGAGGGACTGTATTTGAAAATAAATATGGTCTTCCTTTATTACGTAACCACTCTACAATTTCTTTATGTCCAGAAATACATCCACCAGAAGCACCTCCCAATGCCTTGCCAAAGGTAGTTGTTATAATGTCAACTTTACCCATAACATTGTGATGTTCATGTGTGCCACGACCAGTTTTACCCATGAAACCAGTAGAATGGCTATCATCGACCATCACAATAGCTTTATATTTTTCTGCTAATTCCACAATCTCATTCAGCCTGGCAATATCTCCATCCATTGAGAAACAGCCATCAGTTGCAATCATTTTGAATCTGCAGCCTGCTGAATCAGCTTCTTTCAGGCATCTTTCCAAACCTTTCAACTCTTTTCCTGTGGCTTGATCTTCACCAATTTCATCACTCATATTGTTGTGACTGTAAATCCACCTTTGTGCCTTGCAAAGTCGTATTCCATCAATAATTGAAGCATGGTTAAGTGCATCTGTTATAATTGCATCCTGCTCATTTAAAAGTGGCTCGAATACGGCTCCATTTGCATCAAAGCATGATGAAAACAAAATCGTGTCTTCTGTTCCCAGAAACTCAGATACTTTGCTTTCCAATTCTTTATGAATATCCTGAGTACCACAAATAAATCTAACAGAAGATAAGCCATACCCCCTGCTATCTATTTGATTATGAGCTGCTTTGATTAAATCCGGATGGGATGAAAGACCTAAATAATTATTTGCACAAAAATTTAAAACTTTTTTTCCATTTACAGAAATTTCGGCTCCCTGAGGACTTTCGATAATTCTTTCGTGTTTGTAGAGTTTTTGATCGTGAAGGCTGGATATTTCATTAACCAAAAATTGCTTTAATGTACCATACATAAGTTAACTCATCAGTAAATATAAAAGTATAAATGTTCATTTTAATAAAATCCAATAGCAAAATTAATTAACAATAGTCTTCTAACAAAATTTTTATTAAGTATTCGACGAATTGTAATCAAGAATTTAATAATTTCTTAAAAAAATCTATCAGACCACAGCGATAGTTCTAATAATTGAAACAATTTCAGACCATTGTTTTGTTTTCCGGATTTATGGTTTTTAAATAACTGTGTTATGTATTCTGTATTAAAGTATTCATTTATCAGTGGTGATGTATTCACGTTATTCAGAGCATAATCATACCATTGACCTTTCATCCATTCGTTCACAGGTGCCCAGAAACCCTGCTTGGGCCTGTTGATTATCTCTTTTGGAAGAATTGTTTCAACTGCTTTTTTAAGTAAGTATTTTGTCGTTTTTTTATCAGGAATCTTCTTATCTGGAGGAATACTCATAACGAATTCAATTAATCTGTAATCAAGAAATGGCACTCTTGCTTCAATACTATGAGCCATTCCAATTTTATCAACCCTCATTAATAATATTTCAGATAATCGTTGAGCTAATTCTACATAAAAAATCCTCTGCAGGTAGTCCATATCTGGTTTTTGCTTCAATGCTTCCTGGTGTAGCTCAGAAACATAGTCGGGAGTGATGCTGAGCAAGTTATGGAATCCATTCTTCAACAGTAATTCTTGCTGAACCGGAGGAAATATAGGCATACCAGCCCAATAATGTTCGTTACCAAATGCAGCTCTGCGGATATAATCCAATTGACCGAATTTTCCCATTGATTTTAGCATTGGAGATGCTAATTTGAAAGTTGACATCCTGACAGATTGTGGCAGAGCCACAAACCACTTCCAATAACTATGGTAAAAATTATATTCTCTCATCATCCAAGGATATCCAACAAAAAGTTCATCACTGCCTTCTCCAACTTGAACAACTGTTGTACCGCTATCTCGAGTAAGCTTACTAAGAAAGAATAATGGAATACAAACAGGATCACCATTTGGTTCGTCTTCATACCAAGTCAAATCTTGCAAAACACTAAAGGAGTCGCGCTCATTGATCAAAATTTCATGGTGATGGGTCTGATAACGATCAGAAATAATTCTTGCATATTTCAGTTCATTATATTTTTCAAGCTCTTCAAATCCGACTGTAAATGTATCAATTGGTCTATCCATTAGCTCAGCCATTAAAGCAACATTCAAACTTGAATCAATGCCGCCACTAAGAAATACACCAAATGGGACATCACTCATCATCCTGTCTTTTATGGATAATCTTAAGATTCTCAATATTTCTGATTGAAGTTCAATCTCGTTCAAATCATTGTATCCAGTAAACGAGGATATTGGACTCCAGTATCTTTCAATTTTTAAGTCACCATCTGCTGCAAGATGAAGGGAACAACCAGCTGCTAATTTTTTTATTCCTTTGAATAAACTCTCTCGTCGACTGGACATACACCAATTCAGGTAGTTAGGTAGTTCATTCTGATTAAATTCCTTTTTTACATTTGGATGAAGTAAAATAGATTTTATTTCAGAACTGAATACGAAATGTCCATCCTGATGAGAATAGTAGAATGGCTTCTTCCCTACCCTATCTCTAGCAGCAAACAATTCTTGCTTATTTGAATCCCAAATAGCAAAAGAAAACATTCCACTTAGTTTGTGAACAATTGCAGAACCCCATTGTTTGTATCCATTTAAAATTGTTTCTGTATCAGTCTTGGAATGATACTTATATCCAAGATTCTCTAATTCATTTCTAATTTCTAGATGATTATAAATCTCACCATTAAAAACTATGGTATATTTGCCGTCTGAAGAAACCATTGGTTGATTCCCAGCTGAGCTCAAATCAATAATGGACAATCTACGAAAGGCTAATCCACATAATCTATCTTCAGACATCCACATTCCGTCAGAATCCGGACCACGATGCTGAATAATATCACTCATTTTCTTAAGAATATCCGGTGAGACACTTGAGTTAATATCATTTCTGCTTACTATACCTGCTATTCCGCACATTTCTACATTTCCGTTTGATTAATTCATTAATTCAAGCATTTCCATAATTGCTTGTTCCAAACCCACAAATACAGCCCTTGAAATGATAGAGTGACCTATACTTAATTCATTTATCTCTGAGATTGAACTTATCAGTTTAGTGTTCTGATAGTTCAATCCATGCCCGGCTGCTATTAAGAGACCATTCTTATGTGCATATTTAGATGATGACTTGACTTTTAAAAACTCAGAATCCATATCGACTTGATTAATAGCATTAGCATAAATTCCAGTGTGGAATTCAACCATATCGCCACCTGATGCCAAAACAGCATCGATCTGCTTCATTTCAGGCTCGATGAAAAAGCTTACTTTAATTGCTTTTTCATGCATTCTATCAACAAGTTTAGTGAATCTATCAATATCACCACTTACATTCAAGCCACCTTCAGTAGTTAGTTCCATTCTATTTTCAGGAACTATGGTAACAAGTTCAGGTATGGTTTTTAGGGCAATCTGAATTATCTCCTCATTTGCACCCATCTCCAAATCAAGCTTTGTTGTAACGATTTCCTTAAGACGTCTTAAATCTGCATCCTTAATATGCCTTCTGTCTTCTCTCAAATGAGCGACTATGCCCTCAGCTCCAGCTCGTTCCGCAATCATAGCTGCTTCTACCGGATCCGGTTCAAATCCACCCCTAGCATTCCGAACAGTTGCAACATGGTCTATATTGACATTCAATCTTAACATAATTTCTCAAATTAACTGAATAACATATTACAAAATTAAGATATTTATTGATTTGAAAGGATTAAATCTAAACAAAGTAACAACTCAAATTTTCAGAATTGAAAGTAGCGAGACTATTAATAAAAGATATATTCAACTCTACGATTTTGCTGACGGTAGATTTCTGTTGAGTTTGGACAAATTGGTTTAGATTTACCTAGTCCAACTGTCTTAATTCTCGACTGATTTATTCCTGATTTTATTAAATATTCTTTTACAAAATTTGCTCGCTTTATTGACAATTGAATATTATCATTATCAGACCCAATATCATCTGTATGACCAAATAATTCAATACTTATTTCTGGAAAATTCGTAAGATAATATACGATGCTTTCAAGTTCTGGAATATATTTATTTGGTAGCTCATATTCAGCTAATTGAAATAAAATGTATTTCAATCTATAAACTGAATTAGGTTTAACTCTGGACATAATTAAATTTCTTTCAAAACTTACAGAATCTGATTCAGTCAAATCGAATATTTCTGTTATAGGCAGAAAACCAGATTTGAAAGCTTGCAGCACAAATTGCCCTGAATGTTCAAATCTGCATTTATATACGCCGTTTATCTTATCAGCAAGAGCTTTTCTAATAACTTCATTTCCATCTAAACTTCTAATAATTATCTCTGATTCAATTGGTTTTCCGGTTGAATCATCTTTAACTATTCCATTTATTGAAATTAATTTAAAAAGAGATGATTTATCTATAATTTTTGATTTGAAGATATCAGCGTCCCCAATCGAATTATGGTATGAAGATAAATAAACGAAATCTCTGTTTGGAGAAATCCTGAAGTACGCATCCCATAATGATGTGCTTATATTTGGACCCAAGTTTTGAGGTATTGACCACTTTGTCCATGACTCATCTAATCTTGTTGAAACAAAAATATCCTGCGATCCAAAACCACAGTGACCTTTACTTGAGAAATAGAGAGTTTTATTGTTCGTGTCCAGATAGGGAGTTATTTCGTCATCTGCAGTATTAATCACATCTCCTAGATTTAGAGGTTCCGACCAGGATGAATCGCTTTCAAGAAAACTGACATATAAATCCATACCACCTGTAGTGTTCTCTCCTTCTATTGACATCAATAGATATTTTCCATCTGATGAGATAAAATAATCAGCATTTGAATTTATATTCTGATAATTCTTGATGAGCATTGACTTTGGAGCTAGCCAATTTTTATCGAAAAATATTGAGTATGAAATTCCTTTGGTTACAGAACCATTGTCGTGATATGCATTTGTTAGAAATAATCTTCTTCCATCTGGGGTTATCGAAAATGCAGAATTATTAAAAGAATTATTGATTGGTTCTCCCAAATTTTCAGCCATTAAGAAATTACCTTTTCTGTCTATTTTAGAAATCCAAACATCTTGTTTATGCGCTGTTCCAAGGTTTTCAGGATGTTTGTCCCTAGTGAAATAAATATATTTTGAATCAGGAGAAATGATTGGTGTTATTTCAGCGGATTCAGAATTAATATTTGATCCTAAGCTCTCTGATTTATCGAATTTCTTAAAATCCTTTACTAAGTTGATATCCCAGCTTATCAAGTTATTATTATCAGACATTCCAACCGCATCTATTTGAGGAATTTTTAAGCTGTCAAATACTAGTTCTAATTTCATACCTTTGACAAAGTAGCCTGTAAGTTCAAATGATATGTTGAATGCACCTGACTCACAATTATTCGATCTGTCGGGATTATTCATAACAATATGCTCGTTTCCTTCAGTATCTATAAGTATTATTTTTTTTACCGCACCAGGATAGTGATTTTCTACGATGCATATTTGACGTACTTGTTGGTATTTTGAGAATTCAACTTCTATCCATTCTTTTTGATGAATATCTTTCTTTTCCGGCATCCAAGCACATGGTGTAGTACCAAAACCTGATAAAACGCTCGGACTTCCTAGTATTTGTTTAGCTGCAAATTGCTTATCACCGGCTTGAGATGAAAAGCCTATGACTTTACTAGCCCACAAAACTTCTGCTTTGGAAAAGTGGTTAAAAATTATCAGAATTAGAATATATTTCAGAAATAATTTCAATATTAATAAATATTAGTTACTAAAAACCATAATTTTCGTTTAATTTAGTGTTTTGTTAAAACGAAAATATAATGACGATGAAGATAATATCTAAATTGAATCTATCGATTATTCTCTTTCTAACAGCCATTACAATATACATAATGACTGCCGCACCGGATCTCATGTTTACAGATTCAGGTGAACTCGCCGGTGTATGCGTAACCTTGGGTATAGCTCACCCAACAGGTTATCCACTATTCGCCATTATCGGACATTTATTTTCTCTTATTCCTATGGGTTTGAGCAAAATATATCAGCTCAATTTAATGGCTTCGTTCTTCACGGCACTATCTTCGGTAGTTTTTTTTCAAACATTACTTATTGTTTTTGAATTAGTCAACAAAAAGAAAAATCAGCAGAAAACTAAGAATAAACAAAGTCAGGTAAATGAATCAAACCTTTTAGAAAATAGAAATATTCTGCTCATTTCTTTTTTCACATCTTTAATATATTCTTTTGCCACAACTGTCTGGCAACAAGCTAATGCTATTGAAGTTTATTCATTACAAGCTATGATGTTTAATCTTGTAATCTGGTCAATTTTAAAATCATCCTCAGCCAAAGAAAATCAATTCAAATTTTATATTTTTACTGAATTTTTATTGGGGTTAAGTTTTACAAACCACATGCAAACAGTCCTGCTGATTCCGGGAGTCCTATATTTATACTTATTCGGTATCGGAGATTCACATAAATTTGATAAGTTAAAATTTAAAGAAATCCTTTGGTTATTTATCCCATTTGTTATTGGATTGAGTCTTATATTGTATCTTCCTCTGAGAAGTATGTCTATGCCTGATTTTAACTGGGGCTTTGTTTCAAGAGGCTGGAGTAAGTTCATATATCATGCATCTGGCAAGCAATATCAGATTTGGATGTTCTCTGATAGTGCCTCCATATCAACAAATCTTGGTAAATTTTTCTCCCTACTTCCTTACCAGCTTGGCTGGATTGGGCTAGTTCCTTTTTTGCTCGGAATTTACTTTTTATTCAAGCAGAACAGAAAGTTACTTTTCTTTCTTCTAATTTTATTATTCACTTGTCTATCCTATAGTGTTAATTATAGTATTCATGATATAGATTCATATTTTCTTCTTGCTTTTATTTCGATTATCCTATTAACTGGGACAGGATTATTTTTTGTAATTTCTAAGTATCCAAAATTAGTTGCAGCAATTGTAATAATTCCAATAATTTCGCTAATACAAAATTTCGATTCAAATGATAATTCTAAAAATTATCTAGTTCCAGAATATAGCAGAATTCTTGGAGATAACCTTGAACCAAATGCTATTATTATTTCAGCTCAATGGGATTACTGGTGTTCTGCTTTTTGGTACAAGCAGAAAGTTGAAGGTTACCGACCTGATGTTGTTCTTCTTGAAAAGGAATTGTTACGTAGAACATGGTATCTAGAGCAATTCAAGAAATGGTACCCAGCAACAGCTAAAACAGTTGAGAATGAAGTAAATTTGTATCTGGGACAACTTGAATTATTCGAATCTGAGAAGGAGTATAATCCTGTCCTGATTCAGCAGTATTATGTAGGACTAATAAATGCTTTGATAGACAAGAACTTTGGTAAAAGACCAATTTATGTTACCATTGATGTGGTAGAGAATCCTACAGATGCAGACATTGCTTCAAAATATCAAAAAATCCCACAGGGTTTTGCATTTCGACTCGAGAAAGATAATAAAATTTACCAACCTAATCTCGACAAAATTGATATTTCTAAATTCCTTGAATTCAAAAAAGACAGAAATAATCATCTTGTAGAGGGCATTTTGAGTGTTGCATCATTAAACGTTACAAACATTGGTCGCTATGCCCAAGCAACGAATAATACAGTAACAGCACGTAAGTCCTATGAAATGGCTCTGAAGATTGATCGGTCGAATCAAAATGCGCAAATGGGGTTGCAGCAGTTATCGAATATCAGGCAATAGCCAAGCAGGCACAATCTACACGTCTTGCTCCTGCTTCGAGAAGTATTGAAGCACAAGCGTTAATAGTTGATCCTGTTGTTAGAACATCATCAACAACCAAATAATTTTTAAGTTTAAGATCATTTTTTTTTCTTGAAAGCTCAAAAACATCGATGACATTGCTCTGTCGTTCATTCTTGCTCAATTGCGTTTGTGTCTGTGTGTATTTATTTCTTTTAACTAAAGTTTGAACGGGCACATTTAATTCTTTTGATATAGCTTTTGATATAATTTCAGCCTGATTAAATCCTCTTTCTCGCTTTTTAGCCGAGTGAAGAGGCACAGGCACAATAGCTGAATAAGAAACGTCAGTATTTTTTATTAGCTCTTTTCCAAGAGTTGAACTGAACTCTTTTCCCACTTTAGTGAATCCAAAATATTTGAGTCCATGAATGATCTGGAGAAAATCTTTTTCATCGTGAACAGAAAATAAGCCATAAACTTTAGAAATAGCGATAGAATCTTTATCAAAGTTTTGAATAAATCTATCAAATGCTTGATCCACCGTAGGTGGTGATGGAAGAAGAAATTCACATTTTCTGCAAATATGTGAGTAATTCCCTCTTGAATTTTCAATTAAACAGCCACAAACCTGACAAACAGCAGGTGCCATCATCTCAAATATAGAGTCCAATATAATTTTTACTGGATTGAAGTTTTTTCCAAATTTTTCTGATTTATATTTTCTACAGAAAATTTCTGCACAGGAAAAAGAAATATATATAAGCACCCAATGAACATCATGGTATTCTCTATAATCTTAGGCCATCCTACTAATACAATTTTTCCGGTAAAACAACCACAGTTAATATTTAATCCCCTTACCATAGCTGAGAAAACGGCAACGATAAAAATTAGCATCAATCCTCCGGTAATCATAGCATTTGCTTTTATTCTTACTCCTGCAATAAGTAGAATTCCGACAACAAGTTCAATCCAAGGCATTGCTAACGCCATAACATTAACTATCGATACCGGCATAATGCTATAATTCATAATTTCTTTTGCAAAAAAAGCAGGATCAGCAGCTTTCCCAAGTCCTGCTAATATAAACAGAAATCCGATTACCAGTCTAACAATTAAACTCAGATATTGATTTTCAAATATTTTTTGCATTTATTTTCCCTTTAAATAAAATTAGTTAGACACTTAAAACAACAATATATTTGTTGTATTTTTATACAAAAATATTCAAAATTTCACTATTTAATAAATAATAAGTAATTTTGTTCTTTTGAAACATTTAAACATAAATAATGGATAACACACCAAATACATTAAAAGAAGATGTTAAGGATTACTGGAATCAACAGGCTTGTGGCACTCAGTTTACCGATAAAGATAAATATACTTTAGAATATTTCGAAGAAATTGAAAATAACAGATATATAGTAAGTCCTGAGATATTTTCTTTTGCACAATTTACTCGCTATCGTGGTAAAAAAATTCTCGAGATCGGCGTAGGCGCAGGGACTGACTTTCTTCAATGGGTAAGAGCCGGAGCAGATGCGTATGGAGTTGATTTAACTGAAGAGGCAATCGATCACGTTAAGCACAGACTGAGTCTATACGATCTTCAAGCATCTGGTTATGCTGTTGCAGACAGTGAGAATCTCCCATTTGATGACAATACTTTTGATTTGGTTTACAGCTGGGGAGTTATCCATCATACGCCGAATACAATCAAAGCTCTTGATGAAATAATTCGCGTTATGAAGCCTAACGGACAGGCTAAGATAATGATCTATCATAGACATTCTTTGCTTGCCTATTTTTTCTGGATAAAGCATGCATTATTAAAAGGTAAACCTTTTAAGTCAATTGCCGATATACTATGGTACAATATGGAAAGTATTGGAACAAAAGCTTATACCATTAATGAAGTTGACAAAATATTGAAATCGCGAAATGTAAATATATCAGAGATAAAACCCATACTATCTTATTATGATAAACTCGAGAGATTTAACACATTCTTTAGGTTTATTGCTTCTATAGCTTCAAAGCTTTTAGGAGGTGATAAGGTTGGTTGGTTCCTTACATTTCAGTTTTCAAAAAAGTAAATTAACATAAAAGGGAATATATGCCTATAATTCGTTCTATCTCCGGCTTAAGAGCAACTTTGACTGACTTTCTTACCCCCGAATTAATATCAAAATATGTACTTTCTTTTTCATATCTTTTGCCAGAAGGTCCAATTGTTGTTGGTCGCGATGGACGTCCTTCAGGTCAGTGGATAGAACAAATTATTGTTGGCTCTTTGATTTCAGCTGGGAGAGAAGTATTTATTCTTGGAACGGCTCCAACCCCAACAGTTCAGCTTATGACCGAGTTAAGTGAAGCAGTTGGAGGTATTGCAATTACTGCGTCACATAATCCCAAAGAATGGAATGGTCTAAAATTCATTGATTCAAATGGTGTTTTCCTGAATGGAGAGACAAATTCTAAACTTTGGGAACAATTTGATAATTTTCAATTTCTTCCAATAGCTTCTGATGTCTATTACAAATCAGTAAGTATGATGAATGCTATAGATGACCATATCGACAACATTCTGACCATACCTGTCGTAAGTAATAACTCATTTATTCAGAAATTAGCTGAAAAACGTTACAAGGTTGTTGTTGATGCGGTTAATGCTTCAGGATCAGTAGCAATTCCGCTATTGTTGCGTAAGCTTGGATGTCAGGTGATTCCACTACACTGTGATGGATCTGGAATGTTTCCCCATACACCTGAACCTCTTCCTGAAAATCTTATCGAATTGGCTCAAGCAGTTAAAAACAACAAAGCAGACCTTGGTATAGCCGTGGATCCGGATGCAGACCGCTTAGTACTGATAGATGATAATGGCGAAGCTATTGGTGAAGAAAAAACTATCTGTCTTGCAATTGAAGCGGTTCTTTCAAATTTTTCAGCCTTTGAGATTGGTGTTGAGCCTGCAGTTGTAGTAAATTTTTCAACTACAAGATTAGCTAAGGACATTGCAGATAAATATCTCGCAGAATTTTATCGTTCTCCGGTCGGGGAAATAAATGTTATCAACAAGATGATTGAAGTTGATGCTGTTATTGGCGGTGAAGGAAGTGGTGGCGTTATTCTACCGACATGTCATTACGGAAGAGATTCTTTGGTTGGCACTGCATTAATTTTATTCCTGATGGTAAAAAGAAATCAGTCTTTAAGTCAGATTATTGATTCGATGCCCAAATACCACATGATTAAATATAAGCAAAACTTTAGTGGAAACTTTGACGAGCTAGTTGGAAAAGCTAGAGCAGAATTTCCTGATACGGAAATCAATCTTGAAGATGGAATTCGAATAGATATTGAGATTAACAAGAGCTGGGTACAAATGAGAACTTCTAATACTGAGCCAATAGTCAGGATAATTGCTGAAGCACCAGAATTATCCGATGCTCAAAATCTAATCGATAAGATGATATCTTTGCTTTAACAAGTTTGAAAGATTTGATCACATTAGCATTTTATCAAAACAATTCGAAAAACCCCGTCAATTAGATATTGACGGGGTTTTGCATTTAATAGATTACCATTTATTTATATTGTGCTATTTGTTTGATTTACTTTGTGAAATTTGCTATTTTTGAGTGATAACGTCCATAAGTAAAATATATAATAAATCCGATAGCCATCCATACGATTAATCTTAGCCAAGTATCCCAAGGTAATGCTAGCATTTGAGCAAGACATACGAAGGCTCCCAATGCAGGAATCCATGGCACAAGCGGTGTACGGAACGGTCTTTTGAGATCTGGACTTGTTTTCCTGAGTACAATTATACTAATACAAACAATTGCAAAAGCAAGAAGAGTTCCAATAGAAACCATTTCACCGAGAATACTTATAGGGAGAATACCAGCCAGAATCATTGCAACAATTCCGGTTATTATAGTACTGAAATAAGGTGTCTGGAATTTTGGATGTACTTTGGAGAATACACTAGGCAATAAACCATCTTTTGCCATCGAGTAAAATATTCGTGGTTGCCCCATTAGCATAACTAGTATAACAGAGCTAAGTCCGGCTATTGCTGCTAGTTTAATAATTGGACGAAGCCAGATAAGTTTTTCACCCATAGCATTAACACCGACAGCTACTGGATCGGAAACGTTCAAAGCAGTATAACTTACGATTCCGGTTAGAACTAATGCTACTAATATATATAGAATAGTTGAGATGGTTAAAGAACCTAATATGCCGATAGGCATATCTTTCTGCGGATTCTTAGCCTCCTGAGCAGCAGTAGAAACAGCATCAAATCCAATATAGGCAAAGAAAATAACACCCGCCGCTCTGAGAATGCCGCTCCAACCGAAGTGTCCCCATTCACCTGTATTCGGTGGAATAAATGGTGTCCAGTTAGCCTGATTAATAAACATGTAACCAATTGCAATAAATACTATTATTACCGTGACTTTGATTACAACCATTACTGAGTTAAATCCTGCTGATTCCTTTATTCCAATCACCAGAAGGATAGTTATCATTGCAACAATAAACATAGCTGGCAGATTCAGTATTGCAGTGACATGTGGAAGAGATTGAATGTTAATCCCCTTTGTTAGAAGCTCACTTGATAACTGGGAAGTCATCTCCTTCCAGCCAATACCAGGAACATCCGCCAGCACAGTACCTGTCGCTGAAGAAAGATAAGCAGGAATGTTAATTCCGAAATCTTTTAAAAAGCTAACAACATAGCCGCTCCATCCTACAGAAACAGTAGAAGCAGCGAATAGGTATTCGAGAATTAAATCCCATCCGATGATCCATGCAAAGAATTCGCCCAGAGTAGCATAAGAATAAGTGTAAGCACTTCCGGCAATTGGTATCATAGATGCAAATTCAGCATAGCACAAGCCTGCAAATGCACAAGCCATACCTGAAATAATAAACGATATTACTATAGCAGGACCAGCATATTGAGCCGCTGCTTGTCCTGTCAGTACAAAAATACCTGCCCCGATAATTGCACCTATTCCCAATGTGGTTAATCCACCGGGACCAAGAACTCTTTTCAGACTCTTCTCGGTGGTTACTTCATGCATCAAAACATCCATGGATTTTTTTTGAAGAAGATTATATCCCATTTCTACCCCACTATCATAAAAAAAATTAAATATTATTATCTATAATTTGTATTTTAATTGACATCAATTTATTTGTTTTAACAAATATATGATTTTTACTATATTTTTTTCGAAATATTAAGAATTATTTGTGAAATTTCGCCAAAATCATATTTCTCAATACTTATTAATCATTCTTACCACATCCATCATACCTTTGATGGTACTTTTTTTCTATCCGGATAAGATCGTAAATCTTTTCTATAATGATGCATTCTACTATTTTACAATAGCGACTAATTATCTTCATAAAGGTGTTTTCTCATTTGATGGAATAAATCCCACCAATGGATTCCATCCTCTTTGGCAAATAATTACTATAGTGCTATTTAAAATAGCATCAAATAGTGACTTTAAGATTATTCTTACATTGTTGGTTTGTATTGTTCTTACATCATCAGCAAATATTCTTTTTTTCAGTTCTGCTTATAAAATAACTAAGTCTAAACTTTTAGCATTTATAACAATCATTCCCGGATATTTTTATTTAATTTTTGGACTTGCAATTGGTAAGCACTATTCAATCATATCTCCTGTAAATGGCATGGAGACTTCTATTTCGTTATTTTTATTTTCTTTGCTCCTGTACTTTTTAATAAGATGTTCCGAAGGAAAGCAGTTTTATAGATTTAAATATTACACTATTTCTTTGCTAGTTTCATTGCTTTTTCTGAGTAGACTGGATGAAATATTTATTATTTACACATTACTTTTGTATGTCTTCTTCAGTTCGGATAAATCGAATAGATTATTGAATTCGATTAAGTTTTTAGTCTTTCCTATTCTAATGATATCCGGATATTTAATTTATAATCAATTATCAACTGGTATGCTCTTACCTGTTAGCGGATTGCAGAAATCAGGGTTTTCATTTGATAATGTTGTGCATATTATCCGTGGACTATTCTTAGGACGTTCTTTTAATTATTTCTGGGGAGAGCATTTGTATTCAAGAATTCTACCCATTGTTTATGTATTAATTGCTACTGGCTTTTTCCTAGTATTATTTTTTAAAAAGTCATTTAACAAAAATAATTCTCTTATTGCTCCACTTGCATACATTGCGATGGCTTCAATATTAAAATTAACCTATCATATATTCTTTACTAATCTCTGGGATCAGGGACAATGGTACTACAATATTGACATAATAACTAGTAATATTATTGTTGCTTATTTTATCATTACAAGGTATCCATCAATTTTGAAAATAAAGTACATAAGCATTTACTCAGCTATTTTGATATTATGTGTGTTATTTTGGAATGCATTCGCGAATTTGACAACTGAAACCAGAAATGAAATGTTATGGAGAAATAGAGAAAAAATCAAAAATGAAATCATCAAAATAGATAAATTCCCAAAAATAATTGAAATGGATGACGGGATAGTTACTTATGCCTTGGGATTTCGGGCATTATCTGGTTTTGGGTTATGTATGGATAAAGAAGCATTCAAAGCAAAAAATTCTGGAAAGTTATTTGACCTAGCATATAAAAGAGGATATAGGTACATAGCGTCGTTAAATTATTTTAAAAATCCTGATAATATTCCAAATACATTGAATAATTATAAGGATTTTGTTTCAATCCCATTTTTTGCATTAGAAAAACAAGACCTTGATTTTTGGCAATTTCAGTCAATCTACTCTAACAATTTAACAGGATTTGTACTAATAAAATTTGAAAAAAAATAGCATTATACAAGTCCAATCCTTATATTTGTAATACTTATCTTAGCATAAAATTTGAAATATAAAGCTTTTATGTTATTACAACCGTCAAATAAATAACTGTTTATTATTCATTTATAGTTAAAGTATTATGGGAATATTAAGTTACTTACAATCATCGATCCTGAGTAAAATCGTGATGGCAGTAACCGGAGCAATGCTTGTTGGATACATTGTTATTCATACAGCAGGAAACTTACTGATTTATAGTGGACAAGATGCGATTAATTCTTATTCGCAATTCCTACATAGTCTCGGACCAGTACTCTGGATTGCTCGTATTGTTTTACTCCTGGCATTAATTCTGCATATTTGGACATCCATTGTCCTCAAGGTTTCAAGCAACGAAGCAAAACCTGAGAAATATGCTGTAAAAAATTATTTTAAAGCAAAACTGACATCCAGAACAATGCTCTGGACAGGTGTTGCAGTTTTTCTGTTTGTTGTCTATCATGTCTCACATCTTACATTGCACATTACAAATCCTGAGCATGTTGTCAATCAGATGTATTTACCTCACGGTTTACATTTGTCTTCAGCAGCTTCGGCTTTATCTTATGAGAGAACTGATGTTTACAGAATGGTAATTCTTGGTTTTCAGAATCCACTGATATCATTAGTGTATATGATAGCTGTTACAATTGTAGGATTCCATCTAAATCATGCAGTTCAGAGTATGTTTCAGACACTAGGCTTGAATCATCCCAAGTATTTTCCTACAATTCAGAAATCTAGTGTGGCTTTGTCATTTATTATTATTTTTTGCCTTATATCAATTCCCATTTCCGTTTTATTAAAACTAATTGGAGGTAATTTATGAATTTAGATGCTAAAATACCTTCAGGGCAAATCAAGGATAAATGGGACAAATACCGTTTTGACATGAAATTAATAAATGCAGCAAATAAAAGAAAATATAAAATCCTTGTCGTAGGAACCGGCCTTGCAGGAGCATCTGCGGCTGCTTCCATGGCAGAATTAGGTTATCAGGTTGAAGCTTTTACTTATGCAGATAGCCCTCGTAGAGCTCACAGTATAGCAGCACAGGGCGGTATAAATGCCGCTAAAAACTACACAAATGATGGTGACAGCGTTTGGCGTTTGTTTTACGATACTGTTAAAGGCGGAGATTTCAGAGCCCGTGAAGCCAATGTTTACCGACTTGCTCAGGTAAGCAATAGCATTATAGATCAGTGTGTTGCTCAGGGAGTTCCTTTTGCACGCGAATATGGTGGATTGCTTGACAATAGATCTTTTGGGGGTGCACAGGTTTCTCGTACATTTTACGCTAGGGGTCAAACAGGACAGCAATTACTTTTAGGAGCATACTCAGCATTATCCCGCCAAATCGGTAAAAAAGCTGTTACTCAACATCTTAGAAAGGAAATGCTAGACGTAGTTATCATTGATGGCTACGCAAGAGGAATAATAACACGTGACCTTGTGACAGGCAAGATAGAATCACATTGGGGTGATGCTGTTGTGTTAGCTACAGGAGGTTATGGTAACGTATTTTATCTTTCTACAAATGCTCAGGCTTGCAACGTAACGGCTACTTACAGAGCTTATAAAAAAGGCGCGGCTTTTGCCAATCCATGTTATACACAAATACATCCTACATGTATTCCTGTAAGTGGTGATCATCAGTCTAAACTAACATTGATGAGTGAATCCCTCAGAAATGATGGCAGAATCTGGGTTCCTAAGAAACAGAACGATAAGCGAGCACCCAGCCAGATTCCTGAAGATGAAAGAGATTATTATCTCGAAAGAAAATACCCCAGTTTTGGGAATTTATCACCTCGCGACATTTCGTCCAGAGCGGCAAAAGAAGCCTGTGATGATGGTAGAGGAATTAGTTCAACAGGATATGGTGTTTACCTTGACTTTGAAGATGCCATTAATCGACTTGGTAAAAATGTTATCGAAGAACGTTATGGTAATCTTTTCGAGATGTACGAAAGAATCACAGGAGATAATCCTTACGAAACTCCAATGATGATATACCCTGCTTCCCATTATACAATGGGTGGTTTGTGGGTTGATTACAATCTTATGAGTACAATTCCTGGTCTCCACGTAATCGGTGAGGCAAACTTCTCCGACCATGGAGCTAATAGACTTGGTGCGAGTGCTTTGATGCAGGGCCTTGGCGACGGTTATTTTGTTCTTCCATATACAATTGGGCATTTTCTTGCTACAAACAAACTCGAAAAAGTATCTACTGATCATCCTGAATTCAAAAAAGCAGAAAGTGATGCCAATCAAAAGATACATAAACTGCTGAATATAAATGGCAAGAAGACTCCATCTGAATTCCACCGTGAATTAGGAAAGACAATGTGGGACTTATGCGGAATGGGACGTAACGAAGAACGTTTGAAAAAGGCACTAGAAATTATTCCTCAGATTCGTAGTGAGTTCTGGGAAAACTTAACAATTACAGGAGTTAACGAGGATTACAACATTGTTCTTGAAAAGGCTCTACGCGTAGCAGATTTTCTGGAATTTGCTGAAGTTCTGGTTTGGGATGCTCTCGAACGTGATGAATCCTGTGGTGCACACTTTCGCGAAGAGCACCAGTATCCGGATGGTGAAGCAATGCGTGATGATGAAAAATTCTGTCACGTAGCTGCTTGGGAATATCAGGGTGACAGTACAAAGCCTATTAGACACGTTGAACCACTTGTATTTGAAGATGTGAAATTAGCAGTGAGGAGTTATAAATAATGAAACTGAAACTACACGTATGGAGACAGAAGTACGGCAAATCAAAGGGTTATTTCGAACAGCATGATGTTGATTATGTTTCGGAAGATATGTCATTCCTAGAAATGCTAGATGTTCTTAATGAAAAACTTCTAAAGTCTGCCAAAGAACCTATTGCATTCGATCACGACTGCCGCGAAGGTATCTGCGGTTGCTGCTCTCTTACAATCAATGGCAATCCTCACGGACCAGAGAAAGCAACAACAACATGCCAATTGCACATGAGAAAATTCAAAGATGGCGAAACTGTTTATATCGAACCATTCAGAGCTAAGGCATTCCCTGTAATCAAGGATCTTGTTGTGGACAGGACTTCACTCGACACAATCATTCAGTCAGGTGGATTCATTAGCGTCAACACTAATCAACCTCAGGATGCAAATGCACTTCCTGTTGACAAGAAACAGGCTGATCTGGCAATGGATGCTGCCTCATGTATAGGTTGCGGTGCGTGTGTTGCATCATGCCCCAATAGTGCCGCTATGCTCTTTGTTTCTGCAAAGGTATCTCACATGGGTCTTTTACCTCAGGGACAACCAGAACGAAAGAAAAGAGTTTTGGCAATGGTAAACACTATGGATGCCGAAGGCTTTGGTACCTGCAGAAACTTCTATGAATGTGAAGCCGCATGTCCAAAAGAAATTTCGGTACGATTCATTGCGAGGATGAACAGAGATTTTCTGAAGGCTAGTTTGTCAAAGGAAGATTAATTCCAGTTTAAATATATTTTTTATTTATAAGGTGGCTTCAAATGCCACCTTTTTTTGTGCGACATCTATAACAAATGTAATAATTAGCTACTAAATACACCTTCTTTTCCTGATTTTATTTTAGGCAAAAGGATCCCACCGATTATTAATATTAAACCAAAGAATGTTGACTCTAGAATACTTTCTCCTATTACCAAACTGATAAAAAATAAAGATAAAAAAGGAGACAAATAGACGAAAGCACTAACCTTTGCCGTATTTTCTGATAAACTTAATGCTCTAAGCCAAAAGACAAATGTTAGCCCCATCTCAAACAGGCCGATATAAAATGAACCAATTATTCCCGAAAAACTAAAATTTTGTAAGAATAAATCCCCATTAATTAAAACTAAAATTAAACAAAAAATAAAACCAAAAAAAAAGCTCAGAAATAGTTTAAGAGTGCCATCCTGTTTCATTTTTAAATTAAGTATCCAGAATGTTGACCAGATTAGAGAACTAGAAACAGCGAGAATTGTTCCTAATAAATTATTAAATTTTAATGCAAATAAATCTCCTTTTGTTCCAATTAATACAACTCCGAAAAAACTTAAAATCAGACCAATAAGAGTAAGCGCATTTATCTTTTGTTTTAAAAATACTGCAGAGAATATCACTATGCTCATTATCCATGTGTAATTTAGAGTCAGTGCTTCCTGAGCAGGTAATAGTTCGTAAGCTCTAAATAACACGAGATAATAGAGAAATGGGTTCAGAAACCCAATCAACGCAAATACTAAAATATCCTTGAAATTCAATTCTTTGAATAACTTAATCTTACCTGTAAAGATAAGAATAAAAAGTAAAGCAACAGATGCTATAAAAGAAGATTGGAGAAGAAGATGAGTTGAATTTAATTCATTAAGTGAGAGCTTAAAAGCTGTAGCTACTGTTGACCATAAACAGACTGAGATCAATGCATAAACATAAGCTTTATTGCTGTTATTCATACTTAACCTAGAGATTCATTTTTTTAAATATTGCTTCAGGAATATGCATAACTATAAACATTACTATTCTCCAAAAACCAGGAACGTAAGCTATGTCCTTTTTTTTCTCTATAGCATTAAAAATATGTTTACCGACAATTTCCGATGATGAAAATAATGGATTCTTTGGGATATCAGCTGTCATTGGAGAATCAACAAGACCAGGTTTAATTGTAATAATTGTTACTCCAGTTCCGGACAAACGATTTCTTAATCCTTGTAGGAAAATTGATAATCCCCCTTTTGCTGAGCCATATATATAATTACTCTTTCGTCCTCTATCCCCTGCTACAGATGTTATAACAGCTAGAATTCCTGAATTTCTCTTTTCAAAATATTCAGCAAATATTGAACTCAAAGTAGCAGCTGAAATAAAATTTATACTTAATTGCTTTTGTATTTCGTTTGGCTTATTTAATATATCCTCTTGATTAGGTAATGTCCCGTATGCAATAAACGCTACATCGAAATTTCCAAAATCCTGTATAATTTTTTCAAAAAGTTGTTCCTGCATATTAATATTTGAAATCTCCCATTCAAAAATTGAAGGAAGTACACCAGTCGCAACAAAAATATCATTCTTAACAGATTCAAGTCTGTTAAAATTAATATCAACCAGTAAAACTTCAAGGTCTTTTTTAGCAAACTGCTTTATCGTTGCGACTGCGATTGCTGAGGTTCCGCCTATAACTACTAACTTCATAGTTTAACTTTCATTAATTATTTACTCTTCTCCAAAAAGAAGATGAAAATTTTGGATCAATATATTTTGAGAATTCTTTTACTTCGGGATAGAAGTGCATAAAATCAGATCCTGACATTCTGGAATCCTTTGCTGGATAGATCACTCCCCTATGTTCCTTAACAATGTCATCTAATGAAGTTAGAAAATCAAGAGTTCGTTTACCAGTCATCCTGAAATCGATAGCCAGAGTAATACCAGGTCTGGGGAATGATAACATCCCAGGTGATTTAATGTTACCGAATGTTTTTAAAACTGTCAGGAAAGAAGATAAGCCAGAATGATTAATCCTGGTGAGAATCTCTTTGAGTGCTTCTTTACCATTATTAAATGGTAAAACAAACTGATATTGAATGAAACCATTTTTACCATAAGCATTATTCCATTTTCCTACAGCATCTAATGGATAGAAGAATGGCTCGTAATGAATTAATGAATTTAATTTTTTGTCAAATTGTTTTTGATAATACAGAACATTAAATAGATTAACACTGAGCTCATTTATGAAACTGGATTTGAATGGAAAATCAATTGAATGTTTAGTGTTGGCATACTTTGGTCCTGATTTTGCAAAATTCCCACTGGAATAAATACCTCTTCCTGATCTGGTTCCGGTTGATGTGCAATCAATCCATGAGACAGTAAAATCATTTGTTAGATTGGCAAAATCATTAATTTCAAAGAAATCATTCAAACAATCAAATTTAACAAATTCAGCATCAATCATGCTGGAGTCTATTCTAAATAATTTAATTTCAGCCCAGGTGATGATTCCCGTTAATCCAAGTCCACCTATTGTTGCTCTGAATAATTCCTGATTCTCGGAGTTGCTGCAAATTAATCTTTCATTAGTAGATCTTAGCAATTCGAAGCAATTTACATGGCAACCGAAGGTACCCATTTTATGATGGTTTTTTCCATGTACATCATTAGCAATTGCTCCTCCTAATGTTACGAATTTTGTGCCGGGAGTAACAGCAAGAAAAAATCCTTTAGGTACAATTAATTTCAATATTTCATCAAGTGATACTCCTGCTTCAGCTCTTAGAACACCTTTATCCCAATCAACTGAGATAAATTTGTTCAAACCAGAACAATCGACTAATGTCCCATTTGAATTAAGACAGCTATCACCATAACTACGGCCTAAACCGAAGGGCAATACATTTCCGATTACGGTTGCTAAATCAGGAGCTTCGTTTATCCAACTATAATTAATGACTTGTTGATATTCAGGGGTCGGATACTTACCCCATGATTCATAAATACTTTTCATAGATTATAAACTCAAAAACAAAAATACAATCATTAGAAGACCCATAAGATAACTCATTTTGTCCTTTGCAGTGAATACAATAGGATCATTATGCATTTCGCCACGGAAAGTCAGAAGCCACATTCTAGATATCCAGAGTAAAAGAACAAGACCGACAGGTAAAAGTAACTCAGGTTTCGAGTATAATCTTGTAATCTCAGGACTAAAAATGTATAACATGAAAACCAGAGTTGAGAGATAGCCACTTGTAATTCCCAATGGGAGTAAAAAGCTCAAATCATTGGTTTGATAACCTCGGCCATCAGTTCTTTGTTCACTGATTTCCTTTAGCGAATAAAGCTCCTGATATCGTTTTATAATTGCCAAACTTAAAAACAGAAAAATAGAAAAAGCAATCAACCATTTTGAAATTCCTACATTGGAAGTAATTCCGCCTGCTATCAATCTTATTGTATAAAGCAGGGAGAGTACCATTATATCGATCAGAATTATTTTTTTTAAGCGAAATGAATATAAGGTTGTTAGCAGGAAATAAATCAGTAGTAAAAGTGAAAAATTATTAGGTAAAAAATTAAGAGATAAAAACCAACCTATTATGAATAATACTTTGGCCACAATAAAAACAAGAATTGGATTAAGATTTCCTGAAGCTAATGGCCGACTTTTCTTTATAATATTCTTTCTGTCTGATTCAAGATCCACCAAATCATTAATAATATAGACAAAAGATGCAATGAATGAAAAGCTTACAAATCCAATAACATTATTAAAAATAGAATTGAAATTCTTTATATCATGAGCAAGCAAGAAAGGCAAAAAAATTAGAATATTTTTTATCCACTGATATACTCTAAGCTCCTTGAAAATCTGAGATAATGAATTTTGCTTTTCATCTGAGTAAATAAAATCAACATTGCCACTTACTTTAATTACTTTATTTTTTAATGATGGAGATGGATTTACCAGATAACTTTTTCTACAGCTTTCAAATACTGGCAAATCAGCCGTGCTATCTCCAATATAATCATATCCTTTATGTCCAAATAATTCTTCAAGTTTTCTAGCTTTATTGTTTGCTCTGTTATTATGATCTCTTTTACTAAAAATGACCTCGTCGAATATTGGTAGATACTCTGATACAGATTTAGCAATATTCTCAGTTGTAGCCGTACTTAGAACAATTTTTCTGCCGATTGCCTTATTTTTATTTAATAAGCTTATAACATCAGAATTATAAGGGAATAAGGAAGCATTTAGTTTGGAATGATCAGTTACAAAATTCTTTAAATGATTCTTTCCTTTTAGAATAAGGAAAGGAATAACAAAGATATTGAATATATTAGATTTAATACATAAAATAGTGGATTCAAATATACTATCAATTTTTATAAGAGAGCCATCAAGATCTGTTACCAATGGTATAGATATATCATGACTATTTGTATTATTTATCTGATTCATATGGTAGTTGCTATTTTTTTGTCAAATATCTGTAAAGCTACACCAATTACTTGATCCATATTGTAATATTTATAATCTGCAAGTCTCCCAGCAAAAATAACACTTCCGTTTAATTTGTCAATTTCATTTAAATACTGTTTAAATATTATTTCATTTTCAGGTTTAGGTATTGGATAATAAGGATCATTTTGACCAGGTATGTGGGCCAAAGAAAACTCCTTTGCTATTACTGTCTTACTAATATCTTTAATTTGGTTTCTATAGAAATGTTTAAACTCGGTGATTCTTGTAAAATCATAGTTATTAGGGTAATTTACCTGAGATACTTCCTGAAAACTTTCTAGGTTGAATGATTCTAGTTCAAATCTAAGACTTCTATATGGAAGTTGACCATGCACATAGTCAAAAAAGGAATCAATTGGACCAGTAAAAATAAGCTTATTAAACTTAATATTATTTATATCTGATTTAAATTCAGTGTTGAGCCTAAGTTCAATATTAGGATGATTGAGCAATTTTTCAAATATTGAAGAATATCCTTCTTTTGGTAATCCCTGATAAATATCCTGAAAGTATCTGTCATCTCGACTAATATTGACAGGAATTCTTGAAGTTACTGAATGATCCAGTTCTTCTGGTTTGAATTCCCATTGCTTTAAAGTATATCCCAAGAAGATATTTTTATATATGTAATCGGCGAGATAGCTTAATTCAGAATTTTGGGAATCCTTAAGCTTTAGAATTGGAATCTTTGTGCCAAAACCATAGGTATTAATTAAAATTTCTTCTAATTTTGAAGCATAATGATTTGGGAAAACCATGTAAAGTGAGTTCAAATTAAACGGTACAGGAATCTTTAAACCCTCCACAGCTGCCAGGACCTTGTGAAAGTATAATTCCCAGTCAGTAAATTGAGATAGATATTCCCAGACTTTGTGATTACTAGTATGAAATATATGAGGCCCATATTTATGAATTAGAATTCCATTAACATCTTTGTAATCGTAGCAATTACCACCAAAGTGCTCCCTTTTGTCAATAACAAGTACTTTTTTATTAAGCTGATTTGCTATTCGCTCTGCAAGGACTGAACCGGCCAATCCCGCCCCTACTATTAGATAATCATAGTTCATTTTCTAATATAACCTTTAATTTCTTCAACTGACGTTATTTTAAAAAGAAAAATAAATCCTCCAAATAATATAAAAGACGCAATAGAAGAAATTATCTCATGAATTTTGAAATAATGATTCAATCCATATCCTCCCAAGCACGAGATGGCTGATATTGCAATACCTTTGAGCAAAGTCAAAAGAAAAGTAATATTGATTTCGTTTTTGATAATCCTAACCAACCCAAGGAATACCATAAATTCGCTAACAACTGTAGACCAAGCAGCACCAACAGCTCCATACTTAGGAATCAGAATGAAATTCAGTATGATATTGACTATTGCTCCTGCTCCAATTGCATACATTACTATTTTTTCTTTTTTCCAGGCTACAAGTGGTGGATAATAGGCTGTATTCATATACATAATTAATACAGTAAGCATCAGAACTTGCAGAACTATTATTGAATCTGTATAATTGCTACCAAAAGCAAATGTAATGAAAAAAGATGAAAAAGTAAAAAACAGAAAAGAAAGAAAAGTACCAACATAAAATATAGCCTTAGAATAATTTCTTAAGGCATTTCTTTTTTCATCAATAGATTGAGCCCTGGAAACATGCGGAAAAAATGCTAAATTTAATATATAAGATGGAGCAATTACTAATCCAACAAACCTAAATGCTGCAGCATAGATGCCGGTTTCAGCATCAGACTTCATAAAACCAAGCATTATAATATTCAATGAATTATAAATAGTAATGAAAAAGCTTGAAAACATTATTGGAATTGATGAGGTAAGAAGTTCTTTCATCATTGACTTATCGATATATAACCTGAGTTTTCCATATATTTTGTTGTATAGAGCCAGCATCCAGATAGCATTGAGTAATGTCGAGATTACAGTAATAATCATAGCTGTGACAACATCTGAAGCAGTTTTAACAAGGAAAAGCACACCTATCAAATTCAAAGAGCTTGTCAGAACCTGTCGGATAGCTAGGATTCCCATTTTTTCGGTACCCTGATAAACCCAATCCATCATTATAGCCTGTGAAAATAAATTCACACCGGAAATAATTATCACAAGTTTTACTTCAAATGGTTTATCAATTAGCACGGCAAAGATAACCATAGCTACACAGGAGAAGATTGCGAGGATTAATCTATAAGTTGTTATCTGATCGGCGTATTTTTTTACTTTATCAGGATTTTTTGCAGTTTCTCTGATTCCTACTATATTAAACCCAAGATTGACAACTAACAAAAAATACAACAATATTGAATTCGCAAAATTCAGAACACCAAAGCCTTCTGGAAGAATAACTCTTGCAAGATAAGCAGTTGTTATAAAAACTATTCCTTTATTCGCAGCTTCAGCTACAGATAAAGAAAAGATGTTTTTAAGTATTTTCCTGGAGCTGGACATTAATGTTTCCACCAATCCAGATTAAGCTCCTGGAATGGACAATTTCTTAGTTTAGTTGATTCAAAAAAATGTATGTCATTTATTGAAAGATTCCTTGTTTCGTTCATTTTATCACACATATCAAGAAGTTTATTAAAATCAGAATGGTGATAAGAAAATCTTTGCTCAGCATAATCTTTAGCTGATTCAGTGAATATCAGGAATTGCCAGTCTGATGATTCTAATAAAGCTAATTCGCGAAGTGCCTGAGTCATCATATCAATTATTAATGGTTCGGAGCTACCAGCATATTTCTGATGATATTCCTTAAATCGATTTTCATTATTATAAATAACTTCCCATGTCCATTTATTATCTTCATTCATCCAAACATCATGATTATTATTCTTACCCCATGATCCTTCAGGTAAACTAACAATCTCTGATGGTTTAGTTTTCACAATCTGTTCACTACATGTAACTGCCTTTACATAAGGTGAATTACTTATTCCCTTCAATACAGCTTTAATAAATTCAGGTCCTTCAAACCACCAATGGCCAAACAATTCAGTATCGAAAGGTGTGCAAAGAGTGCCAAATTTTTGATAATTCCTATTATTCCAATTAAGAGAATTTTCTATATGATGAATAAAATGATTTGATTGTTTGTCAATTTTATCTTTCGTCCAATCAGGATGATACAATGTCTTGTACATCATATCAGATTTAGTATCTGTTACTCTCCAATATCTAAGCATGGATCCAAGATGTTTCTTATGAAAATCAAGATAATCTGGTTCGCCTGGATAACCCATTAATCCACTCCATACCTGCATAGATATATCATGGTATCTTGTGAAAGCCATCGCAGTACCATATTCGACCCTATCACTTGAACTAATATGGTAAATTTCAAGAGGTGATTTACTAAAATCATTTTGATTTTTAATAAACTGATCAGAATATACAGGGTAAAATGTCTTATCCGGAAAATCCTGATACTGACCTATAGCTCCAGATCGTTTTAGTAAATCTTCATCAGTTATGAAATAATCAATGTTATATTTTGATAGAATCTGCTCAATTCCTGGTCTGAGTTTTGGCTCATTATATGGATAGATTGGAAGCATAGAGTGCCAGTCATAAGTCGGTCGATAAGCACACTCAGGCAACCAAATTCCTTTGGGATCCCTTCCGAAATGTTTCTTATAGTTAACAGCAGCAGCATGAACCTGAAGATCGACACTATTATCAGTAGGTAGTAAAGGTAAATATCCATGAGTTAGACCACAAGTCATGATCTCGATAGCTCCTTCCTCCTGTAGTTTTCTTAATCCTTTTATGATACTGGAGTCATACTTGTGAACGAAATCATTGAGTCTATCCTTATACCAGTTCTGCCAGTAATTTGCTAACCAAATATGATGCGGATCGTAGCCCCAATCGGTGAAGTTTCTCTCGTCATTAATTGCTGATAAAATTTTATCATTACAATATTTTTCAAAAATGATCTTGAAGTCTGGATGCTCTAATTGCTCACACAGAATGGGAGAAATATCAATCGTAACCTTTGGGAGTATTCCGTGATCGAGTAAATCATTGAAGACATTGAGCAGTGGGATATAACATTCAGCTGCTGCTTCAGTAAGCCAATCCTCGCCATGAGGCCAGGATCCATGGTGCAAAACCCATGGTAAATGGGTATGAAGAACTAAAACATAATTTCCTGTTTGCATTTTAATGTAATATATTTATTTTTTGATAAATTTCAGTTGGTAACAAAACTGAATATTGACGCAAATTCCTTACCAATTTAATATATGTTATTGAATCTTTTGCAAAAAAATTAATTCTTGGCTCGCCACAAGAAATATTATTTTGTATTGTCCAGCTTCCGGCTCTAATCCAGTTTTTATAAAAATCCTTTTTTTGCTGAAACCATTGAGTATAAATTACAGCAGTTTTAACATTTTCGATCATTAAAAGGCTATCAATCTTTTCTGCTGTGAAAATATTATTATTCTTAAGGTTAAAAATATCTTTATTGGCAAGGCCCCATAAATCAACAATCCTAATATTAGAATAATACGATATAGCTCCTATATCATGGATTGCAATTGGATTTGACTGGTAGAATTTAGAGAAGAAACAAGCAAGCTGATATTGCTGACTAAATATGTTATTTGATGCTTGTACTATATTAGAATGTGAGCCATAAGATCGGCTAATGACTGGTATTAGGAGGATTATAGCTATAATTATCTTAATTGATATTTTAGCTTTTATCGATTTATAAATGTCTAGATTAATAATTATCCAGAAAAAACCAATTCCAATGAGGTATGCTTCATACCTATAGAACCATCCCAATTGTGCAAGAACAAGATGTAACAGGATTGTTGAAAGTATTGATATTGTCAAGAAGTAATCAATTCCATGCCTGTTATTACGATTGATAAACTGTACGTAAGCAAGAATTATCAACCCAGAAATGACGCTTGTGATTCCCGCATTCAGATATAACTTTTTCAATGGAAAATATACGAGAAATTTGATGACTTCATTTATACTGGCATTATCCAGCTGACTTCCCTTAAGCATTAAAGAAGTAGGTAGAAAGAACCATCCATTATTTTTGGAGTAAAATCCAATTATCATAATTGGAATGACTGAGAAAAGAACTAACATTATTACTTTTGTGAACTTTTTCTTTAATAAGCAAAGTATTATTAATGGAGTTAGAATAAAGATAGATTCATATCTGATCAACATTAATAATGCGGCTAATATAGAAACCATCAAATCATATTTTATTTCATTGTACTCGAAGAATTTTCGGAAATTAATTATGAAAATAAGAGATAAAAGTAAATGGAGAAAGTGTTCCATACCAATAAAAGTTAAGACCAATCCTGGGATGAAGGCAAAATAAATAATGATAATAACGATTCTGGGTATTATGTGGAATTTTAATTTCCTAAACTCAAAATCCAGAATTAAGATGAGTATTAACCCAATAATCGCGTTTAAAATTAGTGGTAAAAGTACTGAATTAATCCCAATAAGTTTAAAAATCATTAAAAGAGCCGTCCATAGTGGCGATGAAGTTAAAAAGGCAAACTCGCCAGGATTAATTCCCAAAATCCCAGTAGAAGCAAAATTCTTAGCCAGAGTTAGATGGATATAGGAATCATCAAGCGGATAAGTAAAGATTCCGTTATTCGTAGATAGAATATAGAAGTACAAGATCACAAACGAAATAACATATAAAACAGCAGGCAATAAAAATGAAAAATTCTCTATGAACCTGCGTCTCATGTTATTCCTTTCTTTAGAAAAATAAAAAAGGCTGTTAAAAAATACAAGTAAATTTTAACAGCCTAAAAATTAGATCAGACTAGTTAATTTTAGGATTACCATTGAATCCTGGAAATATATTATCTGGTCGGTCAAGAATTACTTCCCCATACTGACTTTCAAACTTACCAAGATTTTCCATCATTGCATGCAAAAACAATTTAGCATGCTGAGGTGTCATAATAATTCTAGATAACACTCTACCCTTAGGTATACCAGGCAATATTCTGGTAAAATCAAGAATGAATTCAGCAGGAGAATGAGAAATAATGGCTAAATTGGAATAAATACCTTCAGCTTCTTTTTCACCCAGCTCAATATTAATCTGTTGTTGGTTAGGTTGTTCTTTATTTTTGTCGCTCATAATAAATATAATGTATTAGTTGGAAAGATTTCTTGCTTTTTGTTCATACAAAGCTGATTTTTTGGGATCAGTTATTCTTTGCTGGAAAATTTTAATTAGCGCGTAATAATATTTCTCAAGTGATTCTTTAGGAATCACAGGTTCCAATGATTCCATTTCTGCAACAGTCGCTTTTAATCTATCTAGCTGCTCAGTAGCATAATATATATCTGCAAGATCGTTTAAGACAAGGTAATCCTGCAAGTATTTTACTGATTTTCTGCATTTTTCAAAATTCTCTGCAGATTTGATTAATAATGGCTTAAATTCATTTATGTCGATCTGTTTCTTTTTTGTCGGATCTTTTTCAATTTCATCTAATTGTTTCTTCTGAATAAGGACCGCTTTGTTTTTGTAGCAAGCACCCAGGTTTCTTAAGACATCATAAAATAATGGATCAATTTTTAATGCTTCCTCATATTGGACGATTGCTTTGTCATAATCTTCAACCTGAGAGAGAATATCTCCATAAATCTGCTTGTATTGTTTATTCTTTGGATCTTTCTTTACCATATCAGCAACTCGTTTTGCAGCATCTTCTTTTTTACCCATTGCCTCATACACAGTGACCATGAAGCGATTAGCATCTTCATTCATTGGATCAATCATTAATATACCATTAAGATAGACTAAAGACTGATCATACTGCTTTAAATCAAAGTAGTACTGAACCAGATCCACTAGAGGAGGAGATATCTGAAAATCAAAAGCCTGTGATCTCTCCTGGTCGGGTAAAGATTTTGGCAAATCATAGTACCAACTCTTGAGTAAGAGGTTGTTATCTTTTTGATCCTGTGAAAAAATAATCAATTCTTTTCCATTAACTGTAAAAATATCAGTTATAGTAGAATCACCTGATCTTAACTTAATTCCGAAAGTTTCAACAGGCTTATCAAATAATTTTAACATTTCCGGTCTTGACATGCCAATGTAAAAACCTTTTTTCTGTGCAATTTCCATTGCAGAATAATTCATTTTGTAATATGTTTCAAAGGTTTTAACTCTGTTAGCGACATCCCCCAAAATATCAAAACATTGCCCTTTTATCGATTGAAAAAATGAGATTTCTGGTCGAATTCTGATAGCAGTATTAATTGCTTGTAAGGCAGAATCAGCATGAATTTTGTAAATTGGTTGATTAGCAGGTTTTTCAGCAAATGCCTTTTGCAAATAATCTATACTTACCGTATATGCTTCAATCCAAAGCTTTCTTTTAAGCTGCGACACTTGAAAAGAAATTTTTGGATCTTTCTTGGAATGTTCTTCGGCTTTATCTACGGCAATCAAGGCATCATTAATTTTTTTCAAAGCTAACTTTGTTTCGGCAAGGAAAAGCCATGCCTCAGCATTTTGTGGGTTTTTTGTTACTTCTTTTTCAAGATATTCTTCAGCTTTGGGGTATTCCCCTCTTTTTAATGCGAGTTTAGCAGTTGTATATTCCGGTGAAGCACATTGGAATCCCTGAGCTAATAATGCTCCTAATATCAAACAGAATAACATCAATAAATATTTTTTCACTTATATTCTCCAATATTTGTAATGTATCAATCTTACAAAATTACTTAGTTGGAGCGAGCAAGCCAAATATATATTGGAATTATTCAAAAATAATATCAATTTTTTATTCATTGAAAATGTTCAAATAATACACTCAAATCATCGACATTTACCATTATTTCTATCGTTAGCATGATAAGCTATTTAATTTGAGATGCTTATATGAATTTTTATTAATAAGTAGTTAATTGTTTTATTGGTGTTAGTGTTATAATTTGAATTTGGTGATTGAGTTTATTACCAAATATTATGTTTAACAATTTGAGTTTATTAGTGATTTTAAAAAACACATGGATTAAGTCTTTACTTTTTATTTTAGGTATTATTGCAGTAATTTCCGCTCCATTACTATTAGTGAATGCTGATAGTGATAAATTTGGGTCTAATTTTAGAAAATTAAATGAAACAAACGTAAAATCAGATAATATTGAAGATTACGATATAGCACATTACTTTAAGTTTGATCAATCAGGACAGGCATCATGGTATGGTAAAAGATTCCATAACAGAAAGACAGCCAGTGGCGAAATTTACAACATGAACGAACTTACTGCAGCTCATAAAACAGTTCCTTTTGGCACAATACTGAGAGTTACTAATGATGAAAACAATATTTCTGTTCTTATTCGCATAAATGACAGAGGACCTTTCGTAAAGAACAGAGTAATTGATCTATCATTTGCTGCAGCAACTGAAATAGATGGCGTTGGTATTCCTGACGTAAAAATTGAAGGAATGATTCCTGATGAATTTCTTGATATTCTCAACAATGATGACACCTATTTCTTTGGTTACTCATTCGATAGACCTTTGATTTGTATTCCATCATCAGTTGTGAGAATTTTTGAATCCACTTCAAGTTTTAATGAAGCTTTAAATCTTTATAGTCTATATATGGCTGAGAACCCAGGTAAATTAGTATATTTGTTCACTAGAACCGTAAAATACAATAGCAATATATTTAAAACCCAAGACCTGTATTTTGTTGGTATGTTTGATCCAACTATGGAAATTACACCAAAAGATTTAGTGCAGAAATAAAGAGAAAATATTCATAAGAAAAAAGCCGCATCAGAGCGGCTTTTTTTATGTTTAAAGATGATTTACAATTATTTTTTTCCAGCACGATAATTATAATAATTTCCATCCCACTGTGACTTTCTTACAAATAATTCGATTTCATCATCAGTTGCTAGTCTTCCTAATCCGCAATCTCTTGCTTCTTTTGCAACAGCAATAGCGATCTGTGCAGAAATTTCTCGGATATTATTCATTTCTGGCAATAATAAACCTTTACTAAGTTCTTCTTTAGAAACCAAACTAGATAGTCTTTTGCTCGCGGCCATGAACATTTTGTAAGTTATGTAAGGTGTTTTGCTAACCAAAGCTCCTAATCCGACACCAGGGAAGATATACATATTATTACACTGAGAAGCATACATAGTTCCATATTGTCCCTCAACAGGATCAAATGGAGAACCGGCAGCTATTAGCCCTTTTCCTTTTGTATGTTCATAAACATCCTTTGGTGTACATTCAGATTTGGATGTAGGATTAGAGAGAGCAAAGATAACTGGTCTATCAGTATTCTCACTCATCATTCTCAGAATTTCTCCATCGAAAAGATTAGGTTGAGCAGTTACACCAACAACTACTGTAGCCTTAGAATTCTTGATTACATCCTTTAATCCGATAAAGTTTGAATTATCAAGATTCCAATCCACAAGATCAGATCTTCTTTGAGCAAAAGGTTTCATTTGATTTTCAAGGTTTGGCATATCGTCAACTAATAATCCTTGAATATCGACAGCAAATATCCTCTGTTTAATTTCAGAAGCATCTAATCCCTCCTCAAGCATTGCCTTCTGTATGTTGAAACAAACACCGGATCCAGCTTGTCCCATACCAACAATGACATATCTCTCATCCTTAAATTTTGTATTCTTTATCTTGAAGGCTGAATATAGAGCAGCTAATGCAGTTGCACCTGTTCCCTGAATATCATCGTTGAAAGAAAGCACTCTTTGATTATATCTTTCAAGAAGATCGAAAGCCTTATTTTTACTAAAATCTTCCCATTGTAGTAAAGCATGTGGAAAATTTCGTCTTATACCTAAGACAAATTTTTCAATAAATTTATAATATGCCGGTCCATCGAGTCTTTGCTTCCTTACTCCAATATAGAGAGGATCATTTAAACGGGCTGGATTATTTGTGCCTACATCCAGAGTTATTGGCAAACAGCATCCCGGATTCAACCCACCAGCAGCTATATATAAGTTTATTTTCCCAACTGGAATACCCATTCCATCTGAACCTAAATCGCCTAAACCAAGAATTCTTTCCCCGTCAGTAACAACTATAAGATAAATTTCAGGTAATTCAATATGCTGGAAGATAGTATCTATATTGTGGATATTTTCTTCAGTTATATAAATTCCTCTAAACTTCCTGATAATGTGGCTCATCAACTGGCAGGCTTTACCTACAGTAGGAGTATAAACAATAGGAAGCATTTCTTTTAAATTTTTATGGAGTAGATGATAAAATAAAGTTTCATTTCTATTTAGAACACCTTGAAGAAAAATATATTTTTCAAGGTCATCATGCTTCCTTAAAAACATTTCATAACTTCTTTCGGCTTGTTCATCTACTGTTAAAATCTGATCACGTAAAAAACCGTCTAAACCTAAATTCATTCTTTCTTCATAACTGAATGCCAAACCTTTATTTAGGAATGGATTGTTCATCAGCTGCTGACCTTTGAGATAAACTTCAAGATAATTCTCACTTGTCAACGGATCAATTTTGTACGAAAAAGTTTTCATTGAATTACTATTATTAAAAATGGTTAAAATCACAACTACAATATTATTAAATTTTTTATTACGTTATTCTATTTTTACAATGTATTTATTTGTTTATTTTTGTTTTCAATTAAAAAATCATAAATTTAATTACATAATCTCAGGAGAAACCGATGAAAAAATTCTTGGTGTGTCTAATCATTATTAACTTCTCTCTTTTCTTGAATACATATGCTAAGAAGGAGCAACCAAAAGAAATTGATAAACCTGAAAAAATGAATTCTTCTGTTTTTAGCGGTCTAAGTTTCAGAGCTTTAGGTCCAGGGGTTACTTCTGGAAGAATAGCAGATATTGCAGTAAACAAGGATAATCATAATGAATATTTTGTAGCAGTTGCATCTGGTGGTGTATGGAAAACCACAAACAGAGGATTAAATTTTGAACCAGTGTTTGAGAATGAATCCTCATACTCTATTGGCTGTGTAACAATAGACCCAAATAATTCCAATGTCATTTGGGTTGGATCGGGTGAAAATAACTCTCAAAGAAGTGTAGCCTGGGGCGATGGTGTCTATAAATCAATAGATGGCGGAAAATCATGGAAAAATATGGGTTTGAAAACTTCAGAACATATTGGAAAGATTGTCATAGATCCCAAAAACTCCAATATCGTTTATGTTGCGGCACAAGGACCATTATGGGGTCCAGGTGGTGAAAGAGGCCTTTTTAAATCCACAGATGGAGGGACTACATGGGTGCAATCTTTGAAAATCAGCGAGAATACAGGTGTGACAGATGTTTGTATAGATCCTAGAAATCCTGATATTCTTTATTGTGCATCATATCAAAGACGCAGACACGTTTGGACATTAATTAACGGAGGACCAGAAGCTGCCATTCATCAATCCACTGACGCTGGAAAAACATGGAATAAATTATCAAATGGTCTCCCAGGAGGTGATCTTGGAAGAATTGGTCTTGCTATTTCACCTGTTAATCCTGATATTGTTTTTGCCGTCATAGAAACTAAAGATGACAAGGGTGGGATATTTTGCTCAACTAATAAGGGTGCAAGCTGGGAAAAGCGAAATAAGTGGTTTTCTCCTAGTGCACAATATTATCATGAAATATTCTGCGATCCTGTAAATCCAGATCTGGTATATTTTATGGATACGTATACGAGAATTTCTTATGATGGAGGAAGGACATTATCTGTTCTGAGCAATAAATTCAGACATGTCGATGATCATGCTCTTTGGATTGATCCGTCAGATACAAAGCATTTATTAATTGGTGGAGACGGTGGTTTATATGAAACTTTCGACCGTGGAAATGCCTGGAGATACTTTTCAAATCTTCCTGTTACTCAAAATTACAGAGTAGGTATTGACAATGCTGAACCATTCTACAATCTTTATTATGGAACACAAGATAATAATTCATGGGGTGGACCATCCAGAACAACAAACTCTGGTGGAATTACTAATGAAGACTGGTATTTAGTTGTAGGGGGCGACGGGTATCAAGCTAGGGTAGATCCTACAGACCCAAACATAGTCTATGGGCAATGGCAGTATGGTAATCTTGTAAGATACGACCGAAAAAGTGGTGAGGTATTCTATATTCAACCTCAGGCTCAAAAAGATGAGATGCTAAGATGGAACTGGGATACTCCACTTATCATTAGCAATCACTCACCAACAAGATTATATATTGCAGCTAACAAAGTATTCAAGACTGACGACAGAGGGAATACGTGGAAGGCTATTAGTGGTGATCTTTCGCAACAAATAGACAGGAACCAATTAGAAGTAATGGGAAAAATCTGGGGACCTGACGCAGTAGCAAAAAATGCTTCTACTTCCCTGTATGGCAACATTGTAGCATTAAGCGAATCACCAATCGATCAAAATGTTTTACTCGTCGGAACAGATGATGGTTTGATTCAAATATCAAATGATGGTGGTAATAATTGGAATAAAGTAGATAAAATTGCTGGAATACCAGAGACCACATACGTTTCGGATATTTTTGCATCTCAGTTTGATGCAAAAACTATTTATGCAACATTTAACAATCATAAAAGAGCTGATTTCAAGCCATACATCGTAAAAAGCAATGACCAGGGTAAGACATGGACATCAATTTCAGGAAATTTACCGGTAAATGGTCCTGTATGGACAATTTATGAAGACTTTAAGAATCCCAATCTCTTATTTGCAGGTACCGAATATGGGTTATTTGTAACACTTGACGGCGGAGATAAATGGATTCAATTGAAGTCGGGCCTTCCAACAATAGCGATACGTGATATAGAAATTCAAAAGAGAGAAAATGATTTGTGTCTGGCTACATTTGGACGAGGTTTGTATATTTTGGATAATTATTCTCCTTTGCGTGATGTATCACCTGAAATGCTTGACAAGGAAATTCAGGTATTTCCTATTAAGGATGCTCTGATGTTTGTTGAGGACGATTCAAGAAATAAAAATGATCAGGGTGAAGCTTTTTTCCGTGCAAAAAATCCAACTTATGGAGCAACAATTTCATATTACATGAAAGAATCATTTAAAACAAAGAAACAAATTAGAGTTGATGAAGAAAAGAAAGCAGAGAAAGATGAGAAAGTTATAACTTATCCAAAAATGGAAAGTCTAATAGCTGAAGACAAAGAAGAAGCTCCGTATTTACTTTGCAAAATTACTGATCTCGATGGAAACACCATAAGACTATTGAAAGCTCCTTCTTCTCCTGGTATAAACAGATTAAACTGGGATTTACGTTTTCCTGATGTATCACCTGTGAATGAGAATACAGACATAAACAAGAATTCCGGATTTCTTGTTCTTCCTGAAAAATACAAAGCACAATTTGCAAAAAGTATAAACGGGGAGATTACATTAATCGGAGAGCCGGTAGAATTCACATGCAAACTGTTAAATAATACTACAATTTCTGCCCCCAGTAGAGAAAAGTTAGTTGAATTTCAAAAGAAAGTAGCAAAACTTCAGAATGCTATGAATGGAATTTCAGCAGTTATTGAAGAATCCAGAAAAGAGATTGAATTGATTCGTAAAACTCTTATGGTTTCTTTGAATATTAAAAAAGAACCAATTATGAAAACTACTGAAATTTTACGCAAAATTGATGATTTGAATATAAAAATGAGTGGCAACAGATCAATTGACAGCAGAAATGAAAATCGGACTCCTTCGCTAAATGACAGATTGAATTATGTTTTGAATGGTATGATTACTACAAACTGCGAGCCAACAGCCACTCAAAAAGATGCGTATAAGATTGCATCTGAAGAATTGCTACCTATAATTGATTCTTTGAAGATTATAGTCGATAATGACATCACTAATTTGAAAAAAGAGATTCAGAAAATTGGTGGTCCATGGGTACCAGGAACGATTCCCAATTTTAAACCTGAGTAAAGGACTTAAATTTTTGTCAAATAATTTTAAGGATGAGTAGATGAGAAATGGATATCTTCCTATTTTGATTATTTTCTTGGTAGCTGTTGCTACTGGAAAATCAGAAATTATTTTCAATGAGGGTAAAACATTACAGATAAATTTCGGATTGAGTTATTCGAACACAGGTAGTCGTTACAATCTCGATGGTAAATTTAAAGCTGATTATCTGGACACAATACCAGCCAGAAACCAGCCAACACCAGATTCAATCAAAATGGATGCGATTCGGGGTATTTTCAATATCAAAAAATACACTGCACATTTTGGTGTAAATTTCGCCATAACTAATAATAGTAATTGCTTCATACAAATGCCTTTGTCTTATATCACTTTGTCAGACAAATATGAACCTACACTGAATTCTACCGGCGAAAAGTTAGATAAATTTCCAGCATACGACTTTTCGTTAACTCAACCTGATTATTACCTTATTGGTGGAAGATATAGAATTGATTCCGCTAAGTTATCTCCAATTGTTACATTGGCAGCATCTATTCCACCAACTTTTAGAAATGGATATCAGAATGATACATCGAAATCCTTCAAATTGTACAATTCCTATCAGTTCTTTCTAGCGGGAGCTGGTAATTTGCAGTTTGAAAAAGCTTGGGTGGAAGCTGAAGCAACTCTAGCACTTAGAACCGGAGATTTTGCTAATGAGTTTATCGGAAGATTGGAGGGCGGGTTTAGCACTGTTCCAAATACATCGATGAGAGGATTCATAATCTGGACTCAGAGTTTGAGTAATTTTGATAAAGCCAGACCTATTTACCAGCAACTAACAACAATTCAGGAATATCACCCTGACATTACTTCATTTCAGGAAAATTGTCTTGACGTTGGAGCAGGGTTCAACGCAAGTGTAATAAACAGAATTTCTCTCGATATTTCATATTCAGTAAGATTAGGTCTCCGGAATACTTTTGCCTGGGGATCTTTTCTTATGAATATTGGTTATCGTTTATAAAAAGGCTATTTAATCAAATGTAAAAATGGGGTAAGTATCGAATCGGCATAAACACCGAATAAATACAAAACAGAAGCCACACTAATTGGTATAGAAAGATTATCATCTACTTTCAATTTGGTTGATGCTGCTTCAATAAAACCACCAACAATTGAAGCAGTTATACCGCCAATAAAGAAAATGATGGGTGCATTAAAAATGATTCCGTATATAAAAACAACAACAATTGCAGAAATCATAAATGCAAATGTACCTTCCCAGCTCTTATTTGTGAATAACTTGTGTTTTCCGAATTTTCGTCCAAACAGGGCTGCTGATATATCTGAGATGATTAATATAGTAAAACTTACGACAGCAAGGTATTTTGGGAAAATAAAGACACAGGCAACTGCGGAGATGAATACCCATGATGCACCATTGAGCACATACTTTTGATTAAGTTCATGTGGACGGAGCATTTTCCCGAAATATTTCTTGAGCAATATTCCAATAATATTATTAAATTTACTTAGAAAATCAATAACAATAGCAGTGATGGCTAATGACACCAAAATAAAAAGTGCTGTTTCTCTAGTAACAAAAACATAGATAATAGGAATAGATAATGAAATAAGATGTATTCCCTTTCGTAATACTTCTTGAGAAAACGATATTTCGGTAGATTCACTCATTCTACAATTATAAGAATAAAAATGTTAAAAATAAAATCTTATGCAAAAGTCAATTTAGGACTCGAAGTTTTAAATAAACGCCATGACGGCTATCACAATATAAATACAATTTTTCACAAGATTTCTCTTTTTGATGAAATTATTATTGAACCATCGATTGATTTCGTATTCGTTTGTTCATCGATGACTGATATTCCTTGTGAGCTTAATTTAGCTTATAAGGCTGCAAAAGAATTACAGAAATTTCATCATCTTGATGCTTTACCGTTAAGAATTACTATTAATAAATCAATACCCACCGGAGCAGGCTTAGGCGGCGGCAGTTCAAATGCAGCCTACACTCTAACAGGAATTGATAAATCCCTCAATCTGAAAACTTCGATCAAAGATTTGATGCAAATAGCTTCTAGGATTGGATCTGATGTAGCATTTTTTATTGGAGAACAAAATTCTGCAATTGGGTCTGGAAGAGGAGAAATCCTTGATTATTTCAATATTTCACTCCCCTATTCAATATTATTGGTTTTTCCAGAAATTCATATATCAACGCCAGCAGCTTATTCTTCACTTAAAAGAACAAATAATTACAGATCAGTTTCAGATTTCAAATCTATTATTAATGATTTATTGATATATCCCAAAAGCCTTCAAAAGTTAACAAATGACTTTGAACAATCAGTATTCAAATCACATCCGATCTTATCTGGAATAAAAGAACAATTATATCACGATAAAGCCAGTTTTGCACTGATGTCAGGGAGTGGTTCGACAATTTATGGACTATTCGAATCTATTGATGATGCAAAGAACGCTCAATCGAATTTGTTAAATTTTAAATCACAAATCTGTAATTCGATATAACAATTCATACAAAGTTAAAAAATTAACCCTTTTTTAACAATTGATTTAATCAATGTTAACAAGTTTACGCTTTATTTCGATTTTTTTTGGTCGATATTTGATAAATTGAAATTTTGTGTCAAACAGTTATTGAACAAATATATGAATATTATATTAGCATCGGCTGAAGTTGCTCCATTTGCAAAGACTGGAGGACTGGCCGACATGGCATTGTCGTTTCCGGTCGAATGGAAGAAATTTGGCCAGAACCCAATTGTCATATTACCTAAATATGGATCTATAGATGTTTACAAGTGGAACATAAGACCTACCGACATAACTATCAATGTTCCAATGGGATATTGGACGGAATATGGTCATGTCTGGTATGGCAAACTTCCAAACAGCGATGTCCCCATTTACTTTATAGAAAATGCTGACTATTTTAACCGCGATGGGATATATGGCAATCCGGATGAATACCATGACAACGACCGTAGGTTCATTTTCTTCAGCAGAGCTGTGTTCGAAGCAGCTAAAGCATTAAACTTCAAACCAGACATCATTCATGCTCACGATTACCATACTGCATTTACAATGGCATTCCTAAAATCTCATTACAGGAATGATCCTATGTTTGATAATACAGCCGGTATTTATACAATCCACAATCTTGCTTACCAAGGCTGGTTCAATCCTCAAAGAGCCCTTGACTTTGCTTCATTTGGTTCAAATGATTTTTATCCGGGATCTTGGTTTGAAATGAATGGAGCTGTCAATGCAATGAAAACCGGAATTATGTTTGCGGATAAGATAACAACAGTAAGTCCGACTTATTCTGCTGAAATTAGAACTCAAGGTTTGGGGGAAGGTCTGCATGATGTTCTTAATTCAAAAGGACCAGAGCTGATTGGCGTTCTGAACGGTGCTTATTACAAGGAATGGAGTCCGGAAGTTGACACTCAGATTTCTTTGAAATATAGTGAAAATAATCTAGACCATAAAAGAATCAATAAGAACAGATTCTTGAATGAACATAATATGGGTGAATGGAATCATCTTGAGACTCCACTTGTTGGGATGGTAACCCGATTAACAGATCAAAAAGGTATTGATTTATTAATGGAATTGCTAGAAGATAATCTTTACCATAACAGATTTAGATTTACCCTGCTTGGTTCAGGAGAGAGCAGATATGTAGATTATTTCAATTATCTTGCCTGGAAGTATCCTGGAAGAGCGTTAATTCATATGGGCTACAACAATACAATTGCTCATAAAATCATTGCCAGTTCCGATTTTTTGATTGTTCCATCCAGATTTGAGCCATGCGGACTCACTCAGATGTATGCTCTCAAATACGGTACGATACCTATTGTCAGACAAACCGGTGGACTTGCCGACACAGTATTTGAATATGATTACGAAAATCAAACAGGTAATGGTTTTTCATTTCTGAAGTATAGTGTCGAAGATTGTGCTTTTGCATTAAATAGAGCCATGGATATTTATTCAAATGAACCCCATTGGGCAAAGATTAGACAGAATGCGATGAGATGTGATTTTTCTTCTGCCAGATCTGCGATGGAATACCTGAAAGTATTCAACTGGGCTTTAGAAAAATTAAGAGGCATTTAGATATATGATACATCTGGCTATACTGACATCAGAACGTGTCCCTAATTTGCTCGAATACGATCAGAAGCTTGTCAAGGAGTTATTAAAGTATGATATTATTGCTGAAGCAGTAATTTGGGAGACCCAAAGTTCGAAATTATTAAATTTTGATGCTGCTTTATTTAGGACAACATGGGGTTATCATGAGAAATTCCATGCCTTTCTTGTATTTCTGGATTATTTGGATTCGCTGAAAATACCTGTATTAAATCCTGTAAGAATAATTAGAAAAAATTTACATAAGTACTACCTCAGAGAATTGCCATCATTCGATGTTCCGATTATTGATACAGTATTTGTTGACAAGAGTTCTGATATTAGCTTGCAATCATTAATTACTGACAAGAATTGGGATAAATTTATTATTAAACCGGCTGTGTCTGCTGGAGCTTACAAAACTCACCTTATAAATAATTATTCGGAAGATGGTTCTGAAGGGATTTTCAGAGCATTAGTATTAAATTATGATTTATTGATTCAAAAATATATTCCTGAGATCAAAACTGATGGTGAATGGTCCACAATCTTCTTTAACAGGGATTATCATTATACTGTTAACAAAATACCTAAGCATGGTGATTTTAGGGTTCAGACATTATTTGACGGAACTTATACAGTTTGCAATCCTCCCGATAATGTTCTCGATGTATCGAAAAGAGCTGCTGAGTTGTTTTTGGATGAATGTTTGTATGTAAGAGTGGATGGAGTCCGATCAAACGGGCAATTCCTGATAATGGAAATTGAAATGATTGAACCGGATATTTATCTGGATTATCATCCGGAAGGAATTCCTATATTTGCAAAGTCAATTTCAAAGAGATTGAAATAATTAGTCATTCTGAAAGACCGCTGCGACTGAAGTGCCGAAAGCCTGCGACGCGCATCCAGACCGTTTTTCAGCAAATACATAGATTCCTCACTTTGTTCGGAATGACTAGTAAGTACTATAATAGCTTTCAATTTTTTATTTGAATAAATAATCAAGGTGATAAATGGAATCAAGAAGAGATTTTCTGAAAACATCTGCGATAGCAACAATCGGTGTGGCTATTCCTGCATCATTATTATCACAGAAGAAGACTGGTCAATCGAAAAAGAGTAAGGCTAAGAATAATTATCCGATTGTAGTATCAACATGGAATCATGGCGTACCTGCAAACAAAGCTGCCTGGGAAGTTCTGAGTACGGGAGGTTATGCATTGGATGCTGTCGAGCAGGGGGTTCATGTTCCTGAGGCTGATCCCGAAGTATCGAGTGTCGGTTATGGAGGCTTCCCTGACAGGGATGGACATGTCACATTAGATGCTTGTATAATTGATGAAAAAGGCAACTGCGGATCTGTGGCTTTTCTTGAGAATATAATGCATCCGATTTCTGTGGCAAGAATGGTACTGGAAAAAACCCCTCATGTGATGCTGGTTGGTGATGGTGCTTATAAATTTGCCAGAGAGCATGGCTTCCCGAAAGAAGATTTGCTGACAAAGAATGCAAAGGAAGCATGGGCGAAATGGATACTGGAGAACAAATACAAGCCTATTGATTTCAATAATCATGATACTATCGGCATGCTGGCAATTGACAGCAAAGGTCAAATGTGCGGTGCATGCACAACTTCAGGACTTGCATGGAAGATACATGGCCGTGTCGGGGACTCCCCTATCATCGGTGCAGGACTTTATGTTGACAATGAAGTTGGCGGAGCAACGGCTACAGGCAAAGGCGAATCAGTAATCAAGATTGCAGGATCATTCCTGATTGTGGAACTGATGAGGCAGGGAATGTCTCCGAAGGAAGCCTGCAAGACTGCCGTTGAAAGAATAATCCGTAAACAGCCTGATTATAAGGATTTTCAGGTTGGGTTCATAGCGATGACCATGCAGGGTGAGTATGGATATTATTCTTTGCAAAAGGGATTTGAAGTTGCCGTTCACGATAAGGATGGAAGCAAGTTGTTGAGTTCGGAATATGCGAGCAAATAATTAATAATTAATAATTAATAATTGATAATTATTCTTTTTGCATTGAAGGTGCTGAATTTGAATAACCCGTGGGTTAAAACTTTTCAATGAACAAACACCAATGAAATAATGATCAATAAATAAAGTATTGGTATTGGTATTGGTATTGGTATTGTTTTTTTTTTTGATTGCATGATTTGCATCGCATCTTTTAGCATTTAAGGACACTCCGATGGAGCTTTGATTTGTTTTGTAATTCGTTTTCTACAAACAGAACGCTACTACATAGCTAAATTCAAATTGCACTTTTGCATCATTTTTTGCATCTTTTGCACTATTTTAATGAACAATTAGTTATGTAAAACATCCGTAACCTATTTATTTTTCAACCATCTTGTTTTTGTATTTGCACTTTTTGCATCAATTGCATAGCTTTTTTTATTTTTCAAATATTCATTAAAAAATACAATTTCACAGAGAACCACAGAGTATTGATTTTCTCTGTGTGGCTCTTGTATTCCTCTGTGTAACTCTGTGTAATTATATAAATCGTAAAGAGAACCATAGAGAAAAGAAAGAAATAAGGTTTTCAGAAATACAGAATTTCCCTCACCCTGCCCTCTCCGACAATCGGAGAAGGAATTTAATACAATGCAATTTGCGAAATAGGGGATGATATTACAAAGAAACGATTTTTAAAGGAAATAAAAACTATATTTTTAGAAATTTACTAACTTTATCGCCAATCCTGACATAGTACATCCCCGAAGCCAAGCCGGAGATATCTACTCGTAGGGGTTCAAGATTTTGCATCCCTACAGAGAATACAGTTTGTCCGAAAATATTAATTATCTTCACTTCGCTTGTTTCGGACACGGCACGCCGTGTCCCTACGTGAAAAAACGAGAAGGGCGGGTTTGTAACCCGCCCTTACAGGGGATACATATACATAGATTCCTCACTACGTTCGGAATGAAAGTTGAGCTAGATTCCTCACTACGTTCGGAATGACATATATAGAATTTTATTTATAGAAATTACGGACTTTTTCTACAATGTCTGTTATATTGACAACTCCGCGTTCGTTGGTGGCTCTGATTTTGAATTCGATCTGACCGTTATCGATGTTCTTTTTGCCGCCGATTATCTGGATTGGAATTCCGATCAAATCAGCATCATTGAATTTGATTCCGGGCGATTCATCTCTGTCGTCGAAGAGGACGTCAAATCCAGCATCAGTCAGTTCTTTATAGAGATCCTCGCATGCTTGCTGTACTTCGGGTGATCTGAGTAAATTCAAACCCAGGAGATGAACATGATAAGGTGTGAGAGCTTTGTTCCAGATTATACCTTTATCGTCAAATCCCTGCTCGAGATAACATGCCATAACTCTTTCGACTCCGATACCGTAAGAGCCCATGATAATTGGCTTTTCGACACCTTCAGCATCGAGGATGTTAGCATGCAAAGCTGTGGAATACTTTGTTCCGAGCTTGAAGATATGACCTAGTTCGATAGCTTTGACAACGCGGATAGGACTTCCGTTGATAGGGCAGGGTTCGCCTTCGCAGATTGTTCTGAAATCGTGATATTCATCGATTTTGCAATCTCTGGAGAAGTCAATATTTTTGAAATGGAATCCATCTTTGTTTGCTCCGGAAACGAGACCGTTTGCATCTTTCAGAAGATTATCGGCTACAATTTTTATTTTTGTTTTAAGATTGATGGGACCGATTGAGCCGGTATGAGCCCCTGTGATCTCGAACAATTCTTCTGCTTCGGCAGGTCTGAACTGATTTGTCTTGAAGACAGATTCGAGTTTTGATTCGTTCAGCTCATCATTACCGCGCATAAGGATCAGCACAGGTTCAGAATTAACCATGTATACAACAGATTTGGCTAATTGATTTTCTGTTAAACTGAATTGATTTTTCAGATCATTGATTGTTTTTGCACTTGGTGTTGCGAATTCTTCTATTGCATTGGTGGAATCAATTCTTCCAACTCCCGGGAGTGCAGAAGTTGCCACTTCGAGATTAGCGGCATATCCGGAATCGGAAACAGCGCACACGTCTTCACCTGCATCTGATTCTACCATAAATTCCTGGGATGCACTGCCACCCATTGCTCCGCTGGACGCACCAACGATGAAGAACTTCAAACCACATCTTTCGAAAATCCGGCAATAAGCATCATAATGTTTTTGATAACTTACATCCAAACCTTCGACAGTAGAATCCATTGAGTAAGCATCCTTCATTAAGAACTGTCTGCCTCTCAGGACACCGGATTTCGGTCTGGGTTCATTTCTGAATTTTGTCTGAATCTGGTACCAGATCTGAGGAAGATCGCGATAGGATTGAATGTGCTGACGAGCATGATATGTAATTATCTCTTCGTGAGTCGGAGCAAGGACAAGACCTTCACGGTTCTTGATGTGGAACATAACGTCACCCATAGCTTCCACCCTACCTGTTTGCTCCCATATTTCGATAGGATTCAAAGCTGGGAGAAGGAACTCCTGACCACCGATAGCATCCATTTCATCACGAAGAATGTTCATTATTTTTTTTAAGACTATATGACCCAGAGGAAGCCATGAAAATATACCTGCCGCCAACTGTCTGACAAGTCCTGATCTGAGCATTAGCCTATGAGAAGGTATGATTGCATCCGCAGGAACTTCCTTGAGTGTTGGAATAAAATATTTGGATTGTCGCATAGAGGAAACCTTATTTAATACTATAGTTTAACTGTTAATTGTCTAATTGAGAAAGTTAATTTAAATTTTCTACTTTTCCATAATTCCGATAAAAAGCTTTTCCAAGAGAAACAAAGCCGGGATAGAAGTTGATTTCAATTTATAATCGACTTCTGTGAGTTGTTTGATAGCTCTGTTGATTTCATTTGAAGAATACCGACGCGCAGCTTCCTGATATTCAGCAACAAAATATGGACTGATACCAATTTTGCCTGCAAGATCGAACTGATTCGAAGAGTTCTGCTGAGCTTCGATCAATTTCCAAAGAGAAATAAAATAACGCGAAATCATTGTAACAATGAGAATTTCCTGCTTTTCGGTAGCAAGCATATTCTGCAGTATAGTGATAGCTAATCCAAGATTGCGCGCTCCAACTGCTTTCTGGAGCTCGAATACATTGTAATGTCTTGACTTGCCGATTGATTCAGCCATATCGTCAACCGTAACATTTTTATTTTCACCAATGTAAAGAATAACTTTATTTATTTCCTCAGCAAGATTTCTGAGGACAAGATCAGAATTGGCGATAAGAAATTCAGCTGCAAGAGTTTCGATTGTTTTATCAAAACTTTTAAATCTTTCCTTTACCCAATTAGAAATATACCCCTGACTAATCTTGGGATATTCTATCCAAGAATGATTATTGATAAGAGTTAAGAATGGGAATTTAAGAGAATCTAGTTTCTTCTTTGCTTTTGCTTCCTGCTTTTTATTTTTTAAATCGGCACTTACTCCAAACAAGCTATCAAGCTCTGCTTTGATGATCAGGCAGGTGGATGATGTCGGGTTATCCATATACTTTTGGAATCCTGTGTGCTGACCATCTTTTTTTGAGTGTTTATCGGCAAGAGCATCAAAATTATTGACAACCACAACCCTGTGAGAATTAACAAAAGGATATGAACTGCATGAATCAACGATTCGATTAAAATCTGATTCTGAAGCATCAATTACTTCAAAATCAAATTTTGATTCATCTGTTGGGAGCAAATGGAGAAGAAGAGAATTGAAATCTTCTTCCAAAAGAAAATTTTCCTCACCAAATAACAGTAAAATTGGAGGAATACTTCCCGATTTGATTAAGCCTTGTATTGATTCAATCTGTGGCATGATTAGATAATGACTTTCTTTGGAGATTCAACATCAAAACCGAGAAATCTCTGAGCAACCTCATAAAATGTTGAATGGATATCCGTTACGTAAAATTCCATTTCGGGAGTGAAATTATATTCATCACGTTCGTCAGCCAGCATCCCTGTTTCACCGAGAACGCGTATCGCATTGACTGAAGCATGTTCGCCAGAGTCAATAAGATTAATTCCCGGCATAATGTCTGAGATCATTTGAGATAATAATGGATAATGAGTGCATCCCAGAACTAAAGTATCAATATCCTTTTCCTTTAAATCCTTTAGATATTCTTCGGCAATGATTCTGGTCGCCTGATGTCTCAACCATCCTTCTTCGACAATAGGAACGAAGAGAGGACATGCCTGTTGAAAGATATTGAGCACTCTGTTGTCAGATAATTTTGTTAGTGTATATTCATAAGCTTTGCTGGCAACTGTGGCTCTAGTGCCAATAACACCAATTCTTCCGCTAACGGAAGCTCTGAGTGCAGCCTGAGCAGCCGGGAAAATCATCCCGATAACAGGCACATCAACAGAATCCCTGACAGCTTCGAGAGCAACGGATGATGCTGTATTGCAGGCAATAACGATTAGCTTAACATCCTTATCAATAAGGAATTTTGATGCTTCTTTACTATATTCAATGACAGTCTCAGGAGATTTATTCCCATAGGGTACTCTAGCAGTATCGCCAAGATAGATATATCTTTCATAAGGAAGAAACCTCAGGAACTGCTTAAGAACACTAAGTCCGCCAATTCCGGAATCGAATACACCAATTGGATTTGTTTTGCTCATGAAATTGTACAAAATTAAAAAAACAAAATTAAGTTATTTTTAATAATTAAATTAAAGATTATTGTTAAATGATAATTAAGATTAGTTTATTAATTTTGTAAGTTTAACATTGAAATGAATAAATAACTGGAGATTACATGGCAGAAATTAAGAAGATTGGGATTATAACCAGTGGTGGAGATTGTGGCGGTCTTAATGCGGTTATACTCGGAGCTACCAGGGTTGCACAGTTTTCGGGTATTGAGTGTTGCCTGATACCCAATGGTTACGCGGGGTTATACAATCTTAAAAATATTGAACTAGATAATTTTGATTGGATAAGATCAGATAAAATTCTTTCCGGTGTTGCAGGTTCAGAAGCAGGTCACTCACGTGTTAAAATCAGCAAAATAAAAGATCCAAATAAATACAATCAGATAAAAGAAGGTTTAGCAAAGCATAATATTGATGGACTTGTTATAGCCGGTGGAGATGACACAGGTTCTGTTGTTGTTGATTTGATTAATAACGGAATAAAATGTATTCATGTTCCGAAAACAATGGATTTGGATCTTCAGACATATTCGGTTGGAGGGGATTCGACAATTAACAGGATAGCAACATTTACCCGCGACTTAAGAACTACAGGTTTAACTCACAACCGTGCCTTAGTAATCGAAGTATTTGGCAGATATGCCGGTCATACTGCATTCAGAGGTGGAGTCGGCGCGGATGCGGATTGCGTTCTCATACCAGAAATTCCAGTTGATTACGAAGTCGTTTATGAGCATTTCAAGAAAACCTACATGACAAGACTTAAAAATAGTGATGTAAAAGGTTCGACTTATATCATAGTTGCCGCTGAGGGTATCAAAAACAAAGAAGGTCAATACTTCACCGATACAGACAGGGGTTCGGATTCATTCGGTCATCAACGATTACAAGGTGGCGGAAGTTACGTCAGGTCACAGCTCGAAAGCTACATGCATAAGGATCCGGATTGGCATGCATTTTTACAGGAAATGGGGATTTTCATTCCAGATATCTATATGTATCCTGAAATCAGAGAGATTGCACTTGGGCACCTCGTCAGAGCTGGTGACACTAGTGCTTATGATGTTGCATTTGGTAAACAGGCTGGTGCAGCAGCAGTACATTTGTTGAAAAAGGATATTTGCGGTGTTACAGTAGTTGGTGTAGAACATGATTATATTACATATATCCCTACTGCAGAAGCGATTATCCAACGTTTTGTCAATCTGGATGAAATATCATTGTACGAAGGAATGGGTATTTGCTTTGGAAGACCAGTGGAGGAATATCAGCCGAAATTCAAGAAACAGGAAGGCATGATACATAGATATATGTAGATGTTTATGTGATCAAAGGTATCTCAAAATTCTCATTCTGAGCGAAACAGATTGAAGCGATGAGCCGTAGGCTTGCGTAACTCAACTTGAACATCATAAAATACTGGATACCAGACTTCGTTCAGAACAACAAATTCATATTAAAATTCATGAAAGTCTTTTTTATCATAAATATAAAATATATCGTCTATAACAAGCAAAATTAATAGGAATAGAATGGATTTTAAAGATTATTACAAGATACTTGGCGTAGAAAAGACTGCAACTTCTGATGAGATAAAGAAATCATACAGGAAGCTTGCTAAGAAATTTCATCCTGACAATAACCCCGGTAATAAAGAAGCAGAGTCGAAATTCAAAGATTTGAGTGAAGCTTATGAGGTTCTGCATGATGGAGAAAAAAGAAAAAAATATGACACTTTAGGTTCTCAATACAGCAGATACAGACAATCCGGCGGTAATAGCGAACAATTTGACTGGAACAATTGGTATGATAATTCTTCAAGAACATCAAGAAGACCACAGAGTAGTCAAGGCTATGGAAGTATAAACGATATGTTTTCGGGTTCAACCAGCGGCGGTGGATTTACTGATTTTTTTGAGAAGATCTTTGGTGGTTATACAGCCGGTCAGACCAAAGGAGGCCGTTCCACTGGACCATCCAAAAAAGGTAACGACCTGGTTACTAACTTGGAAGTTACTTTTGAAGAATCCTTCAAAGGAACCAATAAAGTGATTGAAGTTAACGGGCAAAGGATTGACCTAAAAATCAAACCAGGCATAAAGGATGGACAACAACTCAAATTATCCGGTCAGGGTGAACCCGGAAGGAACAGCACAAATGGAGATTTATATATTAACGTTAAAGTTCTTCCTCATATTAAACTGAAGAGAATCGAAAACGATTTATTTCTTGATTTGGATATTGATCTTTATAAGTTCATTCTTGGTGGGGAGACTAAAATATCAACATTCAGCGGTACATTAAAAATCGTTATACCTCCAGAATCTCCCAATGGAAAAGTTCTATTAATTAAAGCTCAGGGCATGCCAAAGTATAATGTGCATGATGAAAATGGCGATTTATTTGTAACTCTTCATGTCAAATTACCAGAAAAACTGAGCTCGAAAGAATTGGATCTATTCAAGCAATTGAAGAGTTTGAGAGTATGATTCCTTAAAGAGAATTTATAAATACACATTATGTCATTTACGCTTGCAGGAATCATGCATTGATGATGTATTACAGATACCTGAATTAGCTTCGCTGTTAGTTCGTGATCACAGGTATGACAAAAAAAGGAATTTTTAGAACCCACCTTAAAGAGATTAATCATTAAATAGATATTTATGATTTTTCAACTGGTCATAAAGAATTTTTCTTGCTCTGAATAAATGTGCTTTTACTGTTCCAAGAGGAATACCAAGTTTTTCGGAAATTTCACTGTAATCTAATTCTTCTCCATGACGCATTTTAATGATTTTCTTGTAGTTATCTGGAAGTTGTTCTATCGCATCGAGTAAAACTTTCCTTCTTTCAGAGGATAATACATTCATATCTGGAATATATGAATCGTCTTTAATTTCGAGTTCTCCACCATCCTCAGTATCGCCATAACCTTGAGAAATAGAGACAAAGCCAAAACGCTTTTTTCGAAGGAAATCAATACAAGTATTAGAAGCAATTTTAAATAACCAGGATGAAAATGAATAACTGCTCTGGTATTTTGAAAGCCCATTAAAAGTTTTGATGAACGTATCCTGAGTCAGATCCATAACATCGTCTTCATCTTTGATCATTCTTCTGATAAGAGATGAGATAATTCTTTTATACTTTTTCTGTAGAATGGCAAAGGCTTCCGAGTCGCCATTTAATATGCGATTTACGGTTTCAACGTCCTCTAAATTAGATATTTTCTTATTTTCGTTCAAACTTACCAAACAGATAAAAGAATAAATCGTCAATCTAATAAATTTTTTTTACATATAGTAATTTAATATTTTTTTATTCTTTTGTTTAGTTTATATTTATCTTTGTTATCAAAACTTTGTACGATTCTCAGATGAATGAAAATTTTAGAACAGTTCTCAAATATCTCGGTGTAACCGTAGGATTTATTTTTACGATAATACTTCTTGTTATTATTGTAGACAAGTTGATTCTTCCTGCACTTATACACGACAAGGACAATGTTACAGTTCCTAACTTACAGAACAAAACTTTGGCTGAAGCCGAACAGCTTATAATTCAGAATAAACTATCATTAGCCAAAGTTAATGAACAGTACAATGAAAAATCGCCGGCCGGCACAGTTTTGAGTCAAGTACCAAAAGCAGGTTCAGAAGTAAAATCAGGTAGGAGTATTTATCTTTCTGTAAGCAAAGGCATGGAACTAGTTACCGTTCCTTACGTTATTGGTATGCCATATCGAACAGCCAGAGTAACACTCAAGAATCGTGGCATAGAAGTTGGAACAGTTACTTATCAGACCTCGGAGAATCTAGGTTCCGACACTGTAGTAAGCCAGTTGACACCTTCAGGGAAAAGTATTCCTTATGGTAATTCAATTGATTTAGTGGTGAGCAAAGGACCGGAAGCACAAGTTAAGATTCCGAATTTAATCGGAAAGCGAATCGATGATGTCCAGAAAATTCTTCAGGAATCAGGATTACAACTTGGATCGGTAAATACAGTCAGACATGAGACGTATCTTTCGAATACAGTTGTTAATCAGTCCCCGGAAGCTGGAGATCTTGCCAGCAAGGGAACTGTTGTAAATATATTAATTTCTAAGTAACAAAAAATTTGTTACAAAATTCAAAAATTTCATTAATGATTAAATTCTTCTCCTTAAATCATTAATTAATTGGATTACACATACATAAAGGTCCTATAAAATGAATAAGTTTAAGTTCGAAGAATTGAATCTCTCTCCAGCAATGATCAAGGCAATATCCGAAATGGGTTTTGAGGAAGCCACACCGATTCAAACTGAGTCGATACCCAGTATTATGGCAGGGAAAGACATTATCGGCCACGCCCAAACAGGAACAGGTAAGACAGCAGCTTTTGCTATTCCAACAATTGAAATGATCGACACAAACCTGAATTTTATACAAGCAATCGTCCTCTGCCCGACGAGAGAATTAGTTGTGCAGGTTACTGAGGAATTCAGAAAGTTAATGAGATACAAGGAAGGAATGTCAGTTCTTGCCATATATGGAGGACAGGAAATTGACAGACAATTTAAAGCATTGAAGAAGAATCCCCAGATTATTGTTGGTACTCCTGGAAGAACTATAGATCATATTCACCGTGGTTCAATCAAGTTAGATTCTATTAAATTTGTAATCCTTGATGAGGCTGACGAAATGCTGGACATGGGCTTCAGAGAAGACATCGAATTGATTTTGAGTGGTACTCCTGAATACAGACAGACTGTTATGTTTTCAGCAACATTACCGGATATAATCTTGAAGCTAATGAAGAGATACCAAAAAAATCCAGTAAGAATTGATGTTACTCACCACAAGCTACATGCTCCGAAGATTGATCAGTTTTATTTAGAAGTAAATGCCAGTGCAAAGCCAGAAGCACTTGCCAGATTAATTGATTATCATTCAATTAAACTAGCCCTAGTCTTTTGCAATACTCGTTCTCAAGTTGATGAATTAGTTGATATTCTGAAAACCAGAGGATATTTTGCTGAAGGTTTGCATGGTGAAATGAATCAAAGACAACGTGAGAAGGTGATGGGCGGATTCAGAACCGGGTCGGTTGAAATTCTTGTGGCAACTGATGTAGCAGGCAGAGGAATAGATGTAAATGACATTGAAGCAGTATTCAATTATGATCTTCCACAGGATGATGAGGATTACATTCATAGAATCGGCAGAACAGGCAGAGCCGGCAAAAGCGGTGCAGCTTATTCGTTTGTAACCGGTAGGCAAATGTATAATCTTCAAAGAATTGAAAAAGCGAATAAGGTAAAACTCCAAAAAAGATTAGTTCCGACTATGGAAGATCTTGATGAGACCAGAATTCAAACAATATTCGAAACAATAAAACCAATCATCGCCAAAGGATCATTAAAGAAATACAGGAATCTAACTGAAGAAATGATGTGTGAGGATTATAACTCAATGGATATTGCGGCTGCTCTACTCAAGATTACTTTAGATGCACGAAATGATGGTTTTGACAGCTCCATGGTTATTGAGGACAGATATCATGAAAGATCCGACAGGAATGATCGTTCCAAACGCAGGGATTCCGGTGGACGAGATTCTGGAAGACGCGATTACGGCAGAGACTATGGAAGAGACTCAGGTAGAGATAGATATAGCTCAGGAAAAAAGGAAGGCAAAAAAGATTCAAAGGATAATTCATTCTTTGAAAAGAAAAAGAAGAAAAAAATTGAGAGTAAACCATATAAAAACAATCGCTAAGGAGCTTAATTAATTCAAAATAAATGGGAACGATTAGCAATATCGTTCCCATTTTAATTTACATCAAAAGCTGATTAGTTTACAAATTGCTGAGCATAGTATTTTGCTGTTAGTTTCTCACCAGTAGCTTTTTCAATCATATCATTCCAATAATATTTACTTCCTGGTTTGAAAATATAATCAATAAGATATTTTCCGATATCTGTTTTGTTTGTGAAGCTTGCTGTTTTCACATCTCCTTTTAGAATCTTAGTCGAAAGAGTGTAATAAAGCTGTGAAGCAAGAAGTTCACCAAGAAGATAATTGTGATAATAACATGGACTAGTTGCTATATGAATTTTGGTTGCCCAATCAGGCATGTTTCTGCCGGCTGGTCTTTTAATCATCTGGTATTTCTCAACAATATCCCACCAGAGCTTGTTTAAATCCTGATCAGGATTAGCATACATTGATTTCTCAAAGTTGTACATAACCTGAGCCCAACGGCTGAATACCAGCTGTTGTAGACGTAATGTGTTAGAACAATCCTGTGAAACTTTTGTAGCTTCTTCTTTACTCATCCCAATGTTTTCGATCATCCATTCAGGTTTACTAGCAAATCGGCCAAACATCATTGCAATTGCTTCAGTAGTAAAAATATGTGCTGGAGATTTCAAATCCCAAGGAAGATCCTGACTAAGGAATTTCTCATACAAAGCATGACCAAATTCATGCAACATTGTCTCCATCCATCTTGCCGTTGGCTTAACATTGCATAGAGCTCTGATATCTCTTGCATCTCTGTCTATATTGATACAGTAAGCGTGTTGATTTTTTTTCTCTTTTTCGAAAAGATCACTCTTTGCTACTAAATCTTCGATTGGAAGATTCAAACTTTTATAATATTTAATTGTTGTTGCAACGATGTCTTTATCTTTGTAATAAGAATCAAGATCAACTTTATAAACTTTTGGTGCTTCCTGGAAGAATCTATTTTGATAATGCCATGGCATCATTTCGGCTGTAGTAATCCCATAAGTCTTTGCTAAAATATTGTCCATTTTAGTTTTTTCTTTGCTAAAGGCATCACGAGTGAGATTATCCAGCTCACCAAATAATTTCTCTATTTCGATTGGATCCTGATCACTAAGTTTGAGACTCATTTCATGATAATTATTGAAGCCTAATTCTTTTGAGATTTCATTTCTAAGTTTGACAAGAGCAATAATATCAGCAGCAACGAGAGGTCCGATATTTTTGTGGGCTTCCCAGGTAGCTTGTAATTTTTTGCTATCTTTTTCTGTTTTTAATATTTCTTCTACCTCGTTATCGGAAAGTTTTTTTCCTCCAACTTCAGCCCTGAAATTGGAATACTTCTGTTCGATATTACTCTGCATTTGAGAGAGTAAATTTAGTTTTGCAGTATCAATATGCTTACTTAGAAAAGTAAGATATAAGACATAGGCATGGCGCTTCAGGAGAGGATCCTGAAGAAGATTTGACTTATAAATTTTTTCAATCTGAGCAAAATCTGCCTTATTAGATAAAATTTCATTTAATTTCATATCGAAAGCAGCATACTTTTTCCAATTCTCGTCCGAGCTGTTAATTGAAGCTTCGAAGTATCCAAGTGACATATCTTTGTATGCTGGTTTAATTTTGGCTTCATAAGCTTTTACAAAATCAGTAAAATCTTTTTCCATTTTTTTCACTTCCTCTTGATTAATTGATTCTTTTTTTGAACAGCTAGTTGCAAAACTAAAAAAGATAACTGCAACAGATAGCATCACTAATAGCTTTAATGAGTGTTTCATTAGTCTATACCCAATCATAATGAACAAAATAAATTAGTTTACAAAAATATGAAAAAGAAATATAATTCGATGTTATTACTTTTATAATTTTAATTGTTTTATTCAAATAGGTTGAAGAATAATTCTTAATTTTTATTAAATTGTTTTTTTATAGTTTCTAAATCTGAAAAGGTGTTCGATGAAATTTTTTAAAAATAGTATTATTGTCCTATTGATGCTTTTGGTTATATCTATTTATTCCAATGGACAGTCAGAAACCAAGAACAAAGGAAAGTTTATTGAGAAGAAAAATGAATTCTGGGAAGAGATCAAAACCGGAATAGATGAATTCAACAAAAAAGATACTAAAAAGAAGATATCTTATGTTATGGATTTTGAGGATGTTAACATTCCCAAATCCGATAAAGATTTTAGCCAGCAGTGGCACAATCCTCCAATATCGCAGGGTAGCACCGGTACTTGCTGGTGCTTTTGCTCAACATCATTTTTTGAAACAGAAGCATATAGAATAAACAAAACAAAAATCAAGTTATCTGAAATGTTTACTGTTTATTGGCAATATGTTGAAAAAGCTCGCAGATTTGTACGGGAAAGAGGAGAATCCGAATTTGGGGAAGGAGCACAGGCAAATGCAACAAAGGAAATGTATAAGCAATATGGATGTGTACCTGCAAGTGCTTATTCAGGCATGAAACCCGGTCAGAAATTCCATGATCATTCCAAAATGTTTGGCGAAATGAGAAGCTATTTAAATAAAATTAAGGAATCTAATTTTTGGGTGGAAGAAGAAGTACTATCCAATATTAAATCAATTTTGGATTACTATTTGCTTGTACCTCCATCCAAATTTGAGTTTGAAGGCAAAACTTATACTCCTAAGGAATTTTTAGCTAATTATTTAAAATTGAATCCTGATGATTATGTTGATGTAATGTCATTGCTTGAACCTGGTTACTGGAAAAAAATTGTTTATGATGTTCCCGATAACTGGTGGAAAGATGGAAGCTATAACAACGTTCCACTTGATGACTATATGTCAGTTATTAAGAAAGCTATTAAAAATGGATATACAATGGATCTTGGTGGAGATGTTTCTGAGGCTGGCATTGAATCTCATCTAAATGTTGCAATGGTCCCAAGTTTTGACATTCCATCAACCTATATTGATGAGTATGCACGTCAATTTAGATTCAGCAATAACACAACAACAGATGACCATGGAATTCATTTGGTAGGCTACAAAGAAGAAGGCGGAAAAACCTGGTTCCTGATTAAAGATTCCGGTTCTGGAGCCAGAAATGGCAAAGCAGTTGGTTATTACTTCTTTCACGAAGATTACATTAAATTGAAAATTATGAGTATTTTTATTCATAAATCTGCTGTTGAAGATATTTTGAAGAAAGTTAATTAATTTTTATCATTGTTATCTGTTACTTTTTTACTTTTGAGAAGTGTTAATTTATATATTACTCAGGATGGGTATCAGATAACTTTATTTAATTTTTAAACCAATTAATTTTTTTTATTGAAAATGCCACTTTTCAGCAACAAAGATCCAAAATCTATCAAAACAATCATGGAAATGATAACTAAGCAATCAGGATTGGATGTTAAGTTACGCGAAGCATCCATTCCTGATATTTGGGTAGAAATTGTTGGAGAGATGATAAATACCCACTCAAAAGTTATCAATATTACAAGCGGAAAGCTTTTTATTTCTACAGATTCATCAACATGGAAAGCTGAAATCTTCCTAAGAAGACAGGAAATTATTGATAAAATCAACAACCGACTCGGAAAACCTCACATCAAAGAATTAATCGTAAGATAACGTATTTTTTACTAAGAAAAGTCATCAATTTTTCGTAAATTTGCTTGTTTAGTAATCAACCATTAATACATTACCTTTATGAGCAATAACGAGATCGAAAATACAAGTGAAATCAAGGATGAAACCTTAATCTCAACTCCCGAAGAATTATATGAAATATCAAATCCATCAATCGATAAGACAAATATTGAAGTATCCAGTGGTGCTTACGACGAGGATAGTATAACAGTTCTCGAAGGGCTGGAAGCAGTCAGAAGAAGACCAGCTATGTATATTGGTGATGTTGGAGAGCGTGGTCTTCACCATCTCATTCATGAAGTTGTTGATAACTCTATCGATGAAGTGCTTGCAGGTTATGCTAAGAATATAACTATCACTCTGCATACTGACGGCTCGTGTTCTGTCGAGGATGATGGTCGTGGTATACCGACTGGCCCACATCCTGTTAAGAAGATATCAACTCTTGAACTTGTTATGTGTACGCTCCACGCAGGTGGTAAATTCGACAAAAATTCCTACAAGGTGTCTGGTGGTTTGCATGGAGTTGGTGTATCATGTGTAAATGCGCTATCGATTGATTTTATAGCGACAGTTCACAGAGACGGGATTATTTACCAGCAGAAATATTCAAAGGGTGTTCCAGTTACTCCTGTTGAAGAAATTGGATTAACGACGAAATCAGGAACAATTCAACGTTTTCTCCCCGATCCTGAAATTTTTAAAGGAATTATATTTAAATTTAGTAAAGTTAGCGAAAGATTACGTGAACTTGCTTTCCTTAATCCCAAGGTTGCAATTCACCTCAGTGATGAACGCGATAACAAGAGTGAAACATTCAGCTATAAAGGTGGACTGGTTGACTTTGTACATTACCTTGATGATGCCGTTACGGCTTTTACAAAACCAATTTATCTAACAGGCACCGATGTTAACGAGTATGATATTCAAACAGTAGTTGAAATTTGCTTTGAATACAATGCAAATTATAGTGAAAATGTACTTTCCTATGTTAATAACATTAATACAATTGAAGGTGGAACCCATGTTACGGGTTTCCGTTCAGCGTTGACAAGAACCTTAAATTCTTATGCCTCATCCAACAAACTGCTTAAAGAACCCCTGACAGGAGATGATTTCCGTGAAGGTTTGACTGCTGTTATATCTGTAATGGTCGCAGAACCACAGTTTGAAGGACAGACTAAGAGCAAATTAGGCAATGGTGAAGTTGAAGGAATTGTAAGAACAATAGTAAATGAAAAATTAGCTATTTTTCTCGATCAAAACCCTGGAGTAGCTAAGAAAGTGATTGAAAAGGCAAATTTAGCTGCCGAAGCAAGAATAGCCGCTAGAAAATCAAGAGAACTTGTCAGACGAAAAAATGCACTTGAATCCTCAACCCTACCAGGTAAATTAGCAGACTGCTCAATGAGAAATCCGGAAGATACAGAAATTTATTTGGTTGAAGGTGATTCTGCAGGTGGTTCAGCTAAACAAGGAAGAGACAGACGTTTTCAGGCAATATTGCCACTGAAGGGTAAAATTCTTAATGTTCAAAAAGCCCGATTAGGCAAAATACTTGAAAATGAAGAAATCAGAACTATTTTCACAGCGATAGGTGCTGGATTCAGTGAAGAGTTCGATCCAGAGAAAGCACGTTATGGCAAAATCATTCTTATGGCTGATGCTGACGTTGACGGATCACATATTCGCACTCTGTTGCTGACCTTATTTTATATTTACATGCGCGATCTAATCATAAAAGGAAAGCTCTATATTGCTCAACCACCTCTTTATAAATTAAAGAAGGGTAAGCAGGAATATTATGCGTATAATGATGCCGAAAGAGATGAAATATTACAGAGAATCAGAAAAGAAGTAGCCACCAAAAAGGGGATTATTGATGTCAACGACGAAGTGCTTCCTGAATCTGCTTCAAACGATGGTATTGTTATTTCCCGTTTTAAAGGTCTTGGTGAGATGAATCCAATTCAGCTATGGGAGACAACAATGAATCCTGAAACGAGGACATTGCTTCAGGTAACTATTGACAATGCAGCAGAAGCTACTCATATATTCGAAACTCTCATGGGTGACAGAGTAGAACCCAGAAGAGAATTTATTGAACAAAATGCACAATATGTTAAAAATTTGGATTTTTAATTTTTGGAAGCCAATATGAAACAAATTATAAGAACAGACAATGCCCCTCAGCCAATTGGTCCATATTCGCAGGCTGTATCAGCTGAAGGAAAATTATTATTTATTTCTGGTCAGATTCCACTTAAGGCTGACGGTACAATGGTTGGTGAAGATATTACTTCACAAACACATCAATGTATTCTCAATATTGAAGCTATTTTGACTGAAGCTGGTTTAACTTTTGACAATGTTGTAAAAACAACAGTACTAATGGTTAATCTTAGTGATTTTGGGACAATGAATGAGATATACAATGGGTATTTTGCCAATAGTAAGCCCGCAAGAGCCGCATTTCAAGTTGGACGGCTACCAAAAGACGTCTTGATTGAAATTGAAGCTGTAGCGGTATTCTAATTCTATTATTTGGAATTGTAGAATGGATTACAATCAACACTTTATAAAATTCAAAATGCTTCCATTTATTTACTGGAAGCATTTTGTTATTATTATAAGTTTATCACTTATGTTATCCAATGTAACTGCATTTTCTCAAGAAAAAAAAATTCAGGATACAGTTAAAAAGAAGAAGTCATATTATATTCCTCCAATGGATTCGTTGAAATTTCAAAATTTGAATACGATCACTAATGACCAAAAAATACAAGATGTAAAGTATGTTATGACGAAATCCCCTACAGGTGCCTTGTGGCGTTCTTTTGTTCTTCCAGGATGGGGTCAGATTTATGTGGAATCTTACTGGAAAGCACCTATTTTCTTCTTAGGAGCTGGGACACTTGCTTATTTCTCATTTTGGAATAGCTCAAAATATCAGACCGATCAACTCTTATATGACAAAACCAAACAAAATGACCCGACAAATAAAACAAAATTGGATTCATTAGATCGGTATAAAGAATATTACAGGAATAATCGAGATCAATGTATCTTTTATATTGGTTTAACGTATATATTATCAGCTGTTGATGCTTATGTCGGTGCTCATTTGTATGATTTTGATGTCAGCGAAAAGTTATCAATGAGGATTGAACCATACTATAATATCAATCGATATAATGCTTATGGTCTTACTTTTAACTTAAAAATCAAATAACCAAAATATTAATATAAATGGAATAATCATGAAAAATTTAGTATTGTTTTTATCTTTATCATTTTTATTTTCAGTTACATGTTTTTCTCAAAATGAGAACAACCCTTATCTGAGCAAAATGATTAAGGAAATGTCACCCGAAAAGGCAATATTTTTGCCAATATTCTTGTCAAAATATACACCTGAAGAATTGGCTAAGCTGGATCATTCAAAAATTGAATCATTGCTTGGGGAAGATTTTAACCAGTTCATTGCTGATTCTGGAGTAAAATACCGTCAATTACTCGACGATCCAAAGAACAACATCAAACAGGTAATGACTCCAGAAATCCTCGTTTCACTAAAGCGAATTGGAACTCCAAAAACATCACCTGACGGAAAGAAGATACTCTTCACAATTACGAATCCAAATATTTCTGAAAATAAATCCAATACAGATATTTTCATTATGGAAATTAATGGTTCGAATTTGATTAATCTGACATCCAACTCGCCAAAATCAGATTTCGATCCTATTTGGTCACCTGACGGCAAAACTATTGCTTTTCTATCAGCAAGAAATGGTGAATCACAAATATTTACCATGAATATAGATGGATCAAATGTCCTAAAGATCACGGATGTTCCAACTGGGGCATCGAACCTGCTTTACTCACCAGACGGAAAGTATTTTTCCTACACTGCCGATGTTAAACTCGATAAATCCCCGGTAGATAAATATCCTGCATATCCCAATATAAATGTCAGAATATATGAAAGCCTACCGGTCAGACATTGGGATGAATGGACTGATGAAAGTTACAGTCATTTATTTATTATTCCTGCTGCCGGTGGAAACCCCTTGGATATCATGCCAGCAGAAAGATTTGACACTCCATTAAAACCAAATGGTGAAGTAAATGAGATAGCATGGTCGCCGGATTCAAAGGAAATAGCATATACCTGTAAAAAGGAAATTGATTTTGTTCATTCTACAAACTCAGATATCTATATCTACAGTTTTAAGGACAGTACAACACGAAACATAACTAAAGGTATGCCGGGATATGATAAGGATCCACTTTATTCCCCAGATGGCAATTGGATAGCTTTTCATAGCATGCAAAGAGCCGGCTTCGAAGCAGACAGAATCAGGTTGATGTTGTTTAACAGAAAGAGTGGAGAAATTACTGAGTTGTCTAAAACATTGGATCAATGGGTAGGATCGACAGTTTGGTCAAAAGACAGTAAGAGTCTTTTCTTTTCTGCTGAAGATGGTCCTGTTGTCCAGCTCTATAACATTAACCTAAGCGATGGAAAATGGAAAATCTTAACTACTGGAAAACATAATTGCGATGGAGGACTCGATTTGACGCCTGATGGTAAGACTCTTGTGTTTGGAAGAAGAAATATGATGGTCCCATTTGAGTTATTTTCAATGAAGACAGATGGATCTGACATGGAACAATTATCCCATCAGAATGATATTGTTTTGAGACAGTTACAACCAATAGCGTTTAAGGAAAGATGGATAAGTAGCAAGGATGGAAAAAAAGTCCATACATGGGTGATATACCCACCGGGTTTCGATTCAACTAAAACATATCCGATGATTACTTATTGCCAGGGAGGCCCACAATCAACAATCAGCCAATCTTTCAGTTACCGTTGGAATTTATACACATTTGCTTCGAAAGGTTATATTATCGTCGCCCCTAACAGAAGAGGTATGCCTGGATTTGGTCAGGCATGGAATGACGCCATCAGCTTAGATTGGGGTGGTGGTGCAATGAATGACATTCTAGCTGCGACAGATGAATTAGCTAAGGAAAAATATGTTAAAAAAGATGGCATTGCAGCTATAGGAGCATCTGCCGGTGGTTATGCCGTATTTTGGCTTGAAGGCAATCACAATAAAAGATTTTCAGCGTTTGTTTCTCATTGCGGTGTATTCAATGTTGAGAGTAAGTATGGTTCTACAGAAGAGCTTTGGTTCCCAAATTGGGAATTTGGCGGTCCTTACTGGGAAGCTAAAAACAAACCGAATTTTGACAAAAATTCTCCTCATAGATTTGCAGACAAATGGGATACACCAATTTTGATTTCGACAGGGGAAAAGGATTTCAGAGTGCCGTTCACTCAGAGTCTCGAAGCATTTACAGTAGCACAGGTTAAAAAAATTCCATCGAAATTGATTGTATTTCCAACCCAGAATCACTGGATACTAAAATTACAAGAACAGATAGTTTGGTATAAGGAAGTATTTGATTTTCTTGACAAGTATTGTAAAAAGTAAATTTCTTAAAGACCGGTTATCCGGTCTTTTTTTAAACTTTTTGTCAAGATTTGCGTCTTACTTGTTTTACATATTAACTATAGAATTGATTATGAAAAAATTTGCACTGATTCTAATACTCGTTATATCATTTTTCTTATCTTCGCAGAACTCATATTCATTTTTGAACTTGACTATATATGGTGGTCTCTCTACACCAAACAACCAAATGGCTTATGTTTACCAGAAGGATGGAACTTTCAAAGATTTTGTTAATAAAGGTATCAATCTTGGATGGCATTTAGGAGCGAGATTCAAACTGCCGCTTGATGAGGGTTTACTTTTTGTTGCGAGTTTGGGATGGAATAGATTTCCAGATGCTCAATTAGATGCTATAACTTCAACATCACCACAAGATCCAAAGGTACCAATAACTGCAGTACAGGATATAATACCAATCGGAGCTGGAGTTCAGTATTATATTATCGATAAGACCATAAAAGTATATTTAATTGGAGAACTTAATTATAATTACTTTACTGCTCATGGATCATTTCTTGGAATACCTGTGCCCAATACTGATTTGAGCCAAAGTTCGAGCAGAATAGGTTTTGTAGGTGGTGCAGGAGCTGAACTAAACTTAGGTATTGTCAGCCCCATATTAGAGTTTAAATATTCTTTAGCAAATTTAATAGGCAAGGAATCCGGAGAACTTACAAAATCTTATTTCATGCTATCTATCGGTTTTTAAAAAATCATTTTAGTAAAATACAGAAGACCTTTGAGAATAACTCAAACCTAATTCATCGAATTGAATTTGAAAATTCGATTAATATTAATAATGAATTTAAGGTCTGTGCCGATTATTTGTGTCGTAAAAAAGCTTCTGTATGCATTTCATTTTTTTTATAAGCTATAATTTTCCGAATATCATTGATTTTGATGTGAATTATCTTCAAATTATTCATATTTCCTGAAATCAATTAGATTTTTTTGTTTAATTTTGATGTTTTATAATTTATTAAGTTATTAAATGAGAATTAGCGTTGTAATCGTAACACGAAACCGGAAAGATGATGTAAGAACCTCAATCCAAGGTTATCTTAACCAGAAATATGAGAACAAAGAAATAATAGTAGTTGACAATGCCTCAACTGATGGCACAAGAGAAATGATTCCTTTAGAATTTCCAACAGTTACTTATCTTTGGCTACCAGAGAATTTCGACATAAGAACAATTAATATTGGTGTTGAAATGTCAACCGGAGATGTAATCTGGAGAACAGACAGCGATTCTCACCCCGAGAGCGAGAATGCGTTCCAAATGGCAGTAGATATTTTCGAAAGTCATCCTGATATAGACATTATTTCTACAGAAGATATAGAAGTTCGCAAAGGATTCGAACCATGGGATTGGTATCCTTTAGCCTGCGATAAACAAAATGTACCTCATGATGGATATAAGGCAAACTTTTTCCCGGGAACAGGTGCAGCAATAAGAAGAAGAGTTTTCGATAAAATCGGTGGATTCTGGGAATTTGGGTTTGAGGAACTAGATTTCTGTACCAGAGCAATAGTTGCCGGTTTTAATGTTCGATATTTTCCCAATATTCATACTTTGCATTATGCTTCGCTGTTCGACAGAGATGATCCGAATAGATGGATATGGACTTCAAGGCAGTTTATGCGTTATAATTGGCGGTATTTCCCGGCAAGAATAGCTATTCCTCGTACAATACAACAATTCTTTTATCAGTTACTGATGGGAATAATTAAGAAATATCCAATTCTTTCAATAATTGAATGTTTCTTTTCTATGACTACAGTAATATTTTTTACCTTTAGAAATGAACGCAGAATAGTTCCTGACGACAAACTATATGACATAACACTAGGTGTTTCTCTAGCAAATACTCAGTTTAGATATTTCAAGCAGGTGGTTACTTCAAAGATTAGAAGAATGTGGAAAAAACAATAAAAATACTTCAGCTAGCTCCCAGATTTACATTTCCTCCTGATGACGGTGGAAAGATTGGAATAGCAAATATTACGAAACAATTCAAACATTTGGGAGCAGAAGTTACATTCTTTTGTTTTAATGATTATTCTCAATTTGATCCTGACTTATACCTGATTGATGAATTTGCGGAACCACTAATTTACGAACACTCAACAAAGAATACTGCTTACAGGATATTAAAGTCACTATTTAGAAAGCAATCGCTCTATTTTTCGAAACATTACGACAGAGATATATTAGCTTATCTTGAAGCTGTTGTCAAATCAAACGAATTCGACATAATACACGCTGACCATTCTTGTATGGCTCCAACAGCTCTACATCTGAAAAAGAAATTTAATATTCCAGCAGGACTACGATTACATAACATTGAACATCTCATTTGGCAAAGGTATGCAGATGTTCTACCGAGCCATTCTTTAAAAAGAAAATATATACAATCTCAAGCAAATAAGATTAAACTCGATGAGCGATCCACATATCCTCAGTTTGATGTTTTGTTCTCAATCACTGAACCAGATAGAAATCGAGCATTGGAACTAGCACCAAATTCACATATTATAACATCAACGGCGGGAGTTAATATTGAAGAATGGACTCCTGATGATTCTGTCCGCAAATCACCTAATCAATTAGTTTTAGCTACTACTTATCATTGGAGACATAACTTAGATGGAGTTGTTTGGTTTATAGAAAATGTTATGACTAAACTAAGATCAAACATTCCAGATATTTCCTTGAACCTGATTGGTAAAGATGCTCCTGCGAGCTTAGGCATTTACAGTGAATTAGGTGTAAATCTTGTTGGATATGTAGACAAGGTACAACCCTATTTAGATCAGGCATCATTATACATTTCACCTCTATTTGTTGGAGGAGGAATAAGGATAAAAATACTGGAAGCCATGGCTATGAAACTACCGGTTATAGCTACATCAATTGCGGCTGAGGGAATAGATGCCGGAGAAAATGAAGGACTATTCCGTTGTGACAATCCTGAAGATTATTCGAATATTATTACTATGCTACTCTGTGACAATTATAAACGCCAAAGATTAGGAAAGAATGCCCGGAATAGTATTCAAATAAAATATTCTTGGGAGCAGAATGTCAAGACAATCTACGACTCATATCGTGAGATTATTAATAAAAAGTTTAAATAATCATATTGATATTAATTTAAAATTTCTTAATTTTAGTTACTAAATTAGATGATATACAGAAAATAATAAATTCAGGGGAGTCATATGACAAAAATTGAAGTGTATAATTACAACAGTTACAAGGTAATTGAACTAGCAGGAGATTTTGTTGGAGTAGAAGAAGTAGACGAACTACGAGACAAATTTAAGGAAATTGGTGCTGAAGAAAATCTAAATCTAATTGTTGATCTAAAAGGTGTGAATTATTTGAATTCTACTTCTTTGGGTGCATTTTTATCAGCAAATGCTCTTTTAGAAAAAGGAAATGGCAAAATGTTAATTTGTAACACAAGTGATTATATTGCAAATATTTTTTCAATAACAAAGCTGTCATTAATATTCCCATTATATCAGAACCTCGAAGAAGCTATAGCTGCATTGTAATTTTTCTTTAATAGACTTTATTTTCAAGAGAGGCTTTATACTTAATGAAGCCTCTCTTGAAATAATTAAGCTCCAAAACCTAATAGAAGCCTTAGATAGAACTCCGGTTGTCCAGATTTGGCCTTACCTACACTGAATGTTGGACTTAGTGCTACCCATATATCTTTGCTTCCATGAGCTAGGGTTGGGCCCAAATAAACTCCATCTTCACTCGCTTTTGATTCAATCCCAAATTTCAATTTATCACTAATTGCATAACTAACTCCTAAAGCATATTGAGGTTTGAATTCCCATTTACCTGCTCCTTCTTTTTCAAATTCAATATATGGATTAAGAGCAACATTAAAGCTGCCTATGTCCTTGGTTAAAATTAATTTGAATTCGAAGGTATGGTTCTGAAAATCGGGTACCCCCTGATATTCAAAATAAATAAGTGGATTGAAAAAAAGTTTCCCGGTTGATGATAGTTTATATCTCCCCCGAAATTTAAAACCATCATAATGAATTCCACCTTCGCCAGTTTGAGAAAATATCTGATAGATACCAAAATCAAAAGTTTCACTCATTCCTACTTCAAGCTCGATTTGATGTTGAGTTGTGGTATTCCCTTTAAAATGATTTAATTCATTTGCTGATATAGTGTTATAATATTCCAGTTCCCATGAACCTTTTGATAAAGTTTGGTATTCATAAGTCCATACATAAGATCTTTGGTCGGCTAATGCATTTCCAAAGAATATAATCTCGGTTAAGAAGATCAATGATAGAATTTTGAAGAGATTCACAATATTTCCCATTTTAGTATTAACTAATATTTATTTTATACTAAACTAATACTAAATATTCAGGAAACCAATTTTTTTACGTTTCTGGATTTGAAATGCTGTATAAAAAATAAAAAAAAGCGGGTTTTAACCGCTTTTTTTAAAAATAACAGATTCAATAAATAATTATTTATTTACTACAATAGGGAACGTCTTTGAAACTCCATTTAAAGTAACTCTAAACTGATATACACCGCTTACCAGACTTGAAAGATCAACGTCATAATTGAACTTTCCAGCATCCACTGAATTATTATAAATATTCTTAACATTGTTACCAAGAATATTAAATAAATCAATATTGAGAATGCCAGATTGTGTAATCATCAAATCAAGATTAGTGATATCATTTGAAGGATTTGGAGAAACCAACATGTTCATTCCATCGTAAATTCTTGATAATTCATCTACTGAATTAGGATCGCTATCCAAAGTTAGATTATCAATATACCAGCCGTCATTTGCCTTTATAGGGCTTGCAGTCATAGTAAAACGTATGTAAAGAGTGTCATTAGCATACGAGGCTAACGTTCTATGTTCACGAAACCAGGAGCTGGTTGCAACATCTGTTTTCCAGTCAGTTGTCCGATTTTTATCAAAAGCTATTATATCATTCCATTTCTTAAGGTCAGTGGAAACACTGACAATACCAAAATCGCCAACTTCGATTAGTGCAATATGGGAGAATGATAGAGTTGAGTTCGTACTCTTAATAACAACTGGTGCAAAAACAACAGAATTTGATTTTCCATTTGGATAGTTGCCAGATGGTGAATCAGTAAATGAATTGGGCATTGATTCAGCGGCTTTGTTTGTTATTCCCCAGCTAGTAGCTCCAGATTTATAGGTAGCTATCATTTTAGTAGTATCATCAAAAGTTTCATTTAAAGTTGTTAGCGGAGCTCCTGCATAACAATAAACTGTATCTGTCGATGTGCTGAAGACCGTTTTACTGTTTCTGTTAGTTACAGCTAATAAATGAATCTTATAAAACTTTTCTGTGGGTAGTGTAATTAACTGTGAAAATGATTTTCCAGCATCGTCGATGGTCATTGCAATTTCTTTAGTAAGAATACCATCCATATAAATATTAATCTTGGAGAAATCATTGAGGATGGATCCATCATCATGAGTCTCCGGATTCTTCCAGCTAACAGTAATACCAGTGGAAGCTAATTTAGCAGTAAGATCAGTTGGTGGTTTGGGAATAGTAGAGCCTCCTGCGATACCAGATATTGCTACAAGTTCACTTTCCTGTCCATCAGATGTCTTTGTCGAGAGAGTGTAAGTGAATTGCTGACCTTCAATAGCTGAATTATCAGTATAGGCACGAACTCCTGGATCAACTTCAGCAACTTTATTTGTTCCCTTATAAATTATTATCTTAAAAGTACCTATTGCTCCTCCAAGCTTGTTAGTAGTTGGATCAATCCAATTTAATTCAACCTTTGTAGGCTGTAGATAATTATTCTTGTAAGTTACGTTCTGGGGAGGCATTGGTAGAGCGGAAATGTCAGCTGTATAAGCAGTGACAGTATTATATCCTGATGTAGGAGAGTTGGGCATCCAAAAACAAGGATAAATTTTTCCATTGTATGATGTTATTGAAGAATAGTCTCCCCAATAATAATTACCCGTTCCTTGGTAGCTGACATCACCAGCACTTTTTATAAACCATGTAGTAGGTGTCAGTCTGAAAATTTTAAAAGAGAGTCCATCAAAAGAAACTGCTAAATATGCATCGATTCCCTGATTTTTTGAGTCATTTTGTGATGAATAGTAAAAAATTGAAATCATACCTGTTACAGGGTCAACTGAAACTGACGGGAAAAACACATCAGTTCCAATAGTGTTATCATCAATCTGTACTTTAGGGCTCCAATTATCTCCCTTATTGGTTGATGTTGATAAATAAGTGTGTGAATTTCCATCAGCATCTTTACCAGCACAAACTGAATAGATAGTACCTCTTCTTGGTCCAGATGAATTGTCTACGATAATATAGGGACAAGAACTTACTCTGATGCTCTGCTTATCGGCTAAGACATTTCTGCCGCTTTGAGAGTTTATTGTTCCTAGATTTTTAACATTTGCTATAGTTCTGGCACTACTAAGCCAAGTTTTTCCGCCATCAGTTGATCTCTGGAACATCATATTAGTAGAATTTTCCATATCAGATTGTCTCCATGCAACGTAAACTTCACCATTAGGACCAACGGCAGGCATTGGTGCTTGGGTTCCGTTGCTACTGCCCGGAAGCGGTAAGGGTGATGTCCAGTTTTCGTTATAATCAGATGAGTATGCGAACATTACTCCAGGTGACTGAACGAATCTCTGCCAAGTTATATATATTCTATCTTTGTATGGCGAAGAAGCATTCACATCGCTAGCTATTGAATATCTGTCATGAAAAGCCTGACCTTTTGTACCTGCATTTTCGAGAGCAACAGGTACAGGCATGTCCCAATTTTTTCCGCCATCAGTTGATTTATTGACAAATACTCCATTATCTCCTTCATCATTATTGGAACCCACCTGAGCAAAACCATAACAATAATAGAGATTACCTTTGGTATCGAAAGCTAATCCAGGATCAAAATTAGTCATACTTCCTGATGCAGCTATATGCACATTTATGTTGGATGGAGTTGTTGAAATAGCCCAAGTTTTTCCACCATCGAGAGTATAGTAAGCAGCCATTTTGTAGCCAACTCCACTATGATTATATCTGATGTTGTTAGATGAGCCAACAATATTAAGTGGGTTGTTCGGATTTAAAGTAATCCAAGTTTCATCCTGCGAACCTTGATTACCAGAGATATTGATAAGTTTAAATCCATTTTCGGATAACATATTATCCGGTAATGGATATTTTGTGTTATCAAGAGGAGCATCCCCTCTGATATAAGCATGATGCTTAGCAAATACAATATCACTTTTATCTGCATCAAATTTCAGATAATATGGAAACTGCCGTGCATCATATTGCGAGAATGCAGTATTACAAGAAAACAATCCAATTAATAATAAAATTGGTAAGCAACTATTCTTCATTTTAAAACCTTTTAAAAATTTAAAATCTTTCTAAATACTAAGACACATCAAACATTCAAAAAATTACATGAAAACTTAAAAAAGCTTATAAAAATAGCTAAAAGTATTCATTTTTAAAAATACAATTTGATGTAGAGTATTAGACGAATGATTTACTAAATTAATAAATTTAATATTTTTCCAGTAAATTCATTTTTATAATCAGATTTTAATCTTCCGATACTATCGACTGCTGTACTTTTTACAACACAATTGATTTGCATCGGAATACCTATTGCAGAATCAGAATAATGACTAGGCGTCTCTGTTAGAGTTTGTAGTTGGGAAAAAGCCAGAGTTTCATTCGTTAATAAAGACATTTCATTCTGAATAATTCTATTAAAAGAGTTATCGACTTTGTCTTCTTGAAAAACAGGAGTAAACGAAAGAAAATCAGAAATCAGATGAGCTTTAAACTTCATGGCTTTATTTATGTCCAAAGCCTGTATCCTCAGTTTAATAGTTTCATTTTTTTTCGATTGTTCAGAATTTTCTGTATAATTCATTTTATTTCTCTGCTTATTTATGAACTGTTACAAAAATATCACAGTTTATAGCATAAAGAAATAGAGAGAAATACTTAGAAAAATTAAGAAATTGAAGAATATTTATCAAGAACCTGAATTGTAGCCTCAATATCTTTTGGGTAATCACATGAGTATTCAACTTCCTCATTACTAGATGGATGCTTGAATCCTATATCTTTGGAGTGCATTGAAACTCTTGAGATTAAGGGGATTTCAGTTGTATTCTTCTGGAGATTATATTTCCTTTTAATCATAGACAGCTTGAAACAATCCGATTTACCATACATAGGGTCAACAAGCATCGGATGACCAATTGCCGCCAGATGTGCCCTAATTTGATGATGTCTGCCAGTAATTAGCAAACATTTAACCAGTGAAGCCGATCGATATCTTTTAATTATTCTCATTATTGTTAATGATGATTTTCCTCTGACACTAGGGATTGTTTTACCCCTGTCGTTCGGATCAGTCATTAGTGGAATATCGATTTCCATTTCATCATTTATTACAGCACCCGAGACAATACAGTGATACACTTTTTTGACAGCAAGTGCTTCGAATTGCATACTAAGATTGCGATGAGAATCAGCATTTTTGGCAAATAACATGATACCGCTAGTATCACGATCCAATCTATGAACAACGAAAATTTGCCCGTATTTTTCAGTTAGAATGTGTCTTAAATTTAATGCATTTTTATCATATCTATCTGGAATAGTTAAAATTCCTGCAGGTTTTGATAAAACAATTATATCTTCATCTTCAAAAATATAGTCAATATTCTGTTTTTTGTATGGCAATTAAAATCCTCCTGAGGCAGATTTGAAAGTATTACTTAGTAACATTGCTATTGTCATTGGTCCAACACCACCAGGCACAGGAGTTATTGCAGAAGCCTTTGAAAACACTCCTTCATAATCCACATCCCCGACAATTCTATAACCCTTTTCCTTTGTTGGGTCATCAACACGGTTAATTCCAACATCAATAATCACAACACCATCTTTAACATCATCGGCCTTAATTATTTCCGGTACGCCAACTGCGGCAATTAGTACATCAGCCTGTTTTGTGTATTGCCTCAAATCGCTTGCTCCTGTATGACAGATTGTAACTACTGCATTCGCATGTGGATTCTTTTGATATAATAGATTTGCAATGGGTTTGCCAACAATGTTACTTCTACCTACAACGACGACATGCTTACCTTTCAGATTTATTTCGGATCTAATTAATAATTCCATGATGCCGGCGGGAGTACAAGAAACAAATCCAGGCATACCAATCACTAATCTACCAAAACTCTCGGGATGGAATCCATCAACATCTTTTTTAGGAGAAATGGCTAGTATAATTTTTTGTTCATCGATGTGCTTGGGTACTGGTAATTGAACCAGAATGCCATGAATTTTGTCATCCTTGTTCCACTGATCGATTATATTTAATGCTTCAAGTTCAGTTATTGTTGCTGGCTCTCTTCTTACAATCGAATTGTATCCAATTTCTTTGCATGATTTCTCTTTTGAAGAGACATAAATAGTAGATGCAGGATCTTCACCAATCAATAGCAGAGCTAATCCAGGAATTATTCCCTTCTCTTCAAGCAGCTTTGCCGTTTTTTCTTTGAGTTCAGCTTTGATTTGAGCTGAAATCAATTTACCATCAATGATCTTTGCCATTTATTATTTCCTTCTATTTCGATGTATCTTTTTTAAAGTATTATCTGAATTCCACCAGCTAATAAATGCATTTTGCTGTAATTATATTCTACAAAAAATCTAAAATTTGAAATTTGCTTTGCTAATCCAAGGGTAACTTTAAATCTTTTATCCTGCAAACTTAGAACAACATTTTGCGGTTGAGTATCACCTGTATATCCTCTTGATGGATCGGCAGGGAGAATTCGTCTTAATGGTTGGCCCAGAGAATCTTTTCCCAAATCAATTGCTTCAAGTAATCCTAATTGCCATTGTACTTCAACCGGGAGAGTGAATTGATAATTGGTATTTATATTAAATATATCGTAAGACAAACCACCATAGACATCAAGAATTCCTTCAAATTGTTTGCTGGCATGCAGATTAAAATTCCAGATAGTGCCATTTGCTTCGAGAGTTGCTTGAGTGACACCTACTATATTCTTTAAGTTTGTTCCCTGGTAAACAATCTGAAAGGCAAGATCGAACCATCTTTCAGGAAAATATTGAGAAATACTGTGTTTCAACCCGATTCCCCAAAATGCAAATTTTCCGATAGTCGGTCCCCAATCAACTGGGGGAATTATTCTCAACATAAGTTCTGTACCATAGATTGAACCTATTTCGAATTGTGGAACTACTGCATAAATTCTCTGTAAATCTGCTCCATCAGGTAAAGTGTAAACTGTTGGAAATTGTTTTATTGCATTTGAAATAGTCGCTTTCATTGAATCACTCAAAAGGGACCAAAGAGGCTTGTTGAGTAATGGAATTACAGGATAAGTTTGAACAAGACTATCCAGAACATAAGTTGGAATGAAAATTCTTGACTGGCCTTTTCCCAGAATTGTCGGTGCAGTAGTTGGTGGAGTCATTGACCCTCCTACAATAGCCTGATTAAGATATACTTTGAATGCGTAGGCCAGTAAACCTGCAGTGTCCTTTATTGTCTTTATTCCAGGTGTAGGTAACATCTGTAATTCAACATATTTCTGCAACTCAGTAGCATCAAATTCAGCTCGAGGGATTTTAGGGGTATAAGTTTTTTGTCCATCACCAATAAAACCCATCATGCCGTTGACACTGATTTTGAAATAAGGCTTACTAACATCTTTTGGAATATAAGCCTGATTATAAAAACCGGAGTTTGACGTAGAGTTTACAGCTTCTACAAGAGGATTCATGTACGGAAGACCGTTGAGTTCAAATATTTCTTTACTGAACATCCTGGCAAGACTGATTGTATAATCACTTGCACGAGGATAATTCAATTCTGAATAAACTGAACCACTGTAAATGATAAGAAATATGCCTATTATCAGAAATTTTTTCATATTTATTTAAATAATTTTTTTCGAATAATTACAAATAATGGTAAAGCTATTAACAAAACAAGGATAATCATGCTAATATTAAATATCACAGAAAAAGCAAGTCTCAACATGGACAAGAGTAGGCTCATTAAGACAAGGGCGATAATAATTGCTACTACCCAGGATGCTATAATTTTGAAAGTTTTCATTTTTTGCTCCAAATAACCTATAAAGAAGTTATTAATTTAACATTATTTTTTCCAAAAATATCAAGAATTTTATTTATAGTCTTTTCATTAATCGGCAAATTAACTTCCTCGGCTATAAGTTTTCTTCTGGTATTCAATATCTTATCAGTAACAAAAAAATTAATAAGTGTTTTGGCAGAAGGATCATCGCATAGTTTTAAAAATGACATCATATCGTATTCAGTATGCTTTTGAGAATCAAGCGAAATATTGAATCCTCTGGAATATTCAATAATACCATCGCCCAAAGGCATTATTTTATCAACAATTATCTTTATAGTTTCACCATCACTTTCGGCTTTACCCAAACAAATAACAATTACATCTTCTTTCAAGTGATGAGCATTTCGATTGTAAGATTCACTCCAGAAAATTAATTCGGCTTTAGCTGTCAAATCCTCAATTTTAACAAATGCAAAAGTATTACCTTTTTTATCAAGCCTAGTTTGTATCTCGGTGATTATTCCGCATACCCTTACTTGTTCACCGATAAGTTTGCTATCAGGATTATCAAATTTAATGGTAGAAAGTGTCTCGATTAGGCCTCTATATCTTTGTAATGGATTACCAGACACATAGAATCCCAAATACTCTTTCTCTTTTGATAATTTATATCTTTCTTCCCATTCAGGACGATCAGTTAACTTTGGTTCTTTAACTTCAGTATGTTCTGCAGTACCCATGAATAAGCTATCCATATCATTTGAAGGCTTGCTTGAGGATTTAGAATAGTCGATAGCCATTTCAACACCATAAAACAAAGTGGCTCTGTTTCCGGTTTTTGTTGAATCGAAAGCACCTGCACATATTAGTGCTTCAAGCACTCTTTTGTTAGCCATTTTACTATCAAGTCTGGATACAAAATCAAACATGGATGAGTACGATCCATTGCTGATTCTATCATTCATGATATTTAATGCGGCACCACTACCAACATTTTTGACTCCTGCCAGAGAAAAGTAGATTGTATTGCCAATTGCATTGAACTTTGAAGTTGAATTATTTACATCCGGTGGAAGTACTTGGATGTTCAGACTAGTGGCTTCAACCATAAAATCTACAATCTTGCTTTGATTATTAAGTTCAGCAGTCATGTTGGCAGCGATAAATTCAGCTGGATAATGAGCCTTGAGCCAAGCGGTCTGATATGCCAAAATTGAATACGCCAGTGAATGCGATTTATTAAAACCATATTGAGCAAACTTTTCAATTAAATCAAATATTTCCTCAGCAATTTTTTTTGTAAAATCATTTTTCATTGCTCCTTCAACAAATTTCGCCTTTTGTTCAGCCATCATTTTTGCGTCTTTTTTTCCCATAGCTCTACGAATAATATCTGATTGGCCCAGAGTAAAACCGCCAATATCTCTTGCTAACTGCATGACCTGTTCTTGATAAACAATAACTCCGTAGGTTTTGTTTAATGAATTTTCCATAGTTGGATGCAAATATTCAATAGATTTTCTTCCGAACTTTCTTTCGATAAACTCGGGAATATTTTCCATTGGTCCAGGACGATAAAGAGCATTCATAGCTGTAATCTCTTCAATATCTTTCGGCTTTAATTGTTTGAGAAATTCTTTCATTCCATCAGATTCAAACTGAAAAACACCTAGAGTCTGACCATTTGAAAATATCTCATAAGTCTTATCATCGTTAAAATCAATAGTATCTACGTCAATATCAATTCCATGATTATTCTTTATCATTTCGAGAGTATTATCTATGATTGAAAGAGTTCTCAGACCAAGAAAATCCATCTTGAGCAATCCAGCAGTTTCAAGGTCTTTCATCCCATATTGAGTAGCTATATCAACGCCCTGATTTTTAGAACTAGGTGACTGATAAAGAGGAACATAATCAACAACATCACCCGGTGTAATAACAACTCCGGCAGCATGAGTAGATGTGTTGCGGAAGAGCCCCTCCAGAAGAGATGAATACTCAATTAGTTGTTTCATTTCAATATCTTCAGATTCGACAACCCATTTCAGATCATGCATTTTAATAGCATCATTGATAGGAGTAACCTTACCCTGAATTACAGGTATCTTCGCAGTAATTGTATTTATTAGATTATGATTGATTCCAAGAACTCTACCAACATCCTTGAGAACAGCGCGAGATGATAATTTTCCAAAAGTAACAATCTGAGCTACTGAATTCACTCCATACTTTTGTTTGACATATTCTATTACCTTCTCTCTTTTATCATCACAGAAATCAATATCAATATCAGGCATGTTTACACGCTCAGGATTAAGGAATCTCTCGAAAAGCAAATCGTAAGGTAATGGGTTTACATTAGTAATTCCCAGAACATAAGCGACTAAACTTCCTGCAGCTGATCCTCTGCCCGGTCCTACCCTTACCCCCATTTTTTTTGCGGCAACTATGAAATCCTGCACAATCAGAAAGTATCCAGCAAATCCCATATCCAGAATAACCTGAAGCTCATATTTTAATCTGTCTTCTATCTCTTTAGTAATCTCTGGAAATCTTTCATGAGTTCCTATCCAAGTAAGTTCTGTAAGATAGTCATCCAAAGTAACAGATTTACTGACTTCAGGAATAGGGAAATTTGGCAGGAAATATTTATGTTCAAATTCCAGATCACATTTATCCGCGATTTCGTTAGTATTTTCGATTGCTCCAGGAAAATCCTTGAAAAGATCATTCATCTGTTCGGAAGATTTAAAGTACATTTCTGCAGTACGATATCTTAACTGAGTGATATCAATTTTCTCGGAATTACTTGATGAAGCGTCTTTAATATGAAGATAGACGTTATGAGCAATCGCATGTTCTTGTTTTATGTAATGAATATCATTTGTGGCAACCATCTTTATATTCAATTTCTCTGCAATTATTGGTATATCTCTCAAGATAATTGGATCTTCAAGTAAATTATGATTCTGTAATTCAAGATAAAGATCATCCCCAAATACATCTTGATAAAATTGAGCCTTTTTCATAGCAGTTTCAAAGTCACCATCAACCAGATGTGCATTGATTACTCCACCTAGACAAGCAGTACAAGCGATAATTCCTTCACTGTATTTTGCTATTAGTTCCTCATCAATCCTTGGTTTATAATAGAAACCTTCTGTATGGCCCAAAGTAGTAAGTTTTAACAGATTTTTATATCCTGTCATATTCTTTGCAATCAGCAAGAGATGGAAATAATTTTTCCTTTTTGATTTTTGTTTGCCGGAAGTATTGTCGAACCTGCTGCCATTAGCGACATACGCTTCGAAGCCGATTAGAGGTTTAATTTTTTCTTTTTTTGCTTTGTAATAAAATTCAAGACAACCAAACATTACTCCGTGATCTGTCAGAGCAAGAGCTTTCTGATCATATTTCTTAGCTTCTTTGATCAACTGCTCAGGAGTGCATGCTGCATCAAGAAGTGAGTAATGAGTATGATTATGCAAATGTACAAAATCGCACATATATAAATTCCTTATTCTATTTCCGGTGATTGTAATGCTTTTATCATTTTTCGTGGAACAAAAATAAATATTCAGCACCACTGATTATCCACAAAATCAAATTTCGATAAATGTATAATCTGTTCATTATTTGTCAAAAAGTTAAGTATTTTTGTAGTTTATGATTTAACCAGGTTATTTAATTGAAAAGATATTTCATTGTAGCAGGTGAGCCTTCCGGAGATATGCATGGTGCAAGGTTAATTAATTCAATGAAACGAATCAATCCAAATATTGAATTCGTTGGTATTGGTGGACCGGCAATGGCTATGGTAGGATTGATTTCTATTGTTCCGATGGAAAAAATTTCAGTTATTGGTATGTGGGAAGTTGCTAAAAGAATTATTTTTTTTAGGAATTTACTTTCAGATTGCAGAAAAATATTGGCTCAATCAAAATTCGATGCATTTATCCCAATAGATTTTCCCGGGTTTAACCTCAAACTATCAGAATTTGCTCACAAAATCAATATTCCAGTAATTTATTATATTGCTCCACAATTGTGGGCATGGGGTAAAAAAAGAGCTATTAAGATGCAGAAGATTGTTGATCAACTTCTAGTCGTTTTTCCATTCGAGGAGGAATTTTTTACTAATCATAAAATAAAGACAACTTTTGTCGGCCATCCACTTCTTGATGATCCAACAATCCCTGACAATTTTCCCGAGTTTGAAGGCAGACAAAATAATATCGTGATTTTTCCTGGGAGTAGAAAACAAGAATTATCGAGACACTCTCAATTGATTATTGATATTGCTAAAGAAATCAACCAAAAACTACCAGATTATTCCATATCGTTAGCCTCAGCAAAATCCTTAGACGTAAAAGAATATGAACTAATTAAAAGGAATACACCAAATATTCATTTTGATTTCAATAACCGAAAAATGATGCTGAATGCCAAAGCCGGTATTATCAAAACAGGCACATCAAATCTTGAAGCAGCCTTATGCGGACTACCTTTTAGCATGTTTTATAAGACTTCTTCTCTTTCATATTGGATAACTCGTAATCTTGTAGATATTAAGTATCTGTCTTTAATTAATATCTTAACGAATAAACCAATTATACATGAATTCATTCAATGGGAAGCAAATTCAAAAGCCATTGTTGAGGATCTGATTGAAATTCTGCAAAACCCTCAAAGATATAAAGAAATTCAAGACAATTATCGGACTATAAAAAAATTGCTTGGGAATAAAGGTGCATCAGACATAGCTGCATCAAAAATTGTAGAATTGACTTAAATTAATGGAAAAAGTAAAACTCAAATACAAAATTGCATCTCTACTTATTGCACTTCTTGTCAGAACCTGGAGGATTAAAATTTCAGGCAATCTGCCAAAATCAAATGCTATTGTAGTATTCTGGCATGGAAAGATGCTACCGGGATGGTATATTTTCCGAAAGCATAATCCAATTGGAGTGGTGAGCCCTAGCAAAGATGGAGAGATTTTATCTTATTTGCTTAGCTTATGGAATTATAGACTACTCAGAGGTTCATCGAATCAAAACAGCAAACAACTTTTAGAAGAAATAACTGCCGAAGCAAAAAATAATCTGATTGTAATGACTCCGGACGGACCCAAGGGTCCAATTTACAAGATGAAAGCAGGAGCTTTAGTAGCAGCTCAAAGAGCTAATGTACCCATCATCTTATGTGGAATTCAATCAGATTGCAGTAAGCTTTTTATTAAAAGTTGGGACAGGTTTTTATTACCATTTCCATTTGCCAAAGTGATTATTAATTTATCAGCTCCTATATTTATTTCTCCTGCACTGAACCGAGAGGAAGTTTCGATGAAAATTGAAGAACTTGAAATGGAGTTGAATTAACTATGATTAATGGTAAATTCACTGGAAGAATCTTAAAATCTTTAAAATCATTTTCATCATTGATTTATGAACTGATTGTCAATTTCAGAAATAAGCGGTTTGATGAGCATAAGATAAAAACTTATAAAACTGTAAAACCGTTGATCAGTATTGGCAATATCTCAATGGGAGGAACCGGTAAGACTCCACTGACAATCTATCTTTGTAAATTAATTCTTGATTTAGGTTATAAACCTACAGTTATTGGTTTAGGATATAAACGCACAAACAAAGGGCTGGTATCGATCAACAAAGATAATCCTGAAAACACAGACTGGTATGAAATTGGCGATGAAATGTATTTGATCCACAAAAAATTAAACGTTCCAGTTTATGTTCATGAAAAAAAATATGTTGCGGCTCTGGAAGCCGATAAAAATGATTCGGACATTTTAATTTTGGATGATGGATACCAGCATAGATATTTAGAAAGAGATCTAAATATCCTAATTTTAGATAATCGCACTTTTAACGAACCATTTGTAGTGCCCAAAGGATACTTGCGTGAACCTTTTTCAGAGATTCAAAGAGCTAATTTAATTTTTATACCTGATACAATTCAAGATGCTGCTTTGCTTCATGATGTAAATCAAGATAAGATTATCCGTTTCAATTTTTCCAATTATATACCATATCTAATGGATGACAAAAGTGTTCTGCTAAATCAAGACGAGAATCTACTAGCTTTCTGCGGGATTGCTAATCCTGAAAGATTTTTTCAAAGTGTAACTAATTTTTGTCCTCGTATGGTTTTTGCCTTGAAATTTCCCGACCATCATCACTATACTGATGTTAATATTAATAATATCGTTAAAAAGGCACTCAACAGCAATGTTAAAATTTTAATCACAACAGAAAAAGATGCTTTAAAAATTCTTAAATTTGCCGATATATTAAAAGAAAATGACATAAAGTGTTTTGTTTATCCGGTAGATATTCAGATTACTAGTGGATATGATTTGCTATTGAATAAAATTAACGATCTATTTGAAAAATGAGGTTTGTTTTGAGAAAATTGATCTACTTGAAGATTTACTTAATTTTGCTAATATTTGTCCTGACCTTTACAGCATGTTCAAGAGAATTACCTGATAAAAAAATAATAATTGCTATTTCTAAAGGTAGCGGATCTGAACATTATGAACAATATGCCAAATGGTTGAAATCTATCGACAATAATATTGTTTGTATCGATCTTTACTTTAAGAGCAACAAAGAAGCAATGGAAATCATCTCGAAAGCCGATGGTCTATTACTAACAGGAGGCCCTGATATTCACCCCCAGCGCTATGATAAAAATGAGGAAGCAAACAGATGTGAGATAGATTTAAAGAGAGATTCTTTAGAATTCACTATAATTGATTCTGCATTAAAGAAAAAAATTCCAATTTTCGGTATTTGTAGAGGATTACAAATACTGAATGTCGCACTTGGTGGCTCGTTGATTGTAGATATTCCTGAAGATTTTGGTAAAAAGATAAAACATCGTTCGGATGATGGGAAAATTTGTACGCATGATGTATATCTAATTAATAACAATTCTGCTACTTCAAAAATTATATCTTTGAGAAAAGGTCAAGTAAATTCTTATCATCACCAAGGTATTAATAAACTGGCAAAGGATTTGATAGTGACTTTAATGGCAAATGATAGTTTGCCGGAAGCCATCGAACTACAAGACATGAAGAGCAGATCTTTTTTAATGGCAGTACAGTGGCACCCGGAGAGACTTGACAGCAATAATGGCTATTCTAAACCTTTTGCTGTCGAATTTATCAAACAAGTTCGTCTATACAATATGAATACTAAAAAGTCATTATAAGTTATGAAAATTTGGCCAGTACCAGATAGCTATAGTCAGGAATTACCGAAACCGGGCACTCCCGGATGTTTTTGGGATAATCGCGAAGATAGGTACCATTGTGGAGTTGATATTTTTGCTCCACCCAATTCTGTTGTATACGCCATTCAGAGTGGTGTGGTAATTGATGTAGGTGTTTTTACGAAACCTGATGAATTATTATTCTGGAATACGTCTTACTATGTTACAATCAAAACTCCTCAGAATTTGAATATAAAATACGCAGAGTTATCAGAAGTATTTGTAAGAATTGGAGATTTTATTAATGCTGGTCAGATGCTTGGTCGAATTAACGATGTTCTAAATGAAGAAAACATATCACATAATACTCTTCAGTATATTCGTGAATTGCTTTCTTTAGGTTTCACATGTATGTTACATCTGGAAGCTTATATAGCTCCAATTACTGAAGTCAGACCTTATGATAGCGGGAATTACTTTGGAACAGAAAAGCCTTATTCGCTAATCGATCCGGCAATCATATTAAATGGCACCAAAAGCCGATTTAATGATTAACTTATAAATTCAAATCCAGCTGAAAATAGAATCTTTGATCAAGATTGCCATAAATCAAATCATAGCCACTTCCAATATTATTAACATTATATTTCTTTGTTAAGGAATATTTCAAACTGATTGAAACTTTCTCAAATAGATCATATACAAGATTTATTGAAGTTCTGATCCCATTGCCATACAATGGTGGTGTTGACATTATGCCTGGTGCGGTATATTCAAACTGATAAATTGCTGTCTCGAAGCTTGAAGTTGAAAAATAGGCAAGTCTGGCAGATATATTTAGTTTTTCGAATAATCCATATTTTACATCCATATAAACGGCTGTTCCCATTTCATTTGGCTTATTTTGTTCGAAATTAACAAATACTACTTCAGCCCTAGTTCTTAGAGTTAGATTATTTCTAAATTCATGGGTGAATTCGCCTCTTAGATAATACTGAGATCTTCTGTAAATGATCTTGTTATTAGCTGCATTTGTTAAAATATCTTTCTTATTCTCAACTTTTGTCCTGATTTTCAATTCATTCTTTTGATCAAGAATAAATAATGACTCGGTTAAGAAATCAATGCCATTGATTGGCTCAGGTACATAATATGTTCGTTCATAGGATTTATAAAAATCAAGGTATGTTGCAAACTTGAAGCTCTTCATTCCTTTTAATAGTAAACCAGAGTATAATCCAACTTCATTGTTTGGAGTAGATGCTTCTCCAAATAACATACCAAACGGTGTTCTATATTCGGGGGAAAATGAACGAAAGTGAAATATCAATTCAAAAGATTGGTTTATAAATTGTGCAATAGCCTTATAAGCCATTTGTCCTCCATCATCACGTCCAGCCTCAGCACTAAAACTCATATCATTGATTATCAAAGTTGTAAACAAAGAACTCATAAAAGCATCTTCTCCATTGATTTGGGTATGAGATTCACTGGTTATGTTTTTGTTATAAATTAATCTATAAGCTGTTCCTCCGATAATTAATTTATTAAATGTAAGCTGAACAGCACTACCAATATTTTTTTCATTCAGAGCATTTAGTTTACTTAATTCAGTCTGAGTGCGGAACAGTCCAGAAGTATAAATGGAAGTAGCAGAATTAGAAGCACTATCTATTGATGCAGATTTATTGACAGATGAAAACCATCCTTTCAAAGAAATCCATGTGTTTTCATTTATTGATAAGTTCCCGGATAATGCCGCTCCTCTAAAAAATCCATATTCTGAACTTGATTTGAATGGATTTATTTGAAAAGCTGTTTGTCCTGCAGGATTAATAACATCAGCTCCTTTGCCCATTCCACTTCCGGACCATAATACATTTCCCAAACCAATCTGATTATAAAAATCCCCAATTATCAGATTCATACCATAGGAATTCAAAGACAAATATCCTGAATAAAAGCTTGCTAATGAGCTTTCACCTTTGTCCTTGGTTAATAAAATTCCAGCTGACTGACCAGAGAAATACCCCTGATATCTTTGATATAAATCCGTTCTTGAACCAGAATACTGCCCCTGAGCAAAACCTCTGATATAGTTCATTTGCTCAATAGCACGTAATCTGGATGAAATATTGTCAATTTTTTGCTGAGGATGTCTTGATTCTACATAACTGCACAACTCAAGTATGTATCGATTGTCATCGTCCAAACCTAAGCTATCGGCAATCATACTAATTGAGAAATTAGCAGAGATAGCCAGTGAAGAAATTTTTCTGGCAGTGATCAGATTAATTGTTGGTATTTCGGCAATGGATGATGGTTTAGCTTTTGATAAATTGATTGGATTCTTATTAAGCTCTTCAATTTGATCTAAAGCTGTTGAAAGCTCATTATTTTCTGAAATATTTGCAAGAATGAGTTCAAGCTTATCGCGATCGATATCACTTTTTAATTCATTAAAATTAAACGAAATAAAAATGAACATTATAACTAATAGCTTAAATAATTTCATAATCATTTTTGACTAAATTAATTTTGACTAATCTAATAAAAATTTAATAATTTTGGTAACGTCTTTTTCATAATATTACAAAAACGAGATTAATATGACTATCAAGAATTTGATTATATTCGTAATTTTTGTTGTCGGCTCAACTCTTGCCACAATTTCTCAGGAGATAAAAGCCACAGTCATAGTAAATACTGACCAGCTCCAGATGGAAGCTTTGAATAGTGTTTCTTCGATGGCAAACGATTTACAAAATTACATAAACAATAACCGCTTTCTTGAAACACAGTGGGAAGGTGAACCAATTCCCGTTGAAATAAATATTTACCTGTCTGGTGGCAGAAACAACAGATTCAGCGGAAAAATGTTTATTGTTTCTAAAAGGGTTTTGGATGGACCTAAGGACAATCAAGGTCAGTCAATTAATCTGCGATTGAAAGAAGACACTTGGAGTTTTGAATATTCCAGAGGAGCTAATTTCACCTATAATGTTCTGCGTTATGATGAATTTGTTAGTATGATTGATTTTTATATGCTTCTGATAATTGGCTATGACCTTGACACTTATGGAGAACTGGATGGAAATAAAGCCTTTGACAATGCCAGATCCATAGTGAACATGGGTGCAGGTAATAATGTTCCAGGATTTAAATCAGTCAGTAATCCAGGTGATTTCACTAAATACAACCTTCTATCTGAATTACAGGATATGAAGAATTATCCCTTCCGTAAGATTATTTTCGCATATTATGTCGATGGATTAGATAAAATGGCAAGTAAGAAAGATGAAACCTTGAAGAGTCTTGAGAATATTCTTTCAGACATGGTATTATTCAAGCAGAAGCTCTCAGGTGCAAGTGTAATAATGCAATTATTTTTTGATACAAAAGCTCAGGAACTTGCGACCATATTCAGCTCATATACGAACAGAGATGTCTTTAATAATCTGATTTATCTCGATCCGAGCAATACAATGCTTTATCAGGATTCGAGAGATGGGAAGCTAAAGTAAATTCCACCAAAAAGTGCTTTGCAAAAATGATTTCAACCTGAGCAAAATGGATTGAATCGAAGAATCGAATGAATAATAGATTTTTCACTGCGTTCTGAATGGCATAATCAAACTATCTATATTTTTTGATATAGCTTCTTAATTATAAATCTCATTTTCAAATATGAACTATGACTTTTTTAACTTTGATAATAATTCAATTGCCATTCCATCAAAAATATATCATTAAATAACTTTCCAAATGGACAATATTTTATTATCTTGCAAACTCCCACGGAAATAGTAACAAAAAGATTGTTTATTCATAAGTGAAGCGATTGAAGTATATTGATTTACATAAAACAGTAAAGAGAATGTTAGTTATTTTGGTGATTATGACTTATTCAGTTTGTCTTTTTTCACAGGAAAGACTTAGTACTGATTTTGCTCGTATCGGAATTTTTGGTAATTACAATTTTAATTCTCATAATGCTGATTTTACGTCAATACCCGGTTGTCCTAACTGTTCACCAGGACATGAGGAAGGACATGGTACTGGCTTAGCTTTGGGTGCATTATTTGAATATCCATTCTCAGGGTTCTTCAGAGCAGGTATAAGGGCGTCCTATATTGACCATAGTGCACTATTAACACATTCAGATTCTATAACAATTTTTTATAGTGAGAATTTTGAGTTAGGAAGATTTGAACATAGATTTGATGCTAAAATCAAGACACTAGGATTTGAACCTTATGCTCAGTTTCGGATTATTTCCAATTTATATGTCGGAGTAGGTCTTTACATAGGATTTATGTCCACAGCAAGCTATAATCAGACTGAGAAAATCATTTTTCCTGTTGGAGCAGGAACCTTTCTTGATTCTAACGGTAATGACACAAAGAAAAGAACCAGAAATGAATTATCCGGTTCAATTGCAAATGCCAGCAGCATTATCATGTCTTGTGGTGCCGGTTTGTCGTATGAAGTTCCTTTGAATAAGGAACGGACTATTCTGGCAGAACCAAGGATCAACTACGCTCTCGGTTTATCTAATGTGGTAAATTCATTTGAAGTGCCCAAATGGTCTATTAATTCTTTTAGCGCAGGAATATCTCTAAAGTATGTTTTCCGTTCAAAACCAACACTTATAAAGAAATATGAGAAGATTGAGAGAGTTGATACAATCAGAGTCGAATCTGAATTAATAACGGCAGAACAGTATTCTCCCGGACTAGTGAACATAAAAACTGAAATTACTAATCAGGAGAATATTGAACTTACGTCAGAAACCAGTCAGAGAACCGATACGATATTTGTTCCGACAACTATTGACCTGAAACCATTTATCACAGCTGTAAGAGTAGATAGTTCCGGTAACGAAATTCAGGAACCAGTTTTCAAAATTGAAGAGTTTCTATCAACAAAGATACAACCAATATTAAACTATGTTTTTTTTAAGGAAGGATCTTATGCTATTCCTTCACGTTATGATCTGATTAGCAAAACAGAGATATCAAGCTTCAAGGAAGCAAATTTGTTTCACAACACTACTCTTAACAGCTATTATGATATTCTCAATGTGATTGGCAATAGAATGTCAAAAAAGAAAGATGCAAACTTAACTCTTATAGGCTGTAATGATGGATTTACGTCTGAGAAAGAAAATGATAATTTATCTAGAAAACGCGCAGAATCGGTGCGTGACTATCTGAATCAAACATGGAACATTTCGTTGGACAGAATAACAATTGAAACCAGAAATTTACCTGATAAACCATCTACGCCGATTCAGGAACCCGAAAAAATTGAAGAGAACCGCAGAGTAGAACTTTATTCGGATAATGATGAACTATTGAAACCAATTCAATATACTGATACATTAAGGGTAATTGCTCCTCCAACAGTAAGATTCAAAACTGATGTTTTATCAAATAATCCTGTTATTAATGCAGATATAATTATTAAGAACGGCGATAAAGTGATTAAGGTGATTAAATCTAATGCCATTACAGGGAAATTTACTGATTGGAAGCTTGATGAAGACTTAATTATATTGAAAAATGTTACTAGCGATTTAAGCTATAAGCTTGTTGTTAAAGACAGTAAAAATCACATATCGAGTACTAATGAAAAGTCTATCCAATTTAAGGTTACAACGGTCAAACAGAAGAAAAAGGACAAGAAGGGCGACAAAGAAATTGACCGTTACAGCTTGATTCTTTTCGATTTTAATAAGTCCGATCTCGAAAACAATAATCTGAAGATTATTAATGATATCAAACAGAAAATCAAATCAAATTCCGATATTTATATTACAGGCCACACAGACCGTACAGGCGAGGATAGCTATAATCTCCGCTTATCGATTGAGCGTGCATTCGCCACGAAGAAGGCTCTTGGATTCCCCAAAGCAATTGCCGAAGGAATGGGAGAGAAAATCATATTGCAGGATAATGACCTACCCGAAGGCAGATTCTTCTGCAGAACAGTTAACATTGTTGTAGAGACAAAATTAAAGTGATTGCCTCTTTTGCATTAAGTGCACTGTGATTTTCATTTTTTTCAAGTCGCTCCTACGTAGCTTTGATCAGTTTTGATGATTTATTTTCTATTCCGATTTCGCTACTACGTAGCTCATTTCAATGACCAATTATTAAATACCGATGAACAATAAATACAGAATTGTCCTCACCCCGACCCTCACTGGACTATTTTTATAAATATGCTGAAATTTCAAAGACTTACGGTGGATTTTTATTTTTACCTTTCTTATTACATACACTTAAATTTCTCAACCTCTCTAAATCCTTATTGATTTCATTGGGTAGATTAATCAACTTAAACAAACAAAAAAATGTAGTAACGAACATTATATTTCTAAACACAATCGATCATATGAACGTTTCCATTAATAAACCCAGTAATTCCAGGCAACACCACTAGCAATTCAATCATGAGGCATTGAAAAGGCAGGAAATGGACTTTATGTGTTTGGAGCTTATTAAGTTGCTAATTAATATTACTTGGAATTAAACAATGTGAGCTAATAGTATTATATAATAAATTTCAAAGCTTAAAAAACTTCTGTACTCTATCCCCAATCCTTACAAAGTAAATTCCTTTATTAAAACTTGAAATATCAATTTTAAGGGATTCAAGATATTTAATTTGTACGTCAAATACGGTTTCTCCCAAAATATTACTGATTCGTATATTTTGGTTTGCGAATTCATTTCTATGTTTAAAGTCGATGTTTGATATTTCAACTAAATCAGAACTTGGATTAGGGAAAATATTAAAATAAAAACCTTTAGAATTGTTTTCACCAACATCAGTGTATGTAAAGAAAACTGAGTCTGAGATGCGACTAAAACAACCTGTATTTACTTCTTTTATTTGTGTCTGGTAATATCCTGTAACTCTAGGATAAATCATATCAGAAGTAGAATCTAATAATATATTTCCATTAAAATACCACTGATTTCCAAGAGCATAAGATGATATTAACCGATCCTTCGATAAAGTAATATATGGTTGATTCGGCAATTTATTAATTTTAATTTTTACAGAATCCTTCATTAAACTTGAACAACCAGATATTGAATTCGTTGCTATAACATGATAAATTCCTTTTTCTTTGATAAGTCCAAAATCAATGTTAATACCAGTTCCAAGAATCCAATTCCCTAATTTGTTGCTGTCTTGATAGAGTTGATAGGTCATATTGATTTCCGATCCGGTCAATCCGATGATTAAACCACTATCACCTTCGCAATAAGTACCACCACCAGCCATTTTATATACTTGCGGTAATGCGAATACAGTTATTGAGTCAAGGTTTTGATACGCAAAATATCTATAATTCATTGTACCGATTTTAATAAGATACCCTTTTCCTGATGATGTTGTTTGAGGAATAAACGCTTTGATTGTGTAATCTTTATAATCGAATACGATATCGAGTGTATCAGGATCAGAGAAACTGCCATATTTATCAGATAATATAGCATTAAAAATTACACCCCCACCAAAATTGCCTTTTAAATGAAAATTTATTGACATTGTATCACCTTGGCAGATTTTATTATCCGATAAGCTATGTACAAAAATTTCATTTATATCTGACAAATAGACTCCTCTGGCAATAGTACCACAGTAAAATTTTGAGTCCTCTATTAATAAAGTAGTAATTACACTATCTCTTAATACATATTCTTTCAATCCTGAATTAACATAACTCCATAAGTATCTACTCTTTAATGAGCAATAAATACCACCACCATTTGTTCCTGCAAATATTAAACTATCTGATACTGCTATACTCGAAATATCTTTTTTGATTTGATTTGAGCCAATAGAAATCCAATTTCCACCTAGATCTGATGAATGAAATATTTCACCTCCTTTTGTTCCAGCATATATATCATTACCTTTAACTGCAAAACAAAGGATATTTTTATTAGTTAATCCAGAGTTCTTTTCAGTCCAGTCAAATCCTTGATTTGTAGATGAATAAACCCCATTACCATATATACCCTTAAAGCATATATTCCCAACTGTTAAAAGACATTTTATATTCTCCATTGAAGTGTTCGGAACTATACTCCAAGTTCTCCCTGAGTCGATCGATTCAATCAAACCCATCTTCTCCATACCAGCTAAAGCAATATTGCCATTCATTGTAAAACTAGTGATTGATGCATCAATACTGTCTAAACCAACAATCTTAGAAGTTCCCCAATTAATCCCATTATTTATAGAATAGTAAATTTGCCCAGCTGTAGTTCCTGAAAAGACAATTGATCCATTCGAATAAAGACTAGATACTTGTCCAGTATATTTCTTATAAAGAAAAGATCCATCGTACATTTCAATATAATCTGTACCAGCTATCAAATTATTGCCACTTTTAGTAAGTGCATAAACATTATCAGAGAAACCAATCATTGAGATACTGTTCATGTTTCTCCATAATAATTGAGAAAATAGTTGTGTTGAACAACAGCACAAAAGCAACGTAAACAAATAAAGTCTTTTCATTTGGGTTTCCTTAATCTTTTAATTCAAAGTTATCTTAGAGTTATTTTGATCAACTATTTCTATTTCAAAATAAATAATTTTTCAGTTAGAATCTTACTGCCAGAGATTAATCTCATTAGATATAATCCATTATTTAGTTGAAAATATTCGCTAGAGAATTTATAGTCATACTGTCCTGACTTCTGATATTCATTTACAATTACGTTTACTTCCTGTCCAAGTTGGTTGAATAAACTTAATTTTACATTTCCATCATTCGGGATATGATAATTGATAATGGCATCTTGATTAATAGGATTAGGGTGAATTTCCATTTTTATTGGTAATAACATCTCGATTCTAGCAAT
>CAIOZA010000020.1 GCA_903862655.1 uncultured Ignavibacteria bacterium
AATTATAATTATCTAAAACGATAACTGCTGTCATCAATTTAGTTAAACTCGCAATTGATAATTTTTCGTTGCTATTTTTTTCTATAATAACCTTATTTATGCTTTGTATCTTTAGGAAATACATGCCCGATTGCTGACCTGTGAGGTCGATTCTGATATTGTTGCTGTCATTAAGTGAAAGATGCTGAATCTCCTGTCCTAGTGAATTTATGAGCTTTAATCGGCTATTCTCCGGCACTCCTTCCACATCGATGAAGTCATTAGCAGGATTCGGATAGATACTTATGTTTGAGATCAGAATATCACTAACATCTGTTTCATCATAAATTGTAAAGGCTGAATCACTTTGAACTGAAGGAGATTTGTTATCGTCATCAACTATTTTAATTTTATATTGAGTTCCTGCCGGGGTTGTGCTTAAATCCCAGCTGATTTTTCCAAGTGTTGCATCGACATTAGTGAAAAGTTGGTTCCAAGTGGTGCCGTTATTGGAGCTGATCAAGATAGAAACTCTTGCAACCAGGGCACTTTCCCATTTGATTTCATAGTTAGATCCCATTTTGATCTGCTCCCCGCCCTTGGGTTGAAGCAAAGCAATATAAGCCACAGGATCTTTTACAATAGAAAAATTAGCATTTGAAACATCACTTATAGCTGTGGGTGAAGACTCGGGTTTACTTGTTAACTTTACCAGGCATGTATTTGACACATGATCCGGAACTGATAAAGATATTGTCCCGAATGCTGCGTCAACATTGTCACGTATGAGTTCCCATGTAGCAGCATTATCATAAGAAATATCAACTCTGATGGATTGGATATTTTCGGAAGTCCAGTTAATATTTGCTGATTTACCGACTGACCATTTCTCTCCACCGTTGGGAGTGGATAGTACTAACTTTGGAGTAGGAGGTGCATCGGTTCCTATCAAACCATCTTTTGTGTATTTTACAAGGAAAGCATCTACACCACCGGCAAATGGTGACAAATCAACACTTTCCTTGTCGGTATAAAATGTTGAGATATTATTGATATTACCAGTCGTAATAATATTTTTTGAATCATCGAAAGCAACATTATTAAAAGACAAACCAATTTGAGGTAATGAGTATGGGTATCCGACTCCGGCAGTCCAAAGCAAATCACAGTCTTGGTTGTACTTAGCCAGGAACCCATCCCAATTTTTTGATCCAATAGAATTTATCACCTTCTTATGTTGTTTAAGATCAAGGCTAATACTCTTCGCAAATGTTCCAGTCAGAAGAAGATTGTTATCTGAATCCTTTGATAAAGATGTAATAGTGTTCAAACTATCAGCGGCTGTGGAGTATGCCCAGATGTAGTTTCCGTCAACATCATACTTTGCAAGAAATATATCGGATTTGACCTTAGGAGTAAGATTTGCTGTTCCGTTTGGATTGAAGTTACAAAGCCTAGTGAAAGTACCTGCTGCGATAATGTTATCCGATTCATCAATTACCAATTTATTAACAACAGATTGACCGATTGTTGTAAGTTTATAGCCATACATAAGAGTTCCAATGATATCATATTTTACAATGAAGCCATTGGTGGGACCCGATGAAGTGAGGGGGTACTCGTCAACACCAATTTCGAAGTCAACAGTCTGTTGAAACGATCCGGCTAATATCATGCTTAAGTCGGAATCAAGTGTAACGGCATAGGCTTTGTCATCGCCGGCACCACCTATTGAAAATCCATACTCGTAATCACCCAAATCATTATAGTTGGCGACAAATATGTCTGTTAAACCATTGCTGGTGAACATAGCATTAGTATTTGGTGGAAGAGTAGGATCAAGATTAATAGTTTGATCGAAATATCCGGTAACAGAAATGCTACCAAGAATATCAACAAACATGGATGTAGGTATGTCGTCACCTGCACCTCCAAATGCATCCACCCAGACGAGAATACCATCAGAATTGTATTTAGCAAGAAATGCATCGGATTTCCCCTTACTGATTTTCTGAGTTTTTGTAGATTTAGGATTAAAATTAACCGTACCTGTAAATGAGCCACAGAGAAAGATATCGCCTGCATCGTCGATTTTCAGATCGGTCGGCGTGTCATTTTGTAAACCTCCCAGATTGAATCCCCATATATATTTTCCATCTTTATCGTATTTTGCAACAAAAATATCGGTAGTAGTCGGACCTGTTGACGTGAAAGCAGCTTTTGCTGTACCGGGATCAAGATCAGTAGTTCCAATGAAACTCCCAGCCAAATAAATATATCCCTGATGGTCAACTGCCAGCAACTGACCTTGCTCTAAACCGGCATCACCAATGGCTTCAAAGAGTTTAGCACTTGCTGTGAATTGAATTGCAATAACGAATAAGACTAAGGTAAATAATCTAAACATATTTCACCAGATACGATTAATAAATAAAGGATATACAAAATTAATGGAATTTTGTTAATAAGGAGAAATTTTTTGAAACTATTAGTAAGAAAATTTCGTCAAACAATTCGATAATAATTTAAAAGAATGGATTATGTTCAGATTCGAAAATAGCATTTATCTTTATTTATTGGTATTAATTCCCGTAATATTTCTCCTTTGGCTATTGATGCGCCGATTGAGGAATAAGGCAATGCAACGCATTGGTGAGTCAAGTCTGATAAAGAGTTTACTCCCGGATTATTCAAGATACAAGAACTGGATTAAAATAGGAATTGTTCTGCTGGCATTTGCGGCAGTAATTATTGGAACAGCAAATCCTCAGATCGGTACCAGACTCGAAGAATCTAAAAGAGAAGGAATTGATGTAATAATTGCACTGGATATTTCAAACAGTATGCTTGCAGAAGACGTTAAACCAAGTCGGTTGGAATTCGCTAAGCAATCGATTAGTAAACTGGTGGACAGACTTCAGAATGACAGAATCGGGTTAATAGTTTTTGCAGGAGATGCATTCATACAATTACCACTGACAACGGACTTCTCCGCGGCAAAGCTGTTTTTGAGTGTGGTAGATCCTGATTTGATTCAGGTACAGGGAACAGCAATAGGACAGGCTATAGATATTGCAGTTAAAAATTACAGCTTTGATGATAAAGTCAAAAAAGCACTGATAATTATATCTGACGGTGAAAACCATGAGGATGATGCACTCGGGTCAGCACAGAAGGCTATGAAGGCAGGATTTGTTGTTAATACAATAGGGATAGGTTCAACTCAGGGATCGCCAATACCTCTTTACAACAACAATCAGAGAACAGGATTCATGAAAGATAAGGATGGATCGCTTGTTACAACGAGAATGAATCCAGAAATGCTAAGCCAGATTGCATCTGCAGGAAATGGATCTTTTCTGGCTGCAGGTAATACTGATCCGGATTTATCGAAATTAATAGATAAATTGGCAGGGATTGACAAGAAAGAGTATAAGAGCAAGTTATTCACTGATTATGAGGACAGATTCCAGTATCTGTTTGGTTTGGCTCTTTTACTGATAATATTTGAACTAGTAATTTCTGAGAGAAATAACAAGTTGATGCAGATGTTAAACAAATTTGTAGAATCCAGGAGCTTGATATCCAAATGAGAATAATAATTTTTATTATCGCTTTACTGATGCCATTTATGTTAAATTCACAAGATGTGAAGAAGCATATCAATTCAGGCAATAAACTGTACAAAGATAAGAAATATTCGGAAGCAGAAGTCGAATACAGGAAAGCTCAGGAAGTTGATCCTAAGGAAACCAGAGCAGGCTATAACACAGCAAATTCTCTATATAAACAAAACAAATTTGATGAAGCAACCGATAAGTATATAAATTCGATAACAACTTCGACTGATAAGTCAGTCCAGTCAAATGCATATTACAATTTAGGGAATACATACCTTCAGAAAAAGGAATACGAAAAGAGCATTGAAGCTTACAAAAATTCGTTAAAATTAGCTCCAAAGGATGATCAGGCTAAATACAATCTTGAATATGCAAGAAGAATGATGGTTCAACAACAGCAGCAGCAACAGCAGCAGCAACAACAGAACCAACAAAACAAGAATGATAAGAATAAGGATCAGAACAAGGATCAAAAGAAGCAGGACAGCAAAGACAATAAAGACGATAAGAATAAAAAGGATGATCAGAATAAAGATCAGAACGATAAGGATAAGCAGGACAAGAATAAAGACCAACAGAAACAGCAGCAACCAAAAGATGATAAGAAAATATCCAAGGATGAAGCTGAGAGAATACTAAATGCTTTAAAGAATGAAGAAAAGAAAGTACAGAAAGATTTAAAAAAGAAAGTGAAAGTAAATGCTAACCAACAACCTGAAAAAAATTGGTAGCATAATACTCCTGATTTTTCTGTCATATCCAAGTACTAGCCAATCTCAGATACATATCAAAGCAGTCGGGGATATAATGCCCGGCTCTTACACACCTAAAAGGATTATACCCTCAGACAGTGGTAAAATCTTTATAGATTCAATCGGTAGTTATCTCAAGGGAGCTGATATCCTAATTGGCAACCTTGAAGGACCGTTTGTCAATGCATCCATGAAACCCACAAAGTGCTCTGATTCTTCGATAAAAGCAGGCGTGTGTTATGATTTCGGTATTCCGGATTATCTTGCATTAACAATAAAAAAGCTGGGTTTTGATGTTTTGAGTCTGGACAACAATCACTGTAGAGATTATGGTAAGATAGGATATTTATTTTCTCAGAAGCTGTTGGATTGTTATCAGATAAGGACATTGCCACAAAGAGAAGTTCTGGAACTGAATTTCCATTCCCGAAGGATTGCACTACTTTCGTTTGGATTTGAACCAGAAAGTCGTAATATTTCGGATATAGAAGTAGTTGGAGAGGAAATCAGAAGTCTAAAGCAAAAGTATGATTTAATCTTTGTCTATTTCCACGGTGGGGCAGAGGGTAGAAGAGCGGCCGAGGTACATGATAAGAAGGAGATATTCCTAGGTGAAGACAGAGGCAATGTTGTAGCTTTTGCTCATAACGCTATAGATGCCGGTGCTGATCTTGTATTGGGTAGCGGACCTCATGTGCTAAGGGGTATGGAGATATATAAGGATAGACTAATAGCATATTCGCTGGGAAATTTTCTTACATACGGGAATTTCAATTTATCAGGAGAAACAGCAATAACATGCATTCTTGATCTGGAGCTTGACAGGTTTGGAAAGTTTAATGTTGGGAAAATTATACCGGTAAAGCAGAAGAAACCTGGAATACCATTTTATGACAATACACACACAGCGATAAAAGTATTACAGAAACTATCTTCAAAAATATCATCTACTATAACGATTGACGATTCAGGAAATATAAAAAAAACCGGCAAATAGGATTCACCGGTTTTTATTTATCTATTCTTCTATTCTATCTCTAGATAATAAGCATTGCATAAATAATCCAAGCCACAAGTATCAGTCCAAATGTTAATGCAAAGAATCCGAATACTTTTAAGAGCTTGAGCATTTTTGGAGAAAACTCAGTTGTTGTGTAATTATCAATCTTACCTGATTCGACTAATCTTCTGTATTCATCCGGTCTGTCGAACTTCAATTCTTCCATTGTCATCTGTCCTGAGAAAATAACAGTATCCATTGGAAACTTCTCTGGTCGGAAGTGAGTATTGAAGAAATGCACAGTAAAGATAAATCCAGCGGCTAGCAGAGCTTCATCACTGTGAATAATTGTAGCAATGTTTATAAACGAGCCAGGGAAAATATTAGTCAACAACTCTGGGAACCAAAGGGTTAAACCTGTTCCACCGATGACAAAAATACCCCAGAAAACAGCGAAGTAATCGAATTTTTCCCAATATGTCCACCTACCATAATTAGGGCGTTCACCTTTACCAATAAACCATTTGATGGAGGCTTTCATATCCTCTAAGTCCTTGAGGTTAGGAACAAGAGAATCCGGACCTAATAACATATTTTTCCATGTTTTAAATTCAGAATTTTTCTTTCTAAATAAATCAACAATGTGAATAATAAAGATGGTGAACAATACAGTTGCCGCATACCTGTGGAGTGTGCCTGCATTCTCAACACCTCCAAGGAGACCGGCACCAATATTAGCCCAGATTGTATATGAGAATTTAAGTACCATACCGGTCGCAGCAAGAGTAAGGAAGCTGCAAATCATAGTAAAGTGAATCAATCTGCTCAATCCAGAGAATCGTTCATACATTTTAGATTTATCGTGACCAGATCCGGCATGAAGTTCCTTCATCTTCTTTCTCAGCTTGAATGAACGAGGAAACCAAAGAAGTGTATGCAGAAACGATACCGAGAAAGTTCCTAAAAGCAATAAAGTCATACCCCAGAATGTATAAAACAAGAAAGGATATTTCTTTGGATCCTTATGAGTAGCATGAGACAAGTATTTGGTGAATCCTTTTGTCGCATTAGCATGACACTTCTGACATGTTTTAACGATATTACTTCTGCTTAGTGCTGAGTTTGGATTGTCAATAGGTAGAATCATGTGTGATCCGTGACAATCATTGCATTTTGCCGATTTATAAGAACCAAGCCAAGAAACTTTACCATGATAAGTTTCGAAATAAGTTTTTGCTATTTCGAGATGGCATTTGCCACAAGTACTTAATATTTCATGGCGGAAGTTCCATTGATCAGTTCTTTTAATTGTATGAGCAGAATGGCAGTCGCTACAGACAGGAAGTTTCTTATCTGTTTTGGTTACAGAAGGAGAGTGAACACTTTTGTTGAAAACATCTTCAATACCAAAGTGACACTTTCCGCAAGTACCGGCAATATTTGCAGGATTAATACTTGACTGTGGATTATCTTTGGGCAGCCCTTTATGAGGAGTATGACAATCGGCGCAAGTTGCAGTGACAGTAAGACCACTCTTGACAAGTCCTCTGCCATGAATACTCTCATCATAATTGCTGGTAATGGAATGTTGAGTGCCTTTATACCTGAGTGCTGCTTTTTTCCCTTCCTGATGGCAGGTAGAACAGAGTTTCGGTATATTCATTGAGAATACTTTTGATCTTTTATCGCTTTTATTTAAGATAAAATGAGTGCCATGGCAATCTTTACATCTCGGTGCATCAGGATCGTTCCTTGCAACAAGTTTACCATGAGTACCCATCACAAAGTCGTTGCCAACAGCAGTATGACAAGAAGCACATTCAACTTTTGATGTAATCAGTGTCTCGCATGCTCTTGTCTTTGACTCGGGATTAACTCCTAAATGGCATTGAGTACATGTTAATTTAGAGTGTGTTGAATTTAGAATTTCTCCATGATCAACAAACATATTTCTACCGTCGGCAGACGTACCAATATTTTTTTTCTCATGACAGTTTTTGCAAGAAACATCAGATAGGTTCTGTTCATAGAATACTTTTCTTACTTTATGTGGCTGATGGCAGTCAATACAAGCTGGAAGGACCTTTGCTTCTTTTTCCCAAAGTTCGCCCTTTATTATCTTTTTGTGAACAAATTCAATACCAGCATGGCATTTGGTACAAGTTGCAGCGATATTCTTTCTGGAAATGGATGACCTGGGATCTGTATGAGGCAAAATCCTATGAGGCGTATGACAAGAAGCGCATGTAGCACTAACTGTCAAACCTTTTTTAATTAGACCTTCACCGTGGATACTTTCCTGGTAATTTTCATAAATATGGCTTTGAGGAATGTTCCTTTGCATCTGAACGGGTGAACCTTCTCTATGGCATCCACCACAGAGCTTAGGTATGTTCAGAGGATAAACTGTTGACTGCTTGTCTGATCTGGGTAGAATTTCGTGACTACCATGGCATGTCTGACAAGTAGGAGCCAGTGGATCTCCTTTAGCTTTAGCTTTGCCATGAAGGCATTCGTTATATAATGCTTGTTCATCTTTATGGCAACTTCCACATTGATACTTTGGTTTGCCTTCTACATGAGGGAAGCTTCCTGGGTCGAATCCCACGTGGCATTGAACGCATTTCATACCGGCATGGATTGATTTGTTCAGCTTTTTGGCATTAACGAATAAGGACACAGTCTTCTTGCCACGTTGTGTAGTTAAAGTTTTATCCTCGTGACACCCAAGACATTCGTCATTTTCCTGAGCAAAAAGCTTAACAGGTAGTTTAGTTGCAAAAATACCAACAAAAACAGCAAATATCAACAAAATCAAACTGAATTTGAGCTTTTGATGGACTTGTAGATAGTGAGAAAATTTTTTCATATAAGGTACTTCTAAGTTTAACTAAAATTAATATTACTTACTATTACTAGTGGAAACTATTTTTCCTTTTGGTTTTGGAGTAGCTCCATGACATTGTACGCAGTTCTTTGTGTCTGCTATTTTGTCAACACCACCTGGATGAACGAATTCTAAACCACTGGATGATTCCTGCGCAGATCCAAATGGTGTTTTCTGGTATGTAATCAAATGGCATATATTGCAATCTTGTGAGATAACTTTGCCATCATTGCTCACATGTTTGCCGTCGTGACAACGGTAACATCCGGGGCTTTGCATGTGACCGATATTACTTTGGAAATCCTTCCAGTTAACATTCATGTTTGGAAAGTAATTTCTTAGGTAGATTTTGTTTAACTGACTTATTGTTCTATTTATGGCATCTTTCTTTGAAATAGCAATTTCAGGATAATTCGTTTTATAGAAATTCCATATGTAACTCTTGATATCGTCGTATGAGGTTTCGCGTGAACGTACAAAATTATCCAGAGTCTGAACTCCAATGCTCTTGATATAGGGTAGAGTTCTGTCTATCATGTTTGCTGCTATGTATTTATTGATAGTGCTGTTTGGTTGACTGAAAATATGTGATTGTCTGTTATGGCAATCGATACAGTCCATTCTTCTCATATTGGCTGGCTTTAATAAATCGGTCGAAAATTTAACTGAAGTATCCTTATAAACCACTTCTTTTCCTGTTATTGTAGATCTCGATTTAACCCAAGGAATAATATTTCTTTTATCATCAAGTGGTAAATATGTAATTTCGTTTGCTAAATTCATACTCCAGTGAATCCCTGAATTATTCCCAAATTCAGGACTGCCGCCACCTACTTTAATAAGTAAGCTATGCTTGTATTCAGAGTTATTTTCATCGTTAGTAAAAATATCATAATCTTTTTTTGTTTCGCTATAAAAATGTTTGGGCAAATGACACTGTTCGCAAGTATTTTGATTTGGTCTCAAGTTTTGGATCGGTGTTGTAATCGGTCTGTTATATTTATTGAACATAACAGAATAAATCTGATAAATACCAGAGATTTTAGCCTTTTCTTTCCAATCTGCTTCAGGATTAATATGGCATTTGACGCAACCAACTCTGGAATGCGGTGAATCAAGATATGCTGTATATTCAGGTTCCATTACCTCATGGCATACTTTGCCGCAGAAAGCATCTGAATCGGTATATTCGTATGCTTTGAATGTACCAAATACAGATAGTGCAACAATGATGATTGTACCTAAAGTGAATACAATAGTCGCTATCTGATGTTTGGGATTGTTCAGATCAATTACAGGCAATCGTTTTGTTGTGTCTGCCATTTGCAGTAATCTTCTATTTTCTTTTATTGCTCCTAAAGCTATTAGTAGCAATCCGAATATCAGGAAAGTAGGCGTTACAACAAACGTTATAATTCCTAAATAGGGGCTGTTTTCTCCGATAAAAAATTCAAGAATAATGAGGAATACAACTAATATGAAGCTGATTATGGTTATTAATGCACCTGATAGGGTAGCTGGATTGTAGAAAATTATAGGGAAAAACTTACTTCTTTTTTTCGTCTTATCTCCGGGAGCGATTGGAACACCTGTTGGTTGGGTATTGTGTTCTTCTTCATGCTCTAAGTGCCAACCAGTTATCATTGACTTGAATAATTCTCCGACAGTTGAGCCTGTTGTTGCAAGATAGAGATGACCAACTAAAAACAAACTAAGAAAGAATCCAACAACAGAATGGAATAAAGCCATGGGCCAAACACCACCCATGCCAAATATTTGATTTGGTGCCGTTTCCGGAAACATGAGTAACCAACCTGAAATTACAATGGCAGGCATAAGCAAGAACATTACTCCCAGATAGGCAACCTGCTGCATCGGGTTGAATTTATTCTCTTTTGAAGTGTTGAATGGATGTGGCTCATTAATGAAAATACCTAACAGATAATATCTAGCCTGCAACAACATTCTTTTAACGAATCCTTTGATTTTAGGAATGTAGTGCTTAATATTTCCGGTAAGTAAGCTCAGAACAAAGAATAAAGCATAGTTGAAGGAAAGAAATATACCGGAAATGTTATGGGAAACCATTGCCCATCTAAAGTTAATAAAAGCAGAATTGGGATCGGAAAAGTGCAAACTTAAGCCTGATACGATAAGAACAATGAATAGCAGTGCATTTAACCAGTGCCAGAATCTTAACCATATTGGATATAAATATATCTTTTTCATAATGTTTCTTTAAATGTTAAAAAATGAATTAATCCTAACCATCATAATCTAATCTTTTTCATTCTCACGAGCATCACCAATGTCTTCATGCTTTTTCTCTACTTTTAGAGCTCCTTTTCGGAAATACCAGCGGAGAAGCCCATGCAGACCTAATCCAGCCACAGTAAGACCAAGGAGCGAGAAACTAAGAATATCAAGATAGATATTTCTGGTTGTACCAACAACATAAGCATCGCTGAGAACTGTACCATTGATAAATCCAAGTTTTTCACGGGATTTCTCTTTCTCATGCTTGTAGAGAACTGACATCAGAATTGAATTCTTGGAATGGCATTCCTCGCATTTTTTGATGGTTTTATCAGGTGGTAATATGTTGTGTGATAATTTTGGAGGATCATATGATGAATGGCAATCAACACATCTAACAGTTTCCCAATGTGCTCCTTTGTTTGGTAACCAATCATGAGCTTTGGAAACAGTGAGGATGTTGTACTTCTTCATCATGGCTTCATTAGTGTGGCATTCAACGCAATAGAGCATTTTGTTGGTTACCATAGTATTGAAGCTCATCTGATTATCTGTTATGATTTTCTGGTCAACTTTTGCCTGAGGTCTGATCGCATGTTCACCATGGCAGTAAGTGCATCCAGGTGAATCAGGATTCCCTTTTTTAAGTGTAATACCATGAATGCTAGTTGAATATTCCATAGCTATTGAAATATGACATTTTCCGCATACTTCAGGGATTCTAAGTCTGTTAACGGATGATTTTGGGTCGGAAGCTTTTTTCAAATCATGGCTACCGTGACAATCTACGCAAATTGCAGCATTTTTACCCTTTCTGATTGCCATTCCATGAACGCTTTTATCATAATCTATCAGCGAGCGAGAGAAACTGTTCTGAGCATTTTTAATGTGACAGCTTGCGCAGAGCTTTTCTTGATTTAGTTTAAGTTCGACTTTCTTGAATTTTGTATTGCCGGGTGTAATAGGATATCGGTGGCAATATATGCAGGTCGGTGCATTGGGATCATTTTTTTTCAATTCAATTGAATGCTGAGAAACCATGTGAAGATCTTTTTCAAGCTTGTGGCAATTGCCACAATATTGAGTCGAATTGAAATAGCTTGTTTTAGAGTTTGGATTTTTGGGTGATGTGACATCATGATAGCCATGGCAACCTTTGCAATTTCCATTTGGAGATCCATTGGTAAGATTTTTTTTCATCTGAGGATGAAATTTGTGTTTTTCAAATGCATCGGTATGGCAATTCATGCAGTTAACTGGTTGAATTTTATCCATGTGAGGTACATTATCCGGATCAAATCCTTTGTGGCAATCCTGGCATTTTAAGCTTCCATGAACTGAGCGAGGTAAAGTGAAACTCTTGACATTAAGGGAAACTTCCTTCCTACCTCTTGTCATGGTAATTGTCGGGTCATCGTGACAACCTAAGCAAGCTGAATTATCAGCTGTTTTCTTTTGAGCATTTATTTCTGTCATTGAAGTGAAAAGGACTATAGACAAAAATACTGCGAATAAGCTAAAGGTGCTTTGTTTAATAAGGTACTTGTTCATAATACAGCCAAATATATTTTAAATATCAAAATCTAATTAAAGAGTGAAAAAACGATTAGATAAAATGGCATTAATCGGTTACAATTTACCAAAAATTTCAGACAAAAAAAAAGCGTTGGATTAATTCCAACGCTAATTTTCGGCAATTTGCCAGAAAAAATTAATTTATTTTTTTTCAACTTTCAAACTAGCAAGCCAAGATGTAAGAGCTGTGAGTTCATCATCAGTTCCTTTGAAAGCCATACCGTGTTTTTTTCCTTCATGTTCGACTTCTTTTTTCAAGTATTTTGTAAAGAATGCTGCATCGGCAGTTGAGCCAATGTTTGACAAATCTGGTGCTTTGGAATTGGGATTTGTTTTTGCAATTCCTGCTCCATCAACACTGTGGCATGCCATACATTTCTTGTCTTGAAATAATAGTTTTGCATCGATTGGCTTTGCATCTTCTGCATAAATCGAAATGACAGAAACTGCAAAAATAATAGCTATTAATGCTATTGCCGAATTTCTAAAGTTTTTCATAAAAAAATCTCCAAAATTAAATTAATGAAATGTTAACTAACTAAATGCGAAAATTATTTCAATTTTAAGATATACTCTGATGCAAAATACGACTTTATTATGAAATTTTTATGAAAGAAAAATGCGTCAGATAATAAAATCTGACGCATTTATAATTTGATATTTGTAACCAATATGTGGTTGTATTAACTAATTATTTCAAACCAGCTAACCAAGCAACCATTGCCTTGAATTCATCGTCGGTACCTTTGAATGCTACACCGTGTTTTTTACCATCGATATCTGCTTCTTTTTTCAGATATTTTGTTAAAAAATCTGATGTTCTTACTTTACCAACAAGTGATAGATCTGCTGCTTTCGAATTAGCATTTGTTTTTGTGATACTGAGTGCATCGATGCTATGGCATGAGTTGCACTTTTTTTCGACAAACATTTTAGCTACATCAATTTTGGGTGCATCTGCTGACCAGGTAATACCTGTGAAGCCGACAAATAAAGCGGCGATTAAGATTAATGACATTAAATATTTCATAAAAAACCCTTTTAGAAAAAATAATAAAAAATAATAATTAATATTAAACCTTATGGCTTAATTTCAAGTGTATTAGGTGCAATAAAAGTATAAACATAAGATTTCAACGGTGCGCTTGTCACACCTTTGCCGTCCACTACAGCACCCGGAGTGTCAAGATTTAATGAAAATACAGCTGCATGTCGTGGACAATGAGTATTACCATCGGCATCAGCAACAGGATTGAGTTCTCTGTCTGACTGATGTGAGCAGGCAGACTGAACTACGATAAATTTATTATCAGCAAATCTTCGGACAATAAATGTTAACACTTTAGTAGTGTCATCACTTTGAGAGGCTGAAACAGTTGCTATTCCACCCTCGGCAGCTAATGCTGAATATTTGCTAAGGTCAACAATGTACTTAGCACCAGGTTTGGGCAGTGGAGTCAGGATTGTTTCATCTTTACAGCCAACGATCAAAGAAGAAAGAGCTGAGACCGATGCACCTGCTCCAATCAAAAATCCTGCTTTTTTGAGAAAATCTCTTCTTTGTTCTGAATATTTATTTTCGTGCATTTTTATTTTCCTTAAAATAATGTTTGTTCTTAATACCAAACGTGGACTTGGAATGCAAATTGTGAATGATATCCCGGAGTAATTTCTTTGTCAACAACACGGTATTCCGGTAATAAATCGATATAAGGCAATAGGTAAATATGTGCTCCGAGAACAAATTGATTTACCATCAGAGGCTGTGTGTTCTGTCCACTGCGTGAGTTTTGTCTTTCGATTCTAGCGAATGGAAGAAAATTATCAGTGACCTGATAAGTTAACTCACCGAGCCATGAAAATGTGTTTTGATAGACAGCATTATCAGCAATGTTATCAGGATTAGTAATATCAGATGGATGAAACTGTGCTTTTTGAGTATTAGTAAATTCTACTAAAAGGCAAACTTTGTCCGGCATACCTATAGCAAATTGTACGTTTCCGATTTTATAATCCCCATTAAGAAACATAGTACCGGTTGCGTATCCAACTAATCCATGTCCAAGTTCCGGACTGACAAAAATTCTTCCGGCGAGAGACATAGAATCTTTTAAATTGAGTACTTTTGCCGAATTTGTGCTTTTGAATGCTCCACCAGAAACAGACAACCATGAAAGGGCTTCATAATCAACCTGAGCTCCCCATTCTGCATAATCATCGGGAACAACAGGAGCCTGACGATAAAAAGTATGACCAAGAATTGTGTGATCATCCCATTTAAGAGCCATAGTCGGCTGAAAGAAACCGGCTCTTAATGTTGGAAGACCATCACCGGGCTTAATATATGCACTGAATGCATAAGCACTTTGTCCCGGATATCTTTTGGTTGTTTCGAGTTCGTAAGCGAGATTATACTGACCTTCTAAGGTTAAAAACGAAAAAGGTTTAATAACAAGATAAGGTGTCAGTTGCATTATCATATTGTCATAAGCAGTATTACCTTTCTGGGTATAACCATAGGGATACTGAGATGAACCAATCGAATCTGTAGTACTGGGAGCTGGCCATTTAGCCCACTGATAACGGGCATCAATTCCGAAAAGAATGGCATCGCTTGCCCATGAGTTGGTGGATAACTGATCGAAAGCACTGCTCAATCCTATTGAAGAAGTAGGAATAAGAGAAATATCTTTTCTTGCCATCCAGCCGCCGCCGTTGCGAACTCCACCGCCCTGAATGTTTTCATGGCAGTTAGAGCATTTGGTGCCGAAGGACTGCAATATTGAATACTGTGGTCTGGAAGTAGCATAGAAGACGATTACTACCAGTGATATAAATGTAATGATTAGAATCTTTTTCATGAAATCCTCAAAAAAATCATCGTTGTTAATTCTACAAAGATGCAAATCTAAAATTTAATAGTTGATAATAAAAAGGCTCCAACAAGATAGTCCTGGTGAAGCCTTTATATCTTATTAAAGAAATAAGTGTCTTATTGCAATTTAAGAAGCATTTGTTTTAGTGCTGCATAAACCATTTTAGGATTATGAATACCTCTACTCTTGTCTTTAATTATAATAATATAATTAAGTAAAATTTTTGATTCTTCAGTTTTTAGTTTCAATGGTTTTGCTGTTGATGCTTTAGCTATATCATGAACATAAACACCATTTGATATTGAAGTGTCTAACCAACCTTTAGCAGCTAGTTTTTGTCTAACTGATGTCAAATCAGTGTACATATCAGTTACAGCTTTTTTACCATCAACATCCCAGCCAGTTGCTACAGATGAATGACATTTTGCTGATAAACATCCTGCTGAGCCTTGTGCTGTTCTTGTTTCAGTTTCTGGGTTATAAGCTGCAGTGTTGAATGTATGACCACCAACTAAAAGACCTAATGGGCTTCTCATGTGGCACTGGAAGCAAGCATCGTCGATGTTACCGTGACCTGTACCTGCACTTGAAGGAAGAGCTGAACCATCTAGAGAGGAAAGACTCTGACCAACAAGCATGTTTGACTGACCACCATAATGTGGTCCCCAACGGTTTGATGTAATTGAAATTGAATCTGTTGTTGGTAATGCTGGGCTAAGAACTCTTGCCTGGTGGCATCTTGCGCAAAGATTTGCATTTTTCAAATCAACATTTGTTTTGTGTCCACCATATCTGAAAGTGAAAGGAGCAACAGATGTGAATTTCCAATCTGTGCTGTCATAAGCTTTGTGGATAGTGTGGCATGTTCTGCAATTGATTGTTGAAGGATTAGCAAAACTAGCGGAAACTGTTGTGTCAGCTCCGGTAACTGCTGTTTCTAAGTAGCCTTCAGAAGTATGGCATGCTGCGCAACCGCTTCTGTTTGCGTCCATGAATGCTTCGCCTTCGCCGTGTAATGAAAGAGCATATTCATTTGCTCTTGATACTAATTTTGAACCTGAATTGTGACATGCGCCACAAGTAGCATTACCATCTTTGCCATCTTTTCCTGTTGTGCCGGCTGCGCCGTCTTTACCTGCAGGACCTTCGCAAGACATAATAAAAGTTGCAAATAACAGAATAGCTGCTAATGCTAAGGATTGTAATTTGAATGTGCTTTTCACTAAGAACCTCATAAATTGTTAAAACAAGTGACCATTAAAAAAAATAAATTCCTAAATAATGTATTATTACACTTGTGATGAACTTCCGTTCAATTTCGTAATACTTTCGGTATCCAAAATAAGACAATTTTAAAATATATCAAATTGAATATCGTAAAAACTTTTAAACAAATGCTCATAATCACTCAAAAATGGCAAAAAAATATATTTTGTAATCGCGTGTGTTGCTAAAAATTGAAATTTCAATTCAATAATACAATAAAAGTAATAATTGTCAGTGAATACCATTGTTCAGAAATTGCCAATGGAGCTTATGTGAAGATTGAGTTAATAATAGTTGCCCTATTTTTTAGTATTTCATTAAATGCGCAGGTGAAGTTTACAGCAACTGCACAGCCTGCAACCTGTCAGGTGGGTGAAACAATACAAGTACAGTTTACATTGTCGGGAACAAACGGAGGTGATTTTAAGGCTCCCAGTTTCAAGGGATTTACTGTAGTTCAGGGACCGATGAGACAGCAAATGCAGATCAATTCACAGATCAGCTTCTCTTTCATTTATGTGATCAAAGCCGATATTGAAGGCAAATTCACAATAGATCCTGCGTATATCACTGTTGGCGGCAAGAGAACAGCATCAAACACTATTCCTATTACTGTATCAAAAAGTGCCGCAAAAACTCAGCAGAAAGCCGATGATGCAACTTTAGGAAAGCAAGCAGAAGAAGTCATCCGCAAGAATTTATTTATCCGGGTGAGTGTAAGCAAACAACAGGTATATCAGGGAGAAGCACTGGTAGCTGTTTATAAACTTTATGTAAATCCCCAATTGGCTTTAAATTTATCACCGGCTAAGATGCCTTCATTTAATGGATTCTGGTCGCAGGACATTGAAAACAAGGAGGTACGATATAATTTGGAGGTTGTAGATGGAGTTAATTTCAAGGTAGCTGAAATTAAAAGAGTAGTTCTATTGCCTCAACAAACCGGGACACTTAATGTGGATCCTATTGAGATAGAAGCAACAGTGAGGCTTCAGGTTCAGCAGCAGAAAAAGCAGAGAAGTATGTTCGATGATTTCTTTGATGATAATAGGAATTATAAGGACTTTCCTTATACCGTAAAGTCAAAAAGCACAACTGTTAATGTAAAACCCTTGCCATCAAATGCACCTCAGGAGTTTAAGGGAGCTGTTGGCAACCTCAACATGAAAGCATGGCTCGATAAAACAACTGCACGCACTGGTGATGCCATTACATTGAAAGTACAGGTATCGGGTGAAGGTAATTTAAAACTACTTGAACCAATACCGCTTAACCTGCCACCTGATATAGAGGTCTATGAGCCTAAAACGAATGATAATATACAAATAACATCATCAGGAATGACAGGCAGTAGAACTTTTGAATATTATCTGATACCCAGAAATGCAGGTGAATTCAGGATCGATCCTGTGAAGATGGCGTATTTCGATTTAAGTAAGAAACAATATGTAATTCTTCAGTCTCAGGAATTTAATCTGAAGGTAGAAAAGGGTTCAGGAGGAACGCCGTCGGTAGTTGCTGGAGTTAAAAAAGAGGACTTCCAATTGATAGGAAAGGATATTCTTTTTATTAAAACAGGCACTCCATCCTTTAATAGTTCAGGGAAAACACTTTTATCATTAATATATTATGTAATATATTTAATGCCTGGATTCCTGTTTATCATATTCTTTATATACCGAAAGAAACGTGAAGAACTATATAACAATCAGGATATGCTTAAAAACCGAAAGGCACATTCAACTGCCAGAAAAAGATTGGTTAATGCCAAGAAGATAATGGACAAAGGAGATGAAGTATTGTTCAATCAGGAGATTTCGCGGGTTTTGTGGGGATACACAAGTGATAAACTATCGATTCCTATAGCTGAACTAACAAAGAATAAAGCTATAGAAAATCTGAACAAGAGGAATGTAAATTCAGAGGTTATAGATAATCTGATTGCAACTATCGAGTATAGTGAAATGGCAAGATTTGCAAGGGAATCGGAAAAAATGCCTTTAAAAGATGTTTATAGCCAGGCAGAAACAGTGATAATTGACTTAGAGGGGGTTTTAAAATGAAGAACTTAGTAAAAATCATCATAATAATTGGATTTTCATTTTCTTTGTTCTCACAGAATGATCCACAGCAATTGTTTTCTCAGGCCAATACATATTATCAGAATAAAGAGTATACAAAAGCCATAGAGCTTTATGACCGATCAATTAAAGAGAATAATATTTCATCGGAAATATACTTCAATCTTGGTAATTCGCACTATAGATTAAGACATGTACCCGAATCAGTATATAATTTTGAGTTAGCCAAAAAACTTAATCCGGATGATGAAGAAATAGATTATAATTTAAGAATCGCAAACCTAAGAGTGATAGATAAATTTGATCAAATGCCTAGATTTTTCCTTGCGGAATGGTATTCCACAATAATTGAAATATTCTCATCGAACAGATGGGCATTGATTTCATTAATATGTTTTTGGGGTACGTTTATTTGTCTTGCCGGATTTCTTATTATCTGGAAGGTAACGATAAAAAAAATTCTATTTGCCTTTGCAATATTTGTGTTTATTTTTAGTATCGCAACATTAATATTCTCTTTCAACCGGTTATCTATTGAGAATAGCCATGATGAAGCCATAATTTTCTCACAAACAGTTTATGCAAAAAGTTCTCCGGATAAAGCAAGTACGGATTTATTTATATTGCATGAAGGTACAAAGATAAAAATTACTGATCAATTGGGAGACTGGGTCAAGATTAAACTGGCGAATGGAACTGTTGGTTGGATGCCAAAGGCTTCGATGAAGGTAATTTGAATTGAACCTGTTCAATAATGTGAATTTTGGTCATCAATGAACTGACCATTCTTTTTCTACGGGAAAGAATGATAGTAATAAAAGGGCTATAGATTATGGCAGAAGTTTCGTCGATTGATTTTAAATAAGTATCTATCAACTCAAATTGAACATTGTTGTCTTGAATAGCACCTAATATATCCTGAATTTTCTTCATTTTTCTCATTGTCTTGTTGTTAATCTCAGAATATGGTTTCATTACCTCAAGGGTATATCTGTATTTTTTAAATGCCAACCGAAGAAAATGAATTGTATCGATAACCTCTGGGATGATTTGTTTGCTCTTTTCGAGCATAAGGTTAAATGATTCATGAGTTTTCTGGTAGAAAGCTTGAATATCGAATTGCTCTTGTCTGAGCTTATTCTTTAACTCAATTCTAATGAATAAAACAAGCCCCACAATTGTATTGATGTAGGAATCAGTAAGCTGATGTTTGATGTCGTCGATCAGAGATTCTTCTTTTAATTTAAGATAATGGAAATAATTTGTTAAGTAAGGAGCTGATTCAAGATTCTGTTCGATGGCTAGCATCTGAACCTGAACATCCCTTAATGGATTGAGAGCTTTTAGAATCTTTTTCAATTCTTTGAATACCGATTTAGTATAACGATCAGAATAAACATTGTAAATGAGATTTGTAAAAGCCATCAGGCGACGCATACTAACACGCAAGTCATGAACATTTGTTTCGGAGAGACTTGAACGGCAATCGAGGAACTTTTGTTCGAAAACCTCTGAATAATTTTTAAGATTGTCCAATAAATAGATATTAAAACGGGTATTTAATCTTTTTGTTCTCATTAATTTATTTTTATGGAAAAATTTTCAACAGACCATCTGGGTTTTATTATTATCTCAGTTGGGTTCACAAGAAAATATTCACTATGTCTGAATGGAAATGGGTTGCCGTAGTCATATTTTGAATCACCATTGGCATCCTTTATTACTGAAATTTTATAGGCACCTGGAGGAAGATTCTTGATTTCCCATTTTAATGAATCACCGCAGACAGTGAAGAACATATCCTTTGAACTGGTTGAGTTCAGATAGACAATGTATTTCCCTGTATACTGGTTGCTGTCGATGACTCGACCAGATATTGTACCATAATTTCTGTCATCTATAGTTTTGAAATTTATTTTGATTGATGAATCGCGAATCAAAGTTTTACTAAGGCTATAGAGATTATCGGATTTAATTTTTATTTCAAACCAATTATCCGGCTCGAGTGGATCAGGTGAAATTCTAAGAACATTATCCTGAATAATTGATAATTTAAAAGGAATTGCTTTCTTAGACTGAGAGTTTTTCAGGCTAATCAAGGTATTGATGTTAGATGTGTCTATTCCCAAATTAAAGATGAAATCAATAAATGTACGGGTAGGAATAAACTGAGCACTATCCTTAATTGTTGATCGGATTAAAAAGAATTTAGAAGAGTCGATTTCACTTGAAGCATAGAAATAAGCTTTAGATGCTGTATCTGAAATTCTAGTTCCGGAAGAGTCTTTTATACAAAAAATAGAATCAGTCTTAATTGATAATAACCATTTCTTGCTTGTGTCTATAGTGGAAGCAAGCATGATGTCGATTTTATTCCCGTAGCGAGTATTAATAAAAGCTGAGATAATATCAATATTAATGGTTTTTAAGCTATCCGTTAATAGAAATGAATTTTTAGAAATTGAGTTAGTATCAAGAGGTTTACTGAATTCAGCGACAAGGAATTTATTTGTCAGAGATTCAACTGAATAGAGTTGAGGTTGGGTTTTGTCGATTGGAGGGCCGATTCTGAGTCGGATATATGGAATTGAATCATTTTGAAGAACAACGTCATTTTCTGTAGCTCCAAAATTATCGATACCTTCATCAAATACTCCATTTTTTTCTTTATCGCGTATTGCAAAAATTCTATAGGTATCTTTTTTCAAGGCATTAATTTCGAACTTACCGGATGAACCAACCTGTACTCTGTAGTCTGGCTTAGTGTGTCTGACATCTAATGTGTCTGCTTTGAGACTGTCTAGTTTGTAAGCAAAGATAAATGCGCCTTCCGGCTTAGAGTCAAAAACAAAACCACTTATTTTCCCACTATCAATTTTATCGCCAGTAGAAAAAATTAAATTATACGACTGAGTTGGTTTATTCCCTTTTAGATCAGTATAATCTGTTCCGAAAGAAATTGAATATGTTGTGTTGGGCGAAAGATTTTTTTTAAATTCTAGTTCGAGTTCTTTTCCGCTCCAATTGTAATTTACTTCAGTTTCTGGAGAAATATATAAATTCTCTATGACCTGAGATTTGTTCATATATTTGTTAAAAAGAAATGTAATACTCTGTTCTTTAAAATTGAGTGTTGCATTTTTAAGTGAGATTTCATTAATTGATGGCGGTGTTTTATCGGGTGGACCGCCAGATGGAGGCACCTGAATAGCACAGGAAATCAATCCAAAAAGCAATAAGAAATAAATATATGTTTTTGTTTTACACATAAGTTTGCATAATTTTAATACTGTTAACAATTACAAATCTAACAGTTTCGGGGCAATCACACAAACAAAGGATAAATATGTTGAAGAGGCTGAATATAATCTGGCTAGAAATTCAGATAAAGTGGGATCCAATATTGAAATTTTTTGACAAAGTGGATGAACACCATCTTTACTTAATATCAGCTGGTATAGCCTTTAACATTCTACTTTATCTGATACCACTTATACTAGTTGCAGTTTATATAATTGATCTTATCTTTGGTGCAGATTTAATTACAGGATCGATCGTTGAAGCCTTGAGCAATGTGTTGCCTCCAAATAGCACTACAACAGAACTACTTAAAGGGACGATAGAGGAAGTCAATACAATTTTGAAATCAAGTACAATATTGGGTGGCGTTGGTATAGTAACATTATTGTGGCTTTCTTCTACGCTCTTGAGTTCTATGAGATCAGGACTAAACAGGATATTTGAGATTAAAACCCCCAAAATATTCTTTTTATACAAGATAAAGGACATTGGATTAATTATACTTATTATGTTTTTAGTTCTCATTTCATCCTATTTTGTCCCGATGTTCTCCATAATCCGTTCATACCTCAGTTCAAATATTCAGCCTCCTTACGACTGGTTTTTCTCCCAGGTTTTTCTTACTTCACTGACTTTGATCTCTTCATTTATTATGTTTTTTCTAGTGTACAAATTTTTGCCAAATGGTAAGATACCAAATTTTATAGTTATGCTAAGTACAATCATGAGTGTCGTTGCTATAGAACTCTCGCGAAGATTCTTTGGCTGGTACGTCAGTGGTTTCGGAAATTATGGAAAATTCTACGGAACATACGCAGTGCTAGTGTCGGTAGCAATGTGGGTTTATTATTTAACATTAATTATGCTTTTTTCTGCAGAATTATCTGTATTTATCAATGCGAAAAGAAACACTAATAATCCAAAGGCTTATCAAAATTAGTTAATCTATCGTACCAAACCTTATAAAGATCCCATGTGGCAGTAACATCCCTAAGGCAATAATCAGCAATTTCTTTGATTTTTCCTTCAAGATAAAAATCTTTTACCTTGGATCCATCAATTCCACCTGATTTTGGAGATACCAGACCAAATGCACGTGTATAAAAGTCGAAATTAAATCTTTTTGTTGCACCATAGGAACCGGGGCTGTAGAATGTGAGTTCATCTATCAGATCAGTATGATGATCGTAGTTAAACTTGGTGCCCTGCATTAGGTTTCTTGTCGGTTTAATCCCTAGTAGGGCAGAACGGAGCATAAGAAAAGGAGCATCGAAGTTTCTACCGTTAAATGATATCAGATGAATATTCGGGTTTTCTTTCAACCTCAGCCAAAATTGCTCAAGTAAAGTTTTTTCATTCGAAAAGTAACATTCATCACCAGTTGACAGTGTGTCTTTGATGCGTTCACCATCAGCCAACTTATCATCCATTGCATAGGCACCGCGTTTCAGAACAGTAAATGTATCATCGGCTTTTTTTTCACTTATTTGCATTCCTATGACGATAGCCTGAGCAGTGAGAGGTGAAAGTGCCATTTCTGAAATTTTCTTTTCTTCATCTTCAGGTGTTTTAGCATACCTAGTGATAAATTCTCTTTGTGATTCAGAGAAGGTATCCAAGTTAAGAGATATTGTTTCAATGTCAAAAGTGAGATATCTTTTAGTCATTATATTTAAATTTTTAAATTGAATATTATAATTTATGTTAATTTACGTCATCAGCTATTGAGAAAAAAGAAAATAAGAAATTATTTTTTGTAATTTTCTTTTTATCAAAATTAAAAATAAACATTATACTTGAAACTTTTAAATGAGATTTGCATGATTTTTGAAAAAAATTCCCAAAAAATTAAATTAGTTCTTTTATCCTTTTTTGCCATCTCAATTTCGATTTTGTCTGGATGTAAAAGTGCTGACGTTAAACAGGAACAAACAGCTGAAACGCTTTTCAATAAAGGAGTGGAGTATTTTAAGGATAAGGATTGGATTGAAGCAGATAAAACGTTTCAAGTCATAAAGCTTCAATATCCGGCAAGTCAATACGCTGATGATGCACAATATTACATGGCTGAGGTAAATTATGGAAGAGGAGAGTATATCCTAGCTTCATTCAACTATAATCTATTGAGAAGAACATACCCAACAAGTGAATTTGTTAAGATCAGTCTATATAAATCAGGACTTTGTTATAATGAATTATCACCAAATTACGACAGAGATCAGGAGTATACATCTAAAGCAATTGAAACATTTCAGGATTTCCAGAGACTTTATCCACAAGACACCCTTTATAAACAGGCAGGTTTATATATAGATGAACTTAGAAATAAATTAGCCGAAAGGGAATATACGACAGCTGAACTTTATATGAAATTATTTAGTCCAAGATCTGCGATTGTTTATCTTGATGTTCTGATTAATGATTATACTGACACTAAATATTATGAATTGGCTTATTACAAGAAAATATCTATTCTGATAGACTCCAAAAAAACCGATGAAGCAAAGAGTATTATCGGGCAATACAAAAAGGCATTTGCAAAGGGTGAGTATATGGATCAGATAATCACTATGGAAAAGCAGATTTCTCAGTAAGTTATATTTATTGTTTTTCATCAAATAGGCTGTCCCAAATTAATGTGACAGCCTATTTTGTTTTTGATATAAATTTGGACATTCTTGAAGATCTAGAAGTGATATGTTTTCAAGAAATCAGGATAGAAAGTAAAACCAAATCTTGGCATAGAATAATAGCTGGTAGATTCTACAGTAGTAGCTTCATTATCGCTTGGGTTCCAGTATGCTGGTCCTGATACTTTTGTAGGAGCCCAGTTAATTCTCCACTCCAGATAAGGGGTAAATAATCCGACGTTCTTCACAGGGATATTGACTCTAAGTCCTAATCCGAAATTAAACCCATTTGAATTCTGAGGTTTTTCAACCAGAGGTCTACCTTTATTTAAAGTGTTTGCATACATTGAAAAACCTGCTGTTGCATAAAAATTTACCTTTGCATAAGGGTTAGCCGTCCATATTGAAGAAATTTCGAATATCTGGTAGATATGCGGACCCTCCAAATCTTTTGATTTAGTAATAATTTTATCGTTTTTTGCATGAGTATAAACAGCCTCTAACATCAAAAAATCGAAAAGACTATAATTGATAGCTACTCCATAGAAGAAAATACCTTCGTACGATACCTCTTTTTCAAGGTTTTGATTGTTCGTTGTATTGTAAATTGTTTGAACGATAGTATGTGTACCAATAACAGCACCCAAACCAAAAGCCTTTTCGAATTGATAAACTTTTGGTTGAATAGTATCGGAACTATTTGATTGTGAAAAAAGAGAAAATAATGGTATTAGCAAAAGTAAAATAGTCAGTTTGAATAGTCTTTTAGCATTCGCAGTTGTCATCTTTATAACCTCATTTATTTGTATTGATTTTATTTCAGAAATCTTTTGAGCAACATAGTTGACGTATGAAGGCTCGTTTCGTTTTCCACGAAGTGGCACTGGAGTCATATAGGGAGAATCTGTTTCCAGTAATATCCTCTCTAGTGGCGTGATTTCAACGATTTCAGTAAGTGTGCTTTTTTTGAATGTAATGTTCCCAGTGAATGACACATGGAAATCCAAATCAATGGCTTCGTTTAACATGTTTCTATCTCCGGAGAAGCAATGCAGAACACCTTTCAAGTTTCCATCCTGTTCATTTTTCAAAATAGCTAAAAGATCACTGTCAGAATCACGGTTGTGAACAATCACCGGTTTATTCAGAGTTTTAGCTAATTTTAACTGGGATGAAAATGCTTCTTTTTGAATGTCTCTTGGAGCAAAATCGTAATAATAATCCAGACCAATCTCACCAATAGCAACAACCTTTGGATTAATAGCATTCTTTTCAATGATTTCAAGATTCTCCTTGGTTACCTGCTGAGCATAGTGAGGATGAATTCCCATCGCACAAAAAATGTTGTCAAATCGATCAGTTAAAGCTAAAATATTTTCGAAATCTTTAGGCTCAATACCAGGAATAATGATTGATTCTATACCTGTTTCAAATGCTCTCTTTATGACCAGATCACGGTCTTCATCAAAGGCAGATGTGTCAATATGAGCATGAGTATCTATCATTATTTCTGAAGCACTTTCAAAGTTTCAATAATTTGATCGACATGTCCCTTAACCTTCACATTTGAAATCACTTCAGCGATTTCACCTTTTGGGCTGATAATATAAGTTGTTCTAATAACTCCAAGATATTTTTTCCCATACATTGATTTTTCACCCATTACATCATATAAATTACAAATTGCTTTATCAGGATCTGCAATCAATGAGAAATTTAGACTTTGTTTGGTTTTGAATCCCGCATGAGATTTTGCAGAATCAGGGCTTACCCCTAATACTACAGCTCCAACTGATGTAATTCTTTCCATGTTATCACGGAAATCACAGGCTTCCTGAGTACAGCCGGGTGTATTGTCTTTGGGATAAAAGTAAAGAACAATCCATTTTTCTGAGAAATCGTTAAGTGAAATCTTGAGGCCTTCATCGGTTTCTGCTATGAATACCGGTGCTAATGATGATTTATTTAATGCCATGATTTTTATCCATATTAAAAAGTGATTAACGAGGTGAAACCTTTGCCCCGAATAAATTTACAATTGTTTTTTCAAGTGGATTCAGCTCACTTGAACCTGAATTTGAATTTAGTGAAGAATCTGTATTTGCATCTTTTGCTAAAGATGAACCAGTATCGTTTTGTAAAATTTTAATTGAGATTTTATGACCAAAAAATACTTCGAGATAATGTAGAATATTCTTTTTATTATTGGTAATATTCTCAAAAATAATTTGACCTGAAGCATTTAGAACAACTTCCTGATTAAGAAAAACAGGAGTGCAGTAAGATTGAGTTAAGTATTGCAATCCAAATTCAGCTTTTGCAAATTTATTGAGAAATTCCTGCCAACTATTTTCGAGGTTGGCTTTGTCGGATTTTTGATTAGTCAAATCAACATTCATAGGTTGTTTTTGAACTTTTGCTTCCTCAGTCTTCTCTACCTTTAATGAACTGTCAACAATTTTTGGAGATTGAGACAGTTTAGACGATGAAACAGTAAAAGATGAATTCCTATCTTTTGCCACAGAGTTTGAGTTATTTTGAGACAATCCCTTGCCTGATTTCAATTCAGTTAATAACTCACTAATTTCGATTGCATTATCAATAGAAGCAAGATTCAACAAGCAAAGTTCGAACTTAACTTTTGGTTGTGACGTGAATCTAAGAGCCTGTTCTGTTGAAGAAATCAAATTTAGAATTCTCATCAGATCTGGTTTTGAATAATAATCTGAGAATTTTTTATATTTTTCTATAAAGCTATCAGGTGCATCAATCAAATCGAGTTTATTGGTTACCTTTACAGTTAAAAGATTTCTGTAATGCTCCAATAATCCACCTAAACACTCCTGGAGATCATAACCTTTGTTCGAAATATCTTTTGCAACCAAAAGCATCTCTTCAAAATTCTTATCAATACCAGCCTGACTGATACGGAAGAAAAAGTCAGTATCAATTAGATGTAATGCATCAACCATTTCGGAATAAATCACATTTTTCCCGGAAAATGCAACGACCTGGTCGAAAATACTTTGCGAATCTCTCATGGAACCATCGGCCTTACGGGCTATTGTTATCAGAGACTCATTGTCAATTTCAATTTCTTCTTTTTCTGCAATGTAAGTTAAATGAGAGATGATCTTATCCATTTCCATACGACGGAATTCGTGCCTCTGACAACGGCTTAGAATTGTAGCAGGAACTTTGTGCTGTTCAGTAGTAGCAAATACAAATAACAAATGAGGAGGAGGCTCTTCCAGAGTTTTTAGGAGCGCATTGAAAGCTGAGGTAGAAAGCATGTGAACCTCATCGATGATGTACATTTTGTATCTGCTCGAAGAAGGCGGATACTTTGAGTTTTCTCTCAACTTACGAATATCATCCACACTATTGTTGGATGCACCATCTATTTCAATTACGTCCATGGATTTGCTGTCAAGGATAGAAAGACAGGAAGAACACTGATTACATGGTTCAGAATCAATCAGATTCTCACAATTCAAGGCTCTTGCAAGGATTCTGGCAGTTGTGGTTTTACCAACACCACGAGGACCAGAGAATAATAAGGCATGGTGCATGCGATTTGTTCGTAAAGCATTCTGCATAGTCTTTGTAATATGCTCCTGGCCGACCACATCCTTAAACAATAATGGACGCCATTTTCTTGCAGTTACAATAAAATTGATTTGATTGTTATCTTTACTCATAATTTAATTTTATTTAAATTTGAAATTACTTAAACATCAAAAACGGTTATAAAATAAAAAATTTTATAATTTTGAATTTACAATTTGGCAATATTTAACAGAAAATTATGAACAATTTACTAAAATTATTTATCAGCACCACAATATTGATTGCATTATCGGTGGGAACGACTTTATCCAAAGCACATCAGATATTATCCTCTGAAAAAAAAATCGGAAGAATAAGTAAGGTTTGGTCTAATGAAATAATTATTAGAGTAAAATCAAATGCGAATAATTTGAATAATATCAACAGAATATTGAATACATATAATACATCAATTGTCAGCGTATATCTTACTCCAGATGAATCTATTTCACGACAACCAGCAAATTTTTTAATGAAAAGAAATTTGGATCAAGTAAAAATTAGCGCAATTCTACTTGCAGAAGAACCTTTGCTCAGAACCTATCATCTTGAATATTCAGGGAATGAGACTCCTGAAGCTTTTTGTAAGAGAATATTATCTTTAGAAAAAACCGTAGAAATAGCCGAACCTGTTGGAGTTGATGAAATGCTGACACAATCGATTCCTAATGATCCCTTGGTTGGACAGCAGAGTCTTTTATCGTTAATAAGTGCCTTTGATGCGTGGGGGATTTATCAGGGTGATACGAATGTTGTGATTGGGATTAGCGATGGTGGAATTTACCAACAACATCCCGATTTATTACCTAATATCGCTCCAAACTGGAAGGAAATACCAGATGATGGAATTGATAATGATAATAATGGTTATATCGATGATTATATTGGTTATAATATGGCATATCTCGATGATGGCACAAAACCAGGTGAAACAGTTCATGGCAGTGATCATGGTACTGCAGTAGCCAGTATAGCCGGAGCAGCGACTAACAACTCTAAGGGTATGGCGGGAGTTGGTTATAAGAGCAGAATTTTCCCTATAAAAACAGCAGTCATGAATGATAATTTTATAAAGTATGGATATCAATCTATTCTTTATGCAGCTAAGAGAGGTTTTAAGGTACTAAATTGCAGCTGGGGTCAGCCGAAAGCTTTTTCTCAAATTGATCAATCTGTTATAAATTATGCTATAGCTAATGATGTGGCTATTGTTGCAGCTGGCGGTAATGGGGAAAATAGTTTGACACCTTATTTTCCAGCTGGCTATTTTGGTGTTTTATCAGTTGGTGAAACTGATTTAACGGATAGAGTTACAGGATCTTCAACAATGGGTGCAGAGATTGATATAATGGCTCCCGGAGAAAACTCCTATACAGCCAAGAATAATGGAAGTTACGCAATAGAAACTTCAGGTGGGACTAGTTTTGCATCACCTGTTATAGCAGGAGTACTTGCTCTTGTTAGAGGTAGATATCCGAATTTAACGGCATTGCAGGCTCAGGAATTTACACGTCAATCTGTAGATGATATCACCGCTCAAAATTATCAATGGACTACCATGGTGAGAGGTAGAGTCAATGCCTTAAAAGCAATGACAATTGATCCTATGTCAATACCTGCGATAAAACCAATAAAATTAAATTTTTATAACCAATCTCTAGTGAAGATTGACAGATTAATCACCAATGAAGAAACTTACCTCGATATTGCAGCTTTCAATTATCTTGGAGTAGCTAAAAATTTAAAGTTTACTCTCTCAATGGCGTATGATTTCAATCAATCAATTCAAATTCTTGATTCTATCGTTACAGTTGATAATATTAGTGCAAATTTATCTTTTAATATTTCGAAGTTCAAACTGAAGCTTCTTCAGGATGAAAAAATGAAGGTGATTTTAAGGGTTGATATGACTGGTGAAAATGGATACCATGACTTTTTTATGGTTCCGTTTATTCCCACTTCAGAGGTTACTACTTTTTCAAATGGGATATTGACTTTTTCAGCTGGGGATAGGGGGCATATAGGTTTTGTTGGATCTGGAGAGACTCAACAGGGTGTTGGAATTTTGTATAATGATATTGGGAGTCTTATTTACAAGGGAGGGTTGATTGCAACAGCCAATAATAATCTTTCAGTCAGTGCAAATTTCAGTCAGATGTATGAGGGTTGTGATTTCCAAACAGTAAAGACTTTTGCTGAACCGGACAAATTTACAGGAATATTTAATGATGATGGTGCTTCCCAATTTGAAAAGATCGGACTTTCGGTTAAGCAGACATTTCTTCTGGCTTCTAAAAACAACATTGCAAAATCGACATTAATAATTAAAAATATTTCTGGAAAAATCTTAACTGATGTGGCTTTGGGCTATTATTTTGATTGGGATATACCACCTAATTCAGATAAGAATACTGTGTCTGCATTTCCTGAAGCGATTCCTGAATCATTCAAAGCTGTAGCCGCCGCGGCTGAAGTGGCTCAATATTCTGGCTCTGAAACTGCTCCGGTTTGTGGTTGTGTTGCTATAAATAATGATGATAATTTGAGAGCACAAGCGGCCGGAATGGATTACACTACAACCAAATCATTTTCTAAAGACAATCAGATAGCGTCACTTAGCTCAGGTTCAAACATCCAATATAATAAAGTTGGTGATATAAATATGATTGTGGGGATGAGGTTCCCAGGTAATACTGCTCCAAATGCGGAACTGACATTCAATTTCTTTTTTGGCTGTGCTAATTCGAAGTCGGAACTGGCGTCTGCTTTTCAGAATGCACTTTTGGGACTCGATGTTGGGGAAGAAAAGGAAGACCATTCGATTAAAGTTGAAGTTTATCCAAATCCATCAAAGGATTATCTTAGCCTAAAGTTTTCAAATATTGATCCTGTTGGATTTGAATTATCTATTTTAGATGTACTGGGTAATAAAGTCGTCTCTGTTATTTCACCATTTTCGACAGCGAATAATAGTCTTGTAAATATCGGGAGTTTATCCGAAGGGTTGTATTTTGTCAGGTTGAATTCAGGTGGTAAATCAGCATTTACGAGATTTATTAAATACTAAATCAAAATTGTCATACTGATTTGGTAGAGTTAAAAAACCTATCACTTGATTCAATAAAATTTGAATTAATGGGTTAAAAGAAGAAAGACCGCACTTCATTATTGAAATGTGGTCTTTTTATAAATAAATATTCTTGTTGAGTTATAACGAACTATTCATTCTCTTTAAGAATCTCTTATAAATGTCTTTGTACTCGCTTACCTCAGGATTTGCTTCGGATGCTTCCTTGTAAAATTTGTTTGCATCTTCATAGAGATTATTCATTTCATAGTAATTACCAATAACAATTTTGTTCAATGCTGAAGTGTCATCTCCCAATTCTTTTTTTAATTCTGCAACATCGGATGTAATTTTATCAATTTGTGAATTAGACAGAACCGAAAAAGTGCAATCTGGTGATTTAACATTTGCATCATTCGACAAGACGACGTGCCAGAAATAGAAAGTATCCCTTTCGAGTTTAAGAGTATTTGCATCGAGGTTTACGTTAGTGTTTTTTACTTCTGATGAATAGATTTCACGGTCAAATCTGTCTCTTATGAAGATTTTATATGATTTAGCCTTTGGAACTTCTTTCCAGGAAAGAGTAACATTATTTGATTTAAGGCAAATCTTACGTGGAGAATTAAGTTCAATTGCAGCATTTGCTGGATCTGCTGACATTTTATCCATACTACGTTCCACGGCACCAGTAGTTTCCATCCCTTCACGATAGTCGGATTGACTTTTTGTGTCATTTAGCTGGTTTACAATATAATTACCTAATTTCTGAGCAACACTGCTTTTGGAAGTATTTGTTTTTAATGCAAGCTGTTCGGTAGTAAATTCACCGCTTTGCTTGAGTTCAACAGTCTTACCGGATTTATGAACTAAGCCTAAATAGCTGTTGTTGCCAATTTTGATTTTATCATTGGCTTGAATTTTTGCTCCTGTATTTAGTTTAGCCCAGGATTTTGATGACTTAGCGAAAATCTGAACATCGCCTTTTGAAGCCATAACATTGAACTGATAATCTGCAGAGATTAAGAGAGCAGAGCTGAGGCATAAGGCAAATAAAGCTAGTAGTAAAGTTTTGATTCTCATTTCGAACCTCTTCTGAATATTTTGGAATAAAATTTTCTAACAAATGGTAATAATGAATCCTTATAAGCTTCAAATATAATAATCGTCATCGCAACAGTAAATAAAACCGGAGTCAGATTAATATGAATGAAGGTTTTATTATACAAATTAATCGTCAATATTAGTATACCTATTGACTCTATTAAGAATGTTATATTGCTTATAACCTCATACCACATCGGGAAACGTTCTGATATCCAGAAGAACAAAATGAAATTGATGTAGGTAATAAAAAAAGCTATTATATAAACAATCCACTCTGGAATTTGATAGTAGTATTTTTCTTGTGTTATCATTGTGAGTATATTAGCGTGAATTTCTGTTTCATACATATCAGGGAATCCTCTTCCCTGAGAATTCTCACTTATAGGAGTGTAGTACATATCTTCAAGGTAATTAAATTTTTCCATAAAAAGTAATTTACCAATTAAAACGATTTTGCCATTAAAAAAATCCGGATCAAACTCATCCTTCATTAATTCTCTGAAATCGATATTACAGTACTTATTAAAATGACCATGATAATAAATAATTTCTTCGTCATGATCTCTGCTGAACAAATAATCAACTTTGGATTTGTCAAAAATTTCTGCAATTTTCACTGTAAAAGCCTTTTCCTTAACACCCATAATACTTGTCTTTGGATGGAAAGTACGAAGCGTATTGATTGTCTTATCTTTTCCGAAAAATAAATTCCTATAACCAGTTTTAGAATATTTGGATATAGGAAACATCCCCCGGTTAATCGATTCATGTTCTCCATATTTTGGATTAAAACTTGATAGAGTACTTGCAAAAACAATATTCTTAAATCGTTTAATAATGTCAGTCAAGAGACTATCTTCTTTGATATTATTGGAGGATACAACAGTTTTGTTGACACCTATAACTTTTGGCTTGAAAAGAATAATTTTATCAAGAGCTTTGATTAGATTAGAGTTTGATTGTTCATCTAAATTTACTATAACAATATTGGGGTCGGCAAGTATTTGACTGTCCTCACGAGATACAGTAATGCCTAAATCAGTTACATCGAAATCAGAGAGAGTCTGTCGAAAGGAGAAGAAATAATCATTGCTAAAAATCAATGGCATTATGAATAATAGTGCCAAAATGAAAACAGGTCCAAATAATATTTCTGTTTTACGAATTATCATTCGAGATTCTCTTTTTTTCTTGGTTAGAATCAATATCATTCTTTGAATTTTTCAGGCGCTTATTCTTGATGCGAGATATAAAATTTAATGTAAGTGGTTTTATAGAATCATGATAACCTTCGTATACAGGGACAATAAGTACTATACCCCACAGCATGTAGCTGGTGCCAATATAGTAGTTAAACTTATTAAACATAAATATTAGGAAAGCGAATACTACTAATAAAAGTCCTAATGTTGAAATAATACTCAATGGTTCGTATAAGTCAAACCGTTTTACTCTGAGATAATGAAGTGAGATAATAATTATTGATAATAAAATAATTTCCAGGACTTTTGTTATTCTTTCTGGCATTTTATCAAAATAACTCTCATTTAAAATCATAGAAATAACATTAGCATGAACAATTAATCCATACATATCTGGGAAACTCTTACCAAGAAAAAGTCGATTTAATGGGGTGTAAAAGTTATCTTCAGAGACGAGGGTTTTGATGTCCGGTCCAAGAAAACCCATTAAAACAATTTTACCCTTAATGAAATGTAAACTGTCTTGTCTATTGAAGATATCATTTACATCGAGAACTGTGTACTTGTCAATATTTCGAGCAAAATCAACAATTTCATTTTTATTATCTCTATTGATACATTTTTTTGCCTTAACAGAATCGAATATCATAGCAATCTGAATAGGGAAGAAGAGCTTGATGACTCCATTTACCGGTTCTTTAGGTGGAATATTTCTAACTGTCATAAACTCTTTCTTGTCCATCGTAAAATTAGCATATCCTCCAACTGCGAATTGGGCAAAGTCAGGATGGGAAGTAATGACAGAATCGAATATCTTTTTTTCATTATTATATACAATTTTTTCTGCAATAACTAAATGTTTTACTTTCGAAAATGCTGTAATCAGGGGTATATCCAGGCTATCTGATTTTCTATTCTTGAAAAAACTATCTATACCGATAACTTTTGGTTCGTAAGAATTAATTATTTCGAGTTCGCGTGCTATCCCAGATCGATTAAGAGTGCCTATGTTCACTATAACAATGTTAGTATCTTTTTGAATTTTGTGTTGATCTCTTAGACTAGAAAAAACCATGTCTGTCAGGTTGAAATTATCCATTGAATTCTGGATTGGATTCATGAAATCAAGATTGAAATATTGGGGAAAAAACTCAATGATAATAACTACCACAATTACTGGGATAAAATGTTCAATCTGGGTTTTGAGTTTTTTTAACATAAGATTATAAATCAAGTTCAGCAATAACCGGGCAATGGTCTGATCCTAGCTGATCGGGATGATGATAAGCACTTTTCAATGATTTTTTAAGATCGGAAGTTATAAAGTGATAATCAATTCTCCAGCCAACATTGTTTTCTCTGGCTCTTCCACGTTGTGTCCACCAGGTATAATGACCATTATCTTCATGGAATTCTCTGAAAGTATCGACAAATCCATTCTCAACCATCCAATCTAGTTTAACACGTTCGATAGGCATAAATCCTGATGTTCCAATGTTCTCAGCAGGGCGGGCAAGGTCAATTGGATTATGAGCAGTGTTGTAGTCACCGGATATTATATAAGGCCGTTTGTTCTTAGAGATATAATCAAACAAATAGTCATAGAAATCAAGCTTATAGTCTAAACGGTCATTATCTGCATAACCTTTGGGAAAGTAAATTCCGAAGACAGAGAAATCCTTATAATGAGCCAGAAGAATTCTGCCTTCATCGTCGAATTTGTTGTTACCAAGGTTGTAAATCACTTCCTGTGGTCGTTCTTTGGTAATGATCGCCACACCACTGTATCCTTTTTTTGTGCGGCAAGTGTTGAAGAACGAATGATAACCTTCGGGTTGGCGTAAAGATTCGTCTATCTGATCTACATCAGCCTTGATCTCTTGCAGGCAGATAATATCAGGTTGCTCCTGTTCAATATATTTAAACAGTTTGTTATCTTTTGTGACGACATCGAATCTTCTGCTTGGATTCTGTCCAGTTACTGAGCGATAACCATTTATATTCCAGCTAATAATTTTCATAAGAGAATCTTTAAATTGAAATTCATTAAATATTTGCCAAATTTAACAAAATTAGTATTTATAATCAACTAATTATTGGTGTTTAAAATACTGCTTCGTAACGATGTAGAGACAGTGGTATAACAATTTTGGTTTGTGGTAAAATGTCACTGACAGCTTTATATAGATTTTCAATAGATTCATACGAGCCATGTGTGATAAATAGCTTACTTGGTTTGGTTTCGGTAATGTAGTTAATAATCTCATCACGGCTGGCGTGTGATGAGAACCTGAATTTTTCAACTGAACAGATTCTCCTTGTTATTTTAGTGCCAAATATGAACTCAATTTCGGGTTCCGAGGCAGCCAGAGAGTAGGAAGGAGAATCTTCATCAAGGAATCCGACAAATGCAATACCAAAATGTTTATTTCTAATCCATTTTTTTGCCAAATTGAAAGACAGAGTTCCTTCAACCATCATTCCACTGGGTACTATAACGATTGAGGATTCATGGAAATATTTCCCTGTTAAAGCCTCATCATATTTAATGATTTCAACTGGAATGTCGGTGAATTCAAAGCCTGGTTTAACTCTTCTGGTTGTGTAGTTGTAAATATCGTACAATCTATTAATCTTTTGGCCCAGACCAGCAGTATAGATAGTTAGATTAGGAATTTTACACGAAATTTTAAGGTTATTAATAATGTTCAATATTTCCTGATATTTTCCCAAGGAGAAAACCGGAATTAAAATTGAACCATTCGAATTTATAATAGAATTTATGTATTTAGCTAGTCTTTTAGATTCAGTAGAAAAATCAGGCAGATTTTCTACTGATGCATTTGTTGCTTCGATAATCAGAGTATCAATATGCCTCTTCGGGAAAGCGGCACCTTTAATAACGGTTTGATCTGAAAATTTAACATCCGAAGTGTAAAAAATGACCTTTCCATCAGCAATAATCTCGGTTCCGGCCGATCCAAGAATATGTCCTGAATCATAGAACTGAAAGGAAATTGGATATTTACCTGTTTTGCTTGTGAATTCAAATGGAAAATTATATTTGCGTCCAGTTATTAACTTATCAATAAACTCCAAATTTTCTGGTTTGAACAACGATAATAAATCTTCGGGGAAATCATGAACCAGTGACCTCTTTAGGACTTTGGCAGTATCTCTCAAAATTATTGAAGATAAGTCACAAGTCGGTTCTGTTGTAAAAACCTGAAGATGACCGAATAGTTTAATCAGATAGGGAAGAGAACCCAAGTGGTCGTTGTGGGCATGTGATACCAATAATAGATCAACGGGATCATCTTTCAGAATTTCATATTTTGGGAAAATTGAAGCATCTTTCTTTTTGGGATGCATGCCGGAATCGAGGATAATGCCAGCACCATCAAGATATAGATAGATTGAATTGGCACCAATTGTATCATTTTCAGCAAAAAATGTTATTTCTTTTGACATCTGGTTTATTAAGGATAAAGACGTTGCTTAATCCAACTGTCATGTTGCTTAGAATAAGTAATTCTATCATGAAGACGGCTCTTCCTTCCCTGCCAGAATTCGAAATATTCTGGGACTAACCTATAGCCACCCCAGAAAGGAGGCAGTGGAACATCACCGGGATATTTTGCCATCAATTTGACAACTGATCTCATGAGTGAAAATCGACTCTTAAGAACAGTACTTTGTTTGGATGCCCAAGCACCTAATCTGCTTTCATGAGGTCGAGTTTTGAAGTATTCTTCAGATTCTTCAATGCTAACTTTTTCGATTTTACCTTCAATACGAACCTGACGTTCTAATTTATCCCAATAGAACAGCAAGCTAGCTTGGGGATTTTCTAGTATTTCTTGCCCTTTGCGGCTTTCGTAATTAGTAAAGAAAACGAATCCATTGTTGTCAACTTTTTTTATGAGTACAACTCTTATTGATGGTTTGCCTGATATTGTACTAGTCGCTACTGTCATAGCATTTGGTTCAATTAGCCCACTTTCGGTAGCTTGTTCGAACCATACTTCAAATTGCCTGAAAGGGTTATCATCTGCAGTCGTTTCATCAAATTTTCCATTCAGGTAGTCTCTTCTAAGATCAAATAAGCTATCGATAACAGACATTAATATCCCTGATTAAGTTAAAAAAATGGAGTTGCCGATTAATATTGACAACCCCAAAATGGAATAATTGTAATTTAAATTATCTGATGATCTGTATTTTTTTTAGAATTTCTTTTGAATCATCGATAAATCTTATGAAATAACTTCCTGAAGTGAAAGCTGACAGATTAAGTGTGAGAATTTGCTCTCCGCTATTCAATAAAGAATATGTTTCTATAAGTTGTCCGGATTCATTAAGAATCTGAAGTTTAGACATACTTCCGGAAGAATTGATTTTACATAAAACAATATCCTGAGCTGGATTAGGATATATACTCAGAATTTGTGTTGTTTCATTCAAAATATCAACCGATGTCATATCGAGTGTCATGAACGATCTTGGATCGGAAAACTCACCATATCCAATAGTATTCTTTCCTCTGACGTGCCAGAAATATTTTGTGTCATACTGTAACGAATTCTTAGGAACAGTAAATGAATTTTTTGTGATGTACTCTTGGTTTACAACAAGATTTAATTGACCGAATTTATCATTTTCAGAAATTTGAACATGATAAGACGTTGCTCCAGTAATGGCGTCCCATTTTAAATCAGGAGTGATTGAAACGCTAGTCTGAAGATCCGTAGGTTCTTCCAGAATTGGTTTCTGGGGAGCCATAGCTTTGGTTGTAAAAGAGCGAATTCCAGACCATGAACCTGTTCCATAATTATTTTTTCCGGCTACCCTCCAGTAAATTAAAGTACTTTCTGGAAGAAGAGTAGCTGTGAAATTTGTTGTAGAAATATCGCCCTGTTCATCTATCATATTAGTAAATGTATTATCTCTGGCAAATTGAATGGTATAAGAATCGGCATTGGAAGCCGGATTCCAAGTGAAATTCTGATTTACGTCAATATTTTTAGTAGCATCAGCAGGCACTAATAAAGTTGGGGTAGCTGGCATCTGACCACTCTGATCAGTGATTTTAAACCAATAGGTATAATCTTTTTTTGTACCGTTTAGATCAACATTCTTTATTGAAACAGTATATTTTACTTCTTTCTGAACTGACGGAATTTTCCATTTTAATATGTTTGGAATTCCTGCACCGTCATTATCACTGAAGACTCCTGAAGTTGGAACAATTTGATTCTGCTCATCTTTTATTTCGATTGTTGCTGTGGAATAACTGACTTTTTGGTTATTCCAATAATTGCTCTTATCGAACACAGCAGTAAAGCTAAAGTACCAAGATTTATTTTCTTTAGTGAAAACCATATTTGTAGGATAGTTTTGATAAGGATAAGCAACAAAATCGTTCTGCCAGTCTGAAATGTTTTGCTTTTCATCATCAATAACGTAAATTGACATGCCTGTTACACTGAACTGTGGATTTTGCACAGAAGCCCCATCTACTCTACCAATGGCGATGAACTTTAGGAAAGGATCTATGAGCCATCTTCTGTGACCGCATACATCAACATTTTCGTCAATAATCCAACTGGAGATGCTGGATTCGGTTGTGGGCCAAGTGGAGCCATAGAACCATCCAATATGAAGATTCGAATTCCCAGATCCGGTAGATCCATCGGCAGTGTAACATTTCCAGGTAGTAGGAGGTGTATGGCTTAATTGCTCATTAGCTGCTGACAAAAGAGCAGATTTTTGAACAAATATATCTTTTGTGTAATTGTATGTTACAGGTTTCAATCCATGAATGGCTCGAACTTGATTGACAAGATTAAGAACTTTCTGCTTTTCTGCTTCTTTCAGTGTTCCTTCTTTGCAATTAGTTATGTCTGGCATAATATCGTAAAACTGAGCCTGAGCCATGATATTAAATGATAAACAAATTAGACCAAGTAGAATAATTGATATTTTTAATTTCATAAAATCTTCTTATTAAAATTATGGAAAATACATATTTCAAAGGCAGGTTTGAAGCCTGCCTTGTGATTGATTTTAGTGTCCAATGATTTGCGTATAGGCTTTCACATCGAGCAGATCATCTAACTCTGCCGGATTGTATATTTCAATTTTTATCATCCAACCAGCACCGTAAGGATCTGAGTTAACAACTGCTGGATCATCATTTAGGGCTGAGTTAATTTCTAAGACTTTGCCACTTACAGGAGCAAATATATCTGAGACAGTTTTGACTGCTTCAATAGTACCAAAGCTTTCGCCTTTTGTAATTGAAGTGACACTATCGGATATATCAACGTAAACAACATCGCCCAATTCGCTTTGGGCATGTTCGGTTACGCCTATTGTTCCAATGTTGCCGTTTACTGAAACCCACTCGTGATCTTCTGTGTACTTTAAATTTTCTGGAAAATTCATTTTATCCTCAATGTTAAAACTAAATAATCAAATAAATAAGGAATTAGAATGTAAAATTATAGAAGAATTTCGATTTATCAAAATAATAACCAAGAAATTTATTGGATTATGAGTTAAATTATTTCTTGATTTTATGTTGCATAAAGGTTAATTATTAAAAGAATTAGAGAAAGAACGAAATATTAATTTTTCCACCAATTTTTTCTTGTGTACTACGTTAAATTAAAAGTAAATTTGAAACTATTGATAGAATGATTGAGATCGACTATGAGTATAAATGTACTAGCTTTTAATTGTTTTAAAAAAGACACAAACGGAGCCACCGGACTGTTGCTTAATACCTTTATCGAAGGGATGAGAGAAGCCGGTGCTGAAGTAGAGGTCGTTTGCACTGAGAATTTAATTATCGAAAAGTGTAATGCATGCACAGAGGATCCTGCTTTTGTATCGGAAGGGAATTGTAGAATTGTTGATGACATGAAGGAAATTTACCCGTTGCTAAAAAAGTCCGACATTTGGATATTTGCTACACCAAATCAACCTTATGCTATCAATAAAAATCTTATTAGACTGTTAGATAGACTGGAACCTCTATTCGATCCGTGTATTACTTTTACAAATGGAACATCATCAGCGCATAAAAACTGTAATGGTAAGGTTGTTCTTTTGTCAGCGAGTGATGAGTGGGATATAACAGCATTTGATAACCTGATAGAACATTTTGATTCAACAAGTTTGCTTTTTGGAAGAGAATTTGTTGGTTCTGTTCTTAGATCACATGCTTGGGCTATGAATACACAGGTGCTCAATAACAGAGAAACAGAAAATATAATAAATTCTGTGAAAATTGCCGGGAAAGAATTAATTCAGCTAGGAAAGTTTAATCCATTAACACTGGAAAAAGTGAATCAGGAATTAGTCTCGCAGCAATCGATTCTGAATCAATTGAATAATATTGCAGCCTCTTAAATTAAGCTTAGTTATATCTTTTGAGAGGTTGGGGCAACATAAAAGGCTCTATTATTAATGTCTTTCCAGTAGCTACATCTACTTTAGTGTAAACTCCACAAATCCGATTATCCCCATCACCCATTTCGAATTTAAATGGGGTTTGAAGCAAAAATCTTTTGATTGCAATATCCTTTCTTAATCCTAATACAGAATTGTAGGGACCTGTCATGCCAACATCTGTGATATAGCCTGTACCTTGAGGAAGAATCCATGCATCGGCTGTTTGAACATGAGTATGAGTACCAAAAATTGCAGAGACCTTACCATCAAGATACCAGGAAAAAGCAATTTTTTCGGCAGTAGCGTCGGCATGGAAATCGACGTAAATAATATTAGTTCTTTCTTTGATAATATTTAAGGCAAAATCTGCTGATCTGAATGGGCAGTCGATTGCCTGCATATATGTTCTTCCCTGAAGATTGAGAACCGCAATTTCAGGACCATCTTCGATCTGATAAAATGTAAAGCCTAGTCCGGGATTACCATGAGGATAGTTAAGAGGTCTAAGTACTTTTTGATTCTGAGCGAGTATTTGTCTGCCTTTCCAATTGTCCCATACATGATTACCTGTTGTGATAATGTCAACGCCCTGAACTGTTAGCTGTGAAGCTTCATCCTCTGTAATGCCCTTCCCATCAGCAGCATTTTCTCCATTAGCAATTATTAAATCAGGTTGATATTTCTCTATTAATCCCGGCATGTGGGTTTGTACAGCTTTTAAGCCTGGTTTGCCTACAACATCTCCGATAAAAATGGTATTTATTACTTCTTTCATTTTTCTGTCTTTTTATTAATTGTATTTAAGCAAGTTAATAAAAATTGGCTTCAATCGTAAATGATTTTATATAATTTGTAACAATGAATTGTTTTTTATCGAATGAAGATATATACCAAAACAGGTGATGACGGTTCAACCGGCTTAAATGGCGGTAAGCGTGTACAGAAAAGTGATCTAAGAGTAAGTGTTTATGGCACAATTGATGAATTGAATTCTGTTTTGGGAATTGTTGTGGCATTTGATGTGCCGGAGCCGATTAAGGAATCACTAGTAAAATTAAATTCGATGCTGTTTATTGCGGGGTCTGACATAGCAACGCCTATGGATAACAAAATAAATATTGAGAGAATAAATGCGGAAAATATTTTATGGCTAGAAATTCTTATAGATGATTATACTTCAAAACTTCCAGAATTGAAGCATTTCATTCTGCCGGGTGGAAGTCAGCAATCTGCATTTCTTCATTTAGCCCGAACGGTTTGCAGAAGAGCTGAGAGACTAGCTGTTGAACTTGCTCAGACTGAAGACATAGGTGAATTTATTATTAAATACTTAAACAGGCTATCTGATTATTTATTTACTGCATCAAGATATGCAAATTTTCTTTCCGGCAAACCAGACGTGGAATGGAAACCTGAAAAAAAATAAACTTATCTCTCTGCTCTTACAAATCCAATAAAGTAAATTACTATAAGTATTGACAAAGCACCTGATATGAAAAAGGGAGTTGTTGGTGAAATATATTGCCACATCAAACCGGCAGACACACTTGATATCAGAGTGCCAACACTCTGAAAGCTATTATAAAATCCAATCGCTGTTCCCGTTTCATCCTTCTTAGCTATGTTCGATATCCAGGCTTTCGATATGCCTTCAGTAGCTGCGGCATAAAGCCCATAAAGGAAAAATAATAAAAGAAATTGTTCAATTGAAGATGCAAATCCGAATCCAAGATAAACTAAAGTGAAGCATACCAAGCCAAGAATGAATGTCATTTTTAAGCCGATTTTATCACCTAGATATCCGATCGGGGTTGCTGCTAATGCATAAATAAGATTATAGAAAATATATGCACCAATTACCCATGTGTCTGCAAAACCTTTATTTTTTAGCATTAGGAGCAGAAATATATCTGAGCTGTTCACCAATACAAAAATCAAAAGACCAATCACAAGCCTTTTGTAATTTCCAGTTGATGTTTTCCAATATCCCAGGAAAGAGAAGAAACCTATAGAAATATTCTTGCTCTCGTGATAGACTGGATTATCCTTAAGAATGAAAGTTAGTGAAACACCTACAATTGCAGGAATAAATGCAATATAGAATAGATGGATGTAATTCCCCGGGAAGAACAATAAGTACAGCAATGCTAGGGCGGGACCAATTGCAGCACCTAATGTATCAGCAGCACGATGAAGTCCGAAAACTTTACCTTTATTTTCGGGAGATGATTCTGCAGAAAGAATGGCATCTCTGGCTGATGTGCGTATTCCTTTGCCTAAACGGTCAACTGTTCTGGAAAATAGAACCCATAGAGGATGAGCAATGAGAGCCATTGCAGGTTTTGCTAATGAACTTAGACCATATCCAAGTCTCACGAAGAGAACACGCTTGCCGGTGAGATCGGATAATTTGCCAAAATAACCTTTGCTGAATCCAGCTGTAGCTTCTGCAATACCCTCGAGAATGCCGATCCAAATCACTGAAAAGCCTATGCTTTTAAGAAACATTGGCATCACTGGATAGAGCATTTCACTGGAGATATCAGTGAACATGCTAACTAATGATAACAGAATGATAGTTTTTGTGAATACTTTCATTTTATATTATTGCTGAATTTTTCTTTATAAATGTTTTTCATAATTTGCAAAATAATAGAAATGATCTATATGGAAAAATTAATTTGGAGTTAAGATGATCAGACCGGATTGGGACCAACTATATATAACGATGTGCTATCTTGTCGGCATGCGAAGCAAAGACGACATGACTCATGTGGGATCAGTCATTGTTGATTCTGATAATGTGCTTGTTGCTACTGGTTACAACTCATTACCGCGTGGAATAGGCGTCGACAGAGAATCTAAAAGACTTTCGCGTGAAGGTGGAGAGAAGTACTTCTGGGTAGAGCATGCTGAAAGAAATGCAATCTATAATGCCGCGAGAAGAGGAACTGTGCTTAAGGGTTGTAAAATTTATGTTCCCTGGCTACCTTGTTGTGATTGTGCCAGAGGCATAATTCAGAGCGGAATAGCCGAAGTTTTGATTCATCAGAACGGACAGGATTTCTATGATGAAAATACTAACGGGAAGTGGGTTGATTCTTACAAACGCACTCAGGATATGTTCCTTGAATCAGGTGTGAGACTGAAATTCATTACTTGCGATATAGTGGTGCCGGAAATTTATATGAATGGAATGAACCACGATGCTTTGGTTTTTTTAAATAATAAAAAAGATCAGCCAAAGGATTAACAATAATGATAATTGACAACCAAGAGTATTTAGAAAAATATTTATCTTTGAACCAATACTTTAAAGAGCTTATTGATTATTTGATACATACTGATTTGACAAAGCTTTCCGCCGGAACTTATAAGATTTGCGGTGATGATTTATATCTAATAATTTCGGAAAGTTTTCCGGATACTTTGCCCTTAATCATCACTGAAGCCCATAGGAAATATATCGATTGTCAGATAGCTGTTGTAGGAGAATTCAAATTAGGTTGGAAGGCACTTAAGGATTGTAAAAAAATTAAGACAGAGTATTCAGAAGAAAAGGAAGCAGCATTTTTCGAAGATGAACCTGAAATAATTGTTGAAATGAAGCCAGGAATGTTTGCATTGCTATTCCCTCAAGATGTGCATACAGTCTATCCTAATAATGAATATTTAAAACGAGCAATATTTAAGATATTAGTATGAAGAGGATATTAAACAGTAAAATAGTAAGGAAGTATCATTATCTCATTGAGATTCTACTTTGGATAATTATTATGATTCCTTTGAATCTATTTCAAAATGGTAAAATATTCGACAATTCTAATTGGTATTCTTGGGTATTAGTCTATGCTGGCTGCATATTTATCGTCATTGCTTTAAAACTCTGTCTAAGATGTTTTTACATCGGAAAAGTTGTTAAGAAATTCAAAAGGCTTACCATTTGTGAGAGAGGGATTTATAACGGAGCATTCTCGATACTTTGGGATCAGATTGCTTGTTATAAGTGGGATAATGATATTGGACAGCATCAGTATGGAATGACGTTTCATCTTACTGACGACTTTGATGGACTTATTAAGCTGGATGACGGATTCTTTGAGCTGAGACATTATGTCAAGAGGGAAGATAAGGATCAGATAAGAGAAGCACTGAACGTAAAGATAAAGGAAATTGGAAATTAAAAAAAAACCGCAAGAAAAATTGCGGTTTTTTTATTTAATAACGATTCTAACCAACTGTAACTTTGCCATGGCACTGTTTGTACTTCTTGCCACTACCACAGGGACAAGGATCATTACGTCCTATAGTTGGCTCTGTTTTGCGGAAAGTTTTTATATGTCCAACTTCACCCTGCTCCTCTCCCTGAGGCTGTTGGCCACCACCAGTAAGATAAGAAGGAATCTGAGAAGAATGAGTAAACTGCATAGATGATAAATTACTTGCTGTACTTCTCATTCTGGGCAGAGAGTCTCTGCTTGGTGTCTGCTTTTCGACGACTTGCGGAAAATACTTGAATGAAAACAAAACAGATTCTTTGTTGATTTCATGGATTAGGCCAACAAACATCTTAAATGCTTCGCCTTTGTATTCGAGCAATGGATCTTTCTGACCATAAGAACGAAGATGAATGCCTTCCTTCATGTCATCCATTTCCCGCAAATGTTCGCGCCATTTGTCGTCAATTGTTTGAAGTACAGCAACACGTTCGAGATATGTCATAAATTCTGTACCGAGCATTTCTTCTTTTCGTTTGTAGAAGTCTTCTGCGGCAGTCATAATTCTATCAATAACTTCCTGTTCTTTTAATTTTTCAAACTCCTCTGAGGTAATTTGAGGCTCACATAGCAAGATAGCTCTGCATGAATTTTTGAGTCCTTTAAGATCGAGATCTTTGTAGAATTCCTCGTACCATTCAGCAGCCATATCTTCAATATATCCGAATAATTCGCCCTTCAATCTTTCGCCTTGCAGAGCGTGCCTTCTTCGGCTGTAGATAACTTCTCTTTGCTGATTCATGGTGTTGTCATATTCTAGCAGTCTTTTACGTATACCGAAGTTATTTTCTTCGACTTTTTTCTGAGCACGTCCAACATTTTTAGTTATCCAAGAGTGCTGTATTGGTTCTCCCTCGGGAATCTTTAATGTTTTCATTACACCGGCCATTCGTTCGCCACCGAAGAGTCTCATCAGGTCATCTTCTAGTGAAATAAAGAACTGGGATGATCCAGGATCGCCTTGACGACCAGCTCTACCGCGCAACTGCCTGTCGATGCGACGAGCATCGTGGCGTTCGGAACCAATGATGGCAAGGCCACCATTTTTCTTAACTTCGTGGTCAAGCTTGATGTCAGTTCCACGACCAGCCATGTTAGTAGCGATAGTGACAGTACCTTTTTTACCGGCGTTCTGAACGATTTCTGCTTCACGTGCATGGTGCTTGGCATTAAGGACATTATGATTGATTTTTTTTCTCTGAAGCATTTTGCTTAATAGCTCAGAAACTTCAACAGAGGTTGTTCCAACCAGAACAGCTCTACCATTTTTGACTTCTGTTTCTATATCATCAGCGATTGCATTATATTTTTCTCTTTTGGTTTTGAAGATGAAATCCTCTCGGTCATCTCTTGTAAGATCACGGTTTGTAGGAATAACAATAACTTCAAGATTATATATTTTTTCAAATTCACCAGCTTCTGTTTCTGCAGTACCTGTCATGCCTGCGAGCTTTTTGTAAAGTCTGAAATAGTTCTGAAGAGTCACTGTAGCGAGAGTCTGAGTGTCACGTTCAACTGTAACATGTTCCTTTGCTTCGATAGCCTGATGAAGACCTTCGGAGTAACGTCTGCCATCTAAAATACGACCTGTGAACTCATCGACAATCATTACTTTGCCATCCTGAATAACGTATTCGACATCAATCTCATACAATGAATAGGCTCTGAGAAGCTGAGTGATAGTGTGAATTCTATCACTTCTTTCAGAATAGACCCTGTTGAAGTTGTCAATTTTAAGCTGTTTGTCAGATGCAGACAGTGATGAATCCATCTCGAGCTGGCTCATCTCAGAAGCAATATCGGGAATAATAAACATATCAGGATCTTCCTGAGCAGAGCATAGAACCAGGATACCCTTTTCAGTAATGTCAATTTGATGATTCTTTTCGTCGATAGTGTAATATAATCCTTCATCAACTTCTGACATTCTCTTTCCTTGTTCACGAAGGAAGAAAAGTTCAGTATCTTTCATAAGCTTCATATTATCAGGTTCCTGAAGAAGTTTCGCCAAACGTTTGTGTTTGGGTAGTCCTTTGAAAGCACGAAACAGAGCTAAACCACCAAGTTCTTTTTCTTCTTTATTTTGTGATTCAAAGTTTTTGGAATTCTCTAATAGAATTTGGTTTACCAACTTATTCTGGGCTTCTACTAGTCTTTTGACTCTTGGGTTCATTTCGTCAAATTTTTGATCGGAAGCCTGACCTACCGCACCAGAAATAATCAATGGTGTTCTGGCTTCATCAATTAATACAGAGTCAACTTCATCGACAATTGAGTACCAATGTTCTCTCTGAACCATTTGATCCAAAGAATTGACCATGTTGTCGCGTAGATAATCAAAGCCAAACTCATTATTGGTGCCATAAGTAATGTCAGAATCATAAAGAGCTTTTCTGACATCATTATCCATATTGGATTGAATGGAACCTACTGTGACACCAAGGTAATCGTATACAGGCATCATCCACTCTGCATCACGTTTGGCAAGATAATCATTTACAGTAACAAGGTGAGTGCCCTTACCAGCCAGAGCATTCAAATAAAGAGGGAGAGTCGCAACCAGAGTCTTACCTTCACCAGTAGCCATTTCTGAAATCTTACCTTGATGCAGAACAATACCACCCATTAGTTGAACATCGTAGGGAATCATGTCCCAAACACCCATTTGTCCGGAATACTCATATCTATACTGAGCTTCAGCCATTCTTCTGCAGGCTTGTTTAACAACCGCGAAAGCTTGAGGTAATATATCATCTAAAGTCTCGTTAATAGTTTGAAATAATTCATTTTCAAGATTTTTCAATCTGTCATGAATTTCTTGAATTTGGTCAGTATCGAGATCTTCATTAATTAATTTTTCTTGAAGTTCTTTCTTTTCATCTTCTAAATCTTTGGAATTATCTTTAATAATTGAACGGAATTCATTGGTTTTTGCTCGGATATCTTCATCGGATAATGATTGAAATTCCTCATAGAACCTATTAATTTCATCAACTATCGGTTGCAGAACTTTAACATCTTTCTGCTGTTTTGTTCCGAAAATCGCTTTTAATATTCCTAACATTCTTTTACCATCGCCTTATATTTATAAAATCATTTTCACTATTTGAATTTTCAACTTTTCATAGACGCACATTAAAATTTTGTATTTAAATTTCAAATAATAAAAAATTAATGAATTATTATTAGATTGCTATTTAATTTTAAATTATTAATCAAATTTATTTGTATTTATACGTTAATATTAGTTTTGATTTTCTATCATTTAGAAATGTATTATTATGAAAGTATTGCCAGAAGAACTGAATTTTCTTGCCATTGAGGAAGAATTTTCTAATCTTAATAATTCCCAGATAGCCATTGTGTCGGCACCATACGAGCATTCGGTATCTTATGGAGCTGGAACTCGCAATGGTCCCGATGAAATAATTAAAGCCAGTGCTTTTGTTGAATTTTATGATGATGAATTCAATAGAGAGTTGTGTTTTGAAAAGGGAATAACTACACTTGAGCCTATAGATTTCATGGGACAGTCTGATCAATATGCGTTGAATAAGATAGAGGAGCAGATTGAATATCTCTTCAAGTTGAATAAATTTATTGTCACATTAGGTGGTGAGCATACAATTTCTATCGCTCCAATCACCGCACATTTTAAAAGATATCCTGATATGACAATATTGCATTTCGATGCTCATTCAGATCTTAGGGATACTTATGCTGATTCTAAATACTCACATGCATCATTTATGGCAAGGGTAGCCGAATTCTTCCCAAATGACAGGATTACACAAGTGGGGATAAGAGCTCAGTGTATTGAGGAAGCTGAGTTTATAAAGGCTAATGGAATTAAAACATTTTATTCATCTTCAATTCGGAGAGGATTACACGGAGAGAATTGGCAGAAATCAGTTGTTGACACATTAGGAGATAAGATCTATATTACTTTTGATATTGATTATTTTGACCCTGCAATTGTGCCATCAACTGGAACACCTGAGCCTGATGGATTTTTGTATAGTGAAACCCTTGATATTTTCAGAGAAATCAATAAAGCAGGCAAGCAAATCATTGGGTTAGATGTTGTGGAGTTGGCACCAATGCCGGGTCTGCACCACCCCAATTTAACTACAGCAAGATTGATATATAAAATACTAAATTTTTCATTTTTTAATAAATAGTTGGCAGAAATGGCATTAGAACAAAAGATAAATGACATCATCAATAATGAATCTCCATTTAGCGAGTCAGAATTAAGTACAATTTTTACGGAATTATTAGATAAACTAAACAGGGGCGAAATCAGGTCAGCAGAGCCGGATGGCTCGGGTGGATGGAAAGTAAATAAATGGATTAAACAGGGTATCTTGATGCTTTTCAGGCATGGGAAAACTCAACCAATGGCTTTTCATGAAGGCTTTTCTTTTTTTGACAAACACACCCTCGGTGTACATCCCTTCTCTATTGAAGATGAGGTAAGAATAGTTCCAGGAGGTTCTTCAATCCGTAATGGCTGCTATGTTGCAAAAGGGGTTATTTGCATGCCTCCGATGTATATAAATATCGGTTCCTATGTGGATTCAGGAACCATGATTGATTCACATGCATTGGTAGGAACTTGTGCTCAGGTCGGAAAACGTGTGCATGTTAGTGCCGCAGCCCAGATTGGAGGAGTACTTGAACCCGCCGGATCAAGACCGGTTATTATTGAAGATGATGTGCTTGTTGGTGGAAACTGTGGAATTTATGAAGGAACACTCGTAAGGAAAAGAGCTGTTCTTGCTTCGGGAGTTGTACTTACAGGCTCGACTAGAGTTTATGATTTGGTGAATAATCAAATCATAAGATCTTCTAATGAAAATCCATTGGAGATACCAGAAGGAGCTGTTTTAGTTAACGGTTCAAGAGCAATAGATACCCCTTGGGCTAAGGAACAGGGTTTGTCGCTGTCAAGTCCAATGATTATTAAATACCGAGATGAAAAAACTGATGCAAAGACTGCATTGGAAGAAGCACTGAGGTCATAATGGAAAAAATTCCATCAAATAATGATTTAAACAAAAAAGTAAAAATGGCATTGCTAATGGTTGCCGGTTTGAATATTCTAACTGCAATTACTTTTTTTATAGCATATAATTCTTCAAATGAAAAATGGTTCCTGATAGGATCTTTGGTAAATGTTGGAGCATCGATAGCTATTCTAATACTAGCAACATTTTTTATAAAAGTCAAATAGGGATTTTAATGAATGAAACACGCTTACCTGAAGTCAGGGAAAATATTAAGGTTGAAAAATATGACGAGGATGGAAAGGAATATATAGTTCTTTATGACGACCAATGTTATGCACAGCAGCCACTCAGTTTTCATTTGGATTTTATACCATTTCTGCAGCTGCTTAACAGCAATTTTACATTCGAAAGTCTGGAATCAAAATTTAATGAGCAGTTCGGCACTGATGCTGAACAAATTATGAATTCCTTTAAGAATTTTGTTCAGATTCTAGACAATGCCGGCTATCTCAATACACCAAGGTTTCAATGGATAAAAAATGATATTGATAATTATATAAATTCCGATATAAGGCCTGCAATGTGTGCCGGATCATCTTATTCCGATGATAAGGCTGAGTTATCTAAGGAATTAGATGAGATTTTAAATTCATTCGATTCTTCTGAAGTCAAAACAGGAGCTGAAATGATAATCGTTCCTCATATTGACTTTCGAATAGGTGAAGCTGCGCATAAGACTTATGCTGCAGGTTATCATACTTTAAAGGACAGCGAACCTGATGTGATTGTAATATTCGGTACTTCTCATACCGGATCAAGTAAAAGATTTATTCTTACGGAAAAGCATTTTGAAACACCCCTTGGTTTGGTTCAAACAGATGGTGAAATAATTAAGAAGATGAGAAATCTTCTGACTGATTCCGATGAAGTTATTATTGATGATTTATGTCATCGCTATGAACATTCTATAGAGATTCAAGTTGTTTTGGCTCAGCATTATTTCAAGAATAAAACATTCAAAATTTTGCCTATACTTGTAAATTCTTTCATTTCAGATCTTCAAATGGGTTCTTTACCTAATGAAGATGAAGGATTCAACCGTTTTCTGGAAGTATTAAAAGGAATAATTCTGGGGACAGGCAAGAAAGCAATATTTATCGCAAGTGTTGATCTGGCACATGTGGGCAAGAAGTTCGGAGATGACTATGATGCGAAATTAATGTTAAACGATCTGAAGAATGAGGACCAAAGATTGATTCATTATCTTGCAATGAGTGATCCTGATTCATTTTTTAATACTATTTCACAAGCAAAGGATAAATATAAAATATGCGGTCTGGCACCAATTTATTCGATGTTGAAATATCAAACACCCAAAGAATGCCGATTCCTTCACTATGATCAATGGTATGAAGAAGAAACGGAGTCTGCGGTTAGTTTTGCGAGCTTAGCATATTACAACTAAGCATTGAAAATTAATATTTAATTGAATCTATCGTTATAAGTAAAAAAATTTTGTTTAAATAATAGTACAGATATTTATGAAAATTACATTTCCAAATGGTGATGTCCGGGAATTCCCAAATGGTATAACTGGTATGGAGATTACTAAATCCATCTCTGAGAGATTAGCAAAAGAAGCTTTGGGAATCTTTGTTAATGGAGAAAAAAAAGACCTTTCACTGCCGATTCAGGATGATGCATCAATCGAAATTGTTACATTTGACGATACAAGAGGAAAAGAAATATTCTGGCACTCATCAGCACATTTAATGGCTGAAGCAGTTCAGAGTATTTATCCAGGAACAAAATTCGGAGTTGGCCCAGCAATTGAAAATGGTTTTTATTATGATATTGACATTCCCGGAGGCAAAAAATTATCGATAGACGATCTTCCTCAAATCGAAAAGAAGATGATGGAGCTTGCAAATGCAAGTTTAGAATATCATAGAACAGATGTTACATGGGATGAAGCAATCGAACATTGGAAGAAAATCGGAGATGAGTATAAAATTGAATTGCTTGAAGGATTAAAAGGACAGGAAATATCATTCTATCAGCAAGGGAATTTTATAGATCTTTGCCGCGGTTCACATGTTCCCAATACAAGCCATATTAAATTTGTAAAACTGTTATCTGTTGCCGGTGCTTACTGGCGTGGTGACTCCACCCGATCTATGATGACAAGAATCTATGGAATTACTTTTCCCAAGAAAAAGATGCTTGATGATTATCTGACTATGCTTGAAGAAGCAAAGAAACGTGACCATAGAAAATTAGGTAAAGAGCTTGAGTTGTTCATGATAACACCTGCAATTGGTGGTGGTTTGCCTGTATGGCTTCCCAAAGGGACTACTGTAAGAAGAAAGCTTGAGTCTTTTTTGCGTGATGAACTGATAAAGCGTGGTTATGTTGAGGTAATAACTCCTCACATAGGTAATCTTAATTTATATAAAACATCCGGACATTATCCATATTATGCAGAATCTCAGTTTGCACCAATTAAGGTAGATGATGAGGAGTATTTGCTAAAACCTATGAATTGTCCTCATCATCATCAAATCTATTCATTCAAGCCAAGATCATATAGGGATCTACCGGTGAGACTTGCAGAATTTGGTACAGTATATCGTTATGAGCAGTCTGGTGAATTGAGTGGTCTGTCCAGAGTCAGAGGCTTTACACAGGATGACGCGCATATCTATTGTATGCACGAGCAATTGAAGGATGAGCTTATCAATGCAGTAGATTTGACACAACTGGTATTTACAACGTTTGGAATGGAAGTAACTACCCGTTTATCATTCCGCGATAAAACAAATACAGAGAAATATGCAGGAGATTCGGACACTTGGGATAAAGCAGAAAAAGAAATCAAGGAAGTCGCAGATCAGATGGGTTTGAAATATGAAATTGGAATCGGAGAAGCCTCATTTTATGGACCGAAAATTGATTTTATTGTTAAAGATGCCATAGGAAGAAAATGGCAGTTAGGAACAGTTCAGGTTGATTATGTAATGCCCGAAAGATTTGGGCTTGAATATACAGGTGCTGACAATCAGCCTCACAGACCGGTAATCATTCATCGTGCTCCATTTGGTTCGATGGAAAGATTTTTATCAATATTAATTGAACATTTTGCTGGTAATTTCCCATTCTGGCTTGCTCCTGTTCAGTTGAATATACTTCCTATCGGTGGAAATCAGAATGAGTTTGCTTATAATCTTAAAAAATCTTTTGATGATTTAGGATTCAGAACTGAAATTGATGTTAGAAATGAGAAAATAAATCGTAAAATTGCAGAATCTGAAACGCAGAAGGTTCCTTATGCAATCATTATCGGTCAAAAGGAAATGGATGAAAATTTAATTTCTTTAAGAGAGCATGGAAAGGGGAATATAGGAAACTTCAGTATTGATGATGCTACAGCTCTTTTCTTGAAGTTGAATCAACCTGGCGGAGAAAAGGAAAACATCTAGTGCTTCTTATTAAATACCTGACCTTTCCATTCTACATTCGGTTTTAAAAGTAAGAATGGAATGATAAGTTCTGCAAATGAAAGAAATATAATAGAAACAGGAATCCATTGGTGAAGCTCATGCTTTCGGAGCTTCACCAGGGAACTGCCAATCAGAAGATAATCCCAGAGAATTCTATTAGCAAATACACACAAAAGAAGAATGTAATTCATATCAATAACAGATAGAATAATTCCTATCCATAATGCTGCACTTGTGACGACAAAAACAGTAGCTCTCCATCCAAGTGCTAATCCGCCAATTGCCCATCTGTGATGCTGTTTGAAGTACTCGCCTAAAGAAACACATGGATAAGTGTCAACATCAGATTCAGGATGGGTAAGGTATCTGATTTTTTTTTCAGATGCATTCATTGCCTGAAGTAAAGCTAAATCTTCAGTTACAGAGAAATCAATTCCTGAATATCCGCCAAGAGCATCAAAGTCTTTTTTTCGAAATGACAAATTGTTGCCATAACAACCGAGAGGTTGATTCAGTCCAACACCTGCACTTGCCATTGTGTGCATATATACCCACTCAACAGCCTGAATTCTGTCAAAGATTTTATTACCGATAACATTTGTGAATGAAGCTACCAAGGCAACATCCTGGTCGGCAAATTCATTTACGATTGTTCTGATCCATTCAGGACCTACAATGCAGTCAGCATCAGTCATAAGTATTATTGCACCTTTAGCATTGTTAATGCCATATTGCAAAGCACCAGGCTTCCCCTTTAAGCCTTGAATCTTATTTGTTTCATTGATTACTACTACACAAAGATTTTCGATTGTCAAATTAAGTTTATTTAATATTTCAAGTGTTTGATCTGTACTTCTGTCGTCAACAGCGATGATCTCGTATTTATCTTTTGGGTATGAATTCAGAGCAAGAGATTCGATGCATTTTAATATATTCTTTTCTTCGTTCCTTGCCGGAACTACGATTGATACGAATGGAAAGTAGCCTGTTGGATGAACAGAAGATTTATTTCTTTCTTTAATCGCACCAATAATAAAAATTATTCCCCGAATGGAATAGATAACAAGTGTAATAAGAATTAAATTAAATATCACAGTAATTCATAAATCGATTAATAATTTGAGTTGTTTCACGAATGTTGGGCTTTAAAATTGTTAATTCTCTTTTTGTAGTATTAAACATTTGCTGATTCTTTTCGTTATAGTATCAAAACAGGACATAAATGAAAAAAAACATAGATTTAATTAACGGTAAGATAGATTCAACTCTAAGAAGATTTGCTTTGCCATTGGTAGCAAGTTTTGTCATCCAGAATGTTTACACATGGGTTGATATGTATTATGTGAGTCGAATCAGCTCGACAGCAATAGCTGCAATCAAAGTTTCAGAGCAGATGATTTTTATGGTGCTTTCTATTGTAGGTGGAGTGGCGATTGGATCTGGAATTATAATAGCACGAAGACTTGGAGAAGGAGAAAAAGAGAAAGCGAATCATGCAGCAAATCAATCAACAGTATTTATGGCTATTGTGTCTTTGATGGTTGCTGTTTTCTTTTACTTTATTACACCAGTTTTAACTTCATTATTTCATTTACATTCTGATGTCTCCGAACTTATCTTGAATTATAACAGAGCTGTTTGTTTCGGGATTCCTGCAACTTTTCTTGTTTTTCATTTAAATTCTATTGTTAGGGCAACAGGTAATTCGATTTTTCCAATGTTTGTGCTAATAACTTCAAATATTCTTAATGCAATAATTGCTCCTTTCTTTGTGTTTGGAATAGGACCTTTTCCTAAATTGGGAATGCAGGGAGCCGGAATAGCAACCGCAATCGCTCAGAATTTAGGTTTATTAATTGCAATCTGGGGTATTTATAAAAATTATGTCAACCTAGAATTTAAACTTCGAAATTTTAAATTCGATTTTGATGTGATTTGGAATATTTTCAGACTGGGGGTTCCAGCCACATTGCAGTTTATTGCTGTAAGTGTTAATAGGATGCTTATTATTTCAATTGCCAACTCATTTGGTGTCGTTGTACTAACGACATATATGTTTGGTGTAGGTGTTGATCTATTTGTATTCATGTCCATATTCGCGATTGGAGCTTCTATCGAAATTATTACTGGCCAAAATATAGGAGCCAATCGCCTTGATAGAGTAATGCTGTTTCATAAGTCAGCCGTCAAACAATTGAGTTTGTTGTTGCTGATTTTAGCAGTTGTTGTCTACTTCTTTGGAGAAAATTTCGCAAGAATTTTTACGAGTGAGCCACAGTTGATAATGGAGATAAAACACTATCTCAGGATAGCAACTTTTGCATATATACCGTTTTCAGTAGGAATAGTGACAATAAGAGTAATTAGTGGTGCAGGAGATTATTTTAGGAGTTTTGTTCTGGTTGCCATCGTCTTTTTTGGTGTTCAGTTGCCTTTGGCATATATTTTGTCTCATTTCACAGGGTTGAAGCATTATGGAATCTGGTATGCAATTTTGATTTCTCAGATTTCATTCGCAGTGATCTCATATATTAGTTTGAGGAATGGTAAATGGCTGAAAGCCAAAGTGTAATTTTTTTTAGTAAAAACAGTTAATTTTATTTATTTTTATCTTTTTAAATTTCCTTTATAATATTTCAATCTTATATGCTGAAATCATCAATCTTAGAATTAAACAATACAATAGGCTTATGAGAAAAACATTTTACTTGATTATATTATTTTTTATATCTTACAATAACCTTCTCTTTTCAGAGTGGACTGATATTTCTACGCCAAAAATTAAGGAAAATCTATATTCATCCTCTTTTATAACGATAGATAAAGGTTATGTCGTCGGATGGGGATCGAGTGGCGGAGTGATTCTTTATACTTCAGATGGAGGATCGAATTGGGACGATCAAACTATCCCGGGTATATATCCTTTCACAGTCAATTATGTAAATGAAGATTTGGTATTTGTGGGTGGATTTGCTTCGAATTGCAATTGCGGAACAATTTTATACAAGAATATTGCTGGAAGTAACTGGAAGGAAATTCTTTTTGATGATGTTGAACACCCGTTCAACTTTTCAATTATGGACATCGAATCTCCGGGCAATGGCTCACATTACGCGTCAGGGTATAATGGTTCAATCTATAAAACAGATAATTCTGCGTCAGATTGGAAGAAGATGAAAGCACCATCAGACCTAATACTTAAATCATTAACCATCGTTAATGATACGTTGGCGTTTTGCCTGGGCGGTAAGGATCTATATAATATGACTGTCATTTATAAGTCAACTAATAATGCTAACAGCTTCGACACTCTTAGAGATTTTAAAAATGATTTTGTGAATATATCATCTATCTATCCATTATCTTCAAACGAACTTCTTCTTTTTGGTGATAGAATTGGAAAAAGAATAATTTTGAAATCTGATTCTAGCAATAAGATGTGGAATGAAATTTATTCAGACCCCGTTATTGGTTCTGTCATGGCCGGATATATGAACTCGTATCAAAGTGGTATAGCTGTTTGCGACGATGGAACTGTCCTGCGAACAAATGATTCAGCATTAACCTGGCAGGAAGAATCAAAAATTGACAACGTTGAGCTAATGCATTTCTTCCCTATTGCTGATTCAGCAATACCTACTGGATATGCGGTCGGGATAAATGGAAAAATTTTAAAATATCAATCTCCCGCTAAAGTGGAACAATTTTATTCTTCTAATGCCATAAAAGTTATATGTTCTGGTGAAACATTTTTTATTACAATTCCGAATAACGAAATGATTTCTGATCCGCAGATAAATTTTTATGATTTACTTGGTAGAAATATAAATATCGACTTTTTGTATGAAAATCACACTTTTATGATCAACTCTAAAAATCTAAAAAGTAAAAATGTGTATTTTTTGCGATTTTCGGGGTTTTCAAAACCCTATTTTTCTCGGCTTGTAACTAATTGATATTAATATTAGTTACAAGGATGTTGAAAACTATTTTCAAAATTTTTGAGACGTTTTCCGATTTCCTGTGTCATATATAATAGGAAAGTGCAAAAATTAAAAAACTTTTTCTTTTTTTGTTCTTTGAAAATCTGAAGAAAATATCTTTAATGAAAAAAAAATTCTGCTACTTTAATTCATAAAGAATTAATTTATTTTGTATAGATTAAAAGTATTTATTATTTTGTTAGTTAGCTATTTCGACTTTTTTTAATTGTTTTGTCAGGTTTAACAATGCAGATTAAAGGTTCAAGAGTATTGGTATTGGGAGGCTGGGGGCTTGTTGGGGCAGCTATTTGCCACGAGTTAATGAAGCATTCACCTTCACGGATTTATGTGACATCTCTCAAAAAACATGAAGCAGAGGAAGCGGTTCAGCAGTTTAGAAACGAATATAAGCAAGCTGACCCGGAAATTTTTCAACCATTATGGGGTAATATTTTTACAAGAAATAACTGGAAAGATAAGTTCTGGGGCGAGGTTCTCAATAATGAGGAATCAAGGAAGGGAGTTATTTCGGATATCTATGATAATTTATCTGATGATATTCTTTCAAACTCTGCTCTTTATAATTTTGTTGAAGAATCAAAACCGGATTTAGTTATTGATTGCATTAATACAGCTACTGCCATTGCATACCAGGATATTTACAGTACTGTAAACACAGTAAGAAGAGAGATATCTCAGGATAATGTGACAGCTATTGCTGTTGAAAAAATGATGGCAAGTGATTATATTCCGCAATTAATTCGCCACGTTCAGATTCTTTATAAATCATTGCTTGACAATAAGGTCACAATGTATCTGAAAATTGGTACTAGTGGAACAGGTGGAATGGGTTTGAATATCCCATATACACACAGTGAGGAAAGACCATCGAGAGTCTTATTGGCTAAATCAGCTGTTGCAGGGGCGCAAACATTACTTCTACTGCTGATGGCACGTACTCCGGATGGACCTCTTGTAAAAGAGATTAAGCCTACTGCTGCTATTGCATGGAAAAAGATTGCTTATGGTAAGATTTTACGTAAAGGAAATCCAATTCCATTGGTAGATATGACAGTTGAAAATGCAAAGGAAATCAGCGGTACATTTAAGTTCAATGATTCTGATGGTGTGACAGATTTAGGAAAAGATTTTGAATCTGTGTTTATTGATACTGGCGAGAACGGAATTTTTTCAAGAGGTGAGTTTCAGGCAATAAGTGCCCTAGGTCAAATGGAGGTCGTAACGCCTGAAGAAATTGCAACTTATGCAGTTCATGAGATTACTGGTGGTAACACTGGAAGGGATGTTATCAATGCACTTGATGCATCTACTCTAGGCCCTACATACCGTGGAGGTTGGCTGAATAATGTAGCTCTTGAAAAAATTAAAAAAATTGAAAAAGAACATGATGTTCATAGTGTTGCTTTTGAATTATTGGGACCACCGAGACTTTCTAAGTTACTTTATGAAGCTGATCTGCTAAGAAGAGTTGCTGGGTCTTATAAAGCAGTTATGGAATTAAAACCCGCAGATTTAGCAGTAAAATGTGAAGAAATAATTCGGAATGATTCAGATTTGAGAGCACAGATGCTATCAATTGGATTAGTGATACTCTTAGCTGACGGTAAGAAATATGTTCGAGGTAAAGATGTGAAAATTCCTGTGAATCTTGGGGATAATGAATTACCAGTTAATCAAGAGAACATAGACATTTGGTGCAATGAGGGCTGGGTGGACTTAAGAGCCGAGAATTTCAAATCATGGCAGGTGAGGATTAAGAATATTATGGATCAAGCTTATGCTATACCTGCAGATGATACAAGCTCCAGATATACATATACACTTGATTATTGGGACAACTTTGATTCAATAGATGAAGGAAAGTTAATTGGATGGATATTCGAATATGAAGATCATGGCTGGAGATTCAAACGTTAAAGATAATAATTCAGAAATATTAAGATATTTATTTATTAAATGACAATATATTTTAAAATAAGATTTTTTTTAATTAACCTTTAATTAATTATTTGTGTTACACACACAGGGAGTTTTTATGAAAAAGCTATTACTACTCTTTGTCATGCTTGGTGTTATGCTTGCCGGACTGCAGGCTATTGCCAATGATGACAAGACTGGTGAAGATCAATTGCTTCGCAAAAGTTTATTGCTCGAGCCATCAGTTTATGAAGGAACAAGTTTCCCGTATCCATTTTCGGAAATCGGTAATCCTGTAACTTCACCTGCAATATCAACGGGATATTATTTCGTTGATACAGATGAGGATGTACCGGATTATTGGAGACCGGTTCCTAAGATACTTGATACACTTGTCGACGTCGGTTTATGGCGTCGTATTTTACCAGGACCACGTCTGCAGCCATCTACATTTTGGTCAGATCCATTAACTGGTAGAGACGGTCTTAGATTTTTCCGTAATCCCGGATTACCAGTTCCAGCAGGAGATTTCTTCAATGGAGCTACAGATTCGACAGATGATGCTATCGCAGGACCAATGCCAATTGGATTTAATTTCTATTTCAATGGCTTGAAATTCGATTCATTCTATGTGTCAACAAATGGTTTGATTGCTCTTACTAATGACAGATATTTCTATGATGGAAATTCTCCAAAACAAAAAATTATTCCTGCCAGTGCAACAAATGCATATAACTCCATGTCAATGGATTGGTTTGCAACTCAGGAAAGCAGAAACAACCATTCATCAAATGGTTTGACTGACGCATTAGCTGATGACTTCGGTTATCGTTACTCTGTTTGCGGTGGTGATCCTATGAATTCTCTCGGTGGTATCCGTACTCGTGGTGGAGCTCTTGATCAGAGTGTTTTCACAACTTATAAGAGTGCTCTTATCGCTCCATTCTTCGGTGATCTTCACTTGTCACAGTACAATACATTACTCAATGCTCCTGAAGATTGGGGTAAAGTATTCTTTAAACGTTCTAACAATGCAGATACGCTTGTTATATATTTTATTAACATAGCTCCACTCAGATCTATGAGTACTCCCGCAGGGACATATACAGCTCTAAAGGATTTGAGACCAGGCGATCAAAACTATGTTGCAGCGAGTGCACAGGTAGTTCTGAGCAAACGTGATTCTTCTGTAACAATCGTTTACGAAAGATTTGACGGAAATGCAACTGTTGGTAATCAAGGTGTACCTGCAACAACAGTATTCCGTTATAATACAACTTGCGGTGTATCAGGCTTTGCCCGCCACGTCAATTATGGTATCGCAGGCGGTCCTGTATCACCATGGGCAGCTGAATACTCCCAGACTTCACATTATTACAAGCAATATCCATCTCCTAAAGAACAATATCCTCATAATTATGAGGGAATTAAATTCAAACAGTGGAAAAACACTGTAAGAGTTGTCGATATTTCTTATCGTGTTAGAAAAGTAGATCCAAATGCGGACTTGGACTTTACAGTAGTAGTTCCAACTACTTCTGCAAATGACTATGAAATGTTAGCCGGTGAAGAAAGAATTGGTGCCATTCAACCGGTTGCTATTCTTCAGAACTTGACTAATAATATTCAGGGGCCAACTGGCGTCAACTATCAGAAACAGCAACTGAATTTCCGTGCCAGATTCAGAATTACAAACGAAGCTTCTGGAAGAATTGTATATAATCGTTTAGTGCCAATCGATTCAACATGTATGGCATTACCAGATGCTCAAACTGCAGAGTGCTCAGGTGATTCTTATGTTAAAGTAAGATACTCATCCGTAACAAAATCAAGTGGAAACTATACAGCCACACCTGCTACGTTCCCTGGCACAAATAAATATAATGGAGTTCCACCTTATGGATTCGTTCAGGTGTATTTCCCACCTTTTGAGCCAAATGAATATGTTAATAATCATATTGGTCGTTTGAAGGCTTATATCATTGCTGATCCAACAGATCCAAAGACAAATGAATCACTTAGTGATGGCTGGCCGTTTGATGATACAACCAGCGTTAGAATATTTGTTATGAAGAGATTAGAAGATTTTAATGATGATGTTACTTCATATCATACAGTGAACAGAGCAGTCATGCCCTCAACATTGAAATGGGTAAATATTGATGCTGAAGTTGCTTCTGGTGACGACGTATCTAAATATCCATTGCCTCCAAGAGGAGATTATTCACCTACAAACAACTATGATTTTACATTCAAAGAACCAGATTACACACGTGACTCAAGACAATCACCAGTAATCAAAATGAATAGAAAAACCTTAGAAAATCAGGAACCTGCAAAATCACCAGGTGGTGACCAGTTGCGTTCATTCCCAATTGATCTTCGCGGTAGATTTGGTGCAGTTTTAACATTGTCAATCCAAAGAACAGTTAAAAGAGATGATTGGGCAAGAGGATTTGGCGATCAGGAACTTGTTGGTCCAGAACCTCGTTCAGTTGTTAATGGTGATGTATTTACCCAATGGACTCAGTATGGAGGATCAGCTGCTAACCTCGAAGACCAAATATGTGTAGAATTTGCATCACCAAGCCCAGACGGTCTAAGAAATATTACTAATATTGCTGACAACCTTTGGAGAATTCACCCAAGAAGAAAAGGTGCAAGTCCTATAACTAATATGGCTGCTTACACTCTATTTGGTGCTGGTGGTTATATGACAGGTTTCTTGGAAACAGATCCTGACTCAGCTTTAGCACAACCAGTTTACGGTACCTTAGGCGGATTACGTCCATCACTTTTTGATGATGGTGTTGACTATGAATTCAAGAAAGTATTTATTTCAATCCCTGATACAATCATAAAATCACATGATGAAGGTGCTAAGAACTTCAGATTCAGATTGAATGTACAGGCTAGAAACAATAAGAAATGTATTCCATGTATTCCTGATGATGATGATCCGTTCTTTATCGATAACGTGAAGATTCTCTTCCCATCAGAAATTACTGATATTGAAATGTCACTCGTTAAAGCTGAATGGCCTTATACTATAGCTCCTGCTTCACAGGCTATCAAAGTGCCAATCAGAGTGAAGTTCACTAACAATACATACGTAGCTGCTCCACCATTCTTGATTAGAGTAAGAATATATAGAAAAGGCGAAAATAGACCGGTTTATTGCCGCCTTGAGCCCCTTCCATTTATGTCAGGTAAGGAAGAAGTTACTTATGCAATGCCTAATTGGGATGCTAGAAAAAATGGTCCCGGTGAATACAGATTAGTAGCTAATGTTTTATTTGGTTCACCTCTCAATCCTGATCAGGATCTAGAACCACTCAACGACACTACATATACTGACTTTACCTTAAGGTTTGGTGATGTATATGCTTATGATCCAGCAATTACACCAAGAAATGACGTTCCCGATGGTGCATTCTCGAATGTCCCAGGAAGAGGTCTTAATTTATTTGGATTTGCTTATGGTGGTTCCGGTTCTATTTACGGTCCAGCAGGCGCATATTATGATGAAAACTTCTATGGAGCCGGTTATATCGGTGGTAGTGGTTCTGGTCAGATAGCAATGAAATTCGTTCTTTATCAGCCAGATACCATCTATGGATATAAAGCATTCTTTGGCTTATTGAATCAGGCTTTTGATGATATTTCTCTTAATATCTACAGAGGTAATGAGCAACCAACAACCCAAGTTAATGGAGCTTTGGCTTATAAGTTCCGTGGATATGATGACAAACGTTTTGACGGATTCTTTGATGAGTATGTTACATATTTATTAAAGAAACCAGTTGTTCTTGAAGCAGGAACATATTGGATGGCAATCGGTCAAATGGGTGAAACAGGTCTTGAACTTGGTGCATCTAAATCCAGAATGGGTATGAGAACTACATCAATTTATATTCCACCTCCCACTAACTATCCTAATTTAGTTGGTCAGTCTGGATATAACTTAGTAATTGAAAAAGATTTCAGAAAGAAAAATTCATCTGATAACTTACTCAACAATAACTTGTTCTGCTTGGAAAATACAAGAAATAGTGGTCAGTGGCAGCCTTTCATGCCTACTATGGGTAACCCTGCTTATGCTCACTTGCATCACTATGGAATGTCACCAGCAGACAATACTACAGCAACATTAACACGTGGTGGTTGGATTCCTATGATTCGTCCATACTTTGGTGACAGATCTTCTGGTAACTCAAGTATATATGAAGATTGTATTCCTATCCCAGTTGAACTAACAAACTTTGATGGTATGTCACGTCAAAAAGGTATCGAACTTTATTGGCAGACAGCAACTGAAGTTAACAACGAAGGTTTCTATCTTGAAAAACTTAGCCCTAATTCAGAAGAATGGTTAAACATTGGATTCGTTAAGGGTCATGGTAATTCAAATTCAGTTAATAGCTACAACTATCTTGATCAGAAGGTACAAGCAAATGCAGTATACCAGTACAGATTGAGACAAGTTGACAAAGACGGAACTCAATCATGCGAAACAATTTCAAAAGTTATTACTTTGAAATTTGAAGGCGAAGTTGAGTTGTCACTCGAGCAGAATATTCCTAACCCTGTACTAAACCATACAGCAGTTACATTTACAGTTCCATCAGAATCATTTACAAAACTCGAAGTTATCGATGTTTATGGTAATGTGATTAAGACACTCGTAAATGAAAGTGTAAATGGTACACGTACAATCGAATGGAATGCAACCGATAACAACAACAGTAATGTTGCAAGCGGTTCATACATACTCAGATTGACATCCGGCGAACAAGTAAGAACAGTCAAGATGACAGTTGTTAAATAATCATTAACATCCAAATCTTTGTATAAAAAAACTTAACCCCCTGTCGAAAGCAGGGGGTTTTGTTATTTAAAGGGGTATAATTATGTCCGATTCATTATTTACAAAAATTATTAACAAAGAAATTCCTGCAAACATAGAGTACGAAGATGAATTCGTAGTGGCTTTCTCTGATATCTCACCACAGGCTCCTGTTCATATTCTTATTGTCCCCAAAAAGCCAATACCTACAATCAATGATGCAGAACAAACAGATGCCGAATTACTAGGAAAAATCATTCTTGTAGCCAAAGATCTGGCAAAAAGTAAAGGTATTGCAGCGAAAGGGTACAGACTTGTGCTAAATTGCAATGAAGAAGCCGGTCAGACCGTTTTTCATGTTCATTGTCATCTTTTAGGTGGCAGGCGAATGAACTGGCCTCCAGGCTAAGATAAAGCATGCAATTACGTTAAGATTTTAATTTTTATATTGATTGTACTTATTATTCATGGTTACAGTGTTAAACACACTAGGAAGAACTTATGAAAAAGCACATCTATTCATTGATATTTGTTCTCATTGTTCTTAATATTTTCAAATCGAGTGCGTTTGATGAAAAATGGACAAACGATGATATTTTAAGAAAGAGCAAGCTGAGTGAAGCAGACTCATTCTATAACAAATCGAGTTACCCTTTCCCATTTAGCGAATTAAGCAATTCTCCAACAAATCCGGCTGTATCAACAGGTTACTATTTCATAGATTCCGATGATGAAGCATCACCGATAGTGTGGGATAGCGAGTATTTAATTGATACACTTAAGAATCCAACTTCATGGCAAAGGATACTTTCAGGAGCGCGGCAAAAGCCGGCAAGTTACTGGACTAACAATAGTGAAGGATTGCCGTTCTTTCGGAATCCGGCTTATCCATTGCCCAATGGAGATTTCTTCAATGGACCCACAGATTCGACCGATGATGCTATTGCAGGTCCGATTCCAATTGGATTTAACTTTTATTTCAATGGACTAAAATACGATTCGTTCTATGTTTCTACGAATGGTATAATAGCCCTTACTAACGATAGATATTTTTATAATTCTGCAACTCCAAAATCAAGAATTGTTCCAAGCGGAGCAACCACTTCGTATAATCCGATGTCGATGGATTGGTTTACTTCAAGAACAAGGTCAGGTGATGGTCTTTCAGATCCATTGGATGACAATTTCGGTTATAATTCCATATTAGGTTTTGATCCTCTTAATCCAACAGCAGGAATCAGAGCCAGAGGTGGAGCATTGGATCAGCATTCGTTTATTATCAATAAGTGTGCTTTGATTGCTCCTTTCTTCGGCGATTTGCACCTTTCGCAGTATAATGAAAAGACCCGAAAAGCTGAAGATTGGGGTAAGGTTTACTACTATCGTTCAGATTCAAATAACAAACTTGTGATCTATTTTATCAATATTGCACCTATACGAGAAATAAATACACAATATGGGACATATAATGCAGTTGCAAATCTCAGACTAAATGAGACAAATTACATTTCCTCCTCAGCGCAGGTGAAATTGAATAATGCTGATTCTTCTGTTACTATAACGTATGAAAGATTAGAAGGTACTCCTATTGTCGGAGGCCGTGGGGTTCCTGCTTCAACAATATTTCGATACAATACTACATGCGGAGTGTCAGGTTTTGCAAGACATGTGAATTTTGGACAACCCGAAGGAGTAAAATATCCTTGGGCTACAGACGGCGAGTATCCCCAGACAACACATTATTTTATGAAGTATCAATCTCCAAAGGAAGCATTTCCTCATAATTATCTTGCTATTAAATTCAAGCAATGGAGAAATCTGCTGAGAGCCGTTGATATCAGCTATCGGGTCAGAAAGCAGGAAAATAATGCCGACATGAAATACTCTGAAATTGTACCGGGGAGTAAAGCAGATAATTATGAACTCTTAGCAGGTGAAGATAGAATTGGTCCTATCCAACCTGTTGGTATTATTCAGAATTTATCAAATAATATTCAGGGACCTCAGGGTGTGAATTATCAGCCACAACAATTGAACTTCAAAGCAAGATTCAAGATAATTAATGAAGCATCGGGCCGGATTGTATATAGCAGGACTATTTCTATTGATTCGACCTGCCTGGCTTTGAGTGAGAGCAATTCATATTCGTGTACGGGTGATTCTAGTGTAAAGGTTAGATATTCAAGAGTAAATTTCGGTAATGGAAATTATTCTGCGTCGCAACTGGATTTTCCTGGGGATTCAAATCTGAACGGTATTCCGCCTTATGGATTTGTTCAGGTATTTTTTCCGCCATTTGAGCCAAATGAGTATGTGAACAATCATATTGGAAGATTGAAAGCCAGCTTAATGGTTGAGACGATTGACCCTGGAAGGAATATCTCTTTAAATGACCAATGGGGTTTTGATGATACACTAAGTGTCAGATTGTTTGTTCTCAAGCGTCTTGAGGATTTTAATGATGATGTTACTTCTTATCATAAAGTGAATAGAGCATCAATTCCATCGACATTGAAATGGGTTAATATTGATGCCGAAGTTACAGATGGTGACAACGTTTCGGATCATCCGTTACCACCAAGAGGAGAATTTGCTCCGACAAATAATTTTGATTTTACTTTTAAAGAACCTGACTATACTCATGACACGAGAGAATCTCCTGTTATCAAAATGAACAGAAAAACATTGGATAATGGGGAGCCGGCGAATTCTCCGGGTGGAGATCAGTTAAGATCATTTCCTATTGATTTAAGGGGCAGGTATGGATCAATATTATCTTTATCAGTACAAAGAGCTATCAAAAGGTGGGACTGGCCACGTGGATTTAGCGATCAGGAGCTTGTAGGGCCGGAACCCAGAACAGTTGTAAATGGGGATGTATTTAATGTTTGGAATCAATATGCAGGAGCTGCATCGAGTGAACCTGATGAGCTGTGTGTTGAATTTGCCCAGCCAAGCCCTGATGGTATAAAGAATATTACTAATATCGAAGAATCAAAATGGAGAATTCACCCACGTAGAAAAGGTGCGAGCCCCATAAGTAATATGGCAGCTTATACTTTATTCGGTGCCGGTGGTTATATGACAGGTTTCTTAGAAACAGATCCTGATTCAGCTTTATCACAACCAGTTTACGGTGTATATGGTGGATTACGTCCTGACCTGTATGATGATGGTTTTGACAACGAATTTAAGAAAGTATTTATTGCAATACCTGATACAGTCGTAAAATCTAAGAATGAGGGAGCTAAGAATTTCAGATTCAGACTAAATGTTCAAGCAAGGAATAATAAAAAATGCTTTACATGTATCCCAGATGATGATGATCCGTTCATAGTTGATAATGTTAAATTGCTATTTCCATCTTGTATTACGGATATAGAAATGTCAGCTGTCAAAATCGAGTGGCCATATACAGTTGTTCCTGCCTCACAGGCAATAAAAATTCCAGTAAGGATAAAGATCAGTAATAACACAAACGTAGCTGCACCACCATTTCTAATGAGAGTGCGAATATACAAAAAGGGAGATAATAGATCAATATTTTGTAAATTAGAATCCTTACCATTTTTGAGTGGGAACACAGAAATTACATACGCTTTTCAAAACTGGGATGCAAGGAAAACAGGACCAGGTGAATACAGAATATTTGCAAACCTTCTATTCGGTTCACCTCTTAATCCCGATCAGGATTTGGAACCATTGAACGATACTACATATACGGATATTAACCTGAAATTTGGTGATGATTTCGCTTATGATCCGGCACAAAGTCCTAGAAGTGATGTTGGAGAAGATGCTTTTACAGGTATTTGGGGAAGAGGACTAACAATGTCGGGATTTGCTACTGGTGGTCAAGGTAGTATTGATGGTCCATCGGGAGGATATGACGAAAACAATTATGGAGCAGGGTATCAAGGTGGTAGTACTTCAGGTCAGATTGCTTCGAAATTTGTTCTTTATCAGCCAGATACAATTTATGGTTTTAAATCATATTGGAGTGGTTGGGCTACTTCATGTGATGATATTTCATGGACGATTTACAAAGGTTCTGATATGCCAAGAACAATTGTTCCAGGCTCGCTAATGTATAAATTCAGATTATATGATGATATAAGACAAGATGTCTTAAATGGTGAATATATAATACATTTGTATAAAAAGCCTATAGTTCTTGAAGCAGGTACATATTGGTTTGCAATTGGACAGATGGGAGAAACAGGGCTTGAATTAGGAGCATCAAAATCAAAAATGGGGATGAGAACGACCTCTATTTCAGTTCCGAAGCCACTTGGAGTTATTGGGCCCGTTGGAGGATCAGGTGTTAACCTGATGGTTGATAAAGATTTTAGAAAGCGTAATGCTGACAATAGATTAGTGAATAACAATTTGTTTGCGTTCGAAAACATTAGAAATAGTGGTCAATGGACGCAATTTATGCCGACAACTGGTAATCCAGGATTTGCGCATCTTGATCATTTTGGTACAACACCACGAGACGGATATACAGCAACATTGACACGCGGAACATGGATACCAATGATCAGACCTTATTTCGGCAATAGATCATATTCAACAACAATATTTTATGATGATTGCTATCCACCTGTTAAATTAACATATTTCAATGGATTGGTTAAAGGCAATGTTATTGAACTTTATTGGGAAACAGCTACTGAAATAAATAATCAGGGTTTTATAATCGAAAAGAAGACTAAGGATGCTGAAGAATGGGATAGGGTTGCGTTTATAAAAGGCAAAGGCGATTCTAAGGAAATTGTTAGATATTCCCATACAGATTTGAATGTGAAGCCTAATCAGACTTATTCATACAGACTTAAACAAATTGATAATGATGGAGCAGTAACATGCGATGAGAGTTCAATGCAGATTGATGTTGATTTTTCCGGATTGCAGAGAACTGTACTAGAGCAGAATACTCCGAATCCGGCAGTAAATCATACAACCATAAATTTTGGACTAGATGAAGCGACAAATGTAAAAATTGATATACTGGATTTGTATGGTAATGTTGTCAAAACACTTTTAAATGAGTCAAAAGAATCAGGAATCTTCAGTATTGAATGGTTCACAGAAGATAATAAAAACAGAAAAGTTCCTGCCGGATCATATTTATTGAGAATGGTTGCAGGTGATGAGGTAAGAACAGTTAAGATGACAGTGATTAGATAGATTCTAAACAGTCATTCAGAAGGAGCGTAGCGACTGAAGAGCCGTAGGCCTGCGTAGCGCATCCAGTATTCATGCGGTCTGGATTCTTCACTTCTTTCAGAATGACCTGCAATTGCTGTGGATTATCTATGCTTAATTACAACTCTTCCGGATTGTTCACCACGGAGGATCTTATCTATTGCTTCGTCGAGCTGTTCGAGATTGATAATTCTGTAAAGATTAGAAATATTATCCGGTTTCCACTCATTGGCTAATTTTTGCCAGAGTATTCGGCGCAGATCCATTGGTCTGTCAGCAGAATCTATTCCAATCAAACCAACTCCTCGCAAAAGGAATGGATATACAGTTAAATCCAATTTATCAGATTCGACTAAACCGATGCAGGCAACAGTGCCCCAGAAATCGGTTGTCTTGATAGCATAATTGAGAGTAGAACCACCAACATTTTCGACAACAGCCGCCCATTTTTTTTCTAAGAGAGGCTTTTGTGGATTGTCGATGAGTGTGTGCCTGTCGATTATTTCAGATGCTCCGATTGATTTCAGAAAGTCTGTTTTATCAGATTTCCCTGTTGATGCGGTTACGGAAAATCCAAGATGAGATAGTATAGCAACAGCAACTGAACCGACGCCACCTGTAGATCCCGTAACTAAAACAGATCCTTTATCAGGAGTTAAGCAGCGATTGAGAAATTCGTGAATTGCAATTGCAACAGTGAATCCTGCAGTACCAAGAGCCATACTTTCTTCAAGTAAAAGTGAATCTGGGAGAGGTACAACCCACCCGGCAGGAACTCTGATATATTCACCAAATCCACCGCTTGTGTTCATGCCGAGATCATATCCTGTGACAATAACCTTATCTCCATTGCTAAATTCAGGATTATTTGAATCGACGACTATACCGGAAGCATCAACACCGGGTGTATGTGGGTATTTACGGGTTATTCCTTTATGTCCGCGAGCAGAAAGACCATCCTTGTAGTTGAGAGCCGAAAATTTCACATTTATCAGGACATCTCCTGAAGGGAGATTGTCTGTATCGAGTTCTTTTATGGATCTTGTGAATGCTCCATTATTCTCTTCGGATACAAATGCTCTGTATTTAATGTTATTCATAGTTCCACCGGAAATTATTTTTTAATAAAGTCTAATATAAAGTATATTTCATTTTTTGCAAACTTTTTCTTAGTTTTATTATCTACATACCGAACACTTTTTAAAACTATTTCAAAGGGATTGACGATGGAAATCAATAAAGTATTAGTTCTTGGTGCAGGCACTATGGGCAATGGAATAGCACATGCTTTCGCACAAACAGGTTATAAAGTTATTTTATTTGATGTTAACGAAATTGCATTGCAAAAAGGAATTTCAACGATAGAGAAAAATCTTGCAAGACTTGTCAAGAAGGGTACAATTACTGAAGATGATGTGAAAGTAACGATGGGGAACATCACATCGACTTTAGATTTGAATGATGGAAAAGATGCAGAGCTCGCAGTAGAAGCCGCTACCGAGAATAAACAACTTAAATTTCAGATATTTAAAAATCTAGATGCTGTTATGAATGCTAATGCAATTCTTGCATCTAATACATCAACTATTTCGATAACAGAAATCGCAGCACAAACAACACGTCCAGGACAGGTGATTGGAATGCACTTTATGAATCCTGTTCCAATGATGAAACTTGTAGAATTAATTCGTGGTCTTGGAACAACAGATGAAGTTTATAATACAATAAATGATTTATCAGTCAAGCTTGGAAAAACTCCAGTTTTAGCGAATGATTATCCTGGATTCATTGCAAACCGTATATTGATGCCATTGTTGAATGAAGCGATATTCTGTGTTATGGAAAGCGTCGGAACAGTTGATGGAATAGACGAAGTGGCAAAACTCGGATTTGCCCATCCTATGGGACCATTGATGCTGGCTGATCTGATCGGATTGGATACTACTTTAGCCATCATGAACGTCTTACATCAAGATATTGGTGATCCACGATTCAGACCGGCACCACTATTGAAAAAGCTTGTTGCAGCTGGGAATTATGGAAGAAAAACAGGAAAAGGTTTCTATGATTATTCCGGTGAAAAACCTGTAGCTGTTAAATTTTAATTCGGTCTTTTGATAATTTTGGAGAATTTATGTTAGAACATCATCCACATAAGTATGATTCAGACGATCCTGATGTCTTGGCGGCTTATCAGGCAGAAACTGACGGTCGATTTCTTGAAGCAATAGATTATTACAAAAAAGCATTAAACCGCAATCCCGAGTTGGGAATTGTTTATAAACACTGTGGTAATGTATATTACAGGATCGGTCAACTAGATGAAGCCGTTTATTATTTGGAAAAATCTGTTGAATTGCTTCCTAAATTCCCGACAGCGTTGTATGATCTGTCTTTAGCCTATTATCTTCAGGCTAAGATAAGATTGGCCATTAAAACAATGAACAGAGTTCTGGAGCTAGACGATAATTTTTTGATGGCTCACTATTGGCTTGGAATTATGCATTATTATATCGGTCATTTAACTGAATCGAAAGAGCATTACGCGATGGTAACGCAGCATTCACCTAATTTTACTATAGCATATTTCCATCTTGGAGTTACAAATCTTAGAATGGGAAATTACGAGGATGCAATAACTGATTTTAATGTAGTAATCGAGAAGAATCCCGAAAGTCCATCAGCCTACGCACTGGTTGCTGATGCATATCTGAATTTGGAAAAGAATTATGAAGCAAGAATGAATTATAAAAAAGCCTTAGAGCTTGATCCTGAAGATAAAAAAGCCTTGAAAGGACTTGAGATGCTGGATGATTTTTCAGGGGTACGTCGTTTCTAATAAAAAAGGAGCACATTTGCAGTGAACCCCAAAAGTGTTTTGTATAACTTTTGGGGTTCACTGCATTTTTAAGCCACTTTTCTGTAATTTACTAATCGTAACAGCCAATTAGTCTTGAAATGACAAGACGCTGTATTTCTGACGTTCCTTCGCCTATTTCTAGTAACTTCTGGTCACGATAAAATCTCTCAGCATGGTATTCTTTCATTAACCCGTATCCACCAAGGATCTGGACGCAATGATCAGCAGCCATGTGAGCCAGTTCTGAGCAATAGAGCTTGCAAATGGCAGATTCTTTGCTGATTCTGCGCTTATGGTCGAGCATTCTGCAAACATTGTATAGATAATTTCTGGCAAGCTCCAATCCCATATCAGTATCAGCAAGCTTGAAAGCGGTTGCCTGATATGTAGACAGTGGTTTATTAAAAGTTATTCTTTGTTTCGCATAGTTGAGGGCAAGTTCGAAAGCTCCTTGAGCAAGACCGAGACCCATAGCCGCAATAGAAAGACGTCCATTGTCAAGAGTAGCAAGCATTTGCTTGAAACCATCGCCAACTCTGCCCAATACAGCATCTTTGCTTACTCTGACATCCTCGAGACTTATTTCAGAAGTGTTAGAAGCTCTCCACATCATTTTACCCTTCATGGCTGTAGGATTGAAACCTTTAGTTCCATTTTCGATCAGAAAGCAAGTCATTTCCTTTCGTCCATCCGGTTTCTTACCTGTCACAGCCAGTACTGTTGAGCCCAAAGTCATATCAGTAGATGCATTAGTTATGAAGATTTTCGAACCATTGATAATCCAGTCATCACCATCGGGAACAGCTACAGTTTGTGTGTTTCCCGCATCAGAGCCGGCTTCGGGTTCTGTAAGTCCAAATCCCCAAAGAGAACCAGCAGTTAATTTAGGCAGATATTTCTGTTTTTGTTCTTCACTACCGAAATAATAAATAGGTCCAACTCCTAGTGAGTTGTGAGCGGCAATAGTTGCTGCCTGAGAGCCGTCAACACGAGCTAATTCTTCGACTGCAATGATATAAGATACGTAATCGAGATGACTCCCACCGTATTGTTCGGGAATAAAAGCACCGAGCAGTCCTAAATCCGACATTTGTTTAGTAAGATCTGAAGAGAATTCTTCCTTATCATCTAATTCAATTGCTTTTGGTTTAATTGTTTCTTCTGCAAATTTTCTGATGGTATCACGAATGAGTACCTGATCATCAGTGAGAAAAATATTTGGAGACATAGCTTTACCTCTGACTAATAAAAAGACGTTTTACATTCAAATTTGAATTAATGCTGTAAGAAAATGTAATATATCAATCAATATTATTAAAAAAAAGAAAAATTTTACAAATTATTTCTAAAGTTATTGAATATTTGTCATTTTAAATTTCACTGATATAACTTTTTTTTATAAATTTGAATTCTTATCACAAGAAATAAAGCACATAAGTATAAATGTATTCATAAAGTATAATCGGAGTTAAGATGGAATTTCTTTTGACAGAAGAGCAGGTAATGCTTAAAGATATGGTGTCAAAATTTGCTAAAGATCGCATTGCACCGGTTGCATCAGACAATGAACGCAACCATCGTTATCCTGCGGATATTATTAAGGAAGCTGGAGAGCTGGGTTTAATGGGAATTGCATATCCAACCGAATATGGCGGAGCTGGTATGGATTATATTTCATACATGCTGGCTGTTGAAGAGGTTTCACGTTGGTGTGCTTCAACAGGTGTAATTATTTCAGCACATTCATCCCTTGTTTGTGATCCGATTTATAGATTTGGAACAGAACAGCAAAAACAAAAATATCTTCCTGATTTGCTATCAGGCAAAAAGATTGGTAGCTTTTCGCTGACTGAAGCCGGAGCTGGTTCTGATTCAGGAGCGACTAAAACCACTGCCAAGTTGGTAGGGGATAAATGGGTTCTTAATGGATCAAAACTTTTTGCAACAAACGGACAAGAAGCTGAAGTGTTTGTTCTTGTTGCCTCTACTGAACCAGGTCAGAAGACAAGAGGTGTATCTGCTTTCATTGTTGACAGAGAGACTCCCGGCTATAGAATCGGAAAGGTTGAACGTAAGCTTGGTATAAGGTCATCATCCACCACTGAAATTATTCTCGAAAACTGCGAAATCCCCAAAGAAAATCTTTTAGGAGATTTGAACAAAGGATTCAAAGTATCAATGGTTACACTTGACGGAGGAAGATTGGGAATAGCTTCGCAAGCATTAGGTATTGCACGTGCATCTATTGAAGATTCTGTAAAATATGCTAAAGAAAGACAACAGTTCGATGCACCAATTGCTAACCTACAGGCAATTCAGTTTATGCTTGCTGATATGTGGGTAGAGTACCAGGCTGCCTGGCTGCTCACATGGCGTGCATCAAAGATGAAAGATGCTGGAATTGTTTATTCACAGGAAGCTGCAGCTGCCAAACTTAAGGCATCAGAAGTGGCAATGTTCTGCGCTAACAAAGCAATACAGATTCACGGTGGTTATGGTTATACCGAAGATTTCAATGTCGAGAGATATTACCGCGATGCAAAAATCACTGAAATCTACGAAGGAACAAGTGAAATTCAGAGATTAGTTATCTCAAGAAGTCTTCTTCAATAAAAAAATCTATTAATTGTTGATATCATTACTCAGGAGTTGAGATATTTCTCAACTCCTTTTGTTAAAATGAGCCAGAACTTATAAAAAATTGACTTTTATAACAATTTATAAATAAAACGTCTTAAGCAACTTAAATTAGATTAAAAAATGGAGAAAATATGAGTAATATGAAAGTATTGACTGCTACTGCATTATTTGACGGGCATGATGTTTCTGTGAATATTTTCAGGCGTCTTCTGCAGCAAAGAGGAGCTGAAGTAATTCATCTGGGACATAACAGGTCTGTTCGCGAGGTTATAACCGTAGCATTGCAGGAGGATGTTGATGCTCTTCTTATTTCTTCTTATCAAGGTGGGCATAATGAATATTTCAGATATATTATTGATGAATTGAAAAAAAATAACGCTTCCGATAAACTTGTATTCGGAGGTGGAGGTGGAGTGATTCTTCCTTCTGAAATTGATGCACTAGAGGAGTACGGAGTAACTAAACTCTATCATGCAGTTGTAGGGCAAAGTCTAGGGATTACCGGTATTGCAGATGATATTATTTCAAGAATAAAAGTTAAAAATGAGAATCAAAAAGAAATTGAAATTACTGAATCGATAATAAATAACAACTCAACAACCAATCATTTGGATATATCGAAGCAGCTCAGTTTTATTGAGAATAATGTTTCGAGTTATTCGAAAATTGAAAAGCTAATTGATTCATATAAAAATCATGATAGAAAGAAATCATTAGTTCTTGGATTTACGGGGACAGGCGGAAGTGGTAAAAGTTCTGTTATCGATGAATTAATTGGACGTTTTATCACTTATTCGGATGATATCTCGATTGGTATTCTTGCTGTTGACCCATCGAAAAGCAAAACAGGTGGTGCTCTACTCGGTGACAGAATCAGGTATAATCAAATCTACAATAAGAGGGTATTCTTCAGAAGCTTTGCCACCCGAAACAGTGAAAATGAGTTAAGCCAAGGATTGAAGGACTCTATTTCTGTACTCAAATCCTGTGGTTTCGATCTAATTATTGTCGAAACAAGTGGAATCGGTCAGGGAGATAGCGGAATCACAGAACTTTGTGATTATTCAGTTTATGTGATGACCTCTGAATTCGGCGGTCCAACTCAGCTCGAGAAAATTGATATGCTCGACTATGCTAATTATATCATAATTAATAAATTTGAGAAGAAGGGTTCGGAAGATGCTCTTCGCGAGGTTATGATTAATTTCATAAGAACTCATCAGCTGAGTGTACCCCATACAAAACCACTTCACGAGCTGGAATTACCTGTTTATGCAACTTCTAGCAACCAATTTAATAATCATGGAGTAAATCGATTCTTTAAGGATATACTTGCTCTAATGCAGAAACAAACTGGCTCAACATATCAAACAAAACAACAATTTATTGATATGCTTCCAACTCAACTTGTTCATGATTTTGGCTTAATCGATAACAGAAAAATAAACTATCTTGCAGAAATCTCGGATTCTGTAAGGACATATCATACAAAAAGCAAGATTCAGGTTGAGCTTGCAAAAGACACACAGGCACTTAAAGATTCTATTAAGCAAATAGAAGATCCAGCTGTTATGAGTTATCTGAAGGATAAATTTGAATTAAAGTGGAAAGAATTATCTGAAGATTCTAAAAACCATTTGTCCGGTTGGGATGGACTTAGGAATCAATATCTCCAAAGTGAGATAAAATATGACATTCAGGGTAAAGAATATAAACTCGATTTATTTCGCAAAAGTCTTTCAGGATCAAACATACCTAAGGTTTCTCTCCCAAGCTTCACAGGTTGGGGAGACATATTGAATTTTCTCTATAAGGAGAACCTGCCAGGATTCTTCCCGTTCACAGCGGGAGTTTTTCCATTCAAAAGAACAACCGAAGATCCAAAACGGCAGTTTGCTGGAGAGGGCGGACCAGCTAAAACAAATATTCGGTTTCACTATTTAACAGTAAATGATCAATCGAAGAGATTGTCTGTAGCATTCGATGGAATCACATTGTATGGTGAAGATCCTGCGATAGAGCCTGATGTTTATGGTAAAATCGGCGAAAGCGGTGTTTCTATCTGTACTATCGATGATATGGATACTATGTTAAAGGGATTTGATCAGACTGATCCTTTCACATCAGTATCGATGACCATAAATGCACCAGCACCTATTATGGTTGCTTTCTACTTTATGACAGCTTATAAAAGGGAACTTGATAAGGTGCAATCTACTGGAAAGCAACTGAGTGCTGAAGAAAAGAGTCAAATCAAAATAAACACTTTCCGTAAGATTAGGGGTACTGTTCAAGCAGATATGCTCAAAGAAGATCAAGGGCAAAATACGTGTATCTTCTCAATTGATTTTGCCATGAAACTAATCGGAGATTTGCAGGAATTCTTATCCAAGAGCAAAATCAGAAATTACTATTCACTTAGCATCAGTGGCTATCATATTGCAGAAGCCGGTGCTAATCCTATAACACAGCTTGCTTTCACATTGGCTAATGGATTCACTTATGTTGAATATTTCCTCAATAGAGGGATTCCGGTCGATGATTTTGCACCAAATTTATCATTCTTCTTCTCAAACGGTATGGATCCTGAGTATTCAGTTATTGGACGTGTAGCAAGAAGAATATGGGCTGTTGCAATGCGGGATAAATATGGAGCCAACGACAGAAGCCAGAGATTGAAATATCATATTCAAACTTCCGGCAGATCGCTCCATGCTCAGGAAATTGATTTTAATGATATAAGGACTACATTGCAAGGTCTTCTTGCATTCTATGACAATTGCAATTCATTGCATACTAATTCTTATGACGAAGCTGTAACGACACCAACTGAAGAGTCAGTCAGACGTTCAATGGCTATTCAGATGATTCTGTCGAAAGAATTTGGAATGTTATTTAATGAGAATCCTAATCAGGGATCATTTATCATTGAGGAATTAACAAACCTTGTAGAGGAAGCTGTATTAATCGAATTCGATAATCTATCCCGACGCGGTGGTGTTCTGGGAGCCATGGAAACACAGTACCAACGTTCAAAAATCCAGGAACAGTCTTTATATTATGAATCATTAAAGCAGACCGGTGAGTATCCAATTATCGGAGTCAATACTTATATTCGTGAAAATGCTGAGAATCCGTATGAGCACATGGAAATCACCAGAGCAAGCGAAGAAGAGAAACAGGAAAGATTGGCAGAGTTGGGTAAATTCAAGAAAGAACACAATGAATTCAAAGCACCGCTCCTTGACAGACTGAGAGAAGTTGCAATTTCTAATGGAAATATATTTGAGGAATTGCTGAATACTGTCGAGCATGTCTCTATGGGCGAGATTACAAATCTCCTTTATGAAATTGGTGGCAAATACAGACGAGGTATGTAGTTCTCTATAGCGGATAAATAAACAAAAGTTTTTTTAATTTTTAACAAACAGACAAAATATGAATTTTCAATTTTTAGTAGATATTTTCCAGAAATCGCTTGAGAAAACTGGTGTAAGTGAAGGGTATAAGCTCTTTTTCGAATCACCCAAAAATCCGGAAAATGGAGATCTTGCCACAAATGTAGCAATGCAGTTAGCAAAAGCTATGAAACAAGCTCCCAGACAAATAGCAGAAACAATAATCAAAAATCTGGAATATGATAAGACAATAATTGAGAATATTGAAATTGCAGGTGCAGGGTTTATTAATGTAAAATTTTCAAACAATTTTTTCTATAATGAATTAATAAATGCAACAGAAACCAGGGATTTATTTGGAAAAGGTAAATCGGGTGCCGGAAAAAAAGTAAACGTAGAATATGTAAGTGCTAATCCAACAGGTTTGCTTCACATGGGGCATGGCAGAAATGCCTGCATAGGTGATACAGTTGCTAATATGTACGAATGGAATGGCTGGGAAGTAACTCGTGAGTATTACTTCAATAATGCCGGCAATCAGATGAATAATCTTGGGAAATCAATCTTTGCACGGTATATGCATTTGCTTGGTGAACAGGATTTCCCATTTCCTGAGGATGGTTATCATGGTTCATACATAATAACCATTGCAGAAATGCTAATGACTCATCATGGTGATTCTCTAAAGAGTTCTACTACTGAAGATCTGGCTGTTTGCAGGAAATATGGGGAGCAATGGTGCTTCGATAGAATTATAGAAACTATGAAAGCTTTGAACGTTCATCATGATATTTTCTTCAATGAAGATACACTCTATACCGATGGAAAAGTGAATGATGTAATTGAGCAGCTCAAAGCTTTGAATTTAGCTTATGAAAAAGAAGGTGCACTTTGGATTGCATTGTCAAAGATGGGTTTAAAAGATGACAGAGTAATAGTTAAGTCCTCAGGTGAACCAACGTACAGACTCCCTGATATAGCTTATCATATTGTCAAATTTCAACGTGGGTACGATCAATTGATAGATGTTTTCGGTGCTGACCATATTGCAACTGTCCCTGACGTTCTAGCCGCACTGAAGGCTCTGAATTATGACATTAGTAAAATTGATGTTCTAATTCACCAATTTGTAACATTAACCGAAAACGGCGAGCAGGTCAAAATGTCGAAACGATCTGGGAAGAGTTACACTTTAGATGAATTGATTGAAGAAGTTGGTTCCGATGTAGTTCGTTTTTTCTTCCTGATGAGAGGAATCACGACACATCTTGAATTTGATTTAGCTTTGGCTAGAGAGCAGAGCGATAAAAACCCTGTTTTCTACCTTCAATATGCACATGCCAGAATAAGTTCAGTTCTCGATACAGCTAAGGATCGTGAAATTAACAAGAAGGATTCATTTGATCCAATTTTATTGAAAGAGAAACAGGAACTTGATTTGATAAAAATCTTATTGAAATTTCCAGCTGTTGTCGAATCAAGTTGTGAAAAATGTGAACCTCAAATTCTTGCTGAGTATTTACGTGAATTGGCTGCAGCATTCCATGTGTTTTATCATGACTGCAGGATACTGGGTGTTGATTCCGATCTACAGAATTCAAGACTTCACCTTGCCAATATAACCAAAATTGCTATGCGAAATGGTTTGACAATTCTGGGAATAAATGCTCCGGATAGAATGTAATGGGTGCAGTTTCGAAAGATAGCATTAAGGATTTAATGACAATCCCGGGAGTTGGGAAGTCAATAGCTAATGATCTGTTGTTGCTTGGGTATAGTCGTGTAAAGGATCTAATGGATCAGGATCCGCAGATAATGTATGACAAAATGTGTGAGATAACTCATTCTCATCAGGACAGATGTTTGTTGTATGTTTTCAGATGCGCAGTATATTTTGCTTCAAATACTTATTATGATCCTGAACTTCTTAAATGGTGGAATTGGAAAGATAAACCGATTATTAAAATGTAATTTTTTCAAATATCAACGGAGTGGAAAGTGAAAGAGAAACAAATTGCAGCAAAATCTTCATATAAAGTATCATTAGAACCAGGGACATATTGGTGGTGTGCTTGCGGTTATTCCAAAAAACAACCCTTTTGCGATGGTTCACACAAAGTAACTGATATTAGGCCAATGAAATTCGAAGTAACCGAAAAGAAACGCTATTCCATTTGTGGTTGCAAATATACCAATAAGGCTCCATTTTGTGATAATGCACACAGAGAGCTTTAAGCTGTTTTAATCAGCTTGCTGTCGGGTCGCCACTGGTACTGGAAGCAAAATTCTCAACACTTCTCAGAGTTATTAATGTAATTTCTGGACGAATGCCTATCCTTAATGGTGGACCTACAGTGCCAATTCCTCTGTTGACATAAAGATACTGATCTTTATCTTTGTATAAACCAGCAGACTGTTTATAGACAAGGCTCGCCGGAGAAAATGACATGGCATCATACTCAATTCCTATCTGACCACCATGTGTATGTCCCGATAATGTTAGATCAACAAATGTTTTACGCCGTATTTCTTTGTCCCAATTAGTTGGGTCATGGCAGAGCAAAACAGTAGGCAGGTAATCTTTTAGCCCGCTCAATGCTTTATTCATATCTCCATAAGTCATTCTATAGCTTGAGTTATCTGTCCCGGCAATCTGAAGCTGTTCGTTGAAAATATCAAGAGTAATGTTCTCATTGATAAGAAGATTAATACCTGTTTCCTGAATTTTTTGAATTAAACTAGGATGATCAGATGGTGACATATAATGATCATGATTACCAAGACAGCCATATACTCCATGCTTTGCATGTAAATTCTTTAGCTGAGGCAGTATCATTTGAAGTTCTTTATGAGAGAAATTAACGAAATCTCCAGTCACAAATGTAATGTCCGGTTGGAGTGTCTCAATTAAAAAAAGAACTTCTGTCAAAGGTTTAGCTGAAGTGAAAGATCCGGCATGAATATCCGAAATTTGTACGATTTTCAATCCATTCAAAGCTGATGAAAGCTTCGAAATCGGAATGTCTACATAGTGAATTTTGAAGTTATTCGTTGTGCGAATCAAACCATCCGTGATAACAAAAAATGGAACTCCAGCCATTACCCAACCTGTATTCTGTATGAATTTTCTTCTGGCTGTATTCTGAGGTATTGATTGAGTTAAGGTTGATTTGATTCTTTTTTTTGTTATCTTTTTGAAAAACTTAAGAATATCCTTAAAAATAAGAAAGGGCACAATCATAAGTTTCGACAAATACCAAATAGCCGGAAAATATTCGAAGATTCGTTCGAAATTTTCAAGAGAATGATTAATTAATCTTATATAGGTGGAATAACCCAAAAATATCAGAGCGATAATTGAAAGAATTAATACAGAGAAGAAAACCCAACGATTATATCCTCTCTCATTTACAAATTTTCTCCAACTGATAAGAAAGTAGCTATCAAATAATAAAAAAATAATTGAAGTTACTATGAAGAACGGAATGAACTTCTGTGTATCCATTAATGTTTCGTATAGGTTTTACAACATTATAACGACGTTAGATAAAGACTATTCTTGTCAAAATAATAAGATATTGATTAAGTCTATAATTCAAAATTTATTAATTAATGACGCAGTAAAGAATGGCAGCTACTTTATCATTGATGGTTCCACTGGGAACAAAAGCATTTGAATTTTCTTTAAAAGATTCAACTACCGGAAACAATGTTGCTTTGAATCAACTAAAAGGTACAAAAGGCACTGTTGTCATGTTCCTATGCAATCACTGTCCCTACGTCAAGCATATTTATTATCATCTAGCCCATTTGACTCCGAAATATCAAGATCATGGAGTTTCATTTATTGGAATTAATTCTAATAATTTTCTTGCATATCCGGATGATTCTCCCGAAAAGATGAAGAATTTAGCTCTAGAATTGGGTTATAAGTTCCCGTACCTGATAGATGAAATTCAAGAGGTAGCTAAGGCGTACAATGCAACGTGTACTCCAGATTTTTTTGTATATGATTCAGCAATGAAGCTAGTTTACAGGGGACAATATGATAATTCAAGACCAAACAATGGGATTCCTGTCACAGGAAATGATCTAAAATCAGCTTTGGATGCCATTATAAGCAATACTCCTATAAATCCGGATCAGATACCAAGTCTTGGTTGTAATATCAAGTGGAAGTAGATTTATCTTCTGCTATTTTTTTATCTAGATAATTCGATGCCACAGCTACGAGCATCGACGTTCCAAGAATTAATGCTTCATCACCGGGAAGAAATTTCGGATTATGAAGTCCTGGCATAACTTGTAAATTCATTGGCATGACTCCTAAAAACCAGAATGTCGAAGGTATTTGCTGAGCATAATAAGCAAAATCTTCTGCCCACATTTTAGGTTCCCAGCTCAACACATTTGTTCCACCGAATATTTTTTCAGCTGTTTCTTTGGCAATATTTGTGCTGGACGAATCATTACTAAGAGGTGGGTACCCAAGAATAGGGTCAAAAGAGCAAGTACAATCATAAAGGTTACAAATTCCGACAGAGAATTTTCTGATCTTCTCAATCATTAAATATCGCCATTCATTATCGAATGAGCGGAAAGTACCCTTTAATTCTACTTTTTCGGGTATTATGTTGGTAGCTGTGCCACCATTGATTGCCGTAAGAGCGAGGACTCCCGGGTTCAATGGATTTCTGAATTTAGTAATGAGACTCTGTAGATTCGTTATCAGATGGGATGCAGCAAGAATGGGATCAGCACCTAAATGTGGTTGAGCAGCGTGGGCTCCCTTACCATTAATAGTCCAGTACAATTCATCGGCAGAACCCATTATGTATCCATCGGCTAAAGAAATTGTCCCAAGTTTTTCCCCAGGATTTACATGCTGGCCAAAAATGGCTGATGGAGCAGGATTAGCCAATGCTCCTTCTCTAATCATTAAACTGGCACCTCCGGGTAATTTTTCTTCTCCTGGTTGAAAAATTAGCTTAACCGTGCCATTTAATTCAGATTCATGTTTCTTCAGTACTTTAGCTGCTCCAATGAGCATAGTAGTATGCATGTCATGACCGCATGCATGCATTATATCGGGATTTATTGAGGCAAAGTCACAATTAGTTTCTTCAGACATTGGTAAAGCGTCAATGTCAGCACGTAGAGCCACGCATTTATCTCCTTGACCGATAGTGGCGATTACTCCGGTTTCACTCAGAACTTTAAATTCAATATCTAGCTTAGATAATTCAGATTGAATCAATCTTGAAGTTTCATACTCTTTAAATGATAATTCTGGATTCCTGTGAATCTGATGTCTGATAATAACTAATTCCGGGTAAATACCATTTACTGATGAAATAATTGTTTCATTTTTGATGCCCATTTTTTTCCTAAGCTTAGTTTATTAAATCTTCAGAAATATCAACATAATAACTATCTAGAATAACAGCAGGACCAGTAAGTACAAGTCCGACAATGTTATTTTTCGTTCCAATTATATCAACCTGAATTTCTTCTTTACTTGTTGGGATAACTTTTATCGGGAAGTTCAGATTGTATTTTTTCGAAGCTATCAGAGCAGTAGAAATTGCACCTGTACCACAGGCACCTGTTTCTGCTTCAACACCACGCTCAAACGTTCTTAAAAAAACTTTACTGCCAATTACATTGTAAACATTAACATTCACTCCTAGAGGTTGAAAATCGTTATGAAATCTGATCTCTGATGAAAAACCCACTAAATCGAATTCATTAAAACTGCCAACTCCATTCAAAAGATCGAAATCAATAACCGCATGATCTGATCCGACATTAACATATCCAACATTCAAAATATGTTTCTTCAGTCTCAATTCCTTAGGATCAATGATTCGAATTGGAGGAGGAAAATTAAGCGATATAGTGTTGTCTTGATTGATTCTGGCTTTATATTTATTTCCAGCCATAGAGAAATCGATCAATTTATTTTGATACTTGAAAATCTTTTGATTACTTGCAAAATAAACTGCACATCTGCCACCATTGCCACACATTGCACCATGAGAACCATCGGGGTTTAGAAATTCGGCACGAAAGTCCAGACCTTTGACAGCTGCGTCAACAGAAATTAATCCTTCGGAGTAATAGGGATTGTTCATGCTTTTAGTGCAAAGTATAGGTGCTAATTTTGCAAGCTGAATAATACTTAAATTATAATCGACAGCGTTAATTACTGAGAATTTGTTGCCTGCACCCGACATGTGGAATACTTTTATTTTCATTATTATTTATCTTCTGTAAACTCAAAGTAACAAGACATTAGCGTTTCTGATATCTGATTATGTAATAAACCATTTGTCGCAAGCATATTGTTGTCAGTTATCGCGTATGGCTCTTGATTGTACTGGGTGACTTTACCACCGGATTCCTGAACCAAAAGAACCCCTGCTGCCACATCCCATGGATTCAAATCAATTTCCCAGAATCCATCAAATCTTCCACAAGCCACGTACGCCAGATCCAGTGCAGCAGAACCCAATCTTCTAATAGGAATTCCTCTTCTGATTATTTCTATGAAATGATCTATACAATGACCTGGATTCTTATGTACATTGTATGGGAAACCCGTTACCAGGAAGGCAGTTTCCAGCTGATTGCATAAGGAATGACTAATTGGAATGTCGTTCATAGTCGCACCCTGACCTTTAACGGCAACGAATAGTTCATTCAAACATGGGTGGTATACAACTCCAACAAGAATCTCTTTTCCTCTAACAGCTGCGATACTAACACTGAAGATAGGTAAATTATGAGCAAAGTTTACAGTACCGTCCAATGGATCAATAATCCATTGAATACTATCGTTACTCCAATTGCTTTTGCCACTTTCTTCAGCAAGAAAAGAATGATCAGGAAAGCGTGAACTAATAAAATCAATAATAAATTTTTCAGACTTATGATCAAATTCTGTTACAAGATTGTTTATTCCTTCCTTATTTGATATCTTAAATGCAGTACCAAACCCATCCATTAAAATCGAACCAGCTCCCAAAGCAGCTTCAATAGCAGTTTTTTTTAATTTGTCTAACACTTTATCTCCAATACCAATATTAATTACTACAAATCTAAGAATTTATATTAAATGATAATAAATCATAGTTTTATTTTAATTTTTTTTATTTTTGTATGATTACATCATGAAATTTAAAAGACAATATATGACCAAATTTAATTTTTTAAGAAGATTCTTTTTTTTAATGTTTTTATCTTTGTCCATTTCCACTTTCAATTGTCTATCCCAGATAGATAATTATGAGTTGTCAGGTGCTAAGCCTGGTGCGCTTGATACACTGGCAATGCAGACATCGCAGAAAATAGTGTCGGAGTCAACCGGAATATTAGAGAAGGAAATCGATCCGGAAAAATATATCGTTGGCCCGGGTGATGTAATTACACTAGCCATACTTACAACAAAAACCAAAGAATATGATTTATGTATTTCTGCTAATGGGTCGCTTCTACTTCCCGATGCAGGAACAGTAATGCTTAAGGGAAAAAGTTTTGCTGAGGCTGAAAAATTAATCAAAGAGAAGATAAAAAAAGTATTTAAAACAGACGAAGTTTACCTCATTCTAAAGGATTTGCGGAAATTTAAGGTTATAATCAGCGGATCTGTAAAAAAGACAGCAATTGTTACTGCGACTGCGGTTGACAGGGTTTCGGAAATTATCGAAAAAGCCGGTGGGTTAAAACCCGATGGTTCAGTTCGTAAGATCCAGCTTTATCGTGGCGGTAGTACCAAACCAATCATTGTGGATTTGATAAAATTCTTCAGAACTCATGATGAGGATGCTAACCCGACAGTACTTGGTGGAGATCATATCGTCATTCCACCTATTAGCAAGAACCAAACAATTACTATAAGTGGGGATGTTCCATTCCCAGGAAGTTTTGAGTTTAATCCTGACGATTCATTAGCGGATCTTGTAAGATTTGCTAATGGTTTTTATCCTACTTCTTTTCTCGATAGTGTTGAATACGTCCAAAAATTTGAAGAATATGATGAATTTCGAGTTCGGTATTTGAATTTAAAATATTGGAGAGATCTCTCGGAAATAGATAATTATCCGGAGTTAAATATACCTCTAAAAAGTGGAGATAGAATCTACATTAAAAAGGATCCATTTTATAAAGATGCGCAGGAAGTAGCAATAACGGGAGAAGTAAAGTTTCCGGGTAAATATGCTGTTGATGGAAGAACAACCAGAGTTAGTGAAATACTCCAAAAAGCAGGTGGCATTACTGATAAGGCAGCATTAGATGCTTCTATATTAATCCGTCAATCCGAGATTGGGGTTCCAGACAAAGAAATGGAACGACTAAGACGTACTCCAACTAATGAGATGTCAGAAAATGAGTATAGGTATTTTCAATCCAAGGCTTCCGAGCAGCAGGGTATGATGGCAATCAATTTTAATACTTTACTGAATAATCCAAATTCTGTTGATAATATTATTTTACTTAATAAGGATTCAATTGTTATAACTGAAAAGAAATATTTTATTAATGTTCAGGGTAGGGTTAATAATCCAGGTTTAGTAGTATTTAATTCCAAAGAAAATTATCTGGATTACATTAATTCAGCTGGCGGATTTGGATTTCGTGCTGATGCTTCTTCAACTTTAATTGTTAAATCTAAAGGGCAGCAATTCTTAGCTGAAACCAGGAATTATCTACTTGAACCCGGGGATAATATATTAGTTCCCCCAAAGACAGAGACCAAATTAGGAGAAATTTTATTAACAGCATTAACAGTAACCGTCCAGCTATTAACCATAGCCGGTGTTATCATTGCGGTATTGAAAACAAAATAGAGAAATATAATGTCCAATAAAATTTTGAAAGTTGAACCTGAAGAGATTAGTTTTCGCAAAATCATTCAACTAATCAGATCTAAGTCAAAGCTTGTAATTTTAATCTTACTACTTACATCGTTATTAACTTTGGGGTATTCTTATATAGCACCACACCAATATGAATCTATTGGAAGCATATTGCCGCCAGACGATGCTGGTGGTGGTGGTGGATTGACTTCTTTTCTTCAATCAATATCCGGTGGATTTTCTTTCGATGGAGCCGGTCAATCCAGCAAGATTCTTTTGTTTCAGGATATGCTCAAGAGCAGGGAAGTAGCTAAAATCATTACTCAGACTTTAGGTCTGGACAAGAAGCCTAATGTTAAGCCTAATCAAATTGAGGATCTATACGTTTCTGTTAGTAAAATGCTAAAAATTGAGTTGAAGAGAAGTGGAATAATAACCGTTTCTTCAATTGCATCAACCGGTTATTTTCCCGATAGTAAAGATAAACTGGAAGCGGCTGAGCTGACTGCAAAGCTCATTAATACTGCTATTAAAGCTCTCGATGAAGTAAACCGTGAAAAGAATCAGTCCAAATCTAAGAGAAAAAGAGAATACCTTGAACGAATTCTTTTAGAACGTAAAATAGCTTTGGACTCAGTTGATAAGAATCTAGAACAATTCCGGAGTGAGCATAAGATTTTCTCGATTGACAATCAAAGTGAAGCAATTCTTGGAAATGCAGTAACTTTAGGGGCTGAACTTGCTAAATCTGAGGTTGATCTTAATTTAAAATTATTAGAGTATGAACCAAACTCAGCAATAGTTCAATCTGCCAAAAGAAAACTTGACAATGTGAAAGAGCAATACGGTAGGGTTCAAACCGGAGGTATCGGATCGGGAGATTTATATTCTATTCCTCTAAATCAAGTACCTTCATTAGTGAGACAGTATACCTCTTTAATGAGGAAGCAAAAAATTCTTGAGCAGGTAAATCTTTATCTTGAGACACAGAGATATCAGGAGTTGATTCAGGAGAAGAAGGATTTAACAATAGTTGAACAGCTGGATCTGGCACAAGTTCCAATGAATAAAACAGCACCTGACAGGAAAATGATGTTATTGCTTGATTTCGTGATTGTTTCAATTTTGCTAATATTTTACATCATAGCCGATGCACTCAGAAAGGGTTATATTATAATCCGCAAGGATGTTGAAGATTCAACAGTTGTTGGTTAATTGAGTTAAGTTCTCTATCCATTAATTTTATTTATCTCTTTTTTGCAGTTATTCAACAAGAAAGAGATATTTTTATTTGTACGTGTCTCTGCTGCTGGGAAATATCTTTGACTGATCTGATCCATGAATGCAAATGGATTCAGAAAATTAAGAAAATCGTTTGAGCGCAGAATATCTAAACAATCACTTAATATTATAATCAGACAATCATCATCAATTCTATCCGGCTCCATTACAGCAATACTTAAACCAATTCTAATCTTATAATCATCAGTAATTCTCTGAACTAAATAGGATACATTAGATCCAAAATTATAATCAAGAATTGTCAATGAAATTTCATCACTGTTAATAAGTATGTTATGCAATAAGGTGGCAACAATTAAATCAGGTTCAAAGATATTCAACTCGGTTAGGAGGATCTTTGCAACTCTTGTTGAATGATAAAAAATTGGAAATCCAGATGGTGTTAACTGACCGATAAGCACGGCTTCAGACATTTCATAGGCACCAATAACTTTTGAGATTTCAGCAGGTGAAATCTTGTCACGTAATAGTTCTTCTAAAGTTATTTTCGAGATAAAGTTTTCGTCAATCATAATTGGACTGTCCTTAAAGTTTTGACAATTCCTGAATGGTTTGCAACGTTGATTCCGTTACATCCTCTCCGCTGATCAATTTAGCTATTTCAATGTTCCTCTCATCGCCACTGAGTTCTAAAGCTGAAATATAAGTCAGATCAACGGTCTGAGATTTGTTTACGGATATGATTCTATCCGCCAATGAAGCAATTTGTGCAAGATGAGTGATTGATATTATTTGATGCTTTTGGGATAGATTTTTCATTGATAGTCCAACCCTCCTTGCAACCTTGCCACTTATACCAGTATCGATTTCGTCAAAAATCAAGACTGGAGTGTTTGCATTCGAAGCAGAAATACTCTTTATTGCCAGCATAACACGAGATATTTCACCACCTGATGCAACATCAACTAAGGGTTTGGGGGACTCGCCAGGGTTGGTGGAAATAAGAAATTCAATATTGTCTATTCCATTAGTGAAGCATTTATACGGTATATCATCTATCGAACAGCTGACTTCAGATAGAGAGGTATTTGCTGAATTATTCTGATGCTTGAATAAAACATTAAAATCTGCATTTTCAATGCTAAGATCCTTCAATTTCTCAATAATATTTTGCGCAAAAATATTGGAAGAGTTTTGTCTTATAGTTGAAATTTCCCGAGCTATTATTCCTAACTCAATTTGGGATGAAGCTATCTGATCTTTTAATGATGATATTTCCTTGTCAAAGTTCTCAATTAATGAGAGTTGGGATTCGAGAAATTCTCTTCTTTCAAATATATTATCATAAGAAAGATATTTCTTTCTCAATCCTCTAAGAACACTTAACCTTTCTCTGATTTGTTCAGCTCTATCTGCATCAAAATTGATGTTATAATGATAATTCTGAATAAACTTGGCAATTTCATTTAATGATATTTCAGAAGTTCTGAATTCTTCAAGATATTGACTAAAAGAGTCATCTATTGTATTAAGCTGTTCAAGATTTTTGCGTGCAGACACAATTTGGTGCAAAATCGAAGAATCATCATTTGAAAGAATTTGACTTAACGAAGCTGATAATGAAAAAAGAATTTCAGAATTCTCCAAAATCTTTAGTTCCAATTCGAGAGAAGTCTCTTCATCAGTTTGAGGATTTACCTTGTTGATTTCTTCTAATTCATACTGATAGATTGTTATTTTTTGAGAAGAATCCTTTTGAGATTCATAAAGCTCGCGAATGGTTTTTAATAACTGTAATTGATTACTATATCCAAGACTGAACTTTGCTGAAAGAGAGTCGAAATTACAAATGCTATCGAGTACAGAGAGATGATTTTCTGATCGAAGTAGAATCTGATGATCGTGCTGCCCATGAAAATCAACTAATAAATCACCGAATTCTTTCAAAACAGATACCTGAACGGGCGTGTCATTAATGAAACACCGTGAATTACCTTTAACCGACAATTCACGTCTGGTTATCAATTCATTATTGTGGATATCTAATTCATTGTTAGAAATTAGTTTAAAAATAGGTGACCCATCTGGAATAGAGAAAGAAGCTTCAATAATTGCCTTATTTTCACCAGATCGAATCAAATCGGATGAAGCTCTTTCACCTAGGGCTAGTAATAGAGCATCTACAATGATCGATTTACCAGCACCAGTTTCGCCAATGATTATATTCAGTCCTTTATCGAACTTTAGTGATACTGAATCAATCAGTGTGAAATTTTTTATGCTCAGTGATTTTAACATTATTCCAATTTAAGCAATTCAAACGAGATTTATTATGAAAAATTATAATTATAGAACTCTTTCCAAATCTGATTCGCTGTCCATTAAAACCAATCTTGCTTTACTACCATCATAAGGACCAACTATACCGGCAGCTTCCAATTCATCAACGATTCGACCTGCACGGGCATAGCCAACTTTTAATCTTCTCTGCACTAATGATACAGAACCTTGCTGATGTCTTATGATTAATCTGGCTGCATCTTCAAATAATGGATCCCTATCTTCACGGTTATATTCATTGTCGGACCCCTTAACTTCATTTATTGAAGGAAGTAAATAAGGAGATGAATACCCAGTTTGTTTACCAATAAATGCACTTATATCCTCAACTTCTTCAGTTGATAAAAATGCGTTTTGAATTCTTATAGGAGGCATTGAACCGCCAGCCTGGAATAGTAGATCTCCATTTCCAAGAAGCTTTTCTGCACCCATGTGGTCCAGAATTGTTCTTGAATCAATTTTGGAGGATACTAAATACGAAATACGAGCAGGGAAATTGGCCTTTATAATGCCCGTGATGACATCTACCGAAGGTCTTTGTGTAGCGACAACCAAATGAATGCCGACAGCTCTTGCGAGCTGTGCAAGGCGAATAAGGGGTGTCTCCACTTCTTTGGAAGCGGTTAGCATCAAATCGGCTAATTCATCAATTATTACAACAATATAAGGCATTTGCTTATGAAGCAGTTCTTTGTTGTGTTTAAATTTTCCTTCTCTTACTCTTCTGTTGTAATCATCTATATTGCGTTGACCTACAGATGCTAAGATATTATATCTTAAATCCATCTCAGCACAAACAGATTTTAGGATAATAACTGCCTCCTGAGGATCGGTAATTATTACATTATTCAAATCAGGAGAGGTAGCCAAAAAGTGATTTTCTAATGCTACATACTGTGTTAGTTCTACCTTTTTGGGGTCAATTATTACAAATTTAAGATTACTGGGATGCATCTTGTAAAGCAAAGATGTTATAATAGTATTTATTCCGACACTCTTTCCTGAACCTGTAGTGCCAGCCATTAATAAATGGGGCATTTTAGATAAATCAGCTGTGAATACTTCGCCGGAAATCGTTTTTCCAAGTGCAATAGGTAGTTTGAAATTGTTATTGTTAAATTTTGAACTTTTAACACAGGAACTAAACCTAACAATTGCCGGGTTTTGATTTGGAATTTCAATACCAACTGTGCCTTTACCTGGTATCGGAGCTATAATTCTAATTCCTCTGGCCTTTAATGCCATAGCAATATCGTCAGCCAGCACAGCGATACGACTTATCTTAATGCCTGCTGCCGGCACGAATTCATATTGTGTGACAACAGGACCAGGAGTAACGCTTAAATTCTCTATATAAATTTTAAATGTTTCTAATTTCTCCTGAAGAATTTTTGCATTTGATTTTAGCTCATCTTCATTGATTTCAAACTGTCCTTTATCATCAACCAATAGTTTAATCGGTGGCTGTTTGTAATTGATTTCTTCATCGTGAATAGATGTACCTAACAGATTAATAGGGACTTCGTCATCCTCAATCTCTATTATTGTCTCATCTAAGGTAACTACAAGAGGTTTTCCCTCATGATGGATAACTTCATTTTCAATCAATGGATCTTCAATAAAATCATCATTCTCCTGAAGTTCTGCATCAACTAGTTCATCAGGAATAATCTTTTGTTTAACAGCATCTTCGTGAGTAATGTAAGAACTACTGCTATTTTCTTTATTGAATTTTTTTATTATAAAATCGTTATTTGCTTCAGTATTCTGAGGCTTTATTGGCTTTTCTGGAATATTTTCGTTTTGGTTCTCTGCAATATCAGTTTTTACTGTTCGGGAGTAAGCTCTTAATGGATTCTTTAACAGATCATCACCGAAGTTACTTTTGCCGGATTTTGCATTATCTTTTTCCTGGCTTCTTATGAAAATTTTCGCAGGATCATCTTCCTCAATGTTGTTCCCTGAAATTTGGGATGTTTGTTGTTTGTCATTATTACCTTTTGCGGCTTCATGTTCTTCAGATTTATCTGATTTGAGCTTGGCTTTCAACCACAATAAGCCAGCTTTAGTTTTCTTTAGAACTGACTGAAGTGACGCTGTGATTTTTCTGATGCTAATATTAAAACCCACAAGTGTGAGCAAAACAATAAATGCAATGATCAGTATAACTGTGCCGGTAGTGCCAAGTATCCCAGCCATTAAAGTTGAACTAAAATACCCATAACTGCCGATCCATTCACGAGAAAGGTTTACAAACCAGCTGATTCTGGAAACAGTTCCCATCAAAGTAGAGAATGTAAGGCAATAAATAATTAATATAGCTGTATATCTGATTAATTTAATGCCAGGCTTTAATTTTATAAAAATAATTGCCGACCAACTCAGTAAAATCATAGGGAACACCAGAATGGAGTAGCCTATAGTGCTGTTGATCAGAAAATTAGATATTATGGCACCAAGCAATCCCAGCCAATTCATTGTGGTTTGGGCTTTTGCTAATGCTTCTTCTTTACCTTTTATCAAACTTAGGAATTCACCAACAGAAATCTGAGTGTTTGCTGTGTCTTTGGGAGTGTATGAAAATAAAGCAAGAAATATCAATAGCGAGACAATAGCAACCAATGCCGCCAGAATTTTTATGTGTCTGCGGTATTGGCTTTCAAAAACTTCAGAGCTAACATCCGAAAATTCAGATATTTTTGAGTCATTTTTATCAGAATTACTAGTGTCTTTTTTTATTTTGACACGTTTGATAATGACATCGTCGTTGTTCGATGGCATCGTTCCCCCAATCTATCAAATTATGCCAATTCTACTTAGAGTTATTATTTGCAATTTTAATGCTGCTACCTACATTCACTGGGATGACAGGGCAGCAATTTTCATCCAATGCAAAGTTTATATCATTCTCGAAACCAAGTGCTATCAATTTTCTTGGATGATCGCGTTCTTTTATTCTGGATAATAAATCCAGCTTATTAAAATGATAAAGTTGCATCATTCCAAGAGCTGAATCAGTCAAAACATCATCAGGATAAATTTGATTAAACCTGTCAATATATGCACCAGCACAGATTCCGTCTTCATAAGAAAATCTGTCGTAATTGCCGGCACATAATAAATGAATATCTTTAATGTTGTTTGCATCCTTGAGGCTAACAGCATAATTAGTAACAACATCAATATTAACAAATCCACCGATTATCTTATGTGATGCTTTTTTGCACTTATGGAATAAATTTGTACCGTTCGTTGTGGTCATAACAATAGTCTTCCCTTTAATTCTTTCACTTGTAAATTCAAAAGGTGAATTGCCAGAATCGAAACTATTTGGTTTAATGCTATTTCTTTCACCAGATAAAAACCTGACATCTTTGCTGAGATTTGAATAAACTTGCACAGCTCTGTCGACAGATTCAACAGGAATTACTTCTTTTGCCCCATTAGACAATGCAACACAGATCGATGTACCAGCTCTTAACAGATCAATCATAATAACAATAGACCCTTCGAAAAGGCTCTCTTTTTCGGGAATATTCGAATTTAAATAACAATCAATCATCGCAATACTGCTCACATCATTATACTATTGCATTGGGTGCAATTCGTTTGAATTCAAAGATATAATATTTTTTTGATTTTTAATAATTAAATAAAATTTGTAATTGCGTTTATAAGATATTGTTGAGTTCAAACAATTATGAGGATTTTATTTCAACTTTTTTTGTTATTTTCGCTTTTAATATTTACACTCTGTTATATATTAGATGAAGAAGCCATTAATTATAATTGCGGGTCCATGCTTAGTGGAATCAAGGGAAATGCTTTTCGAAACAGCATATGTCCTCAAGAATATATTGAGTGATTTGAATGTCCGATTTTACTTCAAATCTTCTTATAAAAAAGCAAATCGATCGAGCAGCAAATCATTTACGGGTATCGGCGATGATATTGCACTCAGTTATTTAAAGGAAGTACGTGATGAATATGGATCCAAGATTGTTACTGATATACATTCTCCCCAGGAAGCTGGCATTGCAGCCAAATTTGTAGATGTTCTGCAGATACCCGCTTTTCTTTGCCGCCAAACTGATATTATTCATGCAGCTGCACAGACCAAAAAGACAGTTAATATCAAAAAGGGACAATTTGCTGCTCCAGATGATATGCTGAAAGCAATTAATAAAGCTGTTGAAGCAGGCAATAATGATATCTGGTTGACGGAAAGAGGGACTACATTTGGATATCACGATCTGGTTGTTGATTATCGATCATTACTGATTATGAAGTCTTATGGGTATCCAGTTATTTATGATGCAACTCACTCATTACAAAAACCTTCTATTGGTGAGGAGTCAGGCGGTTCTCCTGAGTTTATCATTCCATTAGCGAAAGCAGCGATTGCCACAGGTGTCGACGGGATTTTTTTTGAAACACATCCGGATCCTAAATCAGCAAAAAGCGATTCATCAACACAATTGCCATTATTCAAAGTCAAGGAACTAGTAGATGAAATAATGAAGATATATGAGGTAGCCTGATTGAATAGATTATTCATAATATTTATTATTTCAATACTTTTCATAACTTGTTTGATCTCTTGTGATGAAACACCCGGCATGAAGGGTAAACCTAACAATAAAATACAAGCTGGAACAGCACCTGATCAGACTGGACAGATAGTAAGAGTACATTTTATAGATTCTTCCTTTACCAAAGCAATTCTTGATGCTGGTAGAACAAGGATATATCAGGATAGAATGGAAACTTTGCTGGATGGAGGAGTGAAAGTTGATTTTTTTTCAAAAAACAGTGGTAGAAGAGCCAGTCATCTCACATCTGATAGTGCAGTGATTGACGATAAAACAAGGAATATGATAGCTAAAGGGCATGTAATAGTAATTGGGGATAGTTCCGGTGTGGTTTTAAAAACATCAATTTTGCATTGGGATAATATTACCAGAAAATTATTTTCAACAGCTTATGTTGAAATTGATAGACCAGGAGAGCATCTACAGGGGTTTGGTTTTGAATCCGATCAAAGTTTAACTTATTATAAAATATTCAAAGTGAGTGGAGTACAACGATGAAACAATTTTTAATTGCCGGTAACTGGAAAATGAATACTGATATTAATTCAACATCAGATTTATTAGAATCAATATGGAATTTGAAAAAAAATTATAGTAATTCTGTTCAGGTACTTGTCTGCCCCCCATTTACAAATTTGTCTCAGGCAAATAAGACTCTTCAAGATAAGCCAATTCATCTGGGCGCACAAAATTGCTATTGGGAGCCAAAGGGAGCCTTTACAGGTGAAATTTCATTGGATATGATTAAATCTTGTGGGTGTAATTACGTGATTATTGGTCATTCAGAGAGAAGGTCATTGTTCGGTGAAACTAATCAAATGATAAATAATAAATTGCATGCAATCCTATCGTCAGGTTTGATTCCAATAGTTTGCATAGGCGAAACACTTGAAGAACGAAGAGAAGGCAGAACCTTTGTCGTACTTGAAGAACAGATTGTTAATAGCCTTGAAGGAATTGATGAAAAGATACAGGATATTGTAGTGGCTTATGAACCTGTCTGGGCTATAGGTACCGGAGTCGCAGCTACTGAGGAACAAGTTGATGAAGCTCACAACAAATTGAGAGAGATGTTGAATAATAAATTTGGGTCAACTGCTAATAAAACACTAATTTTGTATGGAGGTAGTGTTACCTCAGAGAATGCAGATTCAATATTTAAGCTCACTAATGTCAATGGAGCACTTATTGGAGGAGCATCTCTTAAAGCCGAAACATTTGTAACCATCATCAATACAGCAGAAAAATACGTATAAAATGTACCTTACAATGCCAAATACCATAAGCTTATTCAGGATAATAGCATCACCATTATTCCTGATTCTTATGCTGAATAAAGACAAAGAATCAATAATATTAGCCTATATACTTTTTGTATTGGCTGCAATCAGCGATTATTTAGACGGATGGTATGCACGAAAATTCAATGTTGAAACTTCACTCGGTAGATTTTTTGACCCTCTTGCTGACAAAATATTAACTACATCAGCATTTCTGCTATTTGTCTATCTAGATATTATCCCTACTTGGATATTTATGGTTATTATTATTCGAGATGTTATTGCCACAATAATGAGAGTCTATGCTGATTTTGTGAAAATTTACATGAGAACATCATTTCTGGCAAAGCTAAAGACAGCTTTTCAGATGATATGTGTTGTAATGATATTAACATTAATTCTTATAAAATCAACAGGTTTATTTGGTTTAAATCCGGTAAAAATAAATAATATATTATATTCTGGATTTACCTATTATTCGATTGTTTTGCTTACCATTTTTTCCTTTTGGACGCTTCTGGAGTACATTTTTCAAAATAAAACGCTAATAATTCACTTTTGGAGCGGAATTTCGAAAAAAAAATTTGTAAATGAATAAATTTTTCTATAATTTTAACAAGATTATTTTTAGCTTTTTCGGAATAGGCTTTGTTCCTAAGTTTTCGAAGATATTGTCAGCGTTCTCGGCTTTAGCACTTGTTCTTTTAATTCCGGATGAAAACAGGGCTGAACTTGTTGGAATCGTTATAGTTACTGCAATTACGCACTACATCATCTTAATTAGGAATATTGCAGAATTCGGATTGGACTTTGAAAATATAGCATTAGATCGGGCGATAGGAGTTTGGATAACATTGGCATCCCCATTTATCCTGTATTCCTACGAGTGGTTGGTGATCGATTTTATTATTTATTTTTTAATTTTTTCATTTATTGAAAAGCCAAAATTGGTAATATTGAAAAAATATAAAATTGAATATATTACTCGAGAAATACTAACAGGAATTATAAGCTTAATTATATTAAGTGTGATATATAGTGGATTTAATATGTTTTCAATATTTAAAATGTTCTTTAAAAAATTGTAAAATTGCATCTAGCTTTTTTAATAACTGCAATGCTGGCCCATTCTATGGGTATAGAATAAACAGCCGGCTTGCTTTACTAACCATTAAGAGGGGTATTTATGGGATTAAACAAACAACAACTCACAGCCAAGGTTGCCGCTGATACCGGTTTAACCAAAGTAGACGCCGAAAAGGCAATCAAAGCCGCAGTTGGCGCGATCAGCTCAGAATTATCTGGTGGCGGAAGCGTAACACTGATTGGATTCGGTACATTTTCAATCATGAACAGAAAAGCACGTTCTGGTAAAAATCCAAGAACAGGTGCATCAATTAAAATTCCTGCAAAGAAAGTTCCAAAGTTCAAGCCAGGAAAAGCTTTACGCGAAATGGTAGCATCACCTGCAAAAAAAGTAGCCAAGAAAAAGTAAAAAATCTTGTTTTACATTAAAGAAGCCGTTCATTTTGAACGGCTTTTTTATTAAATTTGCTGAAATATTTTTTTATTAAATTGAAAATAATTATGTCAGATCAGTTACTGTCCCATCCATACTTGCACACAGCTGATGATCTATCTTATGAAGACATTCAGCTTGTCTTTTCAAAAGCACAGTACTTCCTTGAAAATTACAAGCCTGGTGTTAAATTCGACGATTTGAAAGGAATGACAATTGCATTGGCATTCTTTGAGAACTCAACAAGAACCAGACTATCTTTTGAGTTAGCTGCTAAGAGATTATCGGGTGAGGTGTTTTCATTCGCTGCAGCACAGAGTAGTCTGGCCAAAGGCGAGTCCCTAATTGACACTTTTAGAACTATTGAAGCTATGACTGTCCACATGTATGTTATACGCCATGGTAGCTCTGGTGTGCCACGCTTCCTACAAAACAATTCAAACAGCATCATTATCAATGCTGGTGATGGTAAACATGAGCATCCAACTCAGTCACTTCTTGATGCTTTTACACTTCAGAAATATTTCGGAAAGGTAAAAGATTTAAAAGTTTGTATTGTTGGCGATATACTTCATAGTCGCGTGGCCAGATCTAATGTAACCATGTTGAATACACTTGGTGCGGAAGTTGGAGTTCTCGCTCCAGGTACACTCCTGCCATTCGGCTGGCAGACATGGAAGGTGAAACCGATGGCCACAATTGAAGAAGCCATAGAATGGTCAGATGTTATTCTTATGCTTCGATTACAGCGTGAAAGAATGGAATCAGGCCTATTACCCTCTAATAGAGAATTTTCGAATTATTACGGAGTTGATCTGAAACGTTTCAACAGTAAGCCCAATTTAGTTTTATTACATCCTGGACCTGTAAATTTTGGTGTTGAACTTGATTATGAAATAAGTGCACTTCCAAATGTTTTGATCGAAACTCAGGTTACTCATGGCGTGTTTATAAGGATGGCATTACTGTCACTTCTTTCAAAATTCGTTAAAATCTGATTCGTAAACTAAATGAACGAAAAACAATCGAAGCCTGTAAAAATCTGGACTGTAATTGATATAGTTAACTGGGCAAGCAGTTATTTTACAGAAAAAAACATTGATTCTCCGCGGTTAAAAATAGAATTACTTCTCTGTCACATTCTGAATTTCAACAGAGTTGATATTTATTCGAAATTCGACCGCCCATTGAGTGACGCAGAGCTTAATTCACTAAGATCAATGGTAAAAAGGATATCGAATTCCGAACCGATTCAATATGTCATTGGATCTGTCTCTTTCTGTGACCTGACACTGGAACTGAATGATTCTGTATTGATTCCCAGACCAGAAACTGAGCATTTAGTCCATCTTGTTTTAGAAAAGCATAAAAAAAGTAACAATCTGAAAATCTTAGATATAGGTTCTGGCTCAGGCTGTATTGGTCTTAGTTTAGCAAAATCATTTCCAGAGTCAAATGTTACTTGTATCGATATCTCGGATGATGCTTTGAAGATTGGAGAAAGAAATTCAAATATTAATAACATACAGAATGTAACTTTTTTGAGACTTGATGTGTCTAAGGATTTGACTATTGGTCCATTTGATTTAATTGTTTCAAATCCACCTTACATCGAATTGGAAGAATACAATAAATTGGATAAAGAAGTTAAAAATCACGAACCGAGATTGGCTTTAACAGATGAGAGCGATGGTTTGAGTTTTTATAAAAGATATTCTGAAATATTTGAAAGAATGCTTAATCCGCACGGAGAATTTTTTCTTGAGATAGGATATGGTCAGAAAGACGAATTGAAATCTTTATTTGAAAAAAAATCATTTGAAATTGAATTTATTAATGATTTTGCTAACATTCCAAGATTTCTAAAGGGCAGATTGAAATAATAAAAATTTATAAAACAGATAATAAATTTGATTGATCTTTTTTTGTAATCTTAAAATTTAGTATTTTTAAATTCTATATTATTGCAACAATCAATATATCAGATTTGAATATAATTTAAAGGTTGATTATGTCACAAATTCAGATTCAGGAGCAAATTGGGGGAGTAGTAATAACCCTAAAGGGCCAGTTCATTGGTGGAGATGAAACTGAGGCTTTAAGAAAAACACTTTCAGAAATTGGTGAAACAGCAAAAAACTGTATCATTATCGATTTAGAAAAAGTCACTTATCTGAATTCAACAGCTCTCGGTGTTCTTATCGAAGCACACACTCATTATGTGAAAAAAGATGGAAAGATAGTTTTATGCAACGTAAGTAAATCTATCGAAAATCTTTTTGTAATAACTAAGCTGACACTTGTATTTCCCATTTGTCAATCAGTTGAAGAAGCAATTAAATCATTATCATAATTAATATTAATCATTAAGAGAGGTTTTTAATGAAAAACTCATTTAACGTCATTGTTATCGTGTTATCAATGATAATAGCATTTGGAATTTATGAATTGTATTTTGGCAGTGCTGGCAATTTTACCGATCAGGCAAAGAAAAAACCTCAAAAAGGTAGTACTCTTGGTATGATTTATACAGGTGGTCCAATTGTTGGTATTTTGATGGGACTTATTATCATTTCAATTACATTTGTATTTGAGAGACATTTCTCCATAAAAAAAGCCAAAGGAAAAGGCGATGTATCAGCTTATCTAAAGAAATTGATCGAAAGCTTATCAAAGGGTGATTACGACACTGCTCTTAAAGAATGTGAGAGTCAACGCGGAAGCATGGCAAATATAATGCGAGCGGCGATAGAGAGGTTCAAAACCATTGAGAATGATCCTGAATATCCAACAGAAAAGAAGATGCAGGAAGTTCAGAGAGCAATTGATGAATCAACAAATCTCGAAACACCGCTTCTTGAGAAAAACTTGGTTATTCTTTCAACAGTTGCTTCTATTTCAACTATGTTTGGTCTTCTCGGGACAACAGTCGGTATGATTAGAGCATTTGCTGCTTTAGGTGAAGCTGGAACTGTAGATGCAACAGCTCTTGCTGTTGGTATTTCCGAAGCTCTTTATAATACTGCTGGCGGTCTTGCTGGAGCTATTATTTCAATTGTAGCATTCAACTTCTTTACTACAAGAGTTGATAATTATGTCTATATGATTGACGAAGCAATATTGAACGTAACACAATTATTCACTATCCGCGTAAAGAAATAAAAGGAGCGGCCCGTGCCAACAATAAAGAAGAAAAGAATGTCATTTGTTATCGACATGACCCCTCTTGTCGATATTACCTTTCTTCTTCTGACATTTTTGATGTTCACTGCAAAGTTTAAGTCTGAAGCAGAATCGGAGCAGCAATTTACAATTGTGAGACCTATTGCCTCTGCTGATACTAGTAAACTTCCAGAAAAGGATCTTGCTGTCATTAATATTGCTATTGATGATAAGAATCCTCAAGATACATCATACTATTTCGGGTTGACAAATAAAACTGACTGGGAAGGTGTTCGCAGTCTTGTGCCCGAAATTCCCGAAGTTGATAGATTGAAAAATCTTGTTAAATGTGATACTAACACAGCATATCTTGGTAAACTAATCAGAGCTACACTAGCTGTTAGAAGCTCTACAAGATTCGCAGTTGATGCTGATAAACGAGTTAGATTCAAATTTATCGAGGATGCGATGAGCACTTTACGTAAAAACAAAGCTTTTACTTTCAACTTCGTTACAGATAAGAGGAAAGGAAATAAATAGTTTTTGTAACTATTTATGAATTCAATGTGTCTTATGTTTAGTAAAAACAATTAGGAGTTAATATATATGTCCGGTGGTGGTGAAGGCTTAAGTGCCCCCAAAAAAGTTAGAAGGGGCCATAATAGTAAAAGAAAGAAATCTAAGAGAATCGGCTTTAAGCTCGATATGACTCCTCTTGTTGATATTTCTTTTCTCTTGCTGACGTTCTTTATGTTTACCACGACCATGCTCAAGCCTCAGATTATGGAAATGAAATTGCCACCTGAAATGGGTGACGTTGAAGTTAAAGCATCTGAATTGTTTACACTTTACCTTACAGGTGAAAACAAGATTTATTGGTTATATGCTGAACCAAGAGATGATAATAAACCTGAAGAAATCCAGATCCAAAATCTAAAAGCTAAGGCTGTCGAGATGAATCTAAAGCCATTATGCAAAAATAAATTGATTACTGCATTCAAGATTGATAAGAATGCAAAGTATGAAAATGTTGTAAGAATGCTTGATGAACTTAATCTTGCTGAAATTCCGATTACAGATGAGATAGTAAAGGATAAAGATCCTGACGGAACTCCTGTGACTAGAAAGCGTAAGTTCACAATCGCACCCTTTGAAGAAAAGGATCAAAAGTTAATAGAGGAGTTGAAATAATATGACAGCTCTTGAAATCACAAATGATATGCTCAAGAAATCATCTTATGGTGCTGTTGAGCTAAAAGAATACATCCGGGTGAATACTTACAGAGCTTTCCTCTATACTGTATCACTTTTATTGCTTTTATTTCTCATTTATTGGGGAGTAGGAAAAGCTACAGAAAAAAATACTGGTTTGATGACCAGAGCACCTTTAAGTAAAATGAGTCTTATGAATCAAGCTCAGACTCAGGATGAGCTTCAGGAAGCCCCACCTCCACCACCAGCAGAAACAGTTATCGATGTTGCAACTGCTGCCAAAGCTGGAGTTCCGGTCCCTGTTCCTGATGCAGACATTAAGGAAGAATTAAAAGATTTTGCTAATGTCGATGATATGAGTAAATCCCTTGCCCGTGAAAAAGGACAGGTCATTGATTTCGATCAGGTTAATAATATTGACTTAAGCGATAGAAAAGTTAGCATTGATAAACCGATTGAGAAAGAGCCCGATATTGATGAGTTCCTGGCAGTAGAGAAAGAACCATTTGTTGACCTCAATGAACTCCAAAGAAAAATCAATTATCCCGAAATGGCACGTCGTGCAGGCATTGAAGGACAGGTTGTCGTAAGAGTTCTTGTGGGCAAAGATGGTCGTCCACAGAAGACAGTTGTTCAAAGCTCCGATTCACAAATGCTAGATCAGTCAGCTAAAGAAGCTGTTATGAAATCAGTATTTACTCCTGCTATTCAAAACGGACAGGCAGTAACTTGCTGGGTGAGTATCCCGATTAAGTTTAAGTTGAGATAGAATTTTCTTTGATTTAAACAAGGGGCTTAAGCCCCTTGTTTAACAAAGAATAAACAATAAGAATTTGACTAATTAAGTTCCGGCAATTCAATGATACTTATCATCACAAATTATGCTGTTAAAATACTGACAATTATAGTTGGTGTTATCTTCTTGACAGGATTATTCATGTCCCCAAATCTACCAAACAGAGGTATGATGCAGATGATGGGAGGTATGCTTATTGTTTGGGGTTTATACAGATTAATTATATATCGTATTCAACTGAAAAAATCCAAAATTGAGGATGATGAAGATGAAGATGAATAAACCATTCCGTATCCTTTTTCTTATGCTCTCTCCGATCATATTTTTTGTTTTCGGATGCACCGAAGCCAAAAAATCTGATGCCCAAATTAAGGAAGAGAAAAATGACCGCTTTGCTAAAGTAAGCATCGAAGATGGCTTATATCCGATGATGATTAATCCATGTTTGCAATTCGATACTCTAGATGCGACTGCTGATTGCACTTTCAAATCTGTACCCGGCTTAGAAGCAATGCAGAATCTTCTTACAGGTGAGGCTGATGCAATTATCCTAGCTCGTGACTACACTAGATTCGAAGATTCCGTAATGAAGGCTTATAAGGTGAAACCTCACGTGAGAATGCCTTTTGCCTATGATGCTTTAGTCTTTTATGTTAATTATACAGTACAAATTGACACACTCTCTGATTTACAGATAAAAGCAATGCTGAGCGACAGGAATAAACAGATTCAGGATTATTTTCCACGCATAAAAGAAGATTTTGAATTTGTTACTAACAGTCATTTATCGTCTGAATTAGTAAATATCAATCAGCTTATTTTGAAAGGCAAATCGCTCCAAAGAAAATTTAAAATGCTTCCTAGTGCTGATTCTGCAATGAATTACGTTAAGAACAGAAAGAATGCTATTGGGATTGGGTATTTGTCTCAAGTTATCAAACAGCCAGATTTAAAGATGATCAGAATAGGTTATAATGATTCAGCAGGAAAATATATATATCCAAGGACAGTACATCAGGCAAACATTGTAAGAAAGCTCTATCCATATATTGTAACAGATTATATTTATATATTTGATGAATCAAAGAATGCAGCTATGCGTCTCGGTAGATATATTTCAAAGCATGGAAATGTACAGAAGTATATCCTTAATTGGGGTATAGCACCTGCATTTGCTAAAATTAAATTAATTGATGAAGGGTAATTTGATGAAGAAATTTGCATTAATTGTAATAAGCATTTTGTTTTTAACTCTCAGTCTTCAGGCTGAGACAGTCTTTGATCAGCTAAGAGCCTTAGTGAAATCTAAGGATTTTACTGAAGCTGAGAAAATAATCCCAGAAGTAATTAAGCAGAATCCCAAGGATATCAATGCATATATACTGTCGGGAGATGTATATACAGAATTGGAAAAATATGATAAAGCTGTAGAAATGTTCTACAAAGCTGATGATATTGACCGCAATTCTACTACTATGAAAAAACTTGGACAGGCATATTCAGTGTCGGGTAATCATAAAAAAGCAATTGATATACTCAAAGATGCCGTAAAAAAAGATCAGAGTGATGTTTATCTTTTATTGGCTCTCGGCGAGGCTTACATTAAAGCAGATTCCATTGATGTGGCTACTTTGATTATCACTAAAGCCAGAGAAAAAAATAAAAATATTGCAGAGCCTTATGTAGCTCTGGGAAATCTTTATTTCGCACAGAAAGTATATGAGCTGGCAAAGAACAATTATGAGCAGGCTCTCGCTATTGACGACAACAACATTCCCGCAAGAATTAAGCTTGCTACTGCTTATTATTGGATGGCGAATAAAGAATCCGATAGAGATTTATCAAATGAATTATTCAACCGTTCATTGAAGGAATGGGGAGTAATTGCAGAAAAGGATCCCAAGAATGCACGTGCTTGGTGGGAGCAGGGAAGAATCCTATACTTTGGCAAAAGATTTGATGTTGCAGCCGGTGCATTGAAGAAATATCTTCAGTACAGACCAGATCAATCATTGGCTCGATGGTATTTAGCTCAGTCTTTAATTGAAGTAGGACAGTGTGATTCTGCTGCATCTCAGCTCAGACAGGTATCACTTGAAATAGATTCTGTAAAGAATATAGCTACTCTTAAGCTAGCACAGTGCCTCTTTGAACAGAAAAAATTCGCTGAATCCCTTAAAGAATATGAGTCTATCAAAGGGATAATTTCTTTAGATATTAAAGACATTGAAAGAATGGCTGGAGCATCCCTTAAAATCGGAGATACAACCAAAACAATCACTCTTTACAAAGAACTTTTAGGGATGGATCCAACAAAATGTAACTTGATGTTTCAGCTAGCTAATCTTACGATTTATATGAAGAGATATGATGATGCTATTTTCTTCCTCGACAAGCGTATAGCAAACTGTAATGATTCAATAACAACAAAAGTTTATTATCTACTAGGCACTTGTTACTTCAGCAAGGAAAGAGCCGACACAGCGGAGATATTATTGAAGAAAAGTGTGGAGCTCGATTCAAACAATCTTCAAGCTAAGGTATATCTTGCTGATGTTATGGCAAATCTAGGACAAAAAGATGAAGCAAAGGAATTATTCCTGAATACAATCAAAGCCGGATTAGCGGATACAAGTAAATTCAAGAGAGAAGTAACACAAGGTTTTCAGAAATTGTCTAACCTTTTGCTCGATCAAAAACAATTCAAAGAATTACAAACAACAGGTAAGCAATGGACTGAATTTGATTCAAATTCTGATCTTGGATGGCTTTATCTTGGAATTTCTTATCAGGGTCAGGCAGACAAAGATAATGCCTGTAAATGCTACAAAAAGGGATTACAGGTCAATCCTAATAACAACTTCCTGAAGAACAGCATCAAAAAGCTTGAATGTAACGGGAATTAATATAGGCTCCAAAAATTGATACTATTTATGTATCAAAAAAGTTATTCTGAGAGGAGCGAAGAATCAAGTATTAATGCTTTCTGGATTCTAAACATCGTTCAGAATGAACTTTAAAGCTAATTTTCCGACTGAATAAACATTGAAATGAAAAAAAATGGGACTTATTTTTAAGTCCCATTTTTTGTTTTTAAAATGTTTTGGGTTGTTGCTGTTGAAGTAGTTTCTGCTCCTTTTTTATCTTCGCTAAGGCCTTAATTCTTCTTTCTTTGTTATAGTTTCTCGTCTCTATAAGTTTAACACCGGGTCTTATTATACCATGAGCTCTTAGTGTGTCTTCAGCATGAACAAATCGTTTGTAATCTCTAAGGTTTCCTCTTGCGTCAGTAGGTATCTGACACATTGGAATTAACGCTTCTGCAACAGCCATAGGATCCTTCGGCAGGCTTATAAAGAGATCCTTATTTGATTTGAGGTATTTCCATGAATACCCCTTATCTGGAGTAAAGTCATAATGATCGAGTATAATTACTGGAGTTCCAGACATTGGTCTTAATTTTCCTGTAACGCTGTCTTTTCTTATTCCTACACCCCAAGTGAAAAGCCACTTTGCATCATCTTCAAACTGTCTCATGCATGAGTGAGAAGCTGGCTTACCTGGCATTTCAAACTGATGGAATGCACTTCCTGCTTCTGAATGAAAATTGAAAGTATATGGCATAACCCAGGTGCTGTCAATTGATGAATGATGAAGCAGCTTCTTCCAGTTCAGAGCATACCGTCCAGGGAATGATGGTGTTCGTTCTTTGCCACTATTTACTGCGGCGAAGCGAACAAGATAACCATTCTCATAAGCACCATAGCATTGAAATTTATTTGAAACAATAATAATCTTCTTTAAATCCCTGGCTCCAGGATAATCAAATGGGAATATCGAATATGCTTTTAAATCAGGATATAAGGTATCAGGAATTACAATTGCAGACCCTTTGGAAATATACCTTAATTCTTTCCTGTTTAGTAAAGTAAAAGCCCTATAATTGTTGTAATTCTGAGGTGTTCTTTCGTATTTTTTCTTGATATTTAATAGATCTTTAACGGTTTTAATTGTATCAAGCCGATAATTGATCACTCGATAAGGATTAGGGATATGGACAGTAGTATCCTTAACGGGAAGAACAGCTGGAGCCGAAACTTCAGGCTGCTTATCTGTAAATTGCCGACCATCTGATTTATCGCAACTTTGAAATGATAAACAAAAAAAAGTTATAGAAAATGCAAAAGGTAAAACCTTTCTCATTTTGTGACTAGTTTTAATTTTAAATTCCATACCTAATCTAATAATAATTTTCCATTATGCATAATTAATTCATTGTCAAAATAAACGATGGGATTTGTAACAAGACCATCGAGGTGGATCCCAATGCTGATTTTCCCACCCATTGAAAGATTGTTTCCTAAAGCGATGTGAATTGTTCCAAGAACTTTTTCATCCTCAAGGATATTCCCTGTCAACTTTGCTTTATAATTTGTTCCAATACCAAATTCACCGACAGCAAAAGCATCACGGCCAACTTTTTTCAAAGTTGCTAACAATTTTTCAGCTTGCGCACCTCCGGTAATCTTCTCGGCATAACCATCAACGAATTCGATTGTTATCGGTTCATCAAGAAGTCCTAATGAGGCGAACGATCCATCAAAAACTACAATACCATTTGTTTTTCTTTCCAATGGAGCCAAATAAACTTCACCGGATGGAATGTTGCCGCTTTCTCCAATATTCCGTAGAACTCCGGTACTTTCTATTGCATCACGTCCTTTGACACTCATTGTAACATCAGTACCCTTTTTCGTTACTACACGTATGATCGAAATATTCTGCATCTTTGCTGAGAGTTTTTCTGTTGTTTCTATTATCTTGCTGGCTTTTGCACTTAAGCATCTAACCATTGCTTCTTCGGTAATACCAGGCATTGTTCCAATTCGAACTCCGAGTTTAGAAGCTTCTCTTCGGGCATTAGTATGTGTCAAGGATCTGTACGTAGGAGCTATGACAACATCCACGCTTTTCATCATCTCAGCAATTTGCTCAGGAGGTTCCTGCCCATTTATTTCGCGTGGTTTCATTTCTACATAAATTGATTCCCGGCAATAACCAAGGCTACTATTATAGAGAGCCCTTCCGATTGTCTGCATATTAGTATCGGTTAATACCATCAATGTTTCGTCCGGAGAAAGACCCATGTAGTCCTTTAGGGCTTTATCCGCTGCTTGAACTAAGCTGTCATTTTTGTTCATTTTAACAATCCTGGATAATATTTTTACAAAAGTTGAAGCATTATATTAAAAAATGCAAAATTGAAGATGCTAATATACGAATGCAAATATAAACTTACACTAATTGAATAAAACGAATCTATTCTGTTTTTAATCTTGGTGTTTCTAATCCATGTCCATTTGGACCTGCTTCATTACGCTTTAGTAAAACGGCAATTGCAAAGCCGAAGAATCCGAATAAAGAGAATATTAACATACCATTAGTATAACCAAGGCTAGCATCATTTACAGCACCAATAAGCCAGTTTGTACCGAACAATCCAATGTTCTGAATCATTGTCATCAATCCATAAGCAGTTCCAAGTTTCTTCTCATCTACAATCAATGCAACCGAAGGCCACATCACCGCTGGTATCAATGAAAAGGATATACCCAAAATAATCATTGGGATGTACAAAGTGATATGCGTATAAGCCATAATGCTATAAACCGGTATTATTAACACCGAGCCAATCATCATAAAAGTGGCTCTTTTACCAATCTTATCTGAAATTAGTCCAAAAATTGGAGTCATTATCATTGCTGACAGTGTAAGAATACTTGACAAGAATCCACCTGTTTCTCTGGATACACCATGAACATCCATAAAGAACTTAACTGCGAATGTTTGGAAAGGGAACATCGCAGAATAGAACACAACGCAAAGAAGAGAAATCAACCAAAAAGATCTACCGAAGTTAAATACTTCTTTAAATATGATCTTATCTTGGGCATCTTCCTTTTTAATCGAATATTTCTTTTCGGCAAAATGATCAAGCATGAAGTATATGATTACAGAAATAACAGATATGATTCCGGCAAATAAGGCTATCCACAATGGATCCTGCCAATAATGGAAAAAGCTTTTTCCCCAACTTGGTGAATTTAATGCTGCAAATGAACCAAATCTAGCTATTGTAAGATTCAAACCAAATGCAAATGACAGTTCTTTGCCTTTAAACCATCGGGCAAGTGTAGTAGTCACACCTACAATCATGGATTCTGCTCCAAGACCAAATACTAGTCTTCCAATAGCCATAGGGACTAAACTGGAGGACATAGCCGTAATCAAAGCTCCCAGCATGCATAGCACAGCAAATATAAGGTTAGCTTTTTTTGTTCCAATGCGGTCAATTATTAAGCCTCCAATAAGAACCATTATTATATTTGGTAGACTATAAATGCCCTGTAATAGTCCGATATCGGAATTCGTGAATTTTAATTGTGTTACTAATAAGTCTGCAAGCGGAGATACACAATCATATATATAATAATTGCCAAACATAGCAAGGGATATTACAACTAGTACTATCCATCTAAACGCTGCCGGAGGCTCCGGTCGTGATATTGCAACCTGGTTCATAGTGATAAAAAAAAGTAGATTATGGAATTTTTAAACAGCAAATCTAAACAAATTAATTTAAAAAAAATAATGATAATATTGATTCTGTCAGTATTAATGCTATAATTAAAATAATTCAAACTTCATTTCTTCATTTACCTTTTGCTTGTCAACAATTAATAGAATCTATATGAAAGACGAACTTGATATTCTGAATAATCTGCTTAATTCCGAAAAGAAGAATGATAGTATTCCAAAAAACCTAACAATACTGCCGCTCCGCGATAATATTATTTTTCCTTTTATGATATTCCCAATTTTAATTGGAAGAACTTCGAGTCTCAAAGCTGTTGCCGAAGCTGTTGAAAGAGACCGATATATTTTTGTGGCTGCTCAGAAAAATTCACAGGTTGAAGAACCCGGGTATGATGATATTTACACCTATGGTACAACTGCAAAGATTATACAGGTTTTGCGACTTCCAAATAATTTGCTGAAGGTTCTTGTCGAGGGGCTTTTTGTGTCGAGAATAAAGAAGAAAAAGAAAAATGATAATTATCTGGAAGGTGAGATACAACAGGTTCACATTGTCTACGATGATAAAGATACGGAACTCGAGGCTTTGATCAGGCATTCCTCAGATTTATTTGCAAAATATGTAAAAGATAATCAAAAGCTTCCATCTGATCTGGTATCAGCTTATGACAATATTGATGATCCAATAAGGAAGCTGTATTTTGCATCTGCAAATATAAATCAAAAAAATGATATCAAACAAAAAATAATAGAGAAGAAGACATTAAAGGATCAGTATTACGAACTGTCAAAAGTTTTATCAAATGAAATTGACCTTTTAAAAATTGAAGATGAAATTGGTCAGAAAGTAAGTACTACTATCCAGAAAACGCAGAGAAAATATTTTATTCAGGAACAAATCAGAGTCTTGCAGAATGAGCTTGGAGATGATGATGATTCTATGCCGGAAATTCAGAACCTCAGGGCTCTCATCGAAAAAGCAGGTATGCCCGATCCGGTTAAAGCAAAGGTTATGGATGAGTTGGAAAAATTAAGAAAAATTTCTACCATGTCACCTGAATATTCTGTGAACAGAACTTACATCGAATGGCTGGCACAAGTTCCATGGAGCGAAAAGACTCAAGATAATTTCAATATAGAACATGTTAAGCGAATTCTTGATGAAGATCATTACGATCTCGAAAAGCCAAAAGAAAGAATTCTTGAATTTATAGCAATTCTAAATTTAGCAGGATCATTAAAAAAGCAAATTTTATGTTTTGTAGGACCTCCCGGTGTTGGGAAAACCTCGCTTGGAAGATCAATAGCAAGAGCTTTAGGCAGAAAGTTTGTAAGGTTTTCTTTAGGTGGAGTTAGGGATGAAGCAGAAATAAGAGGTCACAGAAGGACTTATATTGGTGCATTACCCGGAAAAATATTACAGTCAATGAAAAAGGCTGGATCGGTTAATCCTGTGATTTTGCTGGATGAAGTAGACAAGATGTCAATGGATTTCCGTGGTGACCCATCCAGTGCCTTGCTGGAAGTATTAGACCCAGAGCAGAATGTCTCCTTCAATGATCATTATCTCGAAGTGGATTACGATCTGTCTAATGTTCTGTTTATAACAACTGCAAATGTGCGGTATGAAATTCCATTGCCCCTTCAAGACAGAATGGAAATAATTGAACTATCAAGTTACATGGAACCGGAGAAGCTTGAAATAGCCAAAAGACATATTATTCCTAAGCTGAAGACTGAATATGCTCTTAATACATTGAATCTGCAAATAACTGATTCAGCTGTTAAGAAGTTAATCAGAGAATACACACGAGAAGCAGGTGTTCGTAATTTAGAACGGGAAATTGCCTCTATTCTCAGAAAAACAGTAAAGGAGCTAGTCCACGATTTTGATAATAAATACCCTGTTGATGAATCTGAAATACATCAGGCTCTGAAGGACAATCCTAAGTTTCAAAGCATAATAAAAAAGAAAAAAATTCTTATTGATGACAAAGCTGTTGAGAGATTGCTAAAAGCACCTAGATTCAAGCAGAAACAAGAAGATCTTGAAGATAAAGTTGGTGTTGCAACCGGACTTGCCTGGACAAGTGTCGGTGGAGAAATACTTCCTATAGAGGTTACCATTATGCCAGGTCCTGAAAGACTAACTTTAACCGGTAAACTTGGTGATGTTATGAAAGAATCAGCCAGAGCCGCATTGTCTTACATAAGGTCGAACTGTGGAATATTGAATATTGACGAGAATTTCTATAAACGTAAAGAAATTCATATTCATATTCCAGAAGGAGCAATCCCAAAAGATGGACCTTCTGCAGGAATAACTATGACTATGGCTATGATCTCTGCCGCCGCAAATCGTCCTGTCCGCGGTGATGTCGCTATGACCGGAGAAGTAACTTTGCGTGGAAATATTCTTCCCATTGGTGGACTGAATGAAAAGCTATTAGCTGCCAAAAGAGCCGGGATTAAAACTGTAATCATTCCCAGAGAAAATGAAAGGGATATTGACGAAATTAATGATTATATCAAGAATGATCTCAAAATTGTATCTGTAAAACATATTACTGAAGCATTGGATTTCGTATTTCGTGATAAAGCAGTTAAGAAATCAGGAAAAACATCCGAAAAGAAAGCTAAATAATGGAAGATTATAGAAAATATCTTGATCCAAAAGCAGTTGCGAAGCTTAAGAATATCGAGATCAAAGCCAGGCTTGTGGTTGAAGGATTTATGGCTGGATTGCATAGATCTCCTTATCACGGATTCAGTGTTGAATTTGCAGAGCATCGGCAGTACCAGCCTGGAGATGAGATTAAACATATTGACTGGAAGGTTTACGGAAGAACTGATAAATATTATGTCCGGCAATTCGAGGAAGAAACCAATCTAAGAAGTATAATAGCGCTTGATAAAAGTGCATCAATGAACTTTGCATCTAAAGGAAATATTTCAAAGTTTGAATATGCTTCTTATTTATCAGCTGCTTTGGCTTATTTACTCGTTAAACAAAGGGATGCAGTTGGTCTGGCTCTTTATGATGATCATTTGACAACTTATCTACCTCCACGATCTAAGACATCTTATCTGTATGAGATTCTAAAATCAATTGCTTCAACTACTCCGTCAAATCTTACGGGAACATCTGCAGCTCTGGATGAATTAGCTGAGAGGATTAAAAGAAGAGGACTAATTATTATCTTCAGTGATTTCTTTGATGAAGAAAAGTCAGTATTGAATGCATTGAAGCATTTCAGACATAAGAACCATGAAGTGATAGCTTTTCAGATTCTTGATCCTCGTGAACTTGATTTTAAATTTGGATCCGGTGCTAATTTCAAAGATATGGAAACCAATGAAGAAATTATTTCACAGCCATACCAGATACAGAATTCCTATAAATCAGCAGTTAATAAGTTTATTGAGAATATTAAACGCGAGTGTTTCGCCCATAATATTGGATATCAGTTAATTAACACTACAGATCCTTTCGATAAAGCTCTTCAGGAATTTCTTGCAAAAAGACACAAAATGTGAGTTTTAATCATCTTTTCGCGTTAATTTGATTTCCTCTTGACTTATCTTTGAAAGCCATTCATCTTTATGAATAATAAAATACTCTTTTGCAGCCTCGTAATCATTTGGAATCAATCCATCTAGAATTGCTTCCTCAATATAGTTTTTAATGATGCCAATGGGCTTTGACGGAGGAATTTTGCATATTTCCATGATCTCATCACCACGAACAGGTGACTGGAATTCACGAAGTTTATCCTTTTCCTGTACTTCTAGTACTTTACTGTACACATAGTCGTAATTATTGAAGTACTGATATGATAATTTTGGATTATTTGTAGTGATATCTGCTTTACAAAGAATGAAAAGATCTTCAAGTGAATCTCCTGCATGGAAAGCCAAACGCCTTACAGCAGAATCTTTAACTCCCTCGTCAACCAGTGCCATAGGCCTCTGATGAAGTCTGACAATTTTTTCAACATATTCGACTTTATCTAAAGGTAAACGCATTCTACGGAATATCCTCTCTATGTAACGAGCACCTAATTCTTCGTGTCCGTAAAATGTCCAGCCGATTCCTTCCTGAAATCTCTTTGTAATTGGTTTTGCTATATCGTGAACTAATGCGGCAAATCTGAGCCATACATTGTCTGTAAATGGTGCAAGATTATCCAATACTTGAAAAGTATGAAGCATTACATCTTTATGATTATAATCCCTGCCATTTACGGTTACTGTTTCTATACCTGACATTTTATCAATTTCTGGGAAGATATATTTCATCAATCCTGTATCATACAGAATATACAATCCATGGCTCGGCTTTGATGATGACAAAATCTTTAGAAACTCATCTGAGATACGTTCCTGAGATATGATTTGTATCCTCTCCGACAAACGTTTAATTGCAAAGTAACAAGCCTGATGAATAATAAAATCCAGCTGCGAAGCAAATCTGGCGGCTCTTAACATTCGGAGTGGATCTTCGCTGAAAGTAGTTGCTGGATCAAGGGGAGTTTTTAAAATTTTTGATTTTAAATCCTGTATTCCATCGAAATCATCAGTGAGTTGACCGAAAGTGGCACTATTAAGACTCACAGCTAGTGAATTGATAGTGAAGTCTCTTCTCCTTAAATCGTCTGCGAGTGTGCCTTCGGTTACAATTGGTTTTCGACTTCTAGGTTTATACTCTTCTTTTCGTGTACCAACAAATTCAAATTTGAAATTAGCAATTGGGACCATAGCGGTACGGAATTTGGGATATAAAATAGCTTTTGACTTGAATCTCCTGGCTATCTCCTCAGCAAAAGCAATTCCATCTCCTACTACAGTAAAATCGAAATCGTATCTGTTCTTTTTAAGGTAATAATCTCTGACATATCCGCCAACAATATAGAGTTCAACATTTAACTGATCGGCAATTTTACCAATCTGCTTCAACACTGGTTCTGATATAATTATTCTATCATCTATACTAGAAGCCGCAGCAATCACTCGTGTTTTAGACGCAATTCTTGGGCGGGGTGTTCTTTCAAAATTCATTTCATCCATAATTTACCAATACCGATTTGTTTTCTTATAAAATTCTGCCAAATTTTTTGTCAAATTCCATTAAAGATAATTCAACTATTACAGGCCTGCCATGCGGGCAGGCATAAGGTATCTCACATCTCATCAAATCATTATATAAATGTTGAATCTCTTCCTGACTAAGAGATTGTCCGGTTTTAATTGCAGATTTACAACTGAATGACGCTGCAAGATTATCCCTTTTATTTGTATTTCTTACTTTTTGATATTCATCGAACAAATCAAGAATTTCTTTAAAAGAATTTGATTCATTACCATTTGTAGCATCGATAGGTACGCCTGAAATTTCAATGCTATTATCTTGCTTAATTTGAAATATGTAACCTAAGTCTTTAAGATCATTTTCTAGTTCTCTAACAAATGTTAGTTCGGATGGAGTAAGCTTTATTTCGACAGGGAATAATAGCTCCTGTGTTGAGGCAAAGTGTTTCTCCATCGATTTAATAGTTCTTTCATAAATAATTCTCTCGTGAGCGGCATGCTGGTCAATTATCAAAACACCTTTCTCAGTTTGAACGAAAAGATATTTTCTGTGTAACTGCCAGAAAGAAGATTTACTCTCAGTAATGTCCTGATCACGTAGTGAATTGAATTTATGCAATTGATTATAGTTCGCTTCATTGTTGGAATTGGTTCTACCCCCAAATACAAGGTCAAATGCTGATTGAACGGCATTTGTTTCAGGTCTGGGCTCATTCTTCCATGTGAAATGATTATTATTTCCCTGATATGAGGTTCTGTTATGAAAGTTCTCTTTTGAGGATGTATTGCTGATTATTTCTCCGGTAATACTATTTACCAGAACTTTTTCCTGACCATTCTTTGATTCAGAACCACTATTAACCTGAATGAAAGGGGCACGAAAATCTTCAGCCCCAAGCAGACCGCCAGAAGCAAGATTACTTTCTATCAGGGCAGAGGATACAGCTCTGTGAATCAAAGAATAAATTATTCTTTCATCTTCAAATTTTACTTCATGTTTCTGTGGATGAACATTAACGTCATATTTTGCAGGATCAAGTTCTAAATTTAGCACAAAAAGGGGATTAGCACTCTTTTCAAGTAAATGCTCAAATGCTGTGTAAACTGCATAGCTAAGTGACTTGCTAACAATGCTTCTTCCGTTTAGAAATAAATACTGACCACTTTTTGTTTGTTTAGCGACATGTGGCTGACCAATGAAGCCATTTAAACTCACATCATAGTGTTCAGACTTTACTTTTATCAATGCATTTGCGGTTTTATCTCCCAGTATCGCACGGATTCTTGAATCCAAAGGTTCGGGTTTAACATCGAAAATCAGAGTGTCATCATCATAGAATGTCAGTCTGTGATTTGTATTTGATAAGGCAAATCTGATCATAGTATCCGATATGTACCTGAATTCAGTTATGTTTGATTTTAAGAATTTCCGCCTTGCCGGTACATTGTAGAATAAATTTCTTACAAAAACCTGTGTCCCTGGATCCATATTTATTGGTTCTATCACAGGTTCCTTCATCGGTTCTGAAACAAGTTTCCAGCCATATTCGTCTTCTTTTCTTCGGGATCGTAATTCAAGGTAAGCTACTGATGTTATAGATGCAAGTGCTTCACCTCTGAATCCGAAAGTCCTGATAGACTCAAGATCATCCTGAGTGTAAATCTTACTTGTTGCATGTCTTTTTATGGATAGTTCAAGATCTTCACGGCTCATTCCTCTGCCATTATCAACGATATGAATAAGTTGTTTGCCCGAATCTTTCACAATAACAATTACGGAATCTGCACCAGCATCGAAAGAATTTTCAACTAATTCTTTGATTACCGACTCGGGTCTTTGTACAACTTCTCCTGCCGCTATCTGATTAGAGATAAAATCAGGAAGAATATTGATAGTCCTATTTTGTTGTTTTTCAGGGGATAATTGCTGCATTATTAACTCTATATACCAGAATTGTGTTTGACGAATAAATCCTATAATACTTTTAATAAGTTTCAATCTACGAAACACTTTTATGTTTATTTCGTTTATGTTATAATGGAAAATATATTTGATAAAATATCCGATGTCTTGATGTTCCGGGAAGGTACAGAAGCCGATGAGTATGGAAGTTTAATCCCAGTCTTAACTACAGGTTCTATCGTCTGGGGAATAATGCTTCGTACAGTATTTGTGGTATTTCTAAGCTTTGTTATTTTTTACTTATTCGATCTATACAAATTTGTTTGGGTTGTATTATTCGCTTTGTGGTTTGGCGCAGCTTATCCGGGCTGGCGACAATTCCAGCTATTTAATGAAAGGGTGAAAAAAGTAGTTGAATCAACGCTTTGCGGCTCTTGTCTTCACTTTGAAAAATCCAGTCAGCTTTGCAAAATATATGATGAGCATGTCACTCAAGAATACATACCTTGTGAGGGGTTAAATTGGGAACCTCTCCCTTATGAAGAAAGCAAGTAATGAAGTTATTTCTTAATATCAACTAACTCTTTAACGAACATAATTCCATTTGAATCAGTATCAAACAAGAAAACTTTTTTTAATTTGTTGTAATACCACTTCTCGATTGGTCTTCCATCAAGATTCATATCTCTGTCAATTTTGTCAGGAGTTCCGTTCAGGATATAGATTTTACCCCTTTCAGTTTTCGCTCCGTCTTTTTCGTTGAATGTCTGGTAATTGAAAAAAGCTACGTCAACTCTTCTGAAATATTCGAACATTGTTTCATTGTAAACAGTAAACTTGGTTGGGTCTTTAGATTTCCAATACTCAAATATCTTCTTGAGAATCTCATTAGATGATCCACTTCTTATTCTGTTATATTCTTCATCGGTTAGGATGTAATACATAACCTCGACTGCATAATCTGGATTTTTAAGGCTAAGTGGCATATTCTCCCATTCAATAGCAAATGAATGAATTAATGTGTCTTTACTCTTATCTAACCAAAGTCTGACGACATATTTTCCTGGAACGATTTTGTCGGCAGAGAAATTAATATCCAGAATCCCATAATTTGAAGAATCCTTGCTTAGTTTGTCAAACTTGATAAACGGTGGCTTGTCGTTACCAGTAATTATATTAAAAGATTTATCAAAAGAAGGATAGGTAGTCCCATTTAACTTTGCGTTGGCTTCCCAACCGGGGAAAGCATTTCTTGAATCGAGATATTCTATGGAGTAATTATATTTAACTGGTTTAGATTTATCATAAGTAAAAAACATTAAATCAATATCTTCTGAAGAAAAATTTGCATTACCATCCATGATGTAAGGAATAATTGTCGATGTATCGCTGTTATTAAGTTTGTGAGTAAAAACTGGTGGGAGAATGTTCTTTCCTGATTTTAATCCGGTTAGTTTTATTTCAGTAAGTTTTTGTTCAGAAAGTTTTATCTTTTCATTGTCAAATAGTCTAATTGTAGGTATATAATTATTTGATGGAATTTTAGAATTCAATTCTCCATAATAAAATTTATCTCTGTTAGTAATTTCAGAAAAATTATCAGTATTAATTACTATTTCTACAGATTCTCGTTTCCTGATAATTCCGTCACCATCAGAAAATTCTAATTCAAGTCTGGGTTTAGCTGTAAACATATCCAAACCTGATGACTTATGTTTTTCAAATCTTAAAAAATTATATGGAATTTTAAACACTGTCTTAACCTCGATGCTGTCCGTCTGTGAATCGTATTTACAGATTAAAGTAAAGTACAACTTTTTACCAAATTTATAATATGCACTTTTATCCATCTGATTCAGTGCACTTGATTCAAAAGTAATCAATAATAGTAAGTAAAATGATAAAATTAGATATTTCATAATTTAGTTATTTTCCTGGATTGTGTCTAAATACTCGCGAAGTAATATGGCTGCCGCTATTTTATCTTTGTTTCCTTTTTCGGCTCTTTTCTTTTTAGAATAACCAATTGAAATCATAGTATTCACTGCTGATCTTGTTGACAAATATTCATCAATCTCATAAACTGGTAAATTGCATTTTGATTTTAAATCAATGATAAATTGTTTAATTTCACTAATAAAATCATCATTCTTGTCATCATCTCTGTATGGAATTCCTACAACAAAACCTTCAATACGTTCTTCTAAGACCAATCTTAAAAACTTGACCCAGAATCTTTCTTCAGAGGGATCCAATACTGCAAGTGGTGTAACTGTGATATGTAATGCATCACAAACTGCAATGCCCAATCGCTTTTGACCATAATCTATTCCGGCAAATTTTTTCTTAAGAATAAGATCCATTCTAATTGTCCACTCTGTTTGATGTAGCTTTCTCGGCTATTGCTCGTGAAGTTTTGTTGTGAGCATAGTTAGGAATACTAAAAACAATCTGTGTGCCTTTGCCTTTTTCGGAATTAACAAGAATCTCACCACCATGTAGCTCCATCACGTGCTGCATGATCATCGTTCCTATGCCAGCACCTCCACTGACTTTAGCTGTAGTAAAATATGGTGTAAGCATCTTTTTCTTTGTAGTTTCATCCATACCCATACCTGTGTCCTGAATTCCGATATATACATATTTTGTATCATTCCAGTTGTTGATCGTTATTGAACCTGGTTTGCCTTGCATTGATTTGATACCGTTTTCGACAGCATTTCTGACAGCACGGATTGTTTTAGGTTTATCGCATAATAAATTAAAATGCTGAGCATTGACGAAAAACTTAACATGAGGGAATAATGCTTCATCGAATTCACTTCTAACTTCATTGCAAATATCAAATGCATCTACCAATTCTTTGTTTAAAGAATCACTTCTACCGACTGTCACAACATCACGCACCCTTTGAATCAAAAGACTAACCTGATGAATTATTTTTTTGCGTCTATCGCTGTTAACCGGATGATCTTCTAAATCTAACTGTTCTGCATTCAATCTAATAGTCGAGAGATTTGTCTGCATATCGTGAGCCAATTGAGCCCAGTTAGAAAGGCGTTTTCTTTCGAGTTGTTCAGTAATATCAATACCTGTTAGAACGAACCCTCTGAATAAACCTGCCGTATTTCTTAAAGGTATAACAGAAAAATACCACTCATTCATGTCAAGATTACGGACAATATTCACCTTCTGAGTAAATGTATCTCTAGTTGTTATGGCTTTATCAACAAGTTCAGTTATCGGTTTCGTGTGTTCTAATTCACAATAAAACCGGAAAATTTTTCTTAATGGAATACTGTCAGTGATTCCCAATAATTTTTTCCCGGATGAATTTGCTTTAGTTAATCTGCCATATTTATCTATAATGAAAACGGCACCAGCAGCTGGTAAATTAAGTACAGCAAGTAATAATCGTTTTTGGTATCTGTATAGATTGTAGATAATAATAATTAAAATAATAAGAATCATAGGGAAAAGGATTCTTCCGAAGTTTGCAAAGAATCTGTTGATATACCATAACTCATGCTCTTGTTTACTGAGAATTATAGATGAGTTTGAAGTTGACAGTAGAAGCTTGTTATCAATATTTGAAAGCTTTGGCTTATTATTGAAATACTCACCAAATGGAAAGAAATCAACTGAAAGCAATTTTCCTTCTTCGTCAAAAGTACTTAATCCATTCCGGAAAACAGCATAAATGGTTCTATTTTGAATCCACAAGCCCATTGGCTCAATAAGTTCTCTTGGAATTTCTGTAACAGGTAATATAGATTTTGCATTAGTACTTTTAAGATCGAAATGTTTCAGAGAGTAAGAACTGCCATCACTTTGTAGATAATAAATTGTTTTTGAGTATTGATTTCTACCGAAAACTATCCTGTCGCCTGCCGATTCAATCCAGCTCTCGGCAATTATTCCTTTGTCAGGATCGATTATTTTTAACTGAGCATTTGGATAAGTTTTTGATGAAGATAAAATTGCCGCCTGATCACCAAACTGATAAAGGAACACTTCATCTGCAATAGGAATTCTGGCAGTAAATTTCTCAACATTATCCTTGCCTAGGAACTGAATTAAACCACTTCCTTCACGATAAACCAAAAATAGTAGTTTATAAGGATAGTTAGTTCGTTCGCTATACAGACTCAAACAATTAATAACATCTGAAGAAATTAATTTTACTGTTAATTCATTTTTGCTATGAATTTGACAAAGAAATAATGATTGATTTATTAGAATTGCATATTCATTCTCGTCTGTTCTACCAATCCACTTAGCATTTATCTTGAAATATGGTTTCCAGTCCAAAGATATTTCACTCATACTCTGTGTTGACAGAGAAGCATCTATGTAAGATAAAAACAGTCTATTTTCCTCTTGCCATAGTGATAGTATTGAATTTGTAAGAGGATAGCTGCAAATAATATTAGCTGATCCAATTGAAACTCCCTTGGCATTTGATCGCTTTATACCACTCCAACTGTAAAGTACTTCAGCTGCCTCTGACCAATTCGGTTTGACAAAAAAGGATAAGGCAGTATCATTTGACGTAGGTTTGTTTGTGATAATTATTTCACCATCATTAAAATATTCAAACTGAGAGTAGGAATATCTGAAAGTGTTATCAGCTTTTGATATTGATATTAAAGCACAAATTAGAATTATGATATTTAAAGATGTTTTTTTCATCCAAACGTTTCAAGCTGACAAGCACATAAGCAGACAATACCTTCTGATCTTCCCGTAAAGCCCATTCTTTCGTTAGTCTTAGCTTTAATATTAACATATTCCTCTGAAATGCCACATAAATTCGCAATGTTATTTCTTATCTGAATTTTATAATCAGATAATTTGGGCTTTTCAAGAATTATTGTTGCGTCAATATTTACTATTCTGAATTTCTTTTCTTGAATTTTAATAAAACAATCCTTAAGTAATTCAATACTAGACAATCCTTTGTACTTATCATTAGTATCAGGATAATGCTCGCCGATATCACCCAATCCAGATGCACCAAAAAGAGCATCTATCAATGCATGAATCAGAACATCACCGTCACTATGTGCGAGAACACCAAATTCACAATCTATTGTTATTCCACCGACTATTAGTGAACCTGTATCAGTAAATCGATGCGAATCATATCCAAAACCAATCATTTTAATGCCTTAAAGTAATCCAAAACGTTTTCTAATAAACCATTCAAGTGCAAATATAACAATTGCAATGCCAAGAATCCATGGATAATTCCATAATGGGATCTCTGAATTGAGAGTTACTGCTGTTGGCTGAAAGTATTTTCCGGATTTTATGTCTTTCAAGCAATTTCCAGCTGAATTTATATCATAAAATTTACCACCACTTCTCCTGGCGATTTCTTTCAATAATTCAATACTCATTCGGAGGGATGAGTATTCAATTGATAATTCTCCAACTGAGAACCTTCCATTGTCAGCTCCAAGTTTGAATTGATTAATATAAGCTTCTCCTGAAAAATAGTAGTCATCCTGTTTTAGAGATTCGAAGTAGCCTGAATATCTTCCATTGCCGGAAGGCATCAGAGTTAATTCGTGTTTTTCTTTGCCATTAGTTATGATTAAATTAAGTATTGCATCATCAATTGGAGTCATAGATGCATCGTAAACCTGAGCATTGAATTCAATTCTTTCACCTAATAAATATGCTTTTTTGGATGTTCTTATAATCACATTCTTTTTATTAGGTTCAACAGCTAGCCACTTCATTGAGTTTTGTATAAATTTATCATATAAATCCAGCTTATTAGTTTCACCCTTAGCTATTTCAGGAGCATACCCTAATAACTTCCAACGGTAAATACCATATCCGGAAATTGCAATTGATTTTTTATTCAAAAACTGTCTAGAAAGAATCATTGGCTCGTTTAGGGTTACATTATTAACTTTTACTAAAGCTAAAACTTCACTTTCCGGTTTAGCTTTAATAAATGTTTCAGTTCTAAAAATGGGGGGAAGCTGATTCCATTGTTCAAGATCATTATCTTTGCCACTTAATCTCATAATTGGACTAGCAGATCCTTGTTTTGTGAATTCTGAAATCGCAGAAAATTCCTGTTGCCTTGCTGATAATGTTGTAAATGGAAGATAATCATCAAGATATTTAAGTTTTGAATAATCAACATTTTGTGATGCCATAAAAAATAGGGGCTTACCAGATTCCAGAGCAGATTTAATCATCTCAAGTGTACTAATTTGAGTCGTTTGCACCGGAAATCCTATCAGCACAATTATGTCAGCAGATTGAATTTCAAGTTTATTGGGAATACCTTCATAATATTCGTTTACATTTTTGTTGACGTATGATTTCACTTCAACACCACTCTCATGCAGGACTGAATTTTTGAAGAAGGATAGATCTGAACTTGGGGATCCGGCAAATACTAGATATTTTCTTTTATTCTTCATCACATTGATGAATTCGCTGGCAATATTATTTTTTAATGTCAATTCGTTTTCCAGTTGACTCGCACGGACAGTCAGTTTGTGCATGCCTTCTTTTATTGGTTTATATTCGAATGACAGACTATAAAGAGTTCTTTGTGGATCAATTGTCAGGTCTTGTCTTGCAATTTCTTCGGAGTTATCAAAAAGTTTAATCTCAGACTTTCCAAGAGCATAGCCGTTAATAGTTATGTTTACGCTGACAGGCGAAGCATTGTTAACATACATTATTTCGTTGGTAATGATCGAAGTAATTGATAAATCCTTAGAAGCATTAGTGTCGCCAATACCGATCACATATACAGGTTTTGCGAAATTATCAGTCTCGTACAATGGGTTTTTACCTGAATTATAATTTCCATCAGTTATCAATAAAATACTTTGAATATTCTCATCTTTTGCTATCTGATTAATCCATTCAATTGGTTTACTGATATCTGTTAACTGACCATTTAATTTGAGTGAATCTTGGGAATATTTTTCGTACCTCTTAAATCCAGCATCGAATATGAATTTTGGATTATCTGCAGATTCCAATTCAGGTCTAATTAGATCAAGAATTTTTTTATAATCCTGTTTTCTGTCACCTTTTGAATCAGATATGGACATAGAAATAGAATTATCGATTACAACAGCTAACTTTGGATGTTCTATACTACCTCTTATTAAAGATAGAACAGGCTCGAACAAGATAAGTAAAAGTAGTGATAAACCTATTGTTCTAAGAGAGAATAAAATAGATTTCCAGAATCTGTTTAATTGAGGAATAGTCTTTTTGTAATAGAAAAATGAAAGCCCAATTGCGATAATAACAGAAAATATGAGAACAAACCAGGAGCCGCTAATTCCAATAATGTATGAATTCATTTCTAAAGAATCAATTGTTAGATTTATAAACAAATAATAACGTTTGTAGCGTTATTAGATTTTTGTTTAACTATGTTTAATCGTCTGATAAGTGAATTATCTGGTTTCTATGAAAACGCTGCCGATTATAGGATCGGACATATTATGTGAAATGATTTTCTGAATTTTATCAAGATCCAATTTTGTACCTTTGGAAACAAGTTTCAATCCATTATTTGTGATAATATCTCGTGTAATCGTTACTCCGTCCTTCATTTCATGAAGTTTAACGGCTTTCTCGCTCATGGTTGAATGCCATGCTTTAGTAAGAGCCAGATACTGTTCAAGAAGTATTACGACTCTGTGGTCATAAAGTCTTTTAGACTGGTTGTGCATGTAGTTAATTATCTGCATCGGTGTTTGACCGGTCTGATTTCTTGCTTGATAATAATCAAGAACAACTCTGATAATTCTACTGGCAAAAGGTATTTGCCACGATTTCAATCTTTCTGGTATGCCGCTTCCATCATAGTTTTCATAAATGTGATATAATATCGAACCAATATTCTTCAATCTGCGAGTGTTTATGTAAGTATCTCTTGCTTCGATCGGAACTCGTGCCATAATATTATTAACAACGATGCCATCGGTCATAACCGGAGCTTCAATCAGTTCATCAGACAAGAACATTCTACCAGTGAAAGCAAGTAATGAAGCTAGTTTAATGTCTGAATTTCCTAAAGCTTCTTCGTTTAATAAATATCTAGCAATGAAGTATGAAGCAGTAGACACTTCTTTTAGAACTGAAGGAGCGGAAGGCATTCTTTGCTTCTGAAAAGAAATTGCAAGCATAACCATGTCATTGATGTCATTTTCAATTTCTTCAGCTAATTCAATAAGTAATTTGTCCCTTTCAATGAGTTGTCTTTTGAGACTACTTACTCTTCCAGCGACGCTGAGCTTGGCCAACATGTCTTCAGCCGGATAGGGTTTGTTTATGAAATCATCGGCACCTTCTTCTATGAACTTGATTCTTTTTACTTTGTCAAGAATAGGAACAATTGCCAGAAAAAATGCATCTTCGAGTTCAGGTGTATTTCTCAATCTCTTGCAAATTTGGGTTCCGCTTAATCCTGGAATTGTCATCTCGGAAATGATTATATTCGGATGAAGCCTTTCTATTTGGTTCCAACCACTATTCCCATCTGATGCACTATATACAACAGCATCAAGGAAATTTTTGCGGATAAGTTCCACAAGAGATTCCATTGCCTGCACGTCATCTTCGATCACCAGGAAAGTATTGAATTTATTTTCTGCCATATTCTATTTTTGTTGAGCGTTACTATAAAAATCTTTAGATGTCATTTGCTTGATTAAAATGCTTATTCTTCTATTGGATACATCAAACGGATTATTGGGATTGCGAAGTGCTTTGTCTGCAAAACCGGTTACCTTCATTGTCTGACCGTCCCATAAACCACTGGACATAAGAATTCTTCTTGCTTCATTAGCCCGGTCTGTGGATAAATCCCAATTTGAATAACCACTACCTCCAGAGTACTGACGACTGTCCGTATGCCCTTCGACTTCAACGTAATTGGGCAATTTCCCAATTTCCTTAGCAAGATGCGAAATAATGTCTTTGGCTTTTTTGCTTACTTTTGAGCTTCCAACCTCGAAGAAGAGCGATTCTTGTGTCTCTATTAGTTCGATTCTCAAACCTTCCTTAGTGATCTCAATTTTTATTGATGATAATATTTCTTTGAGTTCCGGCTTTGTGATTTTTTCTTTATCAAGAAACTCTTGCAATTCATTAGCCAGTTTATTGACTTTTTGCTGAGCTTTCACTGAATCAACTTTTGTTTTCTCAACCTCTATGTCAGAGTGTTTTGTAGTGTCCTCCGGTGGAATCATAAAAAAGAATTTATCATTCTTCTTGTCACTAGCTCCACCACCACCTTTCCCTTTATCAGGAACCATTTCTAAATCGATTGGAATTGATCTTTTACCGGTTATAAAGTTGAATGCACCTGGATCCTTGAAATAAGCAGTAACCTTCTCTTTAACTGAATCATTTTGGCCTAATATCCACATTACGATGAAAAATGCCATCATGGCTGTCATAAAGTCAGCAAAGGCAACTTTCCATGCACCACCGTGAGCACCATGTCCACCATGACCCTTCTTTTTCTTTATTATTATCGGTTCTTCTTTTCGTTGTTGATTGTCTTCAGCCATATCAACTTAATTCCCAACATTTGATAATAAATGAATTAACCCTTCTTGACAGCTTCTTCAGTTTCTTTGAATGAAGGTCTGTTTTCCGGATCGATAGCTCTGCGTGCATATTCAATAGCCACAGCCGCAGGTGCACCTTTAGCAAAGGATAATAATGAGGCTTTTATGCTCTGTAAATATTTTGATTCAAGCTGAACGATATTATCCATGTTTCTTGCAATTGGACCAACAAAACCATAAGCTAATAAAACACCGACAAATGTTCCGACAAGTGCTGCCGCAACGTGATGTCCAACAGCTTCAGCACCTGCTGTAATAGAACCCATAGTTACAACAACGCCTAACACCGCTGCAACAATTCCAAGTCCGGGAAAAGCATCTGCTACTGTATTAACTGCTGCCGGTATAGAGAGTTCTTCTGCGTGAATCACTTCAAGATCCATATCCATAAGTTCTTCCAAGTCCTGTGCTGGCACACCACCTGATAAAACAACTTTCATTGTATCGCAAAAGAAATCAACAGCGTGATGATTGTGCAAAAAAGAAGGATATTTTGATATTATCGAACTAGTCTCAGGGACTTCGATGTGAGGTTCTAATGCAATTAAACCTTCTCTTTTGGAGAACATGAATATTTCATAAAGCATTTTCATTAAATCAAGATAAGCCTGTTTATTTACCTTTGAACCTTTCAGAGTTCCAAGTGCTCCGGCAATAATCTTCTTGATTGTAGACATCGGGTTTGCTATAAGCATCGAGCCTATAGCAGCACCGCCAATTATGATAAATTCGTTAATCTGAAGTAGAACAAGCAAATTTCCTCCGGACATTACATATCCGAGAATCAAACTAACCAAAACTACTGCAGCTCCGACTATAACAAACATAAATACCCCAAGTTATTTATTTCTATTTATCTTTTCTTTTAATTTAATATTTTCCGGGTCGATTTCTAGCGATTTAGTCCAAGATTCCATCGCTTTTCTTTTTTCAGAAAGTTTTTCAAAAATATCACCCAGATGTTCATATAATTCGGCATTTTTACCTCCAAAGTTTAAGGCTTTTTGAATAAATTCTAAAGCTTCTTCATAATTACCGCTTTGGTAGCAAATCCATGCGTATGTATCCAGGAATGAAGGGTTCTCAGGTTCGAACTTTAGTGATTCTTCAGACATGGCTTTGGCTCTCACCAAGTACTTTCTTCTGAGGGATAATGTGTACGCATAGTTGTTATTTGCTAAAGGATCTTTTGGGTCTAATGCCAATGATTTTTCGTAATAAAAATCCGATGAATCAGGTAAATTCATCCTGTCGTATGCTATTCCTAATTGAGTAGTTATTTCAGGACTTTTTTTGTTTAAGGAGTATGCTAAATGCAAAAAATTGACTGATTTTTCAATGCTATCTAAGCTATAGTGAGCTAATGCAGCAAGGTATGGGAATCTGAAATCATCAGGATACTTCTTAATGCAATCTTCGCTCAATTTGGCAGTCTCGTGGAATCGTTTTGCTCCCAGATAAAACCATGCAAGCTGATTAGGGATATTCGGCATTGAATCCGTGATATTCATCGCTCGCCTGTAGAAGCCTTCAGTCTTGCTTGTATCCATAACTCTAAGCGAAAGTAGCCCTCCAATGAATTGCAGCCTCCAGTCGAAGTAGAAACGATTGTCAAGTCTTCCGATGAAGTTTGAAATGAATGGATGGATACTTTTGTTAGTATCCTCAATTATCATATTTCCTAATGCGTCATATATCTTCATCACTTCTGTGTCGAGCATCTTAGCATCAGCTTTATCGAGAGCTTTTAAAGCTTTGTCATATTCTTTAAATTCCAAATATCCTGCGATAAGTTTAAGATTTGTTTCTACATCCATTGGTTTGTAGGTATATAGTTTTTCAACAGTCTCCATGAACTTCTCAGTTTCATTAGAATTTCTGTAAAGAAGTGCCATTCTTTCCAGAACACTAACGTCTTCACCATCAGAAATTGCATTTTGATAATACTCGATTGCCTTTTTAGTATTTACAGTTTCGTAAATACTGGCAATTATATAATAATATTTTTTACTTTTATGTAGTCTAACTAGTTGCTCATAAGCTTCAGCAGCTTTTGCTCTTTCTCCGGTGTTCAAATAAACCTGTCCAAGAATGTCCAGTGCAGGCCAGAATGTAGAATCCATTTGAATTGCCTTCAACGCAAATTCTTCAGCATTCTTGTATTTATACAAAATATTATAATTCTTGGCAATTAAATTGTAAATGGAAGCTGCAGAATCGAATTTTAAAGCATCAAAGTACTCTAGAATGGCATCAGCATAAAGACCCTGCTGTTCAAATTTTGATCCAGCTGCTACAAAATCAGCAGCAAATTTATTGAGCATCACACTGTCCCAGGCACTTGGGTCAATAATATTACCTTTAATCGTTTTCACATATCTCTTATCAATTGATGTTGCAACATTTCTGGAGCAACCAACCGAGATAAGAAATACCAATACAAGCAGACCGGCTGCTGATATTTTTATCTTGCTTGAGTATATTTTGAGATATATTTTCATTTTAATGATGATTAAATTAAAATTATTCTTTACAAGTTTGCTTAACCCAAACAACTAGCATACCAAATTTTATTATGAATCATTTGGAAGCAACAAAACACAAATATTAATACACGAAAAATAATAAAATATAATTTACTTCAATTATAGGATAAAACCAACATTGTATGGATGGATATTTAAATTGAAACAGCTAGAATATATATACAAAAAGCTCTCAAATAGAGAGCTTTTTCACTAAATTTTCAAAAAGACGCTTAGATTGTATCTTTAAGCATGCCCCAAAGACCCTTCTTGTCGAGAGTTCTGAAGGCTCTGGCTGTAGCTTTGATGGTTATCCATTTCTTCTCTTCTGGCAACCAAACTTTCTTCTTCTGAAGATTGGGGAAGAATTTTCTTCTTGTTCTGTTATTAGCATGGGAAACGTTGTTTCCCGACATTACTGTTGTACCCGTTAACTGACAATACTTTGACATATAGCACCTAATATTATTTTCGTTTTTTACAGACTTCAAAAATACTAAAAATATATCAATTTTTAAAATATATTTTTTCGAAAAGGATATTGAGTATTAAATTCTAACAAAATATTAGAAATCAAACCCAATAGAAAACATGTAATAAGGCTCTGACCATGTATAAAATTCATTTCGCCATGCTATGTCGAGTTTTAGCGGCAAGCCAAGGAAAAAGCTTCTAATACCCAGACCTAAACTCATAAGAAGATCATTGGGAGTTAAATTCCCATATACATCAGTTTGGGATGATTTAAATGAAGTCAATGGACCTGACCATGCTCCACCAACATCCATAAACACCGAACCCATTATGCTATGAAATAAAAGGGGTAACGGTCCTGCAATTAGGGCTTGTATCAATGGGAAGCGAATTTCAGTATTTGAAATAAAATACTGTGTGCCTCCTCTAGCATTTATCGGGAATCCTCTCATTGGCATTTTTATTTTCTCAAATAGAAAATCTTCAGGATTTCTGAATGGCATATTGTTTGTCCATTCCATATTAATCCAATTTTCAGTTCCACCTATAAACATATTCTGAGGATTAGGTCCGAGACTTATCCCTCCGGCTCCTCTGAATGCCACTGTAATGTAATCAGTTAATGAGATGTAGTGTCTGATGTCAGCGTCAAATATCGCAAAGGACAGCCCGTTTGATGTTAACTTTGGAGATCCTTTTAGATCGACAAAATATCGGGTACCTTTGATAGGTGCTGTATATCCCCAAAAGACGTCATCATAAACATACTTAACTTCAGGAATGAAAAGCATTCTGTTTTCAGTTGGCACAGTCGTTTGGGTTACATACTCTTTAGATAAATTGCTCCAGTTCATACCCCATTCGAGTCTTCTGAATAAATCAAATGGATATGAAGCTTTTACACCAAGTCCCCAATTTCTGAAACGCTGCAAATCTCCCATATTGCTTTGAATCAAAAGGGCATTATGAGATACAGAAATGTTATAATCAATTATATCTGCCAGATATGAGTAGGAAGCCATTATGTTACTATTCTTAAGGTCTATCCAGAAATTTGCTGCAACATAGATCTGATGATTGCTCATAATATCACTGAACATCATTTGAATAGCCGTTTGGAGTTTGTAAAACGGATCATAAGTAGGATTGCTCATCACAAGATCAGGAGAGAAATTTACTTTATAATCCTGCTCAACAAACGTAGAATCTTTGCCAGCAAGGCTCCCCTGATTATTCATTTCATTTTTTATTACGTCAGGGTTGGGTTTAACAACTTTTTGTCTCGAAAATTCAATATCGAAGTTGCCATATCCAATTAGTGAATCCTTCTTTTGTGGATTGTCATAAGCTGTTTTCAACTGATCATTTATTTTCAATTTTGCCAGTTCAGCTTCTCTGAATCTGGTAGTCGGTATAGTGTCGGTTTCAAGATTTTTTTCGAATGGATCTTTGATGTGATAAATATCTGAACCACCATCAATCATAGTTGCGAACATAAGGTCTTTGCCATCAGGTGTTATTGACATCTGCGCAATTGATGTAAGTGAATTCGTCTTAATCTTCACATTGCCGCTGGCAAGATCGAGTTGATAAATATTTAATATTCCGTTTTTGTCAGAAACATACAACATTCTTTTACTATCCGGAGACAATACCATCGATGTTTTGGTATATTCAGGATCATTTGTTATCCGTTTTATCTTTGATGAAGCTAAGTCATAAGAAAAAATATCTGTTTGATGTACAGGATAATCCCACATTTTCAGGTTCTTTGGGGTTGAATTCTTATCAGTAAAATTGCCACGGTCGGAGATAAAATAGATAAGTTTTGAATCCCAAGACCAAACAGGAACATTATCACTGAAGAAATCATTTGTTAGATTTTTAGCACGTTTGGTTCTAAGGTCATATAAGTATAGATCACTTCCATGAGCACCTGTACCAATAAAAGCAAGTTTAAGACTATCCGGAGACCATGTTACTGATGTTATAGAGCTTAATCCTAAAGTTATTTTATCGTATTCATCTTCTTTGATGTTATATAAGAAGATAGCATCCTCGCCACCTGACTTGGCTGAAATAGCCAGCAATTTACCTGAAGGATCCCAGGAAATACCAGGTGACAGAATATTCAATTCTTCAAAATCCTGAGCTCTAAGACTTCCAATGATTTTTTTTACATTTTTCTTGTTATCCATATCCATTACGTATATACCAAACGAACGGTCACGTGCGGAGATAAATGCAAGCTTCTTTCCATTCGGAGAAATGGAAGGGGAGGAGTTGTAGTAGCTTTGTTCTTTCTTGGCATTGGTTAATCGGATCGCAAATTCATCCGGATCTTTATATTTGCCAATATCGGGTAGATAATATTTTTTCAGCCATTTTTTGAAATCCTCAGACACTTCCTCAAGACTCATGTTGAAAGTTCCTTTGAATGCACTGTTGACATTATTAGAAATCCTCAAACGGTTAACTAATTCACCGACCCGCTGATCTCCATATTTTTCGGCGATATACCAGTAGAAAGCCTGTCCCACGCGGTATGCAGAATAACCGTCGATATACTGTAGCTCCATTATGTTTTCGCTTAGAGCAAGGTCACGCATGAACATATCAGTTTGTGCATCCAGACCTCCTATGCTTTCAAATTCAGCTAATCCTTCATTCATCCAGATAGGAATTTCAGCCAGATTACCTTTACTCAGGGCACTTTGAATAGTCCCGCCATAGAACATGTCATTCAGAACAGCATGAACAAGCTCATGATGTATTACATGCTTAAATTGAGCCATGCTACCAAGGAAAGGCAGGACAACTCTGTTCTTGTATAATTCTGTTACACCGCCGATACCTTCAGGTAGATAGCTATTGATAACATTTGTCTGCTGAAATTCATTTTTTGAATTATAGAGGATTATAGGTACTCGTTTGTCTATTCTATGGTTTAGAGTTTTTTGGATAGACAGCAATGATGCTTCAGCTTCAATAGCTGTGAAATCAGCGAGAGTTTTAGCTGAATCATAATAGTAAATGTCGAAGTGTTTGGACTCGATAAACTTCCATTCATAAGTTCTGTATTGAACTTTATTCTTTCCGAATTGTGAGAATGCATTTAATGTCAATATTAGTAATAATGCCGGAATCAGTACTTTTCGCATAGTCATATTCAATATAGTTCTAGTAAATTGTCCTAATTAGACGATTTCTGCGTATAAAAGTTTGAAGAGGAATAAGAAATTTGAATTTTGTTCCCAAAGAAATACATTTACACAGAGAGCCATAGAGAAAAGCAAATTGCATTATTTGCACCGTGTTTTTCGGATTTTCGGTACTGTAAGGATGAAATAGGTATAGTAAATCGTATTTAAAATGCGTCAAAATCCCATTAGGGATGGCACATTACAGGAGTGCAGGTGTTTTATTTCATGTTTCATCCTTAAAGTGATTCTTTCGTTTAGTAGATTCGGTTACTATACATATGACATCTCTAAAGGGATTATCAGCACCAAATGCCATATGGGAAATAGGGGATGAGTATCAAAGAAACGGTTTTTATTTTTTATATATTTTAAACCATTTGTCTTAACCGGGATTCTTGTGATTTTTTGGATTAAAGGCATAATTGAAAACGCTATAAATCATTGTATTGTAGGGATTCACTTCGTGAATACTGTATTATTGCGGACACATGCAATGTGTCCGTACAATTCGTAATTTAAAAATTAATTAATCCAATAGTATTTTTGATGAAAATAGCTTAATTTTCTTTTTTATATGATTGTA
>CAIOZA010000021.1 GCA_903862655.1 uncultured Ignavibacteria bacterium
AAGCAATCTTACAGCCGGAGTTTATTTCTATACTCTAACCGTAAACGGTAAGAGCGATACTAAGACAATGGTTGTCGTTAAGTAAAAACAAAATTACTTAGCCTTTAATTTAAGCCGGGATTAATCTCCCGGCTTTTTTTTAAATACAAATTGATCTGAAATATTTACTTCAATATTATTCGATGCGGATTATTTTAACTAATTTTGTATTCTGTAATAAGGATAATATCAAATTTTTAGGTGAGAAAAATGTCAAATTATATTGTTAATCCAGCAAAAAGAACCGAAGAAGTAACCTATGCAATCCGTGATATAGTAGTACTGGCAACTGAAGTAGCCAAAACCGGCAAGGAAATGCTTTACTTGAATATTGGCGATCCAAATGTATATGATCATGTAACGCCCAGACACATCATAGACGCGACCTATGAAGCTATGCTTTCTAATAAAAACGGATACGCACCTTCCAGCGGTATTCCACAGGCAATTGACTCGATCAGACGCGATGCCGAAAAAAAAGGAATAAAAAATATTCATGATATTTTTATTACTTCTGGAGCTGGTGAAGCAATCGAACTATGCCTCAATGCATTAGCTAATAATGGTGAGAATGTACTACTACCATCGCCTGGATATCCGCTTTATACTGCAATTCAAGCAAAACTCGAACTTATAGGAAATCCATATTATATGGATGAATCTAAGAACTGGGAACCGGACATTGAAGATATTAAGAAAAAAATTAACTCAAAGACAAGAGCCATTATCCTTATTAATCCCAATAATCCCACCGGAACTGTGTATGGAGAAGAAACTCTAAAGAAAATAATTGATATTGCTCTCGAATATAAGCTAATAATTTTTGCTGATGAAATTTATGACAAACTGATTTTCGACGGTAAGAAACACATATCAATTGCTTCTCTGAATGATGAAGTGCCTGTGATAACCTTCTCAGGCCTGTCTAAGAATTATGTTGTTCCCGGCTGGAGAATAGGGTGGGGAATTGCGAGTGGTAGAAAAGAATCAATACAGCCATTTCTTGATGGATTGAACAAACTTTTAAGAGCAAGAATCTGTGCTAACCATCCTCATCAATATGCTATTCCGGCAGCTCTCGATGGAGATCAGTCTCATCTAGTCGCGTTAAACAAAACTCTTACGAAACGAAGAGACATTGCAATGAATTTACTTGCAACAATACCAGGAATAGATCTTGTGAAGCCGGAAGGTGCCTTCTACGCTTTTGCTTCAATCGATGTGGAAGATGACACAAAATTCTGCCGTGAGCTTCTCATTGATACCGGTGTGGTTGTTGTGCCCGGAAGTGGTTTCGGTCAAAAACCAGGGAGTAGTCATTTCAGAATTGTAATTCTTCCTCAGGAAGAAGTGCTCGAAAAAGCTTTCACCAGAATTGCCGAATTCTATGAAAAATATAAAGCAAAGAAATAAAATTTTATAAAATTGTCATTCTGAACGAAGTGAAGAATCCAGTTGTATTAGACTAGATTCTTCAGTCGTTTCACTCCTTCAGAATGACAAATAGATATATATCCACTAGCGGTACAATATTTATATGATCAAAGTCCTTATCGATCAGAACATCCCTTTACTCGCTGATCTGCTTGCAGATCATTGCAAAGTAGAAGTAGTAAACGGTAGAGATTTATTAAACAGTTATCTTGTAGATACCTGTGCTGATGCGCTAATCGTTCGCTCAGTCACCAAAGTTAATGAAAACCTTCTAAAAAATACATCGATAAAATTTATTGGTACTGCTACAGCAGGTATAGATCACATAGACACAGATTATCTTAAATCTCAGAATAAATCTTTCGCTTCTGCGCCGGGTTCAAATGCTAATTCAGTTGCAGAGTATGTCGTTTCTTCAATACTCAAATGGTCTACCGAAAACAGCATTGATCTAACCAAGACATCGGTTGGGATAGTCGGTTTCGGTCACGTCGGCAGCCTTGTGGGCTATTACTGTAATAAACTAGGTATTAAGATAATTGTGAATGATCCTCCATTACTTGAAAATAATTACATTTTCCCAGATTATGTCAAACATTCAGACTTGAATGATCTACTAGCCAATTGCGAAATTATAACTAATCATGTTCCTCTTTCGTACGGAGAAAAATATAAGACTCATCAGCTTATTGGAGAGAGAGAATTTGAAATAATTAAGCCTGAAAGTCTATTCATTCATGCTTCCCGTGGAGGTGTTGTTGATGAAAAACATCTTTTGAAAAGATTTAATCAAAGAGATTTGACTTATGTTGTCGATGTGTTCGAGAATGAACCGGATATATCAAAAGAAATAGTTGAAAATGCCATGATAGCAACACCTCATATTGCAGGCTATTCTTTCGAAGGCAAGAGAAGAGGGGCTCTGATGATGGCTAAAGCATTGTCTGAAAAGTTTGATCTCAATATAGATTATTCTTTGATTATCAATGAGATTTCATTGGGAAATAACAAAATTGAATATTCTGATCATGTGAAACTTTATAAAATTTTGGATGATTCAAGAAAACTGATGGATACTTTTAATGATCTGAAGGAAACTCTTGAATTCTCTAATCCTCAGAAATCAATCACATTCGACCTTCTCCGCAAAAACTACTTCGAGTGCAAAGAAACACTGCATACATAATTTTCTTCTAGGAAAAATTATGTTTTTTATGATCATAATAATTGATTAAATTTGTATGACACTTTTAATCATATAATATTGAGATATTCATATGCGAACTACAATTAATATTCAAGATGGGATAATTGATGATATTGTTCGATATTATCATTCAAAGACAAAGACTGAAGCTGTTAACAGAGCATTATCGGAATGGGTTAATATTATGAAAAAAAACAGTTTATTAAGTCTTCGTGGACAAGTTGATTTTGAAGATAATCTTGATAAAATTAAACAAAAAGAGATAGAGGACTTAAATAAGCTATGAGTAATTTAGTTATGATTGATTCCTCTTGCTGGATAAAATATTTCAGAAATAATGATCAGGATATAGCACAAAATGTTGAGAATTTGTTTCAATCTGATCGAGTTTGCTTGTGCGGAATTATCGAATTGGAAATTATTCAGGGAATAAGAAGTAAACAACAGACTTCATTAATAAAATATGTATTTACTGCTCTTCCATACTTCGATTTTCAAAGAATAGACTTTATAAACTCCGGAAATACAATAAGGGAACTAAGATTGAAAGGAATAACAGTTGCTCCTTCTGACGCTTTGATTGCTGAGTTGTGTATCCGAAATAATTTTACTCTTTATACAAAAGATAATGATTTTAATTTTTTTCCTAAGCTTAAAAGATATTTGGATTAAATTATTATAAAAATCATATTTATTGAAAATCCAATTTTTTTTAGTAATTTACACTTTGTAAATGATTACTAATAATATAATTACCAGAATGCAGCGGGATTCAGAAAAATATAATCAGGTCGGAAATCATCTTGATGACAAAACTGCTTGCCCGCCGTTCAATCCACCCAAATCAAGAGCAGGTAAGCTCTTTTTCTTCAGACATTATCATACTGATGCTCCTATTTAATTATTTAATTCTTTAAAAACATTCTTTTTATAGATTTAAATAATTATTTTTTACTTTTTTTAGGAGAGAACCCGTGAAAAGAGACTTTTTATCAGTATTAGATTTTACTACAGACGAAATTCTTGAATCATTCGATATAGCCAGAAAAATGAAGGCAAACCGCCGTGAATTTGCTGATGCACTCAAAGGTCAGGCATTAGCTTTAATTTTCGAAAAACCCTCACTTCGCACAAGAACAACATTTGATATTGGAATTCAGCAATTAGGCGGATATTCACTTTATTTGTCCCCTGCTGAAATCAGCCTCGGCAAACGCGAATCAATCCATGACGTTGCAAAAAATCTCGAAAGAATGGTTCAGGGAATAATGATCCGTACTTTCGGGCATGAAATTGTTCTTGGTATGGCTCACCACGCAAAAGTGCCAATCATCAACGGTTTGACAGACTATTCACATCCTTGCCAGGCAATGGCAGATTTTCTGACAATTCAGGAAGTTAAAGGCAAATTTGATGGATTGAAATTAACTTATGTCGGTGATGGTAACAATGTTGCTCATTCCTTGATGGATGCCGGTGCAAGACTTGGTGTCAATGTTACAATCGCATGTCCAAAAGGATATGAACCCAATCTTATCGCTTATCAGGATGCAGTTGAAGCAGCAAAGAAAACAGGTGCAAAGATAGAAGTAGAGCATGATCCAATAAAGGCTGTTAAAGGTGCCGATGCTGTTTATACAGACGTTTGGGCATCAATGGGTCAGGAAGCCGAAACCGAAGCAAGAAAGAAAATATTCATGCCATATCAGGTCAATGAAAATCTAATGTCTCATGCAAAGGATGATGCTATGTTCATGCATTGTCTCCCTGCCCACCGTGGCGATGAAGTAACAAGCGGTGTTATCGATGCACCCAATTCTGTTGTCTTCCAGGAAGCTGAAAACAGACTTCATGCACAAAAAGCAGTAATGTACAAACTAATGAAAGATATCGATTAATTCGAGGTTATTGTGACGAAAACAGCATTGATAGCAATCGGTGGAAATTCCTTAATCAGAGCAGGTGAAAGAGGTACTCTCGACGAACAGTTCGAGAATGCTTATGCGACATCTAAAAGCATCGCTTTAATGATTAAAAATGGTTGGGATGTAGTAATTACTCATGGTAACGGACCACAGGTTGGAGCAGCCTTATTGCGTTCTGAACGAGCCGCTACCGAAGTTTATACACATACTTTAGATATGTGTGTGGCAACAACCCAATCCGAAATTGGATATATACTTCAGACAGCCCTGTTCCGCTCTTTCAAGGAGCAGGGAATTATACGTGATGTGATGATTATACCTACAATGGTTCGTGTCGATAGAAACGATCCGGCATTTTCGAATCCTACAAAGCCGATAGGTCCTTTTTATTCACAGCAGGTAGCTGAATTAAAGAAGAAATCATTAGGTTGGGATATAGTTGAAGATGCAGCAAGAGGTTACCGCAGAGTAGTTCCATCACCGGAGCCGGTAGAAGTTTTGGAATTATCGATAATCAAAAAAATGGTTGATTCAGGTATTATAACCATTGCTTTGGGTGGTGGTGGGATTCCAATTTTAAAAGAAAACGGGGATATTCATGGGTCAGAAGCAGTTATCGATAAAGACAGGTCTTCAGCATTACTTGCCAATGGTTTGGATGTCGATCTCTTTATCATCTCTACCGATACAGACAAGGTCTATTTAAACTTCAAAAAAAATAACCAGAAGGGTATTAGTTCTGCTTCAGCTGACGAAATGGATAATTACTTTAAGGATGGACATTTTCCTCCGGGAAGTATGGGACCCAAAGTAGAATCTATCGTCAAATATCTGAGAAATGGCGGAAAAAAAGCTATTATTACATCCTATGATTATCTGATGCAGGCTCTTGAAGGCAAAGCTGGAACTACAATAGTTCCATAGGAATAAAATTGAAAAATGACAATACCTAATTATGAATGAGGATTTTATGTTATTAGATCATATTGTTTATTCGCAACAGTTCACTGTTCCAAAATTGATGGAACTTTTCGAACGTACAGAAGCGATGAAGAAAATTGTTAAAAGAGGCGGCACAAAGGATTATGAGTCTAAGATTATGGCTACATTGTTCTATGCTCCTTCAACAAGAACCAGATTTTCTTTTGAATCAGCAATGTTTCGCCTTGGAGGTAAAGTCCTTTCTACTGAAAATGCAAAGGAATTTTCCTCAGAAATTGAAGGGGAAAGATTAGAAGATACTATCAGAATGCTCAGCAATTACTGTGATGTTATTGTTCTAAGACATTCCGAAGAGGGTGGAGCAGGAAGAGCTTCTAAAGTTTCTCCCGTTCCTATTATTAACGCAGGTGATGGTTCCGGTGGTCAGCACCCGACTCAGGCTCTTTTAGATTTATATACAATCAACTACGAATGTAAAACTCTGGATGGCTTGAGTGTGGCTTTTGTTGGTGCTTTGGATAAAGGGAGAACAGTTCGTTCACTTGCATATCTTCTGAGTAAATTTGATAGAGTAAAATTATATTTCATCGCTCCTGATGAACTTCAGATTAATAAGGATATTCTTGATCATCTGGACGAAAGGGGAGTATCCTATGAACTGCTCTCAACTTCAGAAAAAATCATAAGCAAAGTCGATGTTGTTTATCAAACAAGAATCGACAAGGAAAGACTCAAAAAGAAAAATGAGAATCTAAGCAGATTCAATATTGATTATAACGTACTGCAAAGTATGAAGAAGAAATCTATCATTATGCATCCTCTCCCCAGATCTGTAGAAATTACTCCTGATGTGGATTCCGATCCACGTGCAGCGTATTTCAGACAAACTGAGAATGGTTTGTATGTTAGGATGGCTCTACTTACTATGTTATTTGATAAATAATTAAAAATATATTTAAAGGATAAATTTATGTTAACAAAAGATTATATCGAAATAGAAGAAAAATATGGTGCTCACAACTACCATCCTCTTGATGTCGTAATCAAAGAAGCAAAAGGTGTTTGGGTAACTGATGTAGAAGGCAACAGATATCTTGATTGCTTAGCGGCATACTCTGCTGTCAATCAGGGGCATTGCCACCCAAAGATTTATGATGTATTTGTTGAGCAGGCTAAACACGTTACATTGACAAGCCGTGCTTTCAGAAATGACAAACTTCCCATTCTCTACAAAAAGCTTCATGACATGACAGGTTACGATATGGCTTTGCCAATGAATTCAGGTGCAGAAGCCGTCGAAACAGCTGTAAAGACTGCCAGAAGATGGGGCTATGACGTGAAGGGGATAGAAAATAATAAAGCAGAAATCATTGTTGCTGATGGTAACTTCCACGGAAGAACTACAACAATAGTTGGTTTCAGTGATGATCCGTCATCTTATGGCGGTTTCGGACCATTCACTCCCGGATTCATATTCCATGAATACGGAAATGCTGAAGACTTAAAATCGAAAATATCAAAAAACACTTGTGCCGTTCTTATCGAACCAATTCAGGGTGAAGGTGGAATCGTCATTCCACCAGAAGGATATTTAAAAGCTGTAGCCCAGATTTGCAAGGATAATAATGTTCTCTTTATCTGTGATGAGATTCAGGCAGGTCTCGGCAGAAGCGGTAAACTTTTTGCTCATTACTATGAAGATGTCAGACCAGACATCGTAATCATAGGTAAAGCTCTCTCCGGCGGATACTATCCAGTCTCAGCAATTCTTGCTGATAAAGAAATCATGGGTGTAATCAAACCTGGTCAGCATGGATCAACATTCGGTGGTAATCCTCTCGCAGCTGCAGTAGCAGTTCGAGCACTCGAAGTGCTAGAAGAAGAAAATCTTGTCCAACATTCGTTCGAAATGGGAGAATATTTCATTTCCAAACTCAGAGCAATTGACAGCCCTCACATTTCATTAGTAAGAGGAAAAGGCCTGTGGATTGGATTTGTTCTCGATAGAAAAGCACGCCCATATTGTGAGAAATTAATGGCTGAAGGCATTCTTTGCAAAGAAACACACGAGAATATCATAAGATTTGCACCACCACTTGTAATCACAAAAGATGAGATTGATTGGGCAGTAGGAAAAATTGAGAAAGTCGTTAAAGAGCTTGATAACGTCCAGTTTTAATAATTATTAAGAAGTATTAAGATCAATTTAAATCAAAAAATAGGGCAGATGATTCTGGTTGGGTTCAGAGGTTTAGAACTTTCTGAAAGTGATCTGATAGTTCAGGATATTAAATCCGGTTCTATCGGAGGAGTTATTCTTTTCGATCGTGATGTAGAGCTTAATTCTGATGTTAGGAATATTCAATCACCTGAACAGGTGCTGAGATTGACGGAACAACTTCAGTCATATTCTGATATACCATTGATAATCTCAATTGATCAGGAGGGTGGACTGGTAAGTCGATTGAAAGAAAAATATGGATTTCCTCCCAGTGTTTCTCAGCAATATCTTGGTGATCTGAATGATTCTCAATTAACATCAGATCATGCTTCCATTACTGCCAGAGCACTGAATGAAATTGGAATAAATCTCAATCACGCTCCTTGTCTTGATCTGAACACTAATCCTGCTAACCCTGTTATCGGAGCAAAAGAACGGAGTTTTTCCGGTGATCCTGATCTTGTTGCTAAACATGCGGAATTAATCATTGATCAGCATCATTCTAGTAATATAGCAACAACTCTGAAGCACTTTCCGGGGCATGGCAGTTCATCTGCAGATTCTCACTTAGGCTTTGTAGATGTTAGTGAGAGCTGGAAAGAGATAGAAATGCTACCCTTCAGGAAAATTATTGCCAAAGGAAAAGCAGATGTTGTGATGACTGCTCATATTTTTAATTCAAAATTAGATGAGCAATATCCTGCAACCTTATCCGAAAAAGTAATTTCTGGTTTACTCAGAAAAGAACTTGGCTGGGACGGAATCGTTATTTCCGACGATATGCAGATGAAAGCAATCAGCGAACATTATGGTCTAAGCGACTCTATAGAACTCGCAATCAATGCCGGGATTGATATTCTGGTTTTCGGAAATAATGTATCATTCGACTCAACAATAAGTCAAAAAGTAAATAAAATCATTAATGATCTTCTGTCTGAAGGTAAAATAGCAGAATCAAGGATAGAAGAATCATTCAATAGAATTATGAGTTTTAAAAATAAATATTTATCAATTTAATTTTTTTCATTTGGAGAATTTATGCAGAACGAAAAAATCAATATTATTATCGTAGGAGCCGCAGGTCGCGATTTCCATAATTTTAATGTAGTTTACAGAAAAAACCCTCTTTACAACGTAGTTGCATTTACTGCAACACAGATTCCTGATATTGACGGAAGAATGTATCCAGCTTCATTGGCAGGGGAATTATATCCAGCCGGTATTCCTATCTTTGATGAATCAGAGCTTGAAAAACTCATAGCAAAGCACAAAGTGGAAGAATGTGTTCTTTCATACAGCGATTTATCTTATGAAACAGTGATGCATCTCGGATCAAGAGTAATGGCTTGTGGAGCAAAATTCTCAATGCTAGGTGCAGAGCCAACAATGATCAAATCAACCAAGCCTGTTATTGCTGTCGTAGCAGCCCGTACTGGTTGTGGCAAAAGCCAGACAACACGTGCCGTCGTTAAAGCTTTGATTGCTGAAGGCAAGAAAGTGGTATCTGTCAGACATCCAATGCCTTACGGAGATCTCGAAGCTATGAAAGTTCAGAGATTCGCTACCATCGAAGATCTTAAGAAACACAAATGCACAATCGAAGAAATGGAAGAATACGAGCCACATATCGAAATGGGCAGCGTTATTTATTCAGGTGTGGATTATGAAGCAATTCTTCGCGAAGCAGAAAAAGAAGCAGACATCATCATTTGGGATGGTGGCAATAACGATATGTCATTCTACAAACCGGATCTTACATTTATCGTCGTCGATCCATTGCGCCCGGGTCACGAAATCGGTTATTATCCAGGCGAAGTTAACTTCCGTCTTGCTGATGTTATCGTTATTAATAAAATAGATTCAGCCTATCCTGAAGATGTTGAGTCAATCCTTGATAATGCCCGCGAATACAATCCTAAAGCACAAGTCATTCTTGCTGCATCTGCTGTTACTGTTGACAATGTTGATGTTATCAAAGGCAAGCAGGTACTTGTAGTTGAAGATGGTCCGACACTTACTCATGGTGAAATGACAATTGGAGCAGGTATTGTTGCTGCACGTAGATTCGGAGCTTCAGAACTCGTTGACCCACGTCCATACGTTGTAGGAAAAATATCTGAAACATTCGAGAAATATCCTTATATCGGTACTTTGCTTCCAGCCATGGGCTACAGCGATCAGCAGATGAAAGATCTCGAAGAAACAATCGCAAACACAGAATGTGAATCAGTTGTGATCGGTACCCCGATCAATTTGGGAAGATTTATTAAAATCAATCAGCCCTCAACAAGAGTATTTTATGAACTTGCAGAAATTGGAACTCCAAATGTTGCATCAGTTTTGAAGAATACAATTCTAAAATAATAAACCCTATTTTAGCAAATAACCTCATCAGATAAATCCGATGAGGTTATTTTATTTTTGATCTGAGAAGAGTTGAGGAATAAATTGTTTAGACTTTTCAATTATGAATCACATCTTGAGCAAATTCATCAAAATTGAGATGTTTGCTTATTTTGCGGACGGCTGAAAGGTACTTGTCGGATTTTTTGTCTTCACCTTTCTTCAAAAGAAGAGCAATATTAGATATTGTTAGAAGTCGGATCTCAGCTGGAAGATTCACCGACTTACGTGCAGCTGCCTGCAACGTTGTGTAGGCTCCTTCCAAATCTCCCTTTTCTGCCTTAATAATTGCAGAGATATTTAGTGCAAATGCTTCAGGAATGGGTTCTTTATAATTTTTGATTAATTCAAGAGCCTCATGACAGTACTTTTCAGCTTCATGAAGGTCATTATTCTCAAAAAAGCACTTTGCCGCAATTGTAAGCATTTGTGCCTGCTCAGATGGTTGTAAATGTGTTTTATGGGTATTCAGGTAAGTTAAAGCTATATCCGATGCTTTATCCAGATTGCCTTTGTGATATTCATCAACAATCGATCTGCGGATATAATTGAAATCGATCGGCAGATTATCATTTTCATTGATACTCCCTGGTCCTTGATTTAACTGATCTGATGCTAAATTGAGATAACTATGCTCAAGAAGATTGTCGAATATAAGCTTATCAGAAGAAAGTGCATCATCTTTCGATTTCGATGTTAGCGACTGATACATTGCATAAGCTTCTTCTACCGCTTCGGTGCCGCCTGTCTCGTTAGCAGCCTGAGCTGAAATCAACAACATCTTTTTGGCTGTGTCTTCATCTCCGGATTCAAGACTATGAGCGGCTATGTAGGGAGCAATTTCCCCTTTATATTCTATGTCAGAAGATTCGTCCATTTTTGTCTTCAGAAATTTGGCTATCTGGGCATGGATAGAGACTTTTTCTTCGTATTCTAAAGTGCTTGCGAAATATGTATGATAAAATGCCTGTGAAAATTCATAGATAGTAGTTGTCTGAGCATATCTGTGATGTGCACCTTGGCTTTTGATAATGCTTGTCTTGTTCTGTAGTGCCCTTAATCTCTTGATCGTTGTTAGTACATCGGTATTCAACAGGTGTGAAATTATCAAAGCGGTAAATTCTCTCCCTTCTGCTGAGCAAAGAGCAAGAAGATTTCGTTCATCCTCGTTCAGATCGCTGATTGACTGAGAGAATGCCATATTGAAGCTCTCAGGAAAAACGGCAGAATTTTCGAAATTATCCTTCAATTGTCCGCTTGAATTGAATGGTGAATTTTTAGAGAAATGCTTAAGATATTCAGTAATAATTCCCGGCACTCCGTAACTCTTTGACATTAGCCAATCTTCAAAATGAGCATTAGGAGTGTATGAATTTAAAGTTGATTTGCAAATATCTCTTATATCCGACACAGTGAAGCTTTCTAGTTCAAATGTTTGGAGCCTTCCAAGTTCCTTTTGTTCTGTCATATAAATCAGAAATTGCGATGGGTTTGCTTCTACAATCGATTTCTGATAAGTGAAAATAACAGCAATCGGCAAATCGGAAATCTTTTCGTTCAAATAATTTAATAATTCTACAGATTGTCTATCTGCCCAATGCATATTATCAAAGAATAAGAGTAGGGGAGACTTCATCGATAAAGAATACAGTGAATTGAAATAATCCGCTACTGTATCGCTTACTTCGTGAATTACCTTTGTTTCCTTCTCACCCTTATATTGGCGTACATCCTTAGATGTTTCCTTAACAAAATAAAAAACATCTCCAATTATAGGTATTGAGGATAATGCTGTTAGACCGAAGTTAACTGCAAACCTCTTTCCAGCTGAACCTGATGCTTTCACCATCAAATGCTGGATAGCTCGATTGAATGGTAGTAATGGCTGTATGTTGCTGATTTTGAAATTACCGATTGGAGCCTGATTCTCAACAAGAACAGTCTTGCACTGTGGTTTCGTGTCATATTCCTGATAAAGTGCGTTGAGTAGAATAGATTTACCCATACCGGTTTCGCCACTTATACCAGTGACCGACCCCTTCTTGTTTGTCAGATTATTGATGACATTCCTGCAATGCCTGATTATGTTCTCTTGTCCTACGATATTGTTAATGCTCATAAACCCAATCAATCGATAATTTAAACACCCCTTGTGTCGGGATTCCATATATATTTGTGTAACTGCATCTGAAGCCTTGCTGGGATGCTATCTTCCAGTATCCATTCGGCTATGTCTCTTAGTTCTACTCTTCCGAAAACAGGAGAAAGAATTACAGATCCAGCTTTCTCACCTAAATTGTACTTTTCAATTATGCTCCTAGCAAACAAATAATCTTCACTGTTTGCAATCACACATTTAATTTCATCATTTTTTGTCAGATACTGATAATTGTCATAATTATTATACTCTGACATATTAGAACTTGGGCATTTCATGTCGATAACTCTTTTAATGCCTGGATTAACACTGCTAATATCCTTGTGACCGTTCGTTTCAAGTGTTACGGAATAATTCTCAGCCAGAAAATAATTCATCAAAGGCAACAGTTCTGGTTGATTCAATGGTTCTCCACCCGTAAACAGAATTAATCTGCAATTATATTCCATTACTTTATCAGCAATTTCTTTGCCATTCATTCTCATTTGCTCAGATTTTATTTCTAAAGCATAAGGAGTATCACACCAGGTACAACGAAGTTCACATCCCTGCAAGCGAACAAAGATGCAGGCTAATCCTGCCTGAGTTCCTTCGCCTTGAATAGAATAAAAGATCTCGTTGATATTCAGTGAAATCTTACTAATATCTTTATTTATCTCTGCCGTATTCATTTTTATTTGCCCCTAAGCACTAAATTCGTAATATTCTCTACATGATAAGTCTGAGGGAACATATCTACCGGTTGTAGTTCGGTTACTTCATATTTTTCTGAAAGCAAAGCACAGTCTCTTGCTTGAGTGGCTGGATTACAGCTTACATAAGTTATTCTCGGAATCTCAAGTTCAAGAAGTGTCTTCACCAAATCCGGATGCATTCCGGCTCTAGGTGGATCAATTATTGCGACATCGGGTTTATCAAGAGAATAAAGTATTTCGGGAATGTGTTTCTTGTGAAGATCTTCGCAGTAAAAGTCAACATTCGATATATTGTTCAATTCTGCATTCTCTTTTGCGTTCTTTATTGACGATTCCGATAATTCAATACCTATTACTTTCTTTACTCTTCTCGATGCAGGCAAGGAGATTGTTCCGCCTCCGCAGTAGAGATCCCATACAGTCTGAGATTCATTTAATTCAGCCATATCTAAGATTTTTGATACAAAATTGTTCAACTGACTAGAATTCGTTTGGAAAAAAGAAAACGGGGAAATCCTGAAATCAATTCCAAGGATGTTCTCAGTTAGATAATCTCTTCCGATTACCTTTACAATATTGCCATGAGCAACAGGTGAAATTGTATCATTGATTGCAATTAGCATTGAAGCATTAACACCAAGAAGACCAGGTAAAATATCAGTAAACCAATCGAGAAATTCTTGCTCAGCTGCGTTAGTAGGGGATGTGCTAAGTGAAACAATCACATACTCATCATAAGCTTCAGCATAACGGATAATCAGATTTTTCAGGAATCCATGATGTTCCTTGAGATGATAAGCCGTAATTCCAAGTTCGAGAGCTTTATCCCGAACAAGAGTAAGAAGTAAATTGCCAACTTCTTGTTGGATATGACATTCCTTAATTTCAAGAATTTTATCATATCTGCCTGATATATGTAGTCCAAGAGCAAAATTCTTATTTTCAATTTCTTCTTCTGAATTAATTTCATGAAACTCTAGCCAGCGTGAAGCTCCGAATGAAAACTCCATCTTATTGCGATAGTTAAATGGTTTAGGAGCAGGAAAAGTATCAGCTATGGACTTATACTCAACCTTACCTATTCTCTCGAATGCATCTTTCACATGTTGTCTCTTCCAATATAGCTGCTGATCATACTGAAGATATTGCCAGCTACATCCGCCACATGATACAAAATGAGAGCATCTAGCCTCAATACGGTTTGGTGAGGCTTCTAATACTTCAATTACTTTGGCTTCGGCATGATTCCTGCGTTTACGCTGAACTTCAGCCAGAACAGTATCACCAGGTACGGCTTTCTTTAAAAAATAAACCAAGTTATCTAGTCGAGCTACTGCTATTCCTTCAAGACCAATTGATTCTATTTTCAATTCAACGATCTGTTGTTCTTTGTTGTTTTGGGACATTTTCTTATATTATTGTTTTAAAAAAATAAATCTACTTAAATGAAAATAAGCAATAAATCTGATAAACTATCAACATCTGAATTGAAGCTATTATCAGAAGAATTTATAGGAACTTATTCAGACAAAAGCTTGCAAACTATCAAAACATATCAGAAAGCTTTGAATGAATTTCTTTTCTTTTATGACGTTGATAAAGAATTTTACTTTGATAGTGAAGATGTAATCAGATATAAAAATTATCTTCAAACCCGGAAGAGAATGCAGGATTATTCTATTCATACATACTTAACGGCATTAAGAAGATTTTTTAATTATTTAAAAAATAAATCAATCCTAACCACAAACCCTGCAAAAGACATTAAACAAAAATTGAACAGGAAAAACGGTAAAACAAGTTTTCTAACTTCAAAACAGATAAAATCAATAACAGATAATATAAGTAGGAAACAAATTCCAGGATTGCGCGATATTGCAGTTATTGGTCTGATATCATGCACAGGCCTTGCTGAATCTGATCTCTCAGCAATGAAATGCAGTGATTTTAAGATATTTAGAAAAAATTATATTATTGTTTTCAAGCGGAATAATGAGGAATGCCGGCTAATTTTGCCAGATCATATTGGGATGGCAATAAATGAATATTTATTCGAAAGAGACAAGGGTGCACCTAGCAAGGATTCGCCGCTATTTGCTAGCCACAGCAACAGAAGTGCTAACCAAGCAATTACTATTAGAGGTTTAAGGGAGATGTTAAAACAAAGAATTGAGCAAAGTAGTATCAATGAAACTGAAAGTATAAATTTCACACCTCTTGCTCTTAGGCAAAGTGGTGCAGTTTATCTCGCTTCAATAGGAAAAAAGCCTGAAGAGATTATGTCAGTTTTACAATTAAAATTTAAACCAACTGCCGAAAGAAATTCAGGATTTATAAAACAATACAACCAATAAATCGGCGATTGCTTTATCGATCTAAAATCTTAATTTATTTACTAGATTTTCGAATTACTTTACTACTTTTTAAATTTGTTTTTCAATAAACTAACTAAGAATCCAAGAATAATTGAACAAACGCCAATCCAAACAAAACTTATAAATGGCTTTACAGATGCTTCTAGTGTTAGAATCTCAACAGGAGGAATATATGGCTCATTTGCCTTTTTAAAACCTAATAATGCATCGGATCGGGCAAGGTCATCCTGAGCAGCAAAGAACCGCAGAAATGAGATGTTTATATTCTTCTCATGAATGTTATACCACTTCACATCAGTATAAACTGAAGCTTCATCCATAATAGTATAGATTGTATCCACCAGCTCCTTAGAATCAAATTTAATCTTTACCACTGCTCCAAGCTCAATTTTGCTATTTCTTGTCATGGTTGAATGTGACATATCGTATTGAAGCAATGTGATCTTGATTGATGTATCAAGTGGGCACAGAATAGTTTTATTCTTTTCAATATTTTTAGAAATTATTGAATTATCGACATCTGCAGATTTAAGTGTTATATATACATCCTTCAAAAAGAATCTTATAATTCCTGGTTCAATAATTGGAGATTTTCTATTATTGAAGTCACTCCAACAGATTGTGGGTTCGATAAACGACTTTTTGCCATTCTGTTCAAGAGATATTCTGTATTTAAACTTTTGTCTGTCAGGTAACATCTTGTCAATCTGAATTTTATCAACAAAAGTATATTTCAATCCTGCAATTTGTTTGGTCTCACCGTTTTTTATCTGAAAGTGATTAGCCGTAGAGTATACTCCTGATCCTACAATTCCAATCATGATCAGAGAGATACCAGTATGAGAAAGGAAGCCACCAATACCAAGAGGATTCTTTACCAAAGTGGTTATGGCAAAAGTTACATTTACTATTAGAGAAAAGAAAACTGCAAACAGTATAACTGATGAACTAATTTCGTTTGCTCCAAAGAAAAACAAGACGATAACAGTGATTATTGAAGCCAGAACAGGAATTAGGATTTTCTTTAGAAGTTTATTCAGTGATTCTTCTTTCCAGCCAAGATAAAGAGAAACTGCATTAGAAATTAAAATAAGTATAATTAATGGAGTATTAATACTATTATAAAATGAAGTTGAGACTGAACTCTTGTTTTGTGCAAAAACCTCAGTAATTATTGGCCAACTTGTTCCAAGAAAAACTATCACAGAAGTCAATAGAATAAAAACTGCACCTAAAGTTAACATCAATTCTCTTGACTGGAGTTTAGTGTTAAGCTTTTCACTTTTTATAGATTTCGTATTTGAAATTAAAGAGTAAGCACCAATTAAAAAGAAAATTATTAGTAATATCAGCAATATAGTATAAACTGTTGTTCCCGGATTTGTAAAGGAATGAACAGAACTGTCACCAAGTATTCCGCTCCTGGTGAGGAATGATGCGTAAAGCACCAAAAGAAAAGTAACAATTGCTAAAATATAGTTTGTTATTTTTAGCGCATTTGTTTTTCTTTGAATAATAATAGTATGTATAAAAGCTATTGATGTGAGCCATGGAAGTAAAGAAGAATTCTCAACGGGATCCCATCCCCAAAATCCACCCCAGCCTAATGTTTCATAAGCCCAGAATCCGCCAAGCATAATTCCTAATCCCAGTACTGCTGAGCTAGTAATAATCCAAGGGTAAGCAAAATTAATCCAGTGGCTATGATCCTTCTTGTAAAGTGATGTTATTGCAAGAATGAAAGGAATTGTCAAAAAGCTATACCCAAGAAATAGAATAGGCGGGTGAATGACCATCCAGATGTTCTCCAGAATAGGATTCAGTCCTCTTCCATTAATTGGCATGAATCCGATTGCAACGCCATTGTCCTTGTATGTTTCCCATATGTAGTCGAATGGATTCTTAATAACAAGAATCAGTAGAATAATTGTTATTAATAAGCCAAATAAACCCATTGAAATTTCTTCATAATTATTCTTCTGCGATGATCTTTGAAAGAAAAATCCTATGACTGACAGCAATGATAGCCACAGTAGAAACGATCCTTCCTGTCCTGCGAAGAATGAAGACAATAGAAGATACCATGGGAGCTGGTTTGAAGAGTTCTCCCAGATATATGTAAATTGATAATTATGAGTTAAAATATTGTATAGGAGAAAACCTGATATTCCGATTATTCCTATAAATGATGTCTTTAGAAGCCATCTTGCTATCAATATTCTTTTCGTATTTCCATTACCGAGGAAATATAGAATTGTTGAAGCAAACGATAATAGAAATATTAACAATAAGACTATTTTCTCTAACATAATTCTCCTCTTATGACATTACTTGATAACCACAATTTCAATACGGTTGTTCTTTGCTCGGCCAGCAGTTGAAGTATTGCTGGCAATTGGTGAAAGAGGACCTTTTCCTACCGATAATATCCTGCTTTTTGCAATACCATTGCTCACAAGATAATCTGAAATTTTTTGTGCTGTTTTGGTAGATTGAATCATTAATTCTTCCTGTTTACCAAAGTTATCTGTATAAACCACTATTTGAACTCTGGATTTTAAGTTCTTCTTCAGATATTTAATTGTAGAACTTAAATAGGACTTCACAGCTGGTGTTTCAGTAACATCCTTTGCGTCCTTTATGTGTGGTAAGGCTTTTGCTATATTAGGAACAATTTTAGGTTTGGGTTTTACAACAATTTTTTCAATAGCTACCACTTCAATATTCTTAACCTCAGGTCTTTTATCAGTATTGTTTATTTCTACTTTGATAACTGACGAAACCAAACCCTTATCAATATCTTTCAATGAAGATTCATCAATCGACAAGTTATAGCTGCCCTGCGGTAGATCTTTTATCGAATACGATAAGTCTTTGCTTATATCTATCAATGTGTCAATTGTCTTATCACTGTTTGTAACTCTGACATCCATGTCCTCAGCTAAGTTTTTATCTATCTGAGGAGGCAAAACAATCTTGCCGGCAATAGTTGATGATGTATCAACTATTGTTTCTGGCTTCTTTTCCTGAACTTTTTCAACAATCTTTTCAACAATCTTTTCTGGAACTTTTTCTGCTGGTTTTTCAACCTCTCCTGCCTTGGCTATGATTGGACCGTTAATAGGCTCAACCCAGTTATAAGAAAGTTGTTTGTGGCAACCTGGTGCACAAGAACCGCCTTTTTCTTGTTTAGTGAATTTGATGTTCATAATCCAATCGCCAAATTTTACTTTATCATTGATGAGAGCCGGATTTGGAGATCCATGTACATCGTGGCAAATTATACAGTTACGTGCTTTGGGACTATTAATATGCAGAAAATGAAGATTCTTTTTGCCATCTCGGAAATTAGTTGATTCGTCTGTAGACTGTACAGTTAAGAGATCTGAATTGTGACAGGTAAAACATAAAGCAAAAGATGATTTCACTCCCTTAACATAAGTATTTTTATTAAATGGTTCCGTAAACAAGCCTTTGATCTTCGATGAATGTGGAGTGTGACATCCTGTACAGCCATCGTTGACAGGTGCGTGAGTGAATTTGGCTTTCGTTTTTTCCTTTATATTAGGAATTGGACCTTCCTTTGTCTTTATTGTTTTTGAATGACATGTAAGGCATAAATCTTTTTCTTCGTTTTTAAGTAGTTTTCCGAATTTCGAATTATGCGGATTATGACAAGACATGCAATCTTCCTTGCCAACAGGCCCGTGAACGAACTTATTGCCAGATTCCACATCATGGCACATTGTGCAAATAATTTTCTTATCGTTCGTATTTAGGAGTCCTTTTTTGTCTGAGCCATGAGGATTGTGGCAAGTTAGGCAGTCGCCATCTTTTACCGGGCTGTGAATCGATTTAGTGGGTCCTGAAATATCATGGCAGGTACTGCAAAGAGCCGGTACCTTATCAGTCAGATCAAACTCTTTTCCTGGATCTTCCGGGTGATTACCCTGTTTCAGAGTATGGCATGTTGTACAATCATCCTTTGCAGGGGCATGCATCACCTTCTTTTTTATCATATCTTCATGGCAACCAGATGATGTGCAATCAGGTTTCTTTTCCTTTTCTTGTGTATTGGCAAGAAAGAGATTAAATATTACTGCAACAGCAATAAAAAAGGTAAGTATGACAATTTTATATAGTCGATTTTTTCTCAAAATGATCGTTCCAATCTGATGAAAACACTATTAAAGTTCCTTTGTTCGCCCATGAAATTTCTCGCATAATATTCGTATCCGGAAGTTACTACTATTTGCATTACTCTGGCAGACATCTCAATTCTTAAATTGTTTGAAATTAGATCAATGCCGCTGCCTTGTTGATATAGATAGTGATAATTAACCAAAGCCGACGACCAGGAATTTAATGTATAATTTGCCATAATCATGAAATCCGAGGTTCTTTGTAAGGAATTATCATGGACATAATCTGTATACTGATATCTTGCATTAAATGATAACATAAGTCTATCAGTTACATTGTCAGTAAATCTTGAAAAAATATTAAATGATTCATACGGGAGCACATTTGTTTGGTAGTAATCATATTCTGCACCAAAACTCAATGAATGATAATTAAATTGTACTCCGGCGAATTTCTGGTTAATATTTCTTAAAGCTTTTAATTCTTGAACTTCAACATTCTTGTAATCTGAAAATAATAAACGATAGTACAATTCCACGAAATTATTAAAAATTGAAACTCTTCCATCCATTGCATGTGTTAGGGATAAATATTTGTATGATGACTGATAATCAGCATAGTAATCAATATAGATCTTACTTCCATTTACGATTCTTCCCCCGGGAATTCTTTTTACTTCGGTATAACTACCCCTGGGAATGAGTAAATAATCAATGTTTTCCAGGAAATTTGTGCTTAGATTCGCATCTCTAATCAATAATGTATTGGGACGGATAAAAGGATTATTAATAATCAATGGCTTAGAATCGTCAATTGTGTATTCCTCATTTTGAGCTCTGAATGCCACTTGCTGATTTTCCATGCTCTCATTCAAACCTCTGAATTCATAGTTCATCCAAAGTATTCCTGTTGGAATCAATTTTTTATAATTAAATCCAACCCCAAAAATTTGCTGAGTTTCCTTCTGAGTTGATTTGTCCATCAAATTCATTTGATAAAAACCATAAGATCTCAGAGAAAGATATAATTGATTTTCAAGCATTAATGACGGTGAATGCATTATCATTTTAGTGGTATCAATTGTCTGATTTGAGTATTGATAGTTAGCTTTTAGAGAAAATCTTTCGGGTAATTGAATTTTCAATTGTTCATTGGCATTGAATTGTTTTAACCTTTGGTACCCATTTATGTCATTATACATTATGAATGAATTATAAGTATTATTTCTGTCTCTATCGAAGTATACCGAATTACTTAAATTCGCATTGAAAATCTTACTATTCAATGTGTCTGAACCTGAATAGTGTGTCTTCGCTAATTCATAATTTGCATTGACAGAGTTATTACTGTATCCAATTTCTTTACTCAAACTCATGGATAAAATTTTTCTTTGATCGCTATAGACCCTTTGAGCAGTTATCTCAGTTTGGGACCAATTATTGACATTATAGCCCAAATTAATTGGTAATAAGAACGATCTTAACCCAAGATTTACTCCATAAGAAATGCTGTTATTTACAATGTCATTAGTATAGTCTCTGTTTGTCAAAGTTTGAGAATATGAATAATGTGTGTTTAAAGCTACCGGAGTGTTATTTAGAAAACTCGCATATAGATTTATTCGTTTAGATGTATTTGACTCTGAACGGTCTGGGATAACAATATATTTTTCAGATCTGGAGTCTGGTGAATACTCTCCTTCAACATCTAATTGCATAAGATTAGGATGCCAAATGTAAGATTTAAGGTTTAGTCTTAATTTTCCTAGAATTGTATTTGTTTCTTCTTCTAACCTAAAATCATTATTCAATATTATAGTCTGATTCCTATAGAAATCTTCACCAATAATTGTCCCATTAAATTGAGTAAATTTCCAAAAGCCCAATTTTAAAATATAGTCATCTTCTGCCTTCAATATTCCAACATTGAATATGAATAAGAACAAAATAAACGCGAGTATATTTGTCCGGTTAACTGTTACGATTTGTTGTAAATTTTTCCTCATCATTTCATAAATGTCCTGTCGGACCCTCCATGAGGATTGTGGCAATCCCAGCATACTGTTTCATCAATGGAACTATGAACATCATTCTTCATGACATCAGATTTTGAATGGCATTTAAAGCAAAGCTTCTGTTTGTCACTCAACAATAAGTACTTAAATTCAGAAGAATGTGGATTGTGACATTCTGTACAGTAACCCGATTCTAATGGACCATGCAGAACTGCATATTTAGTCGAAAATGATTCATGACATGTATAACATAGGTTGGGCTGGGGATCATTTAATTTACTGCCTTTGGTTTGGTCGTGACAATTCGAGCAACCATTATCTAAATAAGGTGGATGGTATACAGTCAAATCAATCGGAGCTTTCTTGGTCGCAATAACTTTATTGCTGTTGTTCGTAGAATCCGCTTTTGATAATTGGTCGCCATCTGGTTTGGGTACTCCATCAAAAAATATAGTCAATGTATTATACTTTGTCTCTTTTGAGCATGATGAAATGCCCAGAAACAAAATAAAACACATAGCTAAGATAATCAGATTTTTAAAGTATCTATAGTTCATTAATAATTATCAAATTTAATTTAAACTTATCTCGGAATTAGCAAAGAGTATGTTTCTCATCACTTTTTTATAACAACTTTATACTCTTTGTAAACTTAATATACTTACTTAGGTTCAACAAAACCATAAACAGAAACTTTATCGGGACCATACTGATTTGTAACAAATATCACATATTTTAGATTAAAGCTACTATCAACAAACTGACTGAAATATTCTATATTTTGATAATCAATTGCTACCTTTGCAGGTAAATACATATAGCCCGGACCTTTATAAGTGCCCCCAAAAAATAGGAGTAATTTCCCATCTGGTGCGAAGATTTGAACATTTTCGAATCCTGCGTCCACTACATATAAATTTTGTTTTTCATCAACTGCAACACCCTTTGGTCTTACAAACTGACCGTTAGCTTTACCGTAAGATCCTATTGATCCCAAGAAATTCCCTTTTAAATCATATTTTTTTATGTGAAATTCCCCGAAATCAGTAACATAAATAATATCATTACTAACAGTTAAATTAGTAGGTTGATGCAAAAAGGCTGTATCCGCAGCGTCTGAGATATTTGGAATACTGTCAATCAAATGATAATCTGATTTTGAAAACGTGACTATTTTTCCTGCTTTTAAATCAGCTACATAAATTTTATCTTTATATGCACAAACATCTGTAGGTTTCTGCAAAAAACCCGCTCCAACGCTTTTAATAAAATTCAAGTCTTTATCGAAAACAACTATATCCTTTCTTTCTGCATCGGCGATAAAGAGATATCCTGATTCATCAACAAAACAGTTTAATGGTTGTCTTAATTCACCAAAACCTGTTGGTTTAAAAATTGCAAAGCCTTTGTTTATGAAATTAACTATGTCGATGCTCTTGGTTTCTGCGTCGCACAAATAGAACTTATCCTTAGCTATCGCAATTCCATATGGTTTCCCGATTGGAGTGACAGTTTCAGCTCCCATAAAAAAGCGTTCGAAATCATTGCGATACCCCGTTACATCGCCAGAAGTTCCATAAGCTTTTAAAAATTGTATCCTTGTTGTGTCAGGTGGAGCCGGGAAAATAACCAGATTAGACATATCAGTTTTCGTAGAAGTACACGATACCAGTAATACAATCGAAAAAAGGATAGTTAGGCATAATTCTATTTTTTGCTTCATATAGTTCCCATTAATATACAAAAGAATAGGGGCGTTATGGTCACACGCCCCTATTGTCGAATTTAGTGAAAAGCTTTTATTCCTTATTTAGCATGGCAAGTTATGCAAAGGGCACTTCCGGTATTTGCTTTAACAAGCAAATGTGCAATGTTTGCTTTGTTATGAACATCATGGCATGAAGCACATTCCATTTTTCCGGCAAATAACATTGATGAAGAAATGGTTCCGCTACCAATTCCCGATGCTGCGGTGATAGCATTAAGACCTCCGTCAGATGCAACCAATGCGGCATCATAAGTAAATGAAATTGGATGATCATTAGAAAGGTTCGATCCTAAGTTATACGCACCACTGATCATATTTGTTCCATTTGTTTTTCCGCTGAAATTTTCGAGAGCGATTGTCCCGTCATGGCAGCTTAAACATAATTTTGATGATGCGTTTGGCTGACCAACTGTCGCATTCAATGAAGCTGCATTTGAATATACAGTATATGATGCTACAGCAGAAAGTTGGTGATTCCATAATGGAGCATTTGTTACTGTTGTGCTCGCATTATGTGGTGTGTGGCATACGATGCAGATTTCTGATGTTGTATTCCATGAATCTCCCGTAAAGTCATGAGATGAACCAGTAATTACTGCGTATGATGATATACTTCCAGTTACAAAGAGAACTAGAAGTATCGAGGCTAATTTTGTAAATTTCATAAAAAAACTCCTAAAATAGTTAGACACAAAATATTTGACGTAAAACAATTTTCGTCAATAAAGTAAATTACTTAATAATACTTGAATATTTATTTTATCAATTTGGATTTAAAAGATGACACAATCATTTAATTTAACTTCTATATCCGCATGCAATATAATAAAAATTTATTTTAACTAAATAGTAACTATGCAAAATTAAATAATTTATATTCAATAAATCCTAAGTATAAATACTTAATAATCTATTAAGCATCTGAAAAAATAGGACTTAAAGAAAAATATCGAAATATGCAATTAGCTAGCTATTTGTGATAATAGACAACAATAATAATTCTTGTTCTGAATTATTTTTTTGTAGTGAAAACTTTTGATTATTATTAATCTATCAAAATTGTTGTTTTTCCCGACTCAATTTTCAAAGAACAATATAAATAAACAATGATTTATTTATAGTCAAAATAGCAATTTTACTAATAATTCCAACCATTATGATTTGTCGAATGGCAGGTTAAATAACACGTTCCAGTCCTATATCCATCATCTCGAAAGTATCTGTTACTTCCACTTCTTCTAACAATAGTTGTATCAAAATTAATCAACCTTGAATTGTTTGTAGCATTGCCCTGAGTGCTACTAATTCCATGTGGATCATGGCATGCATTACAAGGTGCCTTTTCGCTCACAATATGTTTACTGTGTTCTTTAAATGTAACATCATTTAAGATAGATGTTCTGCTGTGGCAGCTATAGCAAAGAGCATAGGCCGTTGCAGATTCAGTGGTGTTGTCTGCCGTTGCATATCCTGATTTTAGCAAACCTCTCACTGTCGAGCCATGAGGACCTTTCGGAACGTTTGTTCCATCAGAAGAATGACAATCAGTGCAATAGATAACACTAGTTGTTGAATATCCAGTCACAAGGCTAGGAACGTCACTACTTGGTCCTGCACCAAAAACAGCATGATGTGATGGATTACCAGTGTTGAACTCCAGTCTTACATTTGACTGCTCAATTATACGAATAGTTCTGGCAGTCTGGCGCCATGATACACTCGAATGACATCTTAAGCATATTTCATATTCATAAGTGACAGGATTAACAGAGCTTCCTGCACTATTGATTCCCTTAACTTTCTGAGAATTACCTTTTACGGCAGGAGCACTAGCTGTTGCTGCGTTGGATGCATGAGGGTTATGACAGTCAACACATTCAACATGTTTTGTCGTAGGTTCATTTCCCTCAGTTGGATCGTGAACGGCTGAATAGCCGGCTACATTATGTTTGTAAGTTTTACTCAGCTCAGAATTAATGTTTTTTGTAGAAGAGGCAACATTGCCGTTGTGGCAATATAAGCAGTTGCTTTCTTCAGCACTGTAATTTAATAATCTCTTAGTTCCACCTGCTTGATGTGTATTATGACAGCTTTCACATGCATTCTGTTGAGTTGTTGTATATGATGTATGAAGCCAAGGATTGGTTCCGGTTGAGTTCCATGTCGCTGTCGATGTCTTGTGTGTACTACTAGCCCAGTTGGCATCATTGTGACATACAATACACAAAGTAGAGTATTGATTGGTCGCAACCAGGAATTTTGTATTTGAAGAGTAATGCGGATCATGACAAGATGTACACTGCATCTTACCATTAGCATCTAGTTTAACTCCACTCCCCAGAGATGTCGGATTGTTAAGCTTGCCATCTGCGGTTGCGAGAGCAGCAGTATATGCAAAAGAAATAGGATGATCGTCTCTCAGATCAGTTCCTAGATTAGTTCTTGTTGCCGGCATAGTAGTTGTAGATCCAAAGGAAATATCAGAAGTACGGCTTGTTACGTGCCCCAAAGCAATTGTACCATCATGGCAGGACAAACAATTTATTGATGATCCGTCAGGCTGACCCATTGTTGCATTTAATGTTGTACTGGTATATAAAGAATATGTTGCAGCAGAGTTAGTTCTGTTCCAGAGAGGTGTCCTTGCTGATGCATGAGGAATGTGACAGAAAACGCAAATCTCTCCTTCGGTTGTAGATTTAACTGAACCGGGACCAGAAGTAGAAAGATTATGTTTGGTAGTTGATATTCTTTGTGATTGAAGGACAGTAAAAAAAGAAAACAAAGCAAGTCCTATCAATGCCAGAAGTATTTTTATTTTCATTACATTGCTCTTAAAGTTAAAAAATTAAAACTTGTTAGTAATAATTATAAACTGTAAAGGTATAATTGTCTCTAACAAAAAGAATGCCAAAATTAATACTTGCTTTTTATATGGCTTTCATAAGTTTAAAAATCTGAACACGACAGTTATAACTATCTGTAACATAGATAAAGTTATTATTATCGATAAAAATTCCTGAAGGCATCCAGAATTCACCTGGATTTCTGCCCTGCCTGCCGAAATTATATAAGAAATTCCCATAAATATCAAATACCTGCACTGCATTTAGCATAGCATCAACTACGAAAATATGTCCATAAGTATCGACTGCGATACCCTTCATTGATGCGAAGTATCCTGCTGCATCTCCTGAGTGACCAAATGCTGACTTCAATTCAAAATCAGGTGTAAAAACCTGAACCCTGTAATTTAAAGCATCGGTTACATAAATATAATCTTTATCGTTATTGATCCAGATGAAAGTCGGAAAATTAAAAGTACTTGTCGTGTCGCCACGTTCACCAAATGTTTGAAGAATATTGCCTTTTAAATCGGTAACTAATAATCTGTGGTTACCAGTTTCGGCAATCCAGATCTGTTTCCTGGATTTGAGATAGGCAATCCCTGTAGGTTTATCTAATTTAAGAGAGTCATTAAGATTTGATATTTTTGATGTATTTAGATTATAAACAAAAATTTTATTCAATTCAGAATCAGAAAAAACGATCTCATTATCATTAATCTGAGTAATACCAACTAGAGATTGCATGGAAGTCTTAATGTCTTCATTAAGAAGAATAAAATCACGTTCATTATAATCATAAAGAACTGGTGTGTATAGTCCCGGATCCATAACAATCAGCTTATTGGTGTCAAACGCCATCAAATTGATAGGTTTAACAAATTTCATTATGTCGTGGCCCAGAAAAAAACCAGCCACTTTACTGAAAAATCCCTCATTTTCAGCAAAATCCTCAGTTCCATTCAATGTTTTTACATATTGAACGCTAAATTGCGCGGTATCAATCAACTTAACATTTGAGAATAAATCGATTGAGAACAAGAAACAGAGGAAAAGTATATATATAAATTTCATAAAAATTGTTTACGATAATCAAAAGTCTAAAAGTATTCTTTATGGACATTACAAAAATAACATTTTACAGTATAACCTACAAATATTGATTTGTAAATTAGTTAGCTAAAACTTATTAAATAATAAATAAAAATTTCGTCATTCCACATAAGATAGTAATGCATGTAATAAAATAATGTTACAGCAGGAATTGAAGCTCAATCAAATCAGTAAGTTAAAAGCGGATTAAACAATTAGAATTTAAATATTGTAGTAATAAAAAGTAATGAACCAATAAATATTAATAATAAATCAATAACAGCCATATACTTTTGACTATTAATCCTTTTCACAATGAAGCTTCCGGCTATTGTGCCAATGATTATAGCCGGTAGAGATATCAAATAATAATAAATAACCTCTTTACTCCAAAATCCTCCAACACCCTGAGATGCAATTATAATTAAATTAGTAGGTAGAAAAACTGTTTGTAAAATAGCTCTAAAATTAAGTGGATTCCAGCCCTTCAACCGTCCATAAATAATAACTGGAGGTCCATTCGTATTGTAAGCTCCACCAAGAAAACCCGATATGAGTCCAAATATCCAGACTAGGTTGTTGCTCTTTATGGATATAAGATTAGGTTTAAGGAGATTAAACGTACTAGATAAAACTATGATTATTGACAAAATTAGTTTTACGTAACTCTCATCAAGATATTTAAGAGCAAATACTCCAATTGGGACGCCTAAAAAACAAAACAAGATGAGTACCCACAAACCTTGTGTATAAGCTGTTTTCCAATTCTTTGCCAGTATAATTATTGATATTGTAAGTCCTATCATTGCCACAAATGGTGTAGCTGTCTTAATGCTAATGAAAAATGCCAGCAATGGCATTGCAATCAGAGCGTCACCAAAACCGAATGCGGATCTGATTGTGGAAGCAATAAGTACGATTATAATAATTAATGAAATATCCAAATTATTAAGCAAATATTAGATTTTAATATAATACACAATCCCTCGGTCGTGAAATTCGATCAAGTTGATAATTTATGTGTTTTCACCAAATCTTATTCCTGGGAATGGCTCGGTGATCTTCAGGATTTAATTAATGCCGGAGTGATGCGCTTAATTATTGATCCGATTGCTTCAAGTATTCGTTCTTCCTTCTTAAAGATGTCTCTTGCCTGATTTGCCTTGTCGTATAGCTTAGTTTCTACGTCTATGACGTAGCCATTGATGAGGAAACGTTCTGCCTGAATATTGAAATTCCCGGAAATAACCTTTTGCACTTTAAGTTGCTTTACAGCATCCCACATGTCAGTCTGATACTGCTGATTGGTTGGATCAAGATTCATACCGGCCAATAAAATCTCTACAGAATCAATTGGGACAAGCTTATAATACTTTCCTTCTGGATCTAACTGCTGGAGAGCTTTGTACAAAGAGTCCTGTAGTTTGTAAGAATAGATATTGTATTTGATATGGCCGTCCATGTTCTGAAAAGGCATCACGACAATTCTTGTCTGAGAAAAAGCTAAGGTGGATATAACACATGCCAATGCGAGAATCGATAACAATTTCTTCATAATACTAACCATTGTAAAATTTGTAACAACTGATTAGTTAAAATTACGCTTTAAGGCAATAAATTGCAAATTTTGAATAGAAACTATCCGATTAAATATAAATTAAAATTCCTGCAAATTATCTTTAACGAATTGACGTGATACTTCAAGAGCTTCAATAACTTTGGGTTCCATAGCTATAGCAGCATCCCAGTCATGAGCACGGGCGTAACCCATGAGTTCTATACCGAAAGCCGCAATATGAGGCAGACCAAACTGGAAGCATGAACCTTTGATTGTATGGCCAAAGCGGTATAAATCATCTTCATTCTTTTCATCTGCTAATTGAATCAGCTTTGCTTTTATATCCTTAATCCATGTCGCAATAAATTCCGGCAGAAGTTCCAATACAAAAGGGTCATCAGGAAGTTCCATGGCTATCCTTAATAAAAAATAAAAAAATAGGAGAAGGTTATAAGCCGAATTCTGTCTGCGGCTTCAGAAGCCGGAGGCAATTATTTATCTGGGAATGATGTCACCATCACCCTCAAGCAGCCCACCCGAATGCCATTGTTCAACAAACCGGACGAACAGCCCGTTTCTCATCCGAAAATAAGAATGCATTCATACTTGGCTTTGCTCCGTGTAGGGTTTACCTGTCCGCCGGATCACTCCGGTCGCCGGTGGGCTCTTACCCCGCCGTTTCACCCTTACCTCCTTGACAGAGACGCTACTAATCATCTTCAAGTAAATTATCGGCAAAAAATGTAATAACTTAATTAAACACATCAAAAAACGCATCTCCCGGATCGGCGGTCTATTCTCTGTTGCACTTTGCCGTCAGTTAACTTTGGAACGGATCCCTAAGTTAACTGCCTTCGCGTTACGAAGTACACTGTTCTGTGGAGTTCGGACTTTCCTCATCGGAACTTGCATCCCGACGCAATTGCCAGCCTTCCCCTTTATATAAAAGAACGAATTTGAATTATAGTTTTAATACTTTAGGATCAATTTGAATATCATCAGGTGGATAAAGAATTCTTCCGCATTGCTCGCAATAATAAATTGTTTTAAGGTTATTGCGGATCTCAACGATTTTCTGTGGAGGAACTTGACTGAAACAACCAGTACAGCTGTTCCTTTTGATGGCAACGACAGCATCATCGTGATATCTGCGGATACGATTGTATTCAAGAACACTGTCCGGCACAAGCTTTTTGACAACATCAGAGCGGACTTTGAGAATCTTCTTAACGTCTGCATTCTGATCACTTGAAATAGCCGCGAATTCAGCTTCTGATTCTTGTAATTCAGTATTGGCTGATTCTAGCTCGACTTTTTGAGATTCTAGCATTCCTCTTAAATTCTCTTCTTTTATTCCACTGCTTCTCATCTCATCAGATATTCTAGTGAATTCAATTCTGATATGCTCAATCTCTTTAGTAATAGCATCAAATTCCTTGTTATTTCTAACGCTGAACTGTTGTTTAGCTAGCTTTTCTTCCTTGTCTTTTAATTCAACTAAAGTAATTTTAGCATCCTTTACAAATTTCCCATTACTCGAGATAATCGCATCTGTCTCATTAACGATTGAGGTCAGTTTTGCTACTTTAGCCTGTAATTCTTCAACCTTTGCCGGCAAGTCCCCATACTCTTCTTTTAGCTCGTCGTGTTGCAGATCAAGATATGACAGCGAAGCAAGATAATTTAATTGGTATTCCATACTTTTTTAGCTACCCTTCAATATTTATTAGAAATCTTTTTTGTTCTTTGATATATGCCCCATCATCAGGGAAATACATTACAGGATTAGTATACACGGTTGATACCTGGATCGAATCAGTATCTTCATTGCTAATCCCTTGTTTTAAAATCTTCATCAAGCCTGCACCTACAAACTGCTCCATCTCATAATGACCAGGATCAATCAGAGCCATTTTACCCTGCATTTTGTGAAAATTGTGGTAGGATACATCGGCAGTAATAAATGCATCAGCACCTGCAGAATAAGCTTCATCGATAAATGCACTGCCACTTCCGCAAACCATTGCTATATTTTTAATCTTTTCAGATTTACCTCCGGAAAAGCGAATTGGAGAATTACATGTCGATTTAATTCTTTTCAGAAGTTCATCAATTGATATTTCATCCTGAAGCCTGCACATAAGACCCATTCCATGACCTTTCAATTCTTCATCCGGTTTTAAGAAATCACCATCAGGCAGATTTAATCTGTCTGCAAAAAGCCGATTTGTACCTTGAGCAAATGCATCAAAGTTGGTATGAATAGAAATTAAAGTGATTCTTTTCTCGATTAAATTAGTTATTAGATTCCCAACTCTGTCAGAGTTAGTGATTGAAGTTATCGGGTGAAAAATAAGTGGGTGAAATGTAATAATACAATCGCAATGTTTCTCACTTGCTTCAGCTATTACCTCAGAATTCAGTTCCATTGTGATCAACACTCTGCGAACATCTTCGTTTCCTGCTTGTATCTGTAGTCCTATCCTATCGCCATCCATTGCAGTTTTCCGAGGAAAAAAATCATCAATTACTTCCAACAGCCTGCTTATTTTCATGATGTAAAAGCTTTTATTCGAAAGCCTTTTTGCCCTTTCTAAAAATAGTTATTCTTAGGAGTTTAAAAATACGAAAAATGTCTATTATTAACAATAAATCATTATTTAAAACTAACTTCTGAGACTAATTATTATTTTATATTGGACAAAATAAAATTAATGTTCGGATTATTGCGTTTATATGTTTCGATTGTATTACCTATATTTGTATAAAAATGAGATTTGGAAAATCGATTCTGATAATTCTTCTTGGGTTCATTTATTTAACTTCTGCACAGGAAAAGGGTGAACCAATTCCAGAATTAAAACCTGATTCAACTTATATATTTATTTCACCAAGACCATTGGTTAGTATAGCTCCTGCACTTCGATTCTATGAGAATGGATGGGGTATAAATATGCTTCTTTCTGAGTTCGGGTATGCATTTGGAATTTTTTATCAAAGAAATTTGTCCAAAGATTTTTCCCTTTTTGCAAGTCTTTACATTACCGGTGCCCGCAAATCAGATGAGTTTGAGCAATATAACCCAAACACTGGTAATTATGAAATACAAGATAAAATTAACAGGTTATACCTGTTCCCATTAATGTTTGGAGCGCAGTATTCTCCATTTTCTAACTCTCTGGGAGAATCGTTCAAACCTTATGCCGAAGTCGGCTTAGGACCATCATTTATAGTTTCCACACCCTATGACCGCGAATTTTTTAATGCATTCAAATATTCTTCAGGCTATACTCGATTCGGAGCATTTATTGGAATAGGTTCAAACCTTACTTCTAAAGGTCAATCAATTCTTGGTTTAAATTTACGGTATTATTTCATTCCATTTGGCGGGAATGGACTAGAAAGTATAAAAGATCAGCCGCTGACCGATTTTGGCGGTCTATTCATTTCATTGAATATTGGGACAAGATTTTAATCTGAAGATTCTGTCTTCTTGTCAGGGTCATCGATATGAAGAGAAAATGTCACCGTTGTACCAACCTCTTCGGTACTTTTGATGTTGAAGTCTCCATCGTGCAGTTCAATTAATTTTTTGGCTATAATTAGACCCAAACCCAATCCCTGCTGCTCAAAGAAAGTACGTTCAAATTGAGTAAGAGCCGCGATTCTTGAAATCTGATCGTGAGCCATTCCCCTTCCATTGTCACTTATTCTGAAGAAGACTTTGTTCGAATCTATCCATGAGTTAACTGTTACTTTAGTTTCTGGATTTGAAAATCTGAATGCATTATCGAGCAACTCATCAATTATCTTGAAAAAACTATCAACAGAAATCTGAATGGATACTCCCTGTGCATTCTCGTCGATTACCAGATCCAGAGGTCTGTTGTGTCTAACTGACTTCATGGTAGAAACATCAATGAACAAAGCCGCCGGTTCATCGGCTAGTGAGTTCCTGAGTTGTTTTCTCTTAATGGGATTGGCGGCAAATGCTTCAATTCTTACGTAAATAAGGAAATTCTCAGTGATTTTAATTAATCGATTGGCTGATTGAATAATGTCTTCGGAAAGCTCTTTGATCTCTTCTGATGCAATTGTGTCATAAGAACTGTTCATGTATTTAGCCGAACCGATTACTTCGTTCAGGACTGTTCTGAATTCATGTGGAAGTGCGGATGTAACGCTCCTGCCTACTTCTTCAACTTTTTCGTTAATCTTTCTTTCAAATCGTTTGTGTTTATGCCATTGAGCATTAATGGCAGCGATTAGTTCATCACGACTGTATGGCTTGACAAGGAAATCATCTGCACCTCGCTCCATTGCAGCTCGCATGTTGGATTTCTCTGTGAATGCAGTCAGAAATATAAATGGTATAGTTTCGGTTTCTTCGGTAGATCTTATTTTGTCTAATACACCATAACCATCGAGTTTAGGCATTGATATATCGCAAAGAATCAAATCCGGCTTTGAAGAAAATGCCAGTTCCAATCCTTTAATGCCATCCTCAGCCGTCAAAACCTCATATCCTTCAAATTTAAGAAGGGTAGATGTACTATCCAAAATAAAATCGGCATCATCAACAACTAGTATTTTTTTTCCTTCGTTTTCCATATAATTCCTTTGTTCATATTGATTATCGGAAAAACTTGAGTTTTATTGAGTAACTAGGGTAATTTTTTTATTAATAATACGAATAACAAACTCTAGTGAAATATCATGGAAGAATGACGTTGAAAAGTTTGTTAGGTAATTGTGGATAACTTAGAGTCTCTATTCATCATTTTTGTGTCCCATTTTAAAAACTGGAAAATATAATGACAAAACCATCAGGTTCAGATAGAAATTATTCTTATAAATCTAAACCAAAACCCGAATCGAATTACATAGATAATGTTGGAGCCAGGATACCACCACATTCAAATGATGCTGAGATATCAGTTATTGGGGCGATGATGCTCGATAAATCCTCTGTTTCCAAAGTTATGCAGATTATCGAACCCGATAGCTTCTACAATGACAATCACAAAGAAATTTTTAAGGCAATTCTTGATCTTTCTGACCGTGGAGTTCCGGCTGACCTCATTTCTTTGACCGAAGAACTAACACGCCGCCAAAAGCTTGAAGAAGTGGGCGGTACTTTCTATCTTCTGGATATTAACAAACAAACACCAACATCGGCAAATATTGAATATCACGCAAGGATAATTCAAGAAAAATATATTAAACGATCATTAATTTCAACAGCAACTCAGATCATAGAAAGATCCTACGATGACTCAACGGATGCACTCGATGAAGTAGATATTGCAGAATCTGATATTTTCAAAATTGCCGAAAAGAGGTTCTCAAGTTCATTTGTCGATATTAAAACTTTATCACATCAAGCTCTTGATGTGATTGCTAAATTGGTTGATCGTGACAAAACAGGATTGACAGGAGTTCCTACGGGTTATGCTGACCTAGATAAATTCACAGGTGGTTTCCAGAATTCTGATCTAATAATAATTGCTGCCAGGCCTTCCATGGGTAAAACTGCATTGGCTCTTTCCATTGCACGTAATGTTGCGGTTGAATACAATCTTCCAGTGGCATTCTTCTCTATAGAAATGAAGGATATCCAATTAGTATTAAGACTTTTCAGTGCTGAATCTCAGATTGATGCTCATAAGATAAGGACTGGATACATAACACATGATGATATGACAAAAATGGTGCATAAAATTAATAGATTGGCTGATTCGCCATTATTCATTGATGACAGTCCTTCTTTGAGTATTGCTGACTTTAGAGCAAAATGCCGCAGATTAAAAACTGAGCATAATATCAAAATGGTAATTATTGATTATCTTCAGCTCATTAGTTCACCTAAAGCCGACAGCCGTGAACGAGAAATATCTATGATTTCGAGTTCATTGAAGCAGATAGCTAAAGAACTCGACATACCAATTGTTGCTTTGGCACAGCTCAACCGATCGGTTGAATCCAGACCGGACAAAAAACCAATGCTTTCTGACCTAAGAGAATCTGGTTCTATAGAACAGGATGCAGACGTTGTACTCTTTATCCATCGTCCGGAATTCTATGGGATTAAAACTTATCCCGATACGAATACTCCAACTGAAAATACTGCTGAAGTAATAATCGGCAAGCAAAGAAACGGTCCAACTGATACTGTTAGACTTGTGTACATGAAACAATTCGCACGATTCGAAAATGGCGACTTTGGACATAGCGAAGGGCCACCTGATTTCCATTCATATCAAGATGAACCGGATGATCCATTTTAAGATTTTGACCCAAAAAATATATATATAAAACAGAACTATTGAATTAGCGTCAATCTGTGTTGATAATTTTCGCGAATTCAAAATATGAACTATAAATATATCTTAATCTTAGCATTTGTTGCTCTATTAGCTTCCGATATAGCTCTATCTCAGAAAGCTTCTGAAAAGATGAAGCTTGCTCAGTCATTCGAAAAAGGTGGAGATCTAAAAAATGCCGAAAGGCTATACAGAGAATTATTCGAGACCAATCCTGCAATCGATGAATATTTTAATGGTATTATCAGATGTAACAAGCAGCTGAATCAGTTTCAGGAAATTATTCCATTAGTAGAAAAGTATATTAAAACCCACAGCACGGCAGCAAATCATTCCTTATTAGGTGAACTTTATTGGAGAACAGGCAAACCAAGTGAAGCTAATGATGAATGGCAAAAAGCACTAGATCTTGATCCAGCAAATGATCAAGCCTACCAGGACGTAGCATTATCGCAGTCTAACCTGAGACTCTGGCCAAAAGCTATTGCAACATATCAATCTGCCAGAAAAAAAATCAATAATAATCAGATTTTTTCTAATGAGCTTAGTCAGCTATATTCTGTTACTGGTGATTATAAGAATGGAATAGCTGAGGTTATGAATATTTACACTTCTACCAGAAACATTCAATTTGTTCAGGGCAGAATTGCAGCTTTGAACCAATCTATCGACGCAGGAAATTATATTTTTAAAATTCTCGAAGAGAAAGCTTCTTCTGGAGAAGTTGATTATATGAGGCTCTTGACTTGGTATCTCACTACAATGGGAAAATTTAATGAAGCATTGCTGAAAACCAAAACGATTGATGCTGCATTAAGGGCAAGAGGGAATGAAGTCTATAGCTTCGCTGGAACAATGCAAAGAGACGGAAAATATGAAATTGCAATAAAAGCTTACGAATATATAATCGATATGGGCAAAGAGAGTCCGGTTACTGTAAATGCACTTTATGGACTGACCCGTTCTCTTGAACTTTCTCAAAATGATACTACTCTGTTATCTCAGGAAGCTACTGAATCAATAATATCCAGATACAGGAAAATAATTAAGGATTATCCGCAATCTACTTTAGCTGAAGACTCAAGAATGCGTATTGCAACTTTATTCTACAATATGCAGAATTATAAGAACGCTTTAGAAGAGTTAAATAAGGTACTTTCCTCAAAAAATTATTCGAGAATTATAGCTTCTGCTAATAATCTAACTGCTAGAATATTTGTTGAGACTGACGATCTAACACAGGCTTCTAATTATTACATGAAGGTTGTTCAATTATACAAAAATTTCAGTGAGGACGACTATATTAATGCACTTTATGGACTTGCCGATATTGAATATTTCAAAGGTAACCAGGACTCTGCGATTGCTCTGTTTACTGACATAACAATCAAAACTAGCTCTGATAAAGCTAATGATGCACTCGAAAGAATTAGCAATATTGAGCAATTCAAAAAATACAACAAAGGGTTCGAACTTTTTATTAAAGCAGAACTTAAAAATGAACAAAAAAAATATCCAGAATCAGTCAATTTGTACAATGAAGCTGCTGACGCAGCAGCTAATACTGAATTAAGTGAAAAATCACTTATGATAGCATCTGAACTGGAAGCAAAAATGAAACATATTGATAAAGCTAGGGAATTTCTTCTTAAGATATTGGCAGAGAATCCGGACACTTATAACGGGGATTATATTCTGTTTAACATAGGCCAGTACTTCTATATGGAAGGCAAGAAATTAGAAGCATTGAATAAATTCAATGAACTTCTTGCTAAATATCCAAGATCTATTTACCTAAATCAATCCAGGGAATTAATCCGTCAAATCAGACTAATAGCAAACTGACTTGCAATTTTCTATTGACTATCCATAAGATGATTAATCAAAGTTAATCCGGTTATAACTGCAGTTTCAGCTCTAAGTCTTCTATTGCCAAGACTCCATGTTGTAAGGTTTTTCCATGAAGTCATTTCCTTGATCTCCTCTGATGAGAACCCACCTTCAGGCCCAACGATGATAAGTATAGATTCCAATTTTGTTTCTAAGGATGGCTTCATCCCTGATTCATCAAGTAACACAACTTGTGAAAAATTAGCTGATATAGCTTTTAATGATTTCATATTAATTGGGTCAAAAATTTCAGGTAGATAGGAACGCTTGCATTGTTTCATAGCCGATATTGACTTCGATATTAGCCTTGCAGCATTGGTTTTACTCTTTTGTGTATATCTGGATTGCAGGGGATAAATTGAATTTATCCCGAATTCAACAGCTTTCTCAATGGCAAATTCCATTCTGTCTTTGTTGTCAAGAATTCCCACAACAAGCGATGAATTGAAATAGTTCTCATTGGTTGTTGGCAGCTCTTCTATAATGCTGAATGAAGCTGATTTTTTATCGATTGATCGAAGTTCTGCAATTACGGAAAGACCCATTCCGTTGGTGATCATCATTCGTTCATTTATATTTATTCTCAAGGCTCTGATATGCTTGAATTCATCATCCATGACAACGCAATCGGATGAAATTCTATTTAATACCGGCACATAAATCGATTCCATTTTATACCTTTAAAAAATCAATACTTTAATTTTACCGAAAAAATATTTAGTTTGCAATATAATTAATTAATTTGTTATCCTTTATATCTTAAAAATTTATGAGTGATCAAAGAGAAACACTGTACAACAAAGTTCGGGCAAAAGATATTTCTTTTGATAAGGAAATATCCAAGACGAATTTTACAACATCCAAGAAAGTTAAGATATTAATTTTCATTATTACACTTTTTCTTTGCTCAATTTTTTTTATAGTTCATTTGTCAGATGAGACAAGCTCCACTCATTTATTTTCTGCCAAATCCGGTGATAAATGGACCAAACAGACTATAACCTCACAGTTTGCTTTTCCAATTTATAAAGACAATAGCAAATATCAACAGGAAGTAAGTGACGCTAAAGATAATTCTTATCTCGTATTTTTGCCTTATCCTGCCGCATCAGAAAATGCCATTAAATTTCTTGACACATTAGAAATTCTTGCTACCACATCTCAGGATAAAGCTGAAGCAATAGTGGCTGATATTTTTTCTCCTTCTACCGCAAAAAAAATAATTCAGAAAAAGCCGGAGGATCGTGCTAAATTCTTCAGAACAATCAGCAAAGATCTTTACAAATTCTATAAATATATCTACAGGGAATTCATAGTGGATACCACTGTAATCCCTATCAAGCAGGATGTTATTATTGTTAGTGTCTCACCAACTGAGGAACAACTTGTACCCAAAAGATTATTAGTTACATCAAAAGTATTCATCTCGAAGGCGAGAAGGGATATCCTGATAGAATTGAATGAAGATCAGCGATTAGCAGCACTTGAACTTATTGCTAAGAATTTCAAGCCGAATATTATATACTCGGCAAAGTTGACTGATGAAGCCAGAATATTTGCTGTTAAATCCGTAGCAAGAACAGATGGATTTGTTAGAGCTGGAGAAGTGATTATTTCCAAAGGAGAAGTTGTCGACGAAGAAACAACTAAGAAAATCAAATCCTATAATCTGTTCAAATTCAAGGCAGGGCAGAACACTTACAATTTTTGGCTGATTTTGGGTAATATTTTTCATGCCGCTGTTATCTATTCAATCCTTATTCTATATTTGTTTATCATAAGAAAAAGGATTTTTGAAGATAATGTTCAGATTATAATTTTAAGTGCATCGATCGTTATAGTCGCATTCCTTGCCTGGTTATCAATTGAAGTTAAGAGTACATTGCCAATAGAGTACTTCGTAATATTGCCCGGAGTTTCGATGTTGGTGGCAATTGTCTTCGATTCCAGAACAGCTTTCTATCTTACTGTTACGATGTCATTAATGCTAGCCGGTATCCGTGGCAATGACTACGATACAGGTACTGCAATGATGTTCACTGGTATTCTTGCGTCTTATTCCGTACGGGACATACAAAGCAGAACCCAAATGTTCAAATCAATTTCTTACATTTTCATAGGATTTCTAGCTTCAATAATCGCATTCAGCCTTGAACGAGCATTAGACTGGGATCTGACAATACAGAAATTGTTGGTTGCACTCCTTAACTCTGCAATATCTCCACTGGCAACTTTTGGTTTTCTTGTCGTTTTGGAGAAATTTACCAATATTACAACTGATCTTAAACTTGAAGAGTATGATAAGGTTAATCATCCATTACTAGTGAAATTAAGCGAAATCGCCCCAGGCTCTTATCAGCATACACTCTCGATGTCGGTAATGGCAGAAAAATGTGCAACTGCGATCAATGCCAGTCAGATATTAGCTAAAGTCGGTGCTTTATATCATGATATTGGTAAGATCACAAAACCAGAATATTTCGTTGAGAACCAAATTGAGATTGGAAATAAACACGATATGTTAACTCCAAAACGCTCAGCTGATGCAATTAAATCGCATGTAATTGAAGGAATGAAACTTGCAAAAGAATACAAACTTCCTCAGAGAATCATTGACTTTATACCAATGCATCATGGCACATTTCTCATCAAGCATTTCTATGCGAAAGCAGTAGAGGAATTTGGGGAATCAGCTGTTCATGAAGAAGATTACAGGTATTCCGGACCAAAACCAAACTCTAAAGAGACAGCAATTGTGATGATTTGCGATTCGGCAGAAGCAATATCAAGGGTGATTGGTAAATCACGAGAAGATATTGAAAAAATGCTGAACACAACAATTCAAAGCAGATTTACTGATGGTCAATTCGATGAATGCGATCTTACTCTGAATGATTTGCATATAATCAAAGAAGCTTGTGTTAAGCATTTGTATGGCTCAGCACATCAACGGATAAATTATAAAGAAATTCAAGAACCTGCTCCACCATTATCTGATGAATAATATTAATGAAATAAGCAAGAATATGATATTTGAGCTTAAATCTTTTACTCATTTTATTGCACTTGAGAAGGGGTTGTCAGAAAATACTCTTCAGTCCTATTCTCATGATTTGATGTCTTATGCTCAGTTCCTAATCACAAAGAAAGTTAATTCTTTCGCGAATTCATCTGTTGGTCTTATTTCAGATTTTCTTGTTCTTCTTCAGGAAATTGGGATTGCCGCTAATAGTAGAAGCCGTTATTTGTCAGCTATCAGAGGGCTTCACAGGTATCTTCTTGCTAATGGTAATACTCGTATTGATCCATCCGAAACAATAGAAATGCCAAAATCCGGCAGAAAGCTACCCGATACTTTGTCCGTAGGTGAGATAAATAAAATACTTGAACAAATTGATATTACTACTCCTGCCGGAATTCGCGACAGAGCGATGATTGAGACATTATATGCCTGCGGATTGCGTGTAAGTGAACTAATAAATATTAAGATAAGAGATATTCTTTTTGATGCTGAAATTATAAGAGTCTTCGGTAAGGGATCAAAGGAGAGAATAGTACCCATTGGCAGGTCGGCACTTGAATGTATTAATATCTATAATTTGCAGGTGAGGCATTTATTTTTAAAAACCGAGAAGTCCTCCGATTCATTATTTCTCAATCAGCGTGGTTCTAAACTCTCAAGGATGGGTGTCTGGAAGATAATCGCCAAGTATGTAACTCTTGCGGGTATTGAATCTGAAGTTCATCCGCACACATTCCGTCATTCGTTTGCAACACATTTACTTGAAGGAGGAGCAGATCTTCGAGCGGTCCAAGAAATGCTAGGACACTCCGATATTTCGACAACTCAGATTTATACTCATATTGACAGAGATTTTCTCAAAGAGGTGCATCGAACTTTCCATCCCAGAGGTTAGACTAATTTATGATTATTTCCGGAAGCGTTTAGGAATGAGTTTCTCACCTAGTTCGGATTTAAAGATGTTATAGCTTTCGTTATTAACTCTCATCAGAATCAAAATACCTACTATCCCAATTACTATATTCCCAAGCCACATGCTCAGGAAAGGCGAAAGAATGCCGCGATCGGCAAGCTTTTCACCACCTATCAGGAATATCCAATAAATTAGATAGAATAGGAGAGAAATACCGGAACTAATGCCGAAGTTACCTCCCTTTGTCATTATACCAAGCGGACAACCTACAAGAATGAAAAGAAAACAGGCAAAAGGAATTGCATATTTCTTGTAAATTTCAACTTTAAATTGTTTGATTCTTATCTGGTAATCATTTATCTGATTGGCATCTGTAAAGATTGATGCTCTGAGAAACAACATTCTGTTTTGGGCTTCCTTTAGACCCTGGGTCCAGCTAACCCTTGAATTTTGTCCATTTTGCTTTATTATAGCACCATTTTTCTGTTTACCCATCAAATAATCAAAATGCTCGGATATAGTATTATTTGTTTTTTTAAATAATGTATCAACATTTTTCTGAATCTCATCAACTGATTTCTGCATCTCTCCAATACTAAGCTCTCTATCACCTCTCGAAATCATTCCTTCATTTGATCTTTCAAATGCAAAACCACTAGCATTAATCCAAATCTGATAATTTTCGAATGTGATTTTTCTGTAATCGTTAGCCACATTCGGAATAAGCTGATGTATTTCACCATGCTTTAGGTTGACGATTAGCTTGGAATAATCTTCAGAGAAATCAATTGTACCTGAATCGGCACTTGCCACGTTCATCCTCTGTCCACGTGTATTGTCATAGATGGTCACTCCTTTGAGTAAACCTGTTAATGAATCAAGTGAACGGGATAGTATAGTAAATCCTTCAATATCAGTAGAGAATTGCCCTGCTTCAATTGAGAATGTTGGTTTCTTACGTGTAACATCATTCAATAGAACTTTGGCTTTATGGTTTGAATTGGGTAATATTGTATCATTGAACCAGTATAGGAGTATCGTTGCAATGATTCCTGCGACTAGCACAGGCATCATCATTTTAACCAAACTGGATCCGCCTGCTTTTATGATAGTGATTTCATGAGAAGCCGATAGTGAACCGAATGCGAAAATGGTTGCAAACAAAATACCGATTGGAACTGCCAGAACTACCATCCATGAAAGATTATAGCCAATAAGCTGCATGATTACCCAATAGCCCAATCCTTTACCTAAAAATTTATTCAGATAATTTGTTAGAAATTGGAATAGAAATAAAAACACAATCGTTGTAGAACCAAAGATAAATGGTGCTAGATGTGTTTTTAGGATATATCTGCTTATAATGCTCATTGAGAGATAATAATATTTAAAAAATCATAGCAACAAAATTACATAAATTTCAATTAAGCAGAGATAAAAAGCTTCTGTTTGTCATTTTTTTATGCAACTGATTAGAAATTTTCTTAAATTTTACTAATATTTTTTTAGCAAAATGAATTTTTATTTTCAGAAAATATCTCTTGCTAAAAACGTTTATTCAATCTCATTATTAAAGAAATGAAAATTAATTAATGGACTCTTACTCAAAACTTGAAAATTCATTAATAGAATCAGGTACAATGCTCTGTGTCGGACTTGATACTGATTTAGCTAAGTTACCAAAAGGTATTGCGAGCAATCTGACAGGAATGCTTGAATTTAACAGAATCATTATTAATGCCACTCAGGATCTGACTGCCGCTTATAAGATAAATTATGCTTTTTATGAGCAATACGGACATGAAGGTTTCCGTATCATAGAACAAACAATGAATTTGATACCTCAATCAAAATTCATCATTGCCGATGCTAAACGTGGCGATATTGGGAATACATCCAGATCTTATGCAAAAGCCTGCTTCGAAGCTCTAAACTCCGATGCGATAACAGTTAATCCATATATGGGCTCTGATTCGGTGAAGCCATTCCTTGAGTATTCCGATAAAATGGTTTTCCTACTGGCATTAACATCGAATCCTGGATCAAGTGATTTTCAACGTCTTAAAGTTGATAATGATTATCTCTATCAGCATGTAATTGAAGTTTCTTCGAAATGGGCAGATTATAAAAATCTGGGATATGTGATCGGAGCAACGCATCCGGATGAACTAAGAACTATACGCAAAACTATACCCTCAAACCCATTATTAATTCCGGGAGTCGGTACTCAGGGCGGAGATATAGATGGTGTATTGTCTGCCAATAATGGTGGAGTAGCATTAATTAATGTTTCCAGAGATATTATCTTTGCAGGGGCGGATAGCGATTTTGCTAATCAAGTAAGAATAAAAGCAGAGTTTTATAAATCAAAATTGAAATGGCAATAATGGATAATCAATTTTTGCAGAACATGAATGAGAAACAACTGCAGGAATATGTTCATTTAATATTATCTGATCCTGCAACAATCAGAACAACATCAGACGGGAATCGCCTGCAGATACTCTCACCCGGTCAGCTTAATCTTTTTGAAGGACCTGATCTAAAGGACATTGCAATACTTCTGGGTGGATCCATAATTCTGGGAGATGCTGAATTTCACGTAAATGCTTCAGACTGGGATGCTCACCGGCATTCCACAGACAACAGATACAGAAATGTTATTCTTCATATTGTGATCAATAATAATAAAGATTTAAAACAGGTCACTTTTAATACACTTGTGATATCAGCTGAGGAAATCGAATCAGTAATAAAAAGCGGCGTTACTCCTGATGAAACAACTGACACAGCATCGCTTGAATATATTCAGCATTATGCTTTAATTCGCCTACTTCGTAAGTCAGCTTATGCACAGGAACAAATCAACAGTCACGGCTATAGAAAGGCTCTGCATTTGACAATAGCCGAATTTCTTGAAAAATATAATCAACGAAGGAAAAGACCCGTATATTCCATTGAGAATCTCGATGATCTGATGAAAAATCTTGATACTTCGAATATTATTACGTTCTTAGATGATTTGGACAATTCAGAGACTACTGCTCTTCATGATAAGTTATTCTCATTAATGAAAACTAAAATCTTTAACGAGGGACCTCATCTTCGTAGGGAAATAATTCTCAATTGCATTCTACCCCTTGCAATATGCGTTGCCTCGGAAGAATCAAGAATAAGTCTTTTCCTCTGGTATTGGTCCACCCCGGCTTTGAATAAATATGGACTTCTAAGCAGAAAATTTAGTAATATTCCACAAAATTTTCTTTGGGAACAACAAGGCATGCTTGAGTTTATTAAGGAACACGGACGAAAAACCAACGTTATCAAAGAGGCACTTCATAGCTATGGCTTTGCTGAAATTCTATCATTCTATCGATTAGGAAATCCACCATTCAAAAAAAATGATTATGAAGTGGATAACTAATCCTTTATTCCCATTTTCTTTTTTTATATATTAGTAAGTAAACTTTTTTGGATTTATAATATACTTGAATAGTAATTAGAGCGTCTATAAATATGTTCGACATTAAAATTTTTAATGACAGCGATACTAAGTTTCTTCCAAAACAGAAATTAGCTGTTGCAGTCGGTAGAGTTCTTAAGGACAGGAAGATAAAAAAGGCTTCTGTTAATGTTATTTTGGTTGTTGACGATATTATAAAAAGTATGAATAGTCAATATCTAAAACATGACTATCCAACTGATGTGATAAGCTTTAATATCAATGAGGAGCCGGCTTTATTAGGCGAAATTTATATAAGTGTTGACACAGCAAAGAGGCAGGCAGATGAATTTAAAGTGTCATTAACAAATGAGCTAAAGAGATTAGCTATACACGGAACTCTGCATTTAATTGGATATGAGGACAACACTATCAAACAAAAAGAGGAAATGCATAACCTGGAAAATAAATATATAGGTTAATGATTATGTACGAAAGAATAATTGAAATAATAGTATTTGTGATGACGGAATTGAATCAGAACAAAAAAATAACTGAGATAGACATTCAGACTCTTTCTGACTTGGGTTATACCAGGGAAGAGATTTCTACGGCATTCAGTTGGTTAGCCGATAGAATCGAATTGGCGGATCAACTTATCTCAGTTTTCGCTCCATCGAGTCCAAAAGCATTTCGGATCTTCAACGATAACGAAAAGGATTTGTTTACAAAAGAAGCATTTGGTGAGATTCTGCATCTTAATTCAATAGGACTACTAACTAATCAGCATATAGAGCAGATAATAGAAAGAGCTCTCTTACTTGGATTGAACAAAGTAGATTCGGCGCAGCTTAAGAACTTCGTTGCCGTGAATATATTTCAAATCCAAAACACACAAATCAACGGCAGCAGGATTATGCTGCTAGGCAACGACACAGTAAATTAACAAAATGGTCCCGTAGTTCAGCAGGATAGAACACCAGTTTCCTAAACTGGGTGTCGGAGGTTCGAGTCCCCCCGGGATCACTTTTATCATCATTAATTACCCTATAAATCAACTACTTAACAAAAATACAAAATCTAAAGTTCAAAAAAATGTTCAAATAAAATCATTGATTTCACAATTTAACATGAATCAATGATTTTTCTTTTTTGGTTTTCATAATATCAAATTATAATACAATTTAGTCTATTTTGTCAACTTTTTCCAATATTTGTCTTAGATGAGATAAAAAAAATATCAGATAAATTCATCTGATAGTCTCATAATCTGGAATGTACTAATTTTACTCAATTTTTATTTATTTGTTATATCTATCATCTCCGAATTGCTGTTTACGTACTTCAGTTTGAATCTAAGGTGAAATTGGTAAGTTGTTACGACTAATCTACTATATTTATCGTTATCGAGCATGATTTACTTCTTAATATGATATTTTTTAAAAAACATCGTAATTTCTTTTGATTCTTGCTTCATTGTGTTATCCTTTTAAATATAAATTATTCTGTTATTCTCTAATCCTATCGGCTTTATTTCACTTGGTAACCTATGCCGGAAGTTATCATTTAACCTCTTGTAATATTCATTAAGATTTTCTTTTGTCGAATGCTGAGTATATCGTATATCGTCATTCGTGTAGGTTACTTCATACCAATTTTTACCAAATTCAATTCCGTTTAATATATCCATGCTTGTTTTAGACACCTTGACTGATTCCGGTTCGATTGCTTGAGTATTCTGACTAATAACTCCAATAATCGGCTTGCTTGCTTCCTTTGGTGTAATTACAACCGTTTCCGGTATTGAATCTATTAATGAATCAAATATACTCATTGTTGCTAACTCTTTTTATATCAATACCATTACGATTTTTCAAATTATTACGATTTATTTCGACTTGCATTACAGTTTAACTCTTCTTATATCAATATCTTTACGATATTACGTTTTGTTTGTCTTTATTTATATATACACCGTTTTGCTTTTCTCTTTTTTTTATTCTGTTTTTTTTTTATTATTATTTGTGTGTGTCTTTTTTTTCTTTTATAAATCGTAATACCGTAAGGTTCGCTTCTATTCACATTCTAAATCGTAATACAATCGTAATTAATCGTAATTAATCGTAAGTTTCGCTTCTATACTCATTATTGCTTTATGGTAAATCATTAATTAATTTTTTTTAATTGATATACTCTTATTGTTTTGCCGCTTTCAATCCCGAATGATACATCGAATATTAGATTCCTGTTTTCTGCATATTCTTTAAAAAATTTATTCATTTTATTTTTGGTGAAATCCTTTTCTTGTAATCCGGCATAATCAATGTAATTCTTATATATAGTATGTGCCGGATGACTGAAGTTTCTTGCTAAACAGTCTGCATATTCGACAAATTCTTGGCTAGTTCCATTTAACAATCTCTTTTCGTCTTTGGTAGCTGAGCTGTATTCCGGTATTATACAGTTATTTTTTAAATATCCTTGTAAGCAAGCTAGCATAAAGTTGAAAAATATATTCCATTCTGTTTCATTCCAATTTTTACCAAAGAACGCTTTACCATAATCGTTTATAGGTCTATGTTTTGAATCATAATAAGGCAATAATTCCATATCATATTTACGTCCTTTGTCGCTTTCGGCATTGCCGGAAATAGCATAATTTGTGCTTATTACAATTTTAGGACTTTTTTCAACTGGCAACGTAATTTTATCTTTGTTTTTTTTCTCGATAACCATGCTATCTGTAATTTGATGGAATAATAGTTCAAACGGAAAATGCTTCTTTACATCATTAAATACGTAAATTTCAGTATCAAGTGTTACTTTTTGAAATGCAAACCGAGATTTAAAGTCGAAGTTTTTACCGTCTTCCGTTTCCACATTTCTAATTTCTGCGATTGCTTGCATTAAAACACCTTTGCCGGTTCTTCCTTTTGGTGTATCGTCTAGGTTCGCTTCTGATAGAATAACGGCATACGCATTTGCCGGTGTTTTGTAGTTATGAAGTAAGTAGCCGATTGTACAAAGTAAAGAGATATAACGTTGCTTGTCGATAACAACCGGATTTTTTGTTGAAACAATGTTTCGTGTCCACTTAACAAAGCTAAAATCATTGATTACATCTTTGTTTGTAATGGTTTCATAATTGTGTTCTTTTATTTGTCGTTTCCAAATAGGTTTTGGTAAATCTTTATAATCCTTTAATATGATAGAATCTTTTGTAACAATGGTAAATCCGTTTTTAAAAAAAACAATTCCTGAGTGTTCGGTGTCTTTCATAAATTCTATGCGTTCGCATGGTAGGCAATAATTGATCTTATCAGTACTTAAATAAACATGTATACCTTTGATTAATAGCTCGTGTAAGTCCAGTTTTGATTTGTTTTCTGAGATGTATTCAGGTAGAGATTCAATATGATTGAATATTAGTTTTTGGATGGCTGGTATATCTACTTCTGAAACAATGTTATTGTTAATTTGGACAAGAACACGTTTTAATCCTGAATCATCTATAAAAATGTTTTGTATGCCTTTTGACTTGAAGTAATCGTACAATCGAACGTAATCGATTTTTAAAAGTACTTCACCTTTACTTCCAAGTGTTTCATCCCAAAAACGATGTTCAATTTCATTTTCTTTAATTTCGCCTGTGTCTTTATTTACACTTATCGGTTTTGATTTTTTCTTGCTGAAATTCTTACACCAATTTTCATACTCAGCCTTTTTCATTTCTTTTGTTATTGGTTTCGATTTTCCGGATTCAAAAGATTCACGAATAGTTTTAAGCTCAGATTCCGGTGTGCTTCCGGTATCAGAAATTCTGTCAGATTCTTGAATGATTAGGGAAAGTATTTCTTGTTCAGATAACACACCCCCGGCAACGTAACCTCCGGCAAGGTAAGAAACATTATTTCTTATACGGTGTCTATTACCGTCGGTAGCTTTGCCGATATATGACAATAGGTTCTTAATTGCATTATCTTTGATTTTACCCAAGTTATTAGTATTAATGCTGACTTCCGGTGTTTTAGGTTGTTCCAATTTTGGAACATCTTGCTTTATTTCCGGTTCGGATATTCCGAACAACTCAGCACTTGGATTGACAAATAAATCCTTATCGTATGATACGAAACATAAACGGAAAATGTCTTTAACTGATTTATCTATTTGAAATCCATAATTGTCAAGATAATACTTTTCGGCTTCTATGAATGATTCTTTGTGTCTGTTACCATCAATTAAAATACCGGCTTTTAATCCAATGCCAGATATTGAAACGTAACTAAATAACGTGTGCTTGTCAGCATTGATTTTCTGTTTTAATTCTTGTAGTGCTTCCGGAGTTATACCTGCCTTAAAATCAAAATCAATCTGTAATATGCCGGTGTGCTTTATGAGTTTTTCAGATTCTTGAATATTGCCTTTTCTGTGCTTGCAGTGAGCCGACAATGTAAAGCCATCTATATGCTTCTTTTTGTAATCGTCGTATTGCTTCCGGTCTATAACGAGCAAATTACGTGCTTTGCTCACTTGCTCAGCATAAACACCGCCTTGGATGTCAATCAATACATCTTTTAATTGTTGATGTTTAGGATTGTCATTGCTTAAAGCATTTCCAAAAACCGAAACCATTTGATTAAAAGCACCATCCAAATTATGTAATTCTTGGGTTATCTGTTCTGTTCTTGTCATTGTTTATTACTCATTATAATTACTTAAAAGCTGATCTATTGCCGATTTGCGAAAGAATACATTCCTGCCTAAGTAAGTAGGTTTTAGTTTCCCAGTTTTCATTAAATATCCTATCTTTGCCGTTGATAATTTTCCGTCGAAATACTTCTTCAAATTCGTTTTAGAAATCAAGGGGTCATCGATAGTGCTTTCATGCCGATCTCTATCAACTATTGAATTTATCTGTTGTTTGAAGTTATTAATAATTGTTGGAATTGCTTTTTGAAATTCAAGTGCAACAGCTTCAGATATTAGACTCTGTGTGTCTTTAGGCATTATAATAAATTCGTTGTTACTCATTTTAGTACCTCTATGTTGGTGCCATTAATTTCATTTTTCTTCAATGCTGAGATCACTTCGTTTTTTTTGAAGTAAACTCTGTTTGAAATTAGATAGAAAGGGATTTTGCCGGCTTTTTTCCAACTGTGGACAGTGACCTCGGAAACTTGAAGAATCTTCGCTACTTCGGGGATTTTGATCAGTTCTTGATCTAGCTGCTCAAATTCGTATGATTTAGTCTTGCGGTGTTCAATTGACATCTTCTCTGCTAATGCCGAAATAAAATCATCAAAACTTACATCGGTGATTAAAACTTGTTCTTTCATTTGATTGAATCCTATATTGTTTTACAAACATTTTAAGATTCAAAAATCGATAAGTCCATTCGGGGGGTGCAACAACCAATTTTTAGGTGTGTTAAATGTAAGTGCTATTCTATTTCCATATAAAATTTTCAGTTATAGCGGGTGTTAAAACACCCGGTGTCTTTCTAAAATAGATATAATCTCTTTCGTTAAATCGACATCTTCTTTTATTAAATGTATGTCATTGATTATATACCCCTTCATTGTGTTATAGTTCTTAATTGTGAAATTAAAGATACCTAAATCTTTAACCTCAGTTATAATAGTTTTAGATTTCCTTTCACCACTTATTCTATAAATTGATTTTGTAAATTCTTTCATGTATTGCTTTCTCAGGTTGTACTGTTCATTCTTAAAAGTAAAATAAGAAAGTTGTATGTCAGCCATTGGCTTTTTTGTATTTGTATTTGATTTCGGTCTAAAATAATAGTATTTAGCATCGGAACCTAGAGGTTCAGAGTTTCGAGATAATCTTTTTTCACATTCATCCCTATGCTTTATCAATTTATCTGCTATTTCGTAGGCATCTTCTCTGCCTGAGCTTTGAAGTTTTTCAATAAGATCAGTAAGATAGAGGATGTTGAATGAATTTGATTCCTTAGAAATAAATTTTCTAATAAAATGTATATTACCGTAAAATGTTGGGAACATTCGATTAGCATGACAAAAATTATAGGTTTCATAATATTCTAATAAATCATCTAATTTTTCTATTTCAGGTGAATTTTTTATCTTCGATTTTGCTTTGAGATTTTCGAAAATTTCTTTTACTCTAATTGTCCTATCATGTCCTAGAACGTAATCTGATGTGCTAAGATATGTTTCAAATATTTTAGGGTTAGCAAAAACTATTTCAAATAACTTTTTTAATGTTCTAATTGGATGCTTTTGTAAATATTCTGATTCAAGCTCTTTAATAATTGCTTTTCCCATGTAGGTTTCTGTTCCAATAGTAATTTGTTTCATTACATACTTTCCAAATTATTTATAACATGAAAAACGGAAAATAAATTAACAAAAAAAGTTCAATTACATAGATCTAATTTAAAAAAAACTGTTATTTCTGTGCTAGATATTGACAAAGTGTACTTTAGCACAAGATCTTCACTATATTAAAGATTTCATAATTAATTCTGCCCCAAAAATCATGTTCGATTCTATTTTATTATTATTATTCTGAAATATTCCGTTAAGTTATTGAAAATAAGTGATATAATTAAATATAATATATCCGAAATACATCAAATTTCATTTAAAAGTTATCTGAAAGTTATTCCATTTTTATTCAAACTTTATGTCATTGCAACAAAATATGCCATAAAAAACGCTGTTTTTGCTATAAAATTAGACATTATTTCGAAGAATGATCATTTTTTTGATAAGAAATAGTGGAATCAGCTGCAAAATTTTACTTTTTGGGTTCATTTTCCGGAAATAATTCAGTTTTTTTTAATTAAATAATGAATCCAGTGGTTGGATGTCATCAGAATTGAAGAAATCTTCTAACCTTGAGCAATTTACTAGGCAAAAAGGAAGGATTAGTAATGAAGTCGTCATCAATAGATTCTAAACGAGCCACCTCTAACGTGGCTCGTTCGAAAAACATTTCTAAAAATGATTTATGGAGTAATTTTTTTTAAAGTTAATTCACAATTCCTTCCAGTTTCTATTTGTGTTGCTCTGCATAAACCATCTGCTGTAGCCTTCCATAAACGAAAGCACCAGCTATAATAGCATCAGCTTGTAAACTCTTTAAATTATCTTCGCTGGTGTACATAGAAACCCATTGATTTAAATAGTTACTGAATTTATATGTTAATGGTATAAGTAATGCTGCTGGAGTAGTGGCTTGAGCAGTTGTTATAGATCTTGTGATAATGTTATTTACGATTGGTTCTAACTGTCCTGCTTTCTTTAAAAGGTTTGAGTAGTTTAACATTCTAGTTGCTACTTGTTGAGCATTAGGCATACCTGCTTGACCTATCCAATCTTTGTCTTGAAAATAATTTAATTTAATATGCTCTTTTCTAAGCATAGTGCCTTCTGTTAGAAATGCTGGTGTACGGAGTTCCAGGTCAACATCTATTGTCACATTTGAATCAATTTCATTTTTTGAGAAATTGGTAATCCAGACAGAATATGTTTCTCCAGTTTCAACAACTTTATCAACCCATTGGCAGTCTGCACTTTTTAAATATCCAATCAGACCATTCTTAACCCCTGTAACTTTGGTTTTACCGATTAGTTTTGTTTTGATGTCGAGTTTGACAATATTCGGAATGTTCTCCTGCATCAGGGAATAAGTAACATCATTTGTATTAGAGGGTGATGTTGAATTGTTTGAACAACTCAGGAAAACCAAGGCTAAAAATAGATAAGCAACAAGTAGATACTTTTTCATAAAAACTCCAATAGTGTATAATAATTTAAAAAGGGCATTCTCGCATTCACACACTCCTGAGGTACCGCCAAGCACCTTTCGAACAGAGCAAATGGAAAACGCCCACTCTTGGAGCGTAATCGCATTTGGTTCTGTTCGCTTTGAAATTTGGCGGTTTCCAGAAGTGAACCAAAGACATTACTATTCAATAAAAACTATTTTTTTCTGCTATATAATCCTTTAATTAATCGATTTCATTACTCCAAACTTAATTCCTTTTTTTAACTTTTACAATTAGTTCTTCAATTTAAGTCGTTTCCATTTTGTGCGTTAAAAAAAACGCTGTTTTGCCGATCTTCTACGGATCTTCTACGGATCTTCTGTGATCTTCTACTAATGTAAGTGGTATATTTATCAATAGTTAGTTTAATTCTAAACAATATTGCTATTTGGCTACACGTCTTGTAAATTTAAAAAAAGGGGGTTACGTTTTTTTTAGATGTCCAACACCTCAAAGGTGTTGGACATCTGGCTGTTTATCTTGTTGTTACTATTTATTGATCAGGAATAAATTTCTGGATACTTGTATGCCGTTTTGCAATACAATGAAATAAACACCGGAGTTCAAATCCTTGGTATCAAATTCAATTGAGTTTAATCCAATTTCATTTGGAACCGACACTATCGTCTTCACAATTAAACCTCTCAAATCGTAAATTTCAACCTTTGTTGTTATGCCAACTAGGCTGTTATATTCAATAATAGCTTTATCAGAAACTGGATTAGGAGTTATGTTTATTTTAAAATCATCAAGATGATTAACTTTATTTTCATTCTGAATATTTGATAAATTGCCTTTGACGCAACGAACAGAATTACCTTGCGACCTATAGTAACTATCCCTGCCTATACGGGCGGAATATTCGGTCAAGAAAATGAACAGGGCGTAAACTGAACTGTTCTCAGTAGAAGACCACCAATTGCCTTGGAAAAAACCGTTGAATGAACCATTTAAGGAGCGTTCACCGCCTGGGAGTGCGGAAAAGCCACTTTCGTTTGTGGCTCCCGTGTTTGGGATAAGCCATAAGCCATCCCCGTCTTCTTTTGTACCTGTGCTTTTAAGTTTGCCACCTGCAACATCTGAACCACCTAGGCAAGTTACTAATTCTGTCCATTCTGCATCTGAAGGGATATGCCAACCTTCAGGAGCTAAACCACGGGGATCATTAACTGCATACCAATTGTATAGCTTGCCATAGATTGCACCCATTGCTGGGTCATTATTATAATAACACCATGCACCTGTTTGATGGTTAAGGGCTCCCCATGCTATCGGATCTGTTACTTCGGGTATTGGGTCGCCATTGCGGTAGTGGTCAACATCTAGATTCCTGGACATCCATACCTGATTACAGATTTTAACTGAGTCGCCAATTAATGTGAAATCTACTTCATTACTCTTATTTCCTTTGACTGTAACTGAGACTTTTCCTGTTTGAGTACCCACTGGTACTTTTACTTTTATCAATGTATCAGACCAACTTATATAGGTAGGGACATGAGCACCTCTAAATGCAACAAAATTAGTGCCTTTTATAGCACAAAAGTTTTTACCTGTTATAGTTACTTCATCTCCGATATAGGTTGAATCAGGTGTTATTCTAAATAAGTTTATTGAATTTAATGAATCATCCTTGACGCAACGAACTGTAAAACCACACCCCTTATTGTTACCGTCCCTGCTTACAGAGGCGGTATAGTAGTTAAGGGACCTGTACCATGCGTCCGACATATTGTAATTGGAAGAAGACCACCAAACGCTGGAGTGACCACTATTGCCGAAATCCCCATCATTGACGCGGCTACCACCTGGGAGTGCGCAAAAGCCACTCTCATTTGTGGCTCCTGTGTTCGGGCTAAGCCATAAGCCATCCCCTTCTTCTTTTGTACCTGTGCTTTTTAGCTTGCCACCTTCAGTTCCTCCCCTGATTCTATTGTCTGCTTCTGATTGAGACATTCCTAAACAAATCTCAAGTTCTTTCCATTCGCCATCTATTGGCACATGCCAACCTTCAGGAGCTAAACCACGGGGATCATTAACTGCATACCAGTTATATAACTTGCCATAAATTGCACCCATTGCTGGGTCATTATTATAACAGCACCATGCACCTGTTTTTAGGGCTGCCCATGCTGTCGGATCTGTTACTTCTGGAATAGAATCGCCATTGCGGTAGTGGTCTACATCAAGATTCCTGGACATCCAAACCTGATTACAGATTTTAACAGTATCATAATTACTTATCTGATTGCTTTTGGGTTTTTCCAGACCATAAGCATAAGTCAAACTAAATACTGCTATTAGATAAATCAATACGTTCTTCATATTTATTATTTCCTTTTAAGATGTTTCCTTATAGATGTCCAACATCTTGAAGATGTTTGACAACTTGAGAGAGTAATATCGGATGAATAATTGAAACATTTAGAGTTAAAAATATTTATCTAGTTGATTTCTAGTTTGTAAAATTATAACTAGCTAATAATGTTTTTAATTGTATGTATTTGTATACTTTCCGATAGTATGACTACATGGAAACTCTATGGGAATGGGAAATTAGAACTGTGAAACACTACGTATCAACAGTATAATTCTCAATTGCAACAATGAAGGAAATTTATATTACGAATTATATAGGTAGATGGTTATGAAAAATGATTTTGTGTTTTTATCTAATTTATTGGGAAAAACTAGTCAGATTGAATTTAAAATAAGTCAAGGCAATCCAAATTTAGATGCTTTTTATAAGCCACAATTGCTAGAATTCAATGATACCTTTATTGGTAGTTTAATAGCACTTGATACTTTACCTGATGAGTGTATATCAAAATCTGGAATTGTTAAAGCACGTAAGCAATTTCTGGAAGCTGTTAAATATGCGGTAGATAAATTAGAAGTTAAAGTAATTCTTCTAGCGGCATCGACAAAAAGACTTTTTGGAAAAGAAATTGAATTAAAAGTAAATTGGGAGGGTCAACTCGATGATGATGGCTTTACATTGCGGGAGCTTTATCCTTATGTGATTTTCACAAATGGCGATAATGGAACGGCAAATGTGCTGGATATGGAAGTAGAATCCATACTTCAGGCTGACAACATCATTCCAGAGTGTGCAGATTCATGTGGATCGATGAATGATTCTCATCAATGCTCAGGCTCAGTAATAATCAATGGTCTCGGTTTGCTGGGAACAAATTCTCTTTTACATCTGATTGAGAACAATTACTGTGACAATCAGGTGATAGTAATCAGCAACCACACAAAAGAATTGACCGAGATTATAGGCAACCGAAAAGTGAAGGTTTACTCACACATCAATGAAATAAAAGACCATTGTTGTTTAGGTGAGAATAATCATGTTAAAATGATCGTTAATTGCACACATCATCCAACACAGATGATTTCTGCAAACTCAATAAGCCATATCAAGAATGGTAAGCCTTTGCACGTCATTGATGTAGCTGTTCCTTATGGATTTCCTGAAGAAGAGTATGGTAAATGCAGTAATGTTATTCGTCAAGATGGTGGAAATGCTTATGTAGAGCATGGGTTGGAATATTTCTTCAATCCCGAAATTTGTGGACTAACAGAAAATGTAATTTATGGATGCTTTGCTGAAACGATGTGTTTAGCAGCATATTTAAAGGAGAACCCGAACAAGAAAGAATATGTCAATGGCTTTGACTTTTTCAATGTCAACAAGAAAACAAAGGATTTTGTAAAAGGATTGTTCATAAACTATGGAATTGGAATATCACCAAAGCCATACAATTATATGAAGCAAGAACCAGAGGACAAAATACTTAAATATAGAGAAATACAAGAGATTGTTTAATAAAAAAAATAAAAGAAATTGAAATAAATTGATTTTCATGTGCTGTCTCAAAAATTGGGACAGCTTTTTTATTTTTACTGCTCCTCAAAATATTTCTTAATCTTCGATATAGTTGATCTGCCGACAGGAGATAATGTAGCCGTTCTGCCAGCGGTACCAAGTTATGCCGGAGAGTTTTTGAAATTCTCGATAAATTGTTTTCTATGAGAAAATACTGTTAAAAATTTCTAATATTCAATTTAATTTGCTATTTGTTGATGATCTCTTTGCAATCCTTGGCTAGTCCTTTCTCTACAGCTTTTGTCCCATAAATCGATTCTGAGGAACGTTTGTGCATCGAGCATACATTTATGGTGGCTGAAATTGTACAGATAGGCTTTGGATTGATGATTTACTGCGTTATTGTCTGATTTGGTAATATAATAATTTTCTTTACCTTCTTTGATTTAGGTTTAGGAATTTATAGATTTTTCAACTTGAAATTTTCTCTTGGGACTTAAACTAGCTAATGATAATATCAACTTAGTGATAGGTCTTTTTGAGAATATTTCAAAACGTCAATAATTATTGATTTAATTATATTATATTTGTACTGATTTATATATAAACTTGGTAGGAATATTTAATGCAAGGAAAACAGCTTAGAAAACTTGAGAACGAACTTTGGCGTGCTGCCGACCAACTTAGAGCAAATAGTAAACTGACTGCTGCTGAATATTCAATGCCTGTTTTAGGATTAATCTTTCTTCGTCATGCCTATAATCGTTTTCTGGTAACTAAGGATCAAATCGAAATTGATCTTCCGGTTCATCCCCAACGTGGACGGAAGCCCATCACCAAAGAAGATTTTTTGTCGAAAAATTCAATTTTCCTGCCGGAGATAGCACGGTTCGACCATCTGATCGAATTGCCCGAATCGAAGGACACTGGTGAAGCCTTAGACGAAGCCATGAAAGCCATCGAAGAAGAATATCCTAATTTAAAAGGTGTACTACCGAAGAACTACAGCATATTCAGCAAAGATCTACTTCAGGAATTGCTTCGGATTTTCAACAAAGAAGTTCTTCGCAATGCCACCGGTGATTTGTTCGGAAAGATTTACGAATTTTTCCTCAATAAATTCGCAATGACAGGTGCTCAGGAAGGTGGAGAATTCTTCACACCTCTTTCTATGGTTCAAATAATTGTCAATGTTATTGAGCCTGATTTTGGAATTGTTTTCGATCCTGCTCTCGGTAGTGCCGGAATGTTTGTGCAAACCGGATACTTCATAGAACAAGAAGGTATGCAACCAGCTGAGAAGGTTACTTTCTTCGGACAGGAAAAAACTGAAACAAATACACGTCTTGCAAAGATGAATCTTGCTGTGCATGGCTTGGAAGGCAATATTCAGGAAGGAAACACATTTTACGAAGATAAGCACAACTTATACAATGGCTGTGATTTCGTTATGGCTAATCCCCCGTTCAATGTGGATGGTGTTGATAAAGGAAAGGATTCTGTTAAGAAAGATCCTCGTCTTCCGTTTGGTTTACCTAAAAATGACAATGCAAACTATCTCTGGATACAGTATTTCTACAGTTATTTGAAAAATTCAGGTCGTGCTGGTTTTGTAATGGCTTCGTCTGCGAGTGATGCCGGACACAGCGAGAAAGAAATTCGTGAAAAGCTAGTCAAAACCGGAGCTGTAGATGTAATGCTGGCAATCGGTAATAACTTCTTCTATACTCGTTCTTTGCCTTGTACTCTCTGGTTTTTTGACAGAGCAAAAGAACGGGATGAAGAACGCAAAGATATAGTGCTGATGCTCGATGCACGAAAGATCTACCATAAAGTTACTCAGAAAGTAAACGATTTCAGTCCCGAACAACATAAGAACCTGATAAGTATTGTCAATCTTTACAGGGGAAAAGATCAGAAGTTTAAAGATACTATTAATGGCTACCTTACTGAATCTTATGATCTGGCAAAGGAAGCTAGTAAATTTCAAAATGATTTATTCATTTCTATAAATTCAATAATAAAAACTTTGACCGATTTTGCTGTAGATTATGCAAAGGACAATACTGAAGCTGAGAAGTGGATTGAGCAATTAAAGCAGACAAAAGAAGAAGTAAATTCAGTACATGACATACACTCACAATTGATCGAAGCAATTGCAAAAGCTGACGCTACACAGATCAAGCTAGAACCTGTAGCTGAACTATGCAAAACACTAAGAAAGCCTCAAGACAAGCTAATAAAGCAGATATTTGATCTTGTAGCAAACAGTACCAAAGAATACCAGCTGAATAAAATTAAGGAATGGAAAGAGCTAGGAATAAAGGATAAACTCGACAATCTGAAAGCAATTCATTTGGAGCTAAGTGGCAATCCTGACGAAGAAGAACCCGGTCTGCTACACGATATTCGTTATTACTGGAAAGAAAGCGTCTGGTTGACTTCCCGATTCCCTGAAGGCTACTACAGAGATGTAGAAGGACTTTGCAAGGTTGTAACGAGGGAAGAAATTGCATCCAAGGATTATTCTCTTAGTCCGGGACGTTATGTCGGTGTGGACACTGCAACAGATGATGATTTCGATTATGAAGAACGGCTTCAGGAAATTCACATTGAATTGCAGGGTTTGAATGAAGAAGCGGTACTATTGGCAAATACAATAGCTGAGAACTACAAAGGGCTGGCAATATGAAAGAAGAACTGACTTTATTACATGATTATCAGAATTGGGCATTGCTGATTTCTGAGAAGATTAAGCAAGCCCATACTCGTGCCGCTTTAAAAGTAAATGATGAAATGCTACAATTATATTGGGAAATTGGTAATTCAATTCTCTTAATTCAAAAGGAAAAAGGTTGGGGCAGTAAGGTGATTGATTATCTTTCTTCTGACATTGCTAAAGTTTTTCCTGAAAGTAATGGCTTTTCTGTTAGAAATTTGAAATACATGAAGGCTTTTGCTGAAGCATATCCTGATTTCCCAATTATGCAAGTGCCGCTTGCACAATTTACTTCTGAATTTGTGCAAGTGCCGCTTGCACAAATTACCTGGTATCATCATATAAGTCTGATAAGCAAAGTAAAAGATCCAATTAAAAGGGCTTTTTATATTATAGAATCGGCACGAAATGAATGGAGCAGAGATGTTATGCTACTTCAAATTCAAAGCAAACTCTATGAAAGAGCCGGAAAATCTATTAATAATTTTGAGCATACATTACCCGATTATCAATCCGATTTGGCAAAAAGCATTTTCAAAGACCCGTATAATTTTGGTTTCTTATCGCTATCAATAAAAGTTAAAGAATTGGAAATTGAAAAACAATTAATTGAGAAAATTACTGATTTTTTGCTTGAGTTAGGGAAAGGATTTGCTTTTTTGGGAAAGCAATATCCAATAGAAGTTGATGGAACTGATTATAGAATAGATTTGCTGTTTTACCACACAATTTTGCATTCTTATATTGTTATAGAATTAAAAGCCGGTGAATTTTTGCCGGAATACATTTCTAAGCTGAATTTCTATATCAGTGCAATTGATGATAAATTCTGCACTCCGGCAGATGAACCTACTATCGGTTTGCTGCTATGTGCTTCAAAAAGTAATGTGAAAGTAGAGTACTCAATTCGTGGTCTTAACAAACCAATAGGTGTAGCGACTTATGAATTGGGACAATTATTAAAGGATAAATTTGGGTACCTGTTGGATGATATTGAGAAATAAAGGGTAAATATTGTGAAACTGATATATATTGAAAATATGAATAGCCCAAATCTCCAGACACTGTCTGGAGAAATTCTTGTTATTTACAACAAGTTACAAATTTCTGAAAAACTTAATTTTGTTCGTAAATTATTGGATAATTCAGAAGGGCTGGCAATATGAAGTGGGAAGAAACAACAATTGGAAAGACTTGTAATGTTGGTGATGGAGCACATGCAAGCATTAAAAGATATTCTGATGGTATTCCTTATTTAACATCAAAAAATTTCAAAATTGAAGGCCTTGATTTGAAGAATGTTGAATTTATTTCTTCAGATGATTTTAATAAATATTTTAAAAAAGACTCGAAAGCTATTACAAAGCCTGGGAAAGATGATGTTTTATTAAGTATTATAGGTTCATTAGGAGCTCCTTATCAAGTCAAAGAGGAAGATGAATTTGGATTATCAAGTAGTGTTTCAATTCTGCGACCCAAAGAAACAATCGATTCAACTTATTTATATTATTGGATTAAATCAACAGAATTTCAAAGTTCGATTATGAGCTTTAGAAGTGGCGTTGCTCAAAGTTTTTTAAGTTTAGGAGTTATAAAAGATTTACCGATAAAATATCCAGTTGAGAAGATAACCCAACGTCGCATTGCATCTATTCTCTCGGCTTATGACGACCTAATAGAAAATAACCTGAAGCGGATAAAACTGCTTGAGGAAGCGACTGAGCTTATATTTAAAACAGAATTTGATTTCTTTAAACCAGCGAATGAAATAAATAAATTACCAGAAGGTTGGCAGGTAAAAAGGGCTGATGAAATATTTAGAATTAATATTGGGAAGACGCCACCACGTGAACAATCCGAATGGTTTAATGATGCTGATTCTGGCGTAAAATGGGTGTCTATTAAAGATATAAATAATTCTACTGTTTTTATGTTAAATACTAGCGAAACTGTAACAAAAATGGCAGTTGATAAATTCAATATGAATATTGCAAAAATTGATACAGTATTATTAAGTTTTAAACTAACTGTTGGAAAGGTATCAATAACTACTGAAGAAATGGTTACTAATGAAGCGATAGCTCATTTTAATATAGATAATGAAACTAAAATGAATTCAGAGTTTATCTACTTCTATCTAAAGAATTTTCCCTACGATTCACTTGGCAGTACTTCTTCTATTGGAATAGCTATTAACTCAAAAATTGTCAAAGCAATGCCTGTGTTACTTCCACCAAAATCAGTAATGTCAGAGTTTGGTAATAAAGTTAAACCTTATTTCCAGTTAATTAAAAATATATTATTACAAAACAGCAAGCTCCGAGAAGCAAGAGATATACTCTTGCCCCGACTAATGAGCGGAGAGGTGGAGGTGTAGGGATGGAAATATTCGAATTGCGAGAAAACAAAGAAAAGTATCAATTTCTAAGAGAACTAAATATAGATGAAATCATTGCTGAAACAAAAGAATCTGACTGTTTATATTTATCTTCTATCTTTCAAAATCACCAGAAAGACCATTTTGAAAAGAACGATTTTACTAAATCATCAGCTTTTTTATTGTTAAATGATGTTACCTCAATGGGATTAGATGTTAAAGAGTTTTCATTAAGTTTTAATCCTTTATGGTCTAGTCCTCAAGGTCGTACCGCAGTTATTGATGATTTTTCAAATGACGATTTAGATATTTTTAAAGAATTAATTAATAAAACCAACAATTTAGTTTTAAAAGCCAGACTATCTGATGTAGTGTGGCAAAGAACAAAACATAGTGCTTTTGCAGAAATAGCAATTGATTCTTATTTCAACTATTCAAAAGAACTAATTGAAACTGATGATAAAATATGGGTTTATCAACCACTTGAGAGATCAATATTGATCTCAAATAACATTAAAGATGAGTCTAGGATAAATGAAATAGTTAAATATCTTGAGTCTTGGATATTGAGTAATAAAGAAAATGAAGATAATATTTTGATTGATAAATTTGCCAAACTTTTGGTTCATTTTAAATATGGAGAATTAAGTAATCTGGCTAAAATATTAGAAAATTTAGCTGAACTTTCAGAAAGCAAAAAAAATTTTTACATGGCAGTACAAAGATGGGATCTTATTTCAGAAATATGGCAAAAATTAAACAATCTTGATTTAAAGAAAATTGCTGATCTAAGAGCAGTTGAAGCCCTTAGAAAAGATTCAAAACTCAATGAATCCCAGGGGAATTACTTTAATGCCCCATCCTTACTAAGTCAAGCATATCAGAGGCTGAAACAAATTGGTGGAACTGATGAATTAAGGAAAGATGTTAATGATGAACTGGTAATTTTACAGGCAAGTTCAAGAAAATATATGCAAACAATTTCGCATGAATTTGATATTACAGAATTTGTGAACCAGGCAAAAAATTTTGTTCAGAACAAAGTAAAAAAGGAAGCATTGATTTCTTTTGCTTTATCAATTAATATAAATCAACTAGAAAGTTTAACAAAAACAGTACAAAAGAATATTAATGATTTTCCTTTTCTGAATTTATTTAATCACTCTGTGATAGATAGAAGAGGAAGAACTATCGGTAAAATTCCATCTATGTATATTAATAATAATTCAGAAGACACTGACTTAACAAATAAGATAATTCAAACAGCAGCACAGAATGATGATTTATTGGTATCGTGCTACATTACACCTATGTTTAGAATAATAACAAATGAGCATTACATTGATTATGAAATTTTAAAAGAAATTTTATCTTTTAATCCGGTAGTTCCTCAGGATACAATAGATATATTTCAAAATGCTTTTCACTACTGCTTTAATAATGACTTCGTAATAGGAATGAGTTTATTAATTCCACAAGTTGAACATGTCATTAAGAACATTTTAAATGACAATGGATTAAATATTTCAACTTTTAACAGAAACGCCGAAATCCAGGAAGATAGATCATTTAAAGATCTTATCCATACATACAAAGAACAATTAAATTTCATTTTGGATGAAAACATGGTTTTTGAAATAAATCATGTCTTTAATGAGAAAATTAGTTTTAATCTGAGAAATGAATTTGCTCATGGAAATATGAATACACAAAGTTTTTACTCTAGTGGTAGTATCTACGGATTTTGGTTGATCTGGAGATTGTGTGTCATAGGACATTTGTATACTAATAAAATGACTATTGATAAAGAGAATGAGATAGAATAAAATCATTTTAAATAATAACTATGAGAACAATTAATAGAGAAAATAATAACAGTGCTTCAATAATGACAATCGAAGTCGTTAATATCCTTATATTAGAATTGATCAGAAATTTTAAATCGAATTAAACCGAAAGTCAAAATGGAAAAAATTACACCTGACAATCTGAAACTACTATTGCAAGATTTTTATAAGTGGTACTCTACAAATGAACACAGTAAACGTGAAAAGGAATACACTGAATTTCAAAATAAAGACTATTGGTCAGGAATAGAAAACACTGAATTGATAAATGTGATGACTGAATTTGTCAGATTAGGTGGTGGAATTCAGAGTGGAGGTGAGAGAAACGAAGGTCGATTCAATGAATATCTGAAACCAAAGGTTGTCGAATTTAAAGAGGCTGTTCTGACAATATTTAAGAATAACTTCGATTTAGAATCTTGGTGGGAATCTATGAATAACTTCCCAGGGTTTGGCATTGGGATCAGATCTATATTCCTTCATAGAGTAAATCCACAAAAATATGTTATATGTAATGATAAATCAATTGACGGTTTCAAACTTGTGGGATATATAGATAAAGAAAAGTCAAATAAATTTCAAAGATATTTGAATGCTAAAGATATTATTGATGAATTTATTCGAGATACCAATGAAAACTTGACATATTATCAAGTTGATTCAATCTGGGAATACATTGTTGGTCAGGGATTGGGATATGAATATCTGCCTTGTAGTAAAAACATAAACTTCTTTAAAATTGCACCTGGTGAGAAGGGTAAATATTGGGATGATTTTAAAAAGGATAAAGAGATAAGAATTCATTATCCACCTATACCAGACTTAAACACATTTGACACAAAAGCAGAACTAATTGATTTTATTAGAGAGCATAATGTATTTTCGGGATCTCAAGTTAATATTAAATCCGAGGAAATTTGGTACTTTAAAAATATAAAAATCGGCGATATGATATTGGCTAACAAAGGCTTAGGAGGAATCTTAGGTAGAGGTATCGTATCTAAAGAGTACTTTTTTGATCCCGACAACAAGGATAATCATCATTGTTTGGGAGTTAAATGGTATGACAAAACATTCAAATCTAGAAAATTGCCTGATGTATGGTCTTTTAATACCGTAATAAAATTATCTAAAGAAGAGTTCTTTAATATTGCTAATGGGAAAGAATACATTAAAAAGAAAGAAGATAAAGTGAAAAAGATTCCATCACAATTTCCTTTAAACCAAATTTTATTCGGTGCTCCTGGTACAGGTAAAACCTACAATTCAATAAATAGGGCACTTGAACTTATTAATGAAAAAGAAGAAAAAGAGTTGGATTGGAAGGATAGATCTAAAGTTAAGCTGCTTTTTGACAAAAGAATGTCTGAAGGCAGAATAATTTTTACAACATTCCATCAAAGCATGTGCTATGAAGACTTCATAGAAGGTATAAAGCCACAACAACCAGATGTTGATGAACAATTTGTTAAATATTCTGTCGAACCTGGTATTTTCAAACAGATCTGCTTAAATGCACAAACACCTAACATTAGCGGTTTTGAGACCATATACAATCAGTTCATCGAGGATTTGAACAACTTACCAGATGGCGAATTATTAAAACTTAAAACTCCTAAGAACAAAGATTTTTACATATCAGCAAATTCTAGGAATAATCTCAATCTTCATACAGGGGTCAACAAAAGAAAAGCCGGTGCAATCACCAAGGAAGGGATCCAGAAGGAATTACAGGGTGTTAGTTACTATTTCTGGTGGAGGAATTATTATAACGGAGTGATGAATTATCTGAAAGAACAGTATAATTTTAAACCCGAACTATCAGATAATAATAATAAAAACTATGTATTAATTGTCGATGAAATTAATCGTGGCAATGTATCTCAGATATTCGGTGAGCTAATTACTTTAATTGAAGAAGACAAACGATTAGGAGCAAAAGAAGCTCTTGAAGTAACTCTACCCTATAGTAAGGAAAAGTTTGGTGTTCCATCGAACTTATACATAATTGGCACAATGAATACAGCTGATCGTAGCGTGGAAGCATTAGACACAGCTCTAAGAAGAAGATTTAGTTTTGTTGAATATCAACCGGTACCTGAATTGATAGCTTCAGATGGCAAACTCAGGGATAAGAAGGGTGTAGTTGATGGGATTGATTTAGTGGCTGTTTTAAGGATCATTAACCTTAGAATCGAAAAGTTGCTGGATAAAGACCATTTGATAGGACATAGCTACTTCATGTCGGTAGAAAGCCTTGATGGACTCAAACAAACATTTCAGAATAAAATATTGCCATTATTACAAGAATATTTCTTTGGAGATTATGGCAAAATTGGCTTAGTCTTAGGTAAGGGATTCTGTAATCTAGTGGCTGATAGCGATGATAATATCTTTGCAGAATCTGACGATTACGATCAGTCAGAATTTCTCCAGAGAAAAGTTTATAAGTTGAATAATGTTGCTGAAATGACAGATGAGACTTTCAAACAAGCCATTACAACTCTTATGAAAAAGCAGTGAAACAGCCCAATCATCATATAACAGTTTTTGAACACGATAAACTCCGGTACGATTTCGGTGAGAAACGTATAACCGAAGATCAGTTCAATTCTTTAAAGAATTACTATGGTACAAATGGTGTACCTTACTTCGATTTGTGCTATAATGGTGTTAAATTCAAAGAATATGTTGGTGTAATCCAGATAGGAACAACAACAATTGAAGTCTTGCCAAAAGCGGATAAGAACCACGATGACGAAACCTGGAAGAAGATTCTAATTGGTATGATAAGAGCTGTAGGAAGTTTTGAAATTAAGGCTACAAGTGACAGCAATCTAACCCTAAGACCAAACACGATTCTTGATCTTTATTTTGAATTATTTATCCAGGAGATTGAATATCTTATACATTCTGGATTGTTGAAGCAATACAGGAAAATTGATAACAATTCTTTTGCCTTGAAGGGTAATCTTCAATTCAGCAAGCACATTCAACAAAATCTAACACACCAGGAGAGGTTTTATGTTCGCAGGACGACTTATGATGTAGAACACAAGCTCCACATGATAATTTATAAAACGATACTATTGATAAAAAGAATAAATACCAATACTAACCTTTTAAGCAGGATTGGCTCCCTGCTGTTGAGTTTCCCTGAAATGCCGGATATAAAGATAAATGAAGTTACTTTTGAAAAACTTGTATTCAATAGAAAAACTCAATCCTATAAGAAGGCTATTGATATTGCCAAATTGATCTTACTTCATTACCATCCTGATATTTCACGAGGAAGAAACCATGTTTTGGCAATTATGTTTGATATGAATACTTTGTGGGAACAGTTCGTATTAGTCAGCCTTAGAAGGTATTTGAAAGGGTGTGTATCTATACAGGATCAGAAATCAAAGTACTTCTGGAAACCTGAGAATGGTCAGAGATCTAGTATTAAACCAGATATTTTAATTAAGCTAGCCAATGAAAAAAGAATTGTTTTGGATACGAAGTGGAAAAATCTAAACGGGTATAATCCATCACCGGATGATTTGAGGCAGATGTATGTGTATCACGAATATTTCAAAGCCGAAAAAGTTGCATTGATTTATCCGAATGCAATTAGTAAACAGATAAAAGGAGATTTTTTAGAGCCAACTAGTGGCACTCCATTTGATAAGCAATGCTGTGTGATCTCTCTTTCAGTTGATAAAGAAATAATCAATTGGCAGAAGAATATATCAGAAACTATAAAAAACTGGATCGAAACTAAGGTAAATATTTAATTATGTCGAGTGGATTTTCAGAAGATGATTTAATTGAACAAACAGCGATGGAGCTGTTCTTTGATCGTTTGAGCTGGGATACAGCTATTGCTTTTAACAAAGAAACATTTGGAGAAGGTAGTACTCTTGGACGCTTGAGCAAAAAGGAAGTGGTTCTACGACAGAGATTCTTTGAAAAGGTGAAGGAATTCAATCCAGGTTTACCGGAAAAAGCCTACAAAGATGCTCTTGATAAACTGTTAGAGTATTCGATAACCAAATCATTAGCTGAAATTAATCACGACAAGTACAAACTGCTAAGAGACGGAATACCTGTTGATTTCGAGAACGATCAAGGTGAACAAATCCGAAATAAATATCTGAAGATTTTTGATTTTGAGTATCCTGAAAATAATCATTTCATAGCTGTCCAGCAATTGTGGATTCAAGGTAAAAGCAATAGATTGAGAAGACCGGATATTATCGGTTTTGTAAATGGTATTCCACTTTTATTTATTGAATTAAAAGCTGCACACGTAAAACTAGAAAAAGCATACTCAGACAACCTCACAGACTATCTTGATGTTATTCCTGAACTGTTTCACTTCAATGCTTTTGTTCTGCTTAGTAATGGCATTGAAAGCCGTATTGGTAGCATTACAGGTAAGTACAATCATTTCCACGAATGGAAGCGTATAACAGAAGAAGATGAAGGTATCGTAGCATTAGATAGAATAATTGTTGGTATTTGCGATAAAAATAGATTTCTTGACCTGTTCGAGAATTTTATCATGTTCGATACTTCCCAAAAAATAATTAAATTAATAGCCAGGAACCATCAGTTCATTGGTGTCAACAAAGCAATTGACAATATCATTTTAAAGGACAAGCAATACCAGAATAAGGAAATCACTCTTGAAGAAAAACAGAAACTAGGTGTTTTCTGGCATACTCAGGGAAGCGGCAAGTCTTATTCAATGGTCTTTCTAGCTCAAAAGGTACATAGAAAATTAACAGGTTCATACACATTTTTAATTGTTACCGATAGAAATGAACTCGATACTCAAATTTATGGCACATTTAGCGGTGTTGGTGCTGTACCTCAAATTGTAGCTGGCAATAGGAATACAATCAAAGCAAGTAGTGGTGAGCACTTAAAATCTCTTTTACAGCAAGAGAACAGATATTTGTTCACATTGATTCATAAGTTCAATTTTGAATCGGAAATTACAAAAAGAGAAAACATAATAGTTATTTCAGATGAAGCACACAGAACCCAAGGTGGTCAGTTAGCAATGAATATGCGTAATGCTCTGCCAAATGCTTCATTTATTGGTTTTACAGGTACACCGTTATTCAAAGATGATGAACTAACCAGAAGAATTTTTGGAGATTATGTTTCGAGATATGATTTCAAAAAAAGTGTTGAAGATGGGGCTACTGTTCCTCTTTACTACGAAAACAGAGGCGAGTATCTAGGTTTAAAGAATATAAACATTACAAAAGAAATTAGAGATTTAATCGATGAAACTGAAGACCTGGATAGCGATCAAAGACAAAGATTAGAACAGCTATTTGCTAGGGATTACCCGATTCTAACTTCACAGAAAAGATTGGATGCAATTGCAAAAGATGTTGTCTGGCATTACTGTAATCAAGGGTATAAGGGTAAAGCTATGTTCGTTGCTATTGACAAGCTGGTCGCTGTCAAAATGTATGAGCTGATTACAAAACATTGGAATAAATTTGTTGTTGATCTTGAGAAGGAAGTTAATAAAGGTAAATATGGAGATCAAGAATTACTCGAAAAACAGCGTGAATTGAATTGGATTAAGGACACCGAAATTTGTGTTGTTATCAGCTCAGAGCAAAACGAAATAAAGAAATTCCAGGCTTGGGACTTGGATATAGAGACACACAGAATAAAAATGAACTCCAGAGATCTGGAAAGAGATTTCAAAGAAGAAAATCATCCATTTAAATTTGTAATCGTCTGTGCAATGTGGATTACAGGATTTGATGTACCTTCATTATCGACAATGTATATTGACAAACCTTTGAAGACACATACTCTGATGCAGACTATAGCAAGAGCAAACAGAATTCATGAAGGTAAGAATAATGGTCTGATCGTTGATTATATTGAAACATATAAATCACTACTCGAAGCCTTGGCAATTTACGCTACTGGTGGTAAGGCTGTAGCTGAAGGTGGAGAAGTCCCTGAAGCACCTATCAAACCAAAAGCAGAGTTAATACGAGAACTCGAAGAGACTCTCAATAACACTGAAGAATTCCTGAATGATGAAGTAAATTTTGATCTGTACACAATCATTAATTCTGAAAATAAATTATATAAACTGGCAGCGATTGGACAGGGTATCGAAGCTGTATATACTAACGATGAGACTAAGCGGAAATTCCAGATTCTTTCCAGAGAAGTATTTAAAAAATACAAAGCCATTATGCCTGACAAGCTCTTAAATAACTTTGCTCCAAGAAAAAATGCTATCGAAGAAATCTATAGAGCCATTGAAGAAAATATTGAAACAGCAGACATTACCGAGATAATGAGAAAAATTCAGGATGTGGTTGACAGTTCAATCGAAAACATGGTGGCTGAGCCAACATTAGATTATAACAAAAGAATTGATCTGAGTAACCTCAATTTTGAGCTATTAAGAAAAGAGTTTTTAAAAACTGACAAAAAGAATACTCTTGTTCAAAACCTAAAAGAAAAAATTGAGAAAAAATTGCAGAAAATGGTTGATAACAATCCTTTGAGAGTTGACTTTTATCAAAAATACCAGGAAATAATTGATGAGTACAACAAAGGTAAGGATGCGATTACAATTGAAGAAACATTCAAAAGATTGATCGAATTTGTGAATTCACTTTCTGAAGAAGAAGCAAGAGTAAAACGTGAGGATTTGACTGAAGAACAGATAGCAATTTTTGATATACTCAGGAAGCAAGATCTCAGCTCAACAGAAAAGAAAAAAATCAAAGAGATAGCTATTGAACTATTAGATGAATTGAAAAAAGACAAATTAAAAATCGACAGATGGTCAGAAAAATCTGTTACTGCCGCTTCTGTCTTTAACTATGTCAATACTACCCTCTTTAATAATTTGCCTTTTCCGACCTATAAAAACGATGATATTGAAATTAGAACCAATATGATTTATAACCACCTCAGAAACCAATATTATGGTGCCGGAGTAAGTGTTTATGGAGGATATTAGTGTATTTATCCTAATTGTCTTTTCTCATATGTTGAATAAATAAAATCAAAATTTAACTTTCTTGATAAAGGCATCACAAATCTACTGTAAAAAACTAGCTTGTTTCATTACGTCTACTGCTTCAGTATTCGTAAATTTAACATAACTTGTAAAGGATTTTGAATCCTTTTTGTGTCCTGAAACCATTTTAATAAGTTCGTCATTCACACCACTTCTAATTGCTGAAGTAATAAATGATCTTCGTGCAACGTGTGAAGATAGAAGTTTATATAAAGGAATATACTCTTGTTTCATATCATTAACGTCAATATATTGCTTCATAACTAGAATAATTACTTTAAAACTAGGATCGATCTCACTTGCTATTTTACCAATTTCTTTCAATGCTTCATTATATTTTTGATCTTCTAAAAATTTCCCGTTCTTATTTTTTCCCGTAATAATATTGTTTTCATATTTAGATAAAATACGCTTCAAACGTGGACTAATAGGGATTTGAACAAGACTTTCCAGTTTAGATTTTATCATATAAACTGTAATTATTTCTTTTTTCCAATCGAAATTTTCAGGCTGAAGTTGAAGCAAATCTGAAACACGTAATCCAGTGGAAATCTGAATAACAAATAGATCCCGGACACGGCTTAAACGATCATTTAATTCTAATTTTTCCAAAGTGTCAATTTGACTAGAATCTAAAGCAAAACTTATATCTTCAGGACTTTTCCAAACTTCAAATACTTTAGGATCGTGTCTAAAATCAGTTATTTTTTCACCGTTCTTTTTTGAATAGCAATTATTTAAAAATGTTACCAGCGTTTTAATTGCTTTGCCAATTGCCGATTTTTGACGTTGTTTCGTTATCTCGATAGTTTCACCATCTTCATTTTTTCTTAGAACTTTGTATTTCGATAAATATTTAGTGAAGGAATTAAAGAATTTTTCGTCCATAGCTTCAAAAGTTAGTGTGATCTTTTTTAGTTTGGAATATTCAACTAACTGATTATAACAAGTTCTATATATTTTTATAATTCCTTCACCATATTTAGGATTAGTTTCTCGATCCTTTATGAAGGCTTCAAAATGTTCAAGAAATGATTTTTCCCTTTTGATTTCTTCAGCTTTTTTAATTTCTTGAATATCCTTTTTGCGTCTTAATACTAGGATTAGACTTGCTTTTAGATCGGCTTCAAATTCCCTTTTGGGTTTTGTTAAGTTGGATTCAATAGCAATAAATTCATTACACACCGTTTCGATCTTCTTCTGAATATCTAATAATTGACTTCTTAAAGTTGGAAATCCCGGTAAAACTTCACCACGATAAGGGTGTTTCTTGTCAGGTTTCCAGTGCTTTTTTACTTCTACTACAATACCGGTAGCAAGTTGCACGTGTTTAGAATCGTGTGTAATGTTAACCATTACAGAAGTTGTTAAAGTTTTTCGGCTTTTAAGATAAAAATATGATCTCATCTTCAATCCTTATGTCAAAAATAAATTGTGATCCCTTTGGGACTCCTACTTTAAAAATATTTCAAAAGTTCAAAAAAGATGTTCAAAAAAATAAACGATCTTTAAAAATATTTACTAAGTTCAAAAAAGATGTTCAAAAAAATAAACGATCTTTAAAAATATTTACTAAGTTCAAAAAGAAGTTCAAAAAAATAAACGATTATCATTATACATTATTGGATATTGTTAGAAGATATATTTTAGTTACTATGTTCAAAGTGTGTGTATAAGTGGTGTTTAGAGTGTCATTAATGAATAATTACTGATATTGAGATATGAATAGTGTTAGTCCCCCCGGGATCACTGAAATATTTTGTCATTATTTAAATCGAAGCAGTGACAAATTATAATCTAAAAATGTATTTGGATATCATTGTATCACCTTTTACTTGTCAAAATAAATCAACCTAACATAATCGAATTATTAACAAAAGGCTATTTAAACCAGTTTTAACTATGAAAGCCCTAGGAATTTTAATGGCAACACCATTTGAAGTTTAATCTTGAGGCATTAGAAAGCCCAAAAACATACAATAATAGTCTTCCTCCTGTTAACAGAATTCGTTTGTGGAATAAATTTAATATTTTGAATAGTTTTTCTTAACCCGATCTTCTTCTTTCCATTTCCAATTTTCTAATAATTTGATCTCAGAAAATTACCTGGATTTTTGGTTGGCTTTGAATAAACTGTTGGTTCATTAATCATTGATCATCAAATTGAATTCATGCTTACTCCTATAGTGTTTTGATGTGAGCTTAATTATCCATAATTTTGATTTTAAAATATACACATAAATCGAAATGTTATTAAAAAATATAAAGTTAAATTGGAAAGCCGGATTAACTGTCGCACTAATTTCCATCCCGCTATCGATATCTCTAGCTATGGCATCGCAGTCAAGTCCTGTCGCTGGTATCATCACAGCCATTATTGCCGGATTAATTGGAGCCATATTTGGTGGCGGTGAATATAACGTAATCGGCCCGACTGGTGCTCTTTCCGGAGTTATTGCAGGATTTGCACTTATTAATGGTGCTGAGCTAGTTCCGGCTCTTACTTTAATAGCAGGGTTCGTTATTCTTATTGGTTATTTCCTCCATGTGGAAAAGTATCTGGTTTTGATCCCATCAAGCGTCATTCATGGTTTTACTTTCGGTATTGCTGTGATACTTATCTTGAATCAGGCTGATTTTATTTTGGGTTTGAATCATCTACCTCAGAAATCGAATGTAATTGAAAACATGATGGTTGTTATTCCTAATTACAAAATCATCGATTGGACAACTGTTCTGGCATTCGCACTTTTTCTTTCTTCATTATTTGTTCTAAGAAGATTCAAATCACCCATTCCCGGAGCAATTATTCTTGCTCCTATTGCCATTGCTATAGGATATTTTGCTAAAGCAGGATATATTCCGAACTTAAGCTTCTATACACTTGGCGACAGATTCGGTGATATTTCTCTCGTGTTTACACATATATCTAAATTTACAATCAATAAACAACTTTTTTATACTGCTATCACCGTCAGTTTTATAGCAATCATAGAAACAATGCTTTCTGCGAAGATTGGTGATAAGATGACGGATACTAAGCACAATTCCCGCAAAGAATTACTTTCACTTGGACTTGCTAATATTGGTTCCGGGCTATTGGGTGGAATCCCTGCTACAGCAGCATTGGCACGTACATCACTCAATATCAAATCTGGTGCAACTCACAGAAGTTCAGGCATTATGAGTGTTGTCTTTATTACTTTGATTTCATTCTTTCTGTTGTCATACTTCAAATTCATTCCGATGGTGGCTATATCAGCAATACTTGTTGATGTTGCGTTGCAGATGATCGAAACCAAGCATTTTCGTAAATTTTGGAAATATGAAAAGAACAGTCTGTATATTGCCTTCTTCGTTGCTGCAGGCACAGTTATTGAAGACCCAATAGTTGGTGTGTTGGTGGGCGTGTCCGTAACCTTGGTTCTATTTATCGAGAAAATGTCACGTGGACACTTTGAAGTATCAATTAACAATGAAACAGGTATCGTTACTTCATTTTCTGGTGACAAGCTGAAACCATTAGAAGAAGATGGTTCGATTTTGCTTTACTCAATACGCGGCAACCTCCTCTATATTAACTGTAAAGCTCATCTTGCCCGCTTCGAATCAAATACATTCGATAATTACAAGACTGTAATCTTTCGCCTCCGTGAAGTGTATATGATCGATCTGGACGGCATCGAAGCTCTTGACGAAATGATCCACATCCTCAAATCCAAGAATATCGCTGTCTATATCACAAGTGTATCAGATTCTTTAAGAAATAAGCTCAGACGCTCATCACACGAGTTTATCTTTATGGAGAATCATGGATTAGTCTTCGATAAAACCCGCTATGCACTAAGCACTATAGGTTTGAACAGCCCGGTGGAGTAGTTTTGAATTATTCACATACTTTACATAAGCTCAAATATCAAATATTAAATGCAATTTATGTGGTCTAATTAAGAAGACATAACATCTGTTTATGAGCATCCTACTATGGAAAATCTGACAATAGGAGTAACACTAAGCCCTGGTAAAATTAGCTAGTTAAACGAAAATATATTTTTTATTCACCAAAATAAGTTGATTAATGCTTTGTCAATGTAATTGAAGTTTCGGCTTCAAGCAATAGATGTTTTTCATGATAATTGTTTCTGTCGGGCTGTAATGGGGGCATTTGCAGCCCGGTTTTTTTATTTTGATAGTGAATTTAGCAAAAGTTGAAAAATACCTCGTTCTAGGATTTTATAACTTCAGAGGTGAAATAAATTAATTATATAAATTTTATTTGCAAATTTCCTATTAAGTACTTAAGTTAAAAAAAGATATCTGAACATACGGAAATTCTAGGTTGATTGAAATAATATCATGACAAATTTATTATATTATGATAAAATTAATTATTAATCCAAT
>CAIOZA010000022.1 GCA_903862655.1 uncultured Ignavibacteria bacterium
CTGAATCTTTACCATCATATAAGTCATAACCGCTGAGGAATCCATTTCTGTTGAAAGCTCCTCCATGCTCGCTGTTTGCCCACCAGTCTTCTTTATATTGTGCATTTTTCTGCATCATATAAAAAAAGCTGTATGATCCATCTGTAAATGTTGTGTGCTGATGGAAATCTCCAACTACCCAACCAGGCTGAGCCTGTGATGATATTAATGTAGTGAATAAAGCAGCTATTATTACTGCTGCGGTTTTGATTGAAAATGTAGAAAGTGAAAACATAACAATACGTCCTTTAAAAATTGAAAAAATACAGGAACATTTGCTGCAAAAATATCCTAATAGTGTAAAGGAGGTAAGTAGAAATGGTGAAGAAAATGTTAACTTGTGTATATGTGCCAGTGATTTCCCTGTTTTTTGGGTTCTATATTGAAATTTCAATAACTTAATGTCATATAATTACATCTTCTTTGTTAAAAAATAGGTACAAAAAGCAAAATTTAAGGTGAGATTTAATGATTTACAGGGTGAAAAAAGAATAATTCTGAAAAGAATCAGGATATTTTCCGCAAAAACAGGCTATTTGGGGCTCATTTTTATCGATTTGTAATTAAATTTAAATCGAATGTAATCGAATGTAAACCAAGTGTAAATACTTTTTAAATAGATTTTGTATACTTTTGGTATCTTTCGAAATACTTTATGTAACATAATATCAATAAGTTAGTAGATTTTTCGTTAATTTTATTGGATACCCTGCGAAGTTGGATAAAATTTTGAATTTGTAAATTGGACAAGTTTTCAAATTAAGGACTTTATTGTATTACCAATCAAGGCACTGCTTTAATCACAGCATTTTGTCAAATATTCAATTGCATTTAAATTAATACAATGTAAGGTTGTAGTAATAGCAATTGTCAAATGATGAATTTGCTGAAAAGAAAAAACAAAAAATACGTCATCATTTACGTCATCATTCAAAAAACAAACCCCTTGTAAGTATTAATTTTACAAGGGGTTAAATGTGTTTTTATCTGTGCTCCCTGAGGGACGACTATATTATTTATTTATGTTTTGTGGTTTATTTGCTGATATTTATTAAGTCCCATATAAATAAGACTTATTAGTCGTCCCATCTTAAACCCAATAAATGAAATTTTACTGTTTTTTATATCATATTTGTTTTGTATTTCGTTTTGTGGTATTTTTGTTTTGTTGATCTTTTCAATACTTAAAGGTATCATAAAATGAGCAAAAGAGTATCCATAAAATTTTATCTTATTCCTCAGGTACGTTCATCACGTCAGACTTCAGATGCTTTATATTCCATTATTACAGGCTCAGTTTCTTATCGTGGCATCAGATTAATGTTCTCTACCGGATTTGGATGTTCATCATACTCTATAGATGGTGTTACTACATCTGACTTTTGGAATAAGGATAAACAAAGATTCTACATTGCAGATGATTTTCTAAAAATGGGAATCACTAAATCAAAATTTGAAAAAGGTATGGCTCTTAAACAAAAGGGAGCTCATATTTATACTTGGAATGATATTGTGGAAGAAATGCCAAAGATCAATTCAGCCTTGGATACTCTTCATTCTACATTGATGAATAATTTAAATAAGTTTATTGATTACTCTGAAACAATAACACGAGAAGGGCTGAGATCAGAGTTAAATGAAATTGTTTTTTCCATACTAGGTAAGAATGTTGTAAAAGAAGATGAAAAGAAGACTGACATTTCTGTAATTAGTGCCTTAGAACGATTTGTTGAAGAAACAAAATCCGGTCAGCGTTTGCACAACGGGCGACGTTTGACTCATTCAACGTATAAAACATATGTGACTTTACAGAATCACCTTATTTTATTAAATAAGTCCTATAAGCTGACGTTTAGTTCTCTTACTAATGATAGCTTTCTACCAGCTTTGCAAAAATATGCTGAAAAGATCTTTCTGTCGGATGTATATCTGAAAACACTGATCAAAATTACTAAGACTTTTCTTGTGTGGTGCCAAGAACAAAAGATAATTGATGAAGTTAATTATAAAAACTTCAGAATGCATGTCCGCACGAATGATCAGGACAAGATCGCATTAACAGAAACCCAGCTAGCAATGATCGAAAATGCTGATCTAGACATAGTTTTTCCTGACAAAAAGAAGTCAGAAATCACAAAAGAAGTACAATCATACAGAGCTAATCTAAAGAGAACCAGAGATCTATTCTTACTGCAATGCTATACCGGACTTAGATTTTCCGATGCATGCAGGATAAAAGCCGGGAATATATATTTGAATAATCCAATTCCTATTATCAAAATTCAGACACAGAAAACAGGTCACGAGCTGATCCTCCCTATCGGTAAAAAGCTATTAGAAATACTGAAGAGGCATGATAAACCTGAAGGATTCTGTAATCGTTCCGGGCAAAAATATAATGAAGCATTACATGAACTAGCCAGAGTGTGTGAACTAACCGAGCAAATCGAGGTTGTATCCTTCGTTGGCGGTAAAGAACAACGAAGTCAAAAATCACTTGATAAGTTGATTTCCAGTCACACAGGAAGAAGAACATTCATAACTATAGCACTGATGCGGGGAAAGAGCCCCAGCGTAATTATGCAATTTAGCGGACACAAGACTTTGAGCAGTTTCCAGAAGTATATTCGCATTGCAGAACAGCAGGCTTTGCAAGAAATGAGCGATATTTTCTAAAAAAATCAACAATGTGGAAAACTTTTTTAATATCTTATTATGATTTTTATCCAATCACTCTAGCCTATTCTATTATAAGCATTTATCCATCTTAGATATTAATTATTATTACAGACATTGCATCTTCATTGCTTATTTTTGATTATTCAAATTTGTAAAGATTATCAATAAATATCAATAAATATCATTTAATATCATTTAATATCATTTAATATCAATAGCCATCAATAGATATGTGAAGATATGAGAAGATCTGCCACATTTCATTGGTCACAATCGCCATTTAGCAATTTAAGTATTAATGATAGCATGTCTAGTCCTTGTTTTATAGAATTATTCATAAATATTTCAATAAATATGTGATTTTAAATGCAGGTGTATTAAATAACATTCCTTAGCAGGCATTTGCTAGATTGGATATTTTTATTTAGTTTGCGATTAGTTCTTTTGATGCTGACTGATAATCATTTTACAAGGAATGATAACGCTTTCAGAATGGTTGAAGAATTCAAAAATTTCGTTAGAAAACTTTTTTACTTTCTGCGATTTTATATTAATAGGAATGTTCTTTTTAATTAATTATATATAAAAACAAACATAGCAGATTTGCTGGTAACAAATCTGCTATGATAAAATTAGAGCTCTTTGATGCTCCTTGTCCCTAGAAAGACAAACAAAATTACAAAATGTGTTACAAAAATGCAAACATTTGGTTAACAAATTTTTAAAAACTTTTTCGCATCAAAGTGCTCCGAAAGGAGACTACTTTGGAAAATCATCTAACTACCACTCAAACTGCCCGTATCCTTGATGTAACACCATCTTGTGTACGCCAATGGATTGCAAAAGGTAAACTTCCTGCATTACGTATCGGTTCCAGATGGAACATCAAACCTTTAGATGTAAAGGCTGTGATTAGTTATTCACCATTAGTTAAGGAGACTGCTAATGGATGATGCATTTAAAGCATTGATCGATGAGATTTGTGACAGAATCTCAGAAAATATACTTACTAATATGGAGAATAAGTCCCGAAAAGAAAAAGAGAACAGACCCTCCCCCATTCCTGAAAAAATGTATGAGGCAGCAAAGGTTTTATGCAAGGAACAGCATCTCATTAGTCATCCCACATTATTAAAACGACTGAAAGACGGATCAATAAGAGGTGCAAAAATCGGCAGCAAATGGTTTATTGCCGAGAGTGAGTTACGCCGTTTACAATTACTATAGGAGTAAAAGTAAATGGAAAATAGTTCAATGCTGATAATTGCAAAAGTATCATCAATCTCAGGAGGCAATGATAATGCAATTATCAATTAACGAAAACATCGTCAATAAAGGCGACCCAAGAACACCGGGCTGGAAGAATTCTGAGTTTACAATTGAACAGTTGATAAGCCATATTATTAAAGACGGACTTGCCTGGGGTCCCGGTATTTTGAAAGAATCTGCCGGAGGGAAAAAGCCGGCAATTTCAGATATACAAGGGGCAGTTTTACTTGGTATAGATATCGATAACTCTGTCAAAGAGAAGAATAAGGAAACAAGTAAATATGCAGAAAGATCAAAAACACTATCTGAAGGATATTTTCCCTACCAAAGTGCTCAATCTGACTCATGGCTAAAAGCTAATGCTGCTTTTATGTATAGAACACCATCTTATACAGATGAATGGAATCGTTTTAGAATTGTCTTTCTGTTACCAAATCAAATAAGCTCTCCGGAGGAGTATTCATTAACCGCTGATAGTTTTATAAAGAAATTTGGTGGTGATCCTGCATGTAAGGATATTTCCCGTTTCTTCTATGGATGCAGGGATGCCGATTATGTTCACTTCTCTTCGGAGCCATTAAGCCAGACAATTCTTGACTCAATAATTAATTCCGGCAAAGAAGAGAATGAAGTAATAAAAGAGTACGGTTCTGATAATACTAATTTAACAATCACAGATGAGCAAGTAAGTGAAATTCTTGATTATATCCCTGGTGATTCTCTGTCTTATAATGATTGGTTTAAATGTATGTCAGCTGTTGGCAATACCTTCGACGAAGAAACAGCCATACGGCTGATTGAAAACTGGTCACCCGACAAAGATAATGGCACAGCCTATAAGATAAAGCACAGAGCTTTAAAACCGCAAATTGGTTCTTTAATTTATTATGCAAAACAGTATGGCTTTAATGCTAAGAAATTCTATAAAAAGAATTTTAAAATATCAGCGAATACAAAACTATCGCGAGCAATAAAATCACATGGAGATTTAGTTCAAAATGATGCTTTCACTGATCTGCCTGAAGATTGCATTTTTTGGGAAGAGGTAATAGTAAATCAGAAAACAGGAACGACCACATTAAAAATCATCAAGAGCAAGTTTATAAATTATATAAACTATCATGGTTTTTATAAATATTGGCTTGATAATAACTCCTTTACATTTGTATATTCAAAAAACAATATTGTTGTAGAAGTTGTTCCTGATAAAATTTGGGAATATCTTCAAAAGTCATTCGATAATCTACCGGAAGACATTTCTGATAATTATACCAACAAGGATCTTTGGGAAACAATCTTCCAAAAGATATATATTTATTCAAGTAAAGACTTCTTCTCAAAATTGAAAGTTCTGGAGAATCAATTTTTAAAAGATATTGTTGGCCACGGTTTCTTCCCTTTTAAGAATGGTTATGTTGAATCATCAGCTGATGGACCACAATTTCACAATTATGGTAATATTGATATGTGCATCTGGAAAGAACAAATGATTGACCATGATTTCAAAATTCTTTCAAGAAAAGAAGGTTCAGATACAAATAATTCTCATTTTGGCCAATTCCTGGAAAAACTTTGCTCATCAGCTGATCCTGAATATCCTCATGATCGTTCTAAACGACATTTAGATGTTGATAGATTTAAATCATTAATCACAGGTATTGGTTATCTGCTTCATTCATACAAAGATCCTACTGTGCCTAAAGCTATCATTTTTTGCGAGGAAAAAATTGCAAATGATGATGAAGCTAACGGTAGGAGTGGGAAAGGTTTAACCTCAGAGGCAATAAGCTATTTACGCCGTCGCGCTATATTGGACGGTAAAAGGGTTGATCTGCATGATCGGTTTTACTTCCAGACAATATCAATCGATACTCAGTTCATGTTTTGGGATGATACACGTAAAGGTTTTGACTTTGAAGGGTTGTTTTCGATAATGACCGAAGGACTGACTATTGAAAGGAAAGGGCAAAAGGCATTCAGATTACCCTTTTCCGAAAGTCCAAAAATATTAATAGCCACCAATTCTGTTCTGACTAACGATTCTGATTCACACAGAGCACGTAAACATGAGATAGAATTCTCTGATTATTTTACTGCTGACTACACACCCTTTGATGAATTTGAAACAAAGTTTTTCAATCAGGGCTGGAAATTGGGAGACGATAATTGGAACAAATTTTATAATCTGATGATCTATTTCAATTGCTTTTATCTCAAAAATGGATTACTTAATTATGAACAAAAGAATCTTTCTGAGAGAAAATTGTTGGCAAAATTACCAGAAGACTTCCTTGATTTTATCGAAAAATACAAAGATATATTCACTAATGGCGGTATGATTTACCATGATCAACTGCATACTGAATTTACGACAATGCATAAAATTTACGGTCCGAATGGTAAATTAGCGAAGTCAATAAAAACCACAACTAAGTGGTTTAATGAGTATATAAAATTTAAAAAGCTGGTATTTATCGACGAACAAACTGGTGCAAATAATGAAAGAAGACGCAGATGGGTTTTTGCTGATAACCGCCCTGTATCTGTCTTTTAATATTTGCATACTCAATCAGTGATTGTGTTTAAATATGTGATTGAGTATTGATTGTTCGTCGTACATCTGCAATAGTACAAGCGTTAGACACTATTTACTCAATGAACAATCAATATTTACTATAATTGAAAATAATGAAGGATAAATACCATATTACATATTAAAGTATATTGCTATGACAGTAATATAGTTTTAGTGTTTTTCTTAATTATATAAACCAGAATAGGGTTTTCGATTGTGCGGGAACCATAAAAACCTCGTAACATCGCATCTATTGCTAATATTACTCACTCAATCATGAATTTTCTGTGATTGTGCACAGATTGTTCTGATTGTGTCAAAAAATTGGAGATTTTATGATATTATTTGATGACGAATTACCAGCTATAAATACAAATGACAGTAATAATTTGCTAGAAGTGTCACATTCTGATGCAACTATAAACACAATACCAAAAGATGATATTGTTGAAATAAAAACTTCAAATATTAAACTTGAATCTGATATCATTACAAATGATAATCTTACTTCTTGTGAAAAGATTGAAAATGCAGAAATCATAAGTTCGGAAGTAAAGCAAACCTCAATGGATAGATTCGATTTAGAAATTCTTAAATTTATAAATGAAATATCGGATTCAGAATATCAATACTTCCGGTTGAATGATACAATACTCAAAGTTAATCGAAACATGGAATTGGATTTAGGAATATTGCAAGATAAAGCCGCGAATGAGATAAATAATGCCTTCTTTGAGACTCATATTGACCAAATAAAGGCGAAAATTAAACTTGTCCAGGATAATTATCAGTTAAAAGAACCTGAACCTGATGATTAAGAAACTCTAACTTGTTGATCTATATAAGGAAAATAGACTAACTCTTGATAATTTGTTTAATTCTATCGAAAAATTGGATAATGTGTAACATATATGAGCCTATTTGAGCTAATATGCGTCATTTCACGTATCTGCTTGTTATATAACGGCTTATCTCCATCTTGTTGCTCGCATCTCAACTTGTGTTGCCCGTATCTCATTGCTATATCACGGCTTATCCCATCTCATTGCTAATCTGCTTGTGTTATTCCTGTTTCCCGAGCTTATGTTATGCTTGCAGTTTGCCAGTTACATAAAGGATACTCTGTTTTACCGTACCCTTTGCCGATTACATATCTTCTCCCCGAATCCAAATCAATCAATCCTCTCCTCACTAATCGCTCCTCACTAATCACTAGAGAACATGGTGCTCGCTTCGCTCGCTCGTCGGCTCCCGTCCGTCCGAGGCGGGGGCGAAGACGCCCCGCCGTCCGGTCGCCTTCTCTTTTTATTTAACCCGAAACCGCATTGGTCGTAAGCCTCGCTTCGCTCGTCTCCTCCGTCGAGGCTCCGTCGGTCTCCCAATTGCGGTTCGGGAGGAAATCAGTTCCGTTTGCCTGCCTGCGGTCGCAAGCTCCCTTGTTCGGCTCACGTGAGAAAAGCAGTTTCGGAAGTAAGATCGAGGTAAGATGAGTAAGATGGAATATGGTGTTCGCAAGCTCACTTCGATATTGTGCCGGCAAATCAATGCAATCAGGAAAGTGGAGTGAAGCACAGATATTATAACCCACCCTTCATTCTTTCAAAAATACAAATACAGCTCGCTAAGCAAATACACGACGTCGAAGCAAATACAAAACAAGCATTTCGGTGTGTAGTCGTGGCGTGGCTTCCTGTGCAGAGATACTGAATACAAAAATGTGCGCACAGGTGAATACACACGCCCCGACTTCACGAACTTATTTAGCCCCACCCACAAACCGCCCTCAGTAAAACCTAAAACCAAATACAGAATGTGGCTCGCTCTGCCGATGAATCGTCAGCCGTCCTACGTCCTGCGTCCGGTAATCTCTATGTTCTTTATTCAGAATCGGGTGAATATTAGTTATACGTAATAATAAAAATAAATGTGATTAGAATAATAAAATATTTTGTTAATTTTGTATATATTAATTGAGAGTAAGTAAAGAAATGAGTTAAAGACAAGCTTAAAAAAGTGTTTCGATTCAATTTTTATCTTGACAGGGTATGCAAACTAGAAAACAATTAGTTGAATTGATTCTTGAGAATCAGGAACTGGCTGCAAAAATATTGGTTGCTCACCAAGAACTGACTGACGAATTAATCAATGCAAAAAAAGAAATCTTATTTCTAAACAAGGAGAAAGAAGAACAAGTTACAAACTTAATCCTCGCTAATAAAATAATGTCAGAGGAGTTAGTTTTAGCACACCAAGAGCTTGACTTTCAAAACATAGAGAAAGAAAAACGGGCAGCTGAGCTGGTGATTGCCAATAATGAACTTGTATTTCAGAACGAAGAGAAAGCTAAACGTGCTGCAGAGTTAATCACTGCCAATCAAGAACTTGCCTTTCAGAATGGTGAAAAAGTAAAGCGAGCTAAAGAATTAGAAAATGTGAATAGAGATCTTGAACAATTTGCTTATGTTGCCTCACACGACCTTCAGGAACCGTTGCGCATGATTTCGAGCTACACCCAATTGCTCGAACGTAAATACAAAGATAAATTAGACCAGGATGCAAACGATTATATCCATTTTGCGGTAGATGGTGCAATTCGCATGCAAAAACTCCTTATCAATTTACTTGATTTTTCGCGGGTAAGTACTCGCTCTAAGAGTTTTGAACAAGTTGACACTAAAACAATTGCCGGGCAGGCTATTTCAAATCTTCAGCAATTGATACTTGAGAATACTGCCTTGATAACCAACTATGACTTGCCGGTTATTCAAGCCGATGAAATGCAGATTTTACAGGTATTTCAAAATCTTATTGAAAATGCCATTAAGTTTAAAAAGAAAGCAGAATTGCCCAAAATACATATCACTTGTTCAAGGCAGCACAATATGTATCAGTTTTCGATAGCAGATAACGGAATAGGAATCGAAATGCAATATCACGACAGGGTTTTTATTGTCTTTCAGCGTTTACATTCAACAAAAGATTACCCCGGAACCGGCATCGGGCTGTCTATTTGCAAACGCATAATAGAACGGCATGGAGGAACTATCTGGTTTGAATCAGAAGTAAACGAAGGGACTACTTTTTATTTTACAATACCAGTATCAACCTAAATAAAGGAATCAGTCATGGAAAACCTGAAATCAGTTGAAATTCTTTTAATAGAAGACAATCCGGGCGATGCACGGCTCACCCAGGAAGCATTAAAAGACGGAAAGGTGAGAAACATCCTACATATTGTGTATGACGGAGAAGAGGCAACCGATTTTCTTTTCAAAAGAAATCAATACAAAAATGCCTCCCGACCCGACCTTATCATTCTCGACCTTAATTTGCCAAAAAAGAACGGACAGGAAGTGCTCGCCGAAATTAAAGCAGATGATAACCTGAGAAGCATTCCTGTAATTATTCTTACCATATCCAAACAGGAAGAGGATATTATAAGGTCGTATAATTTGCATGCAAATTGCTTTTTAATCAAGCCAATTGACTTGAATCAATTCTTTGAAGTGATAAAATCAATTGAGGATTTTTGGCTCACATTAGTTAAACTTCCAAATCATGAACAAATTTAATATTAAGGTTAAGATCCGTTTATCCCTTTTACTCGTGTTTGTAGTCATGATGTTGGTTACAATATATTTATTCCTGCAAATGAAAGTCATTGGAGAAAAAACACGTCTCTTATACGAACATCCTTATCAAGTGAGCAATACCGTAAAAGAAATTACATCCGATATTATACTGAATCAAAACTATGTCAGAAATATCAGATTATGTGATAACTATCGCCAACTCGACAGCATTAAAGGTGAAATTGATCAAAGAGATAAAGTCATACGGGAGAATTTCAAAATTGTTTTGCAGAAATTCCTGGGCCCCAATGCCTTGGCTAACAGCACATTTTTCGCCTACTCTGAATTGAAAAACATGGGTGACAAATTCTATCAGCTCAAAAAGGAAAACAAAACAGACAGCATTCAAATACTTTTAAATTCTGATGCCCGGGTCAAATTTGATAAAACAATATTACTCTTAACTAAAATCTCTGATTTTGCAGACAACAAAGCTAACACCATGTTTAAAAATGTTATTGAAACTGAAAACAATGCAACACGGTTAACAATGATCCTCATCATAATTGCGGGACTGCTTATTCTATTCTTTAACTGGTTCCTTACGCGAAGCATTATAAACCCTATAAAAAACTTTGTAAGCGAAGCAAACATTTTGTTGAAAAAAGATGAAAAAGTACTGATTACTGCTGACGAACATGTAATGACTCAAACCCTTGCTGAATTAAAAAATGCCTACCTGAGAATCGAAAGGCAAAGCAGTGAAATTGAGCTCCAGAAAATTCACCTTGCCGGAATAAACCTTGAACTTGAAGACAAAGTGAAGCAGCGAACATCCGAATTATTCAGTGCCAATCAAGAACTTGCAATTCAGTATGAATTTTCGCGGTATTTGGCTTTCATCGTGGAATCGTCAGATGATGCAATTATCAGCAAATCGCTGGATGGAAATATCAGGAGTTGGAACCTGGCTGCCGAAAAAATGTTTGGATACACCGCAGAAGAGGCAATTGGAGAAAACATTTCCCTGATAATTCCCGCGGATTACATCAATGATGAAAAAGCTATTCTTGACAAGTTACAGAAAGGCGAAATCATTGAAAATTACGAAACAACACGCATTAGAAAAAACAGCGAACAGTTTCATGTTTCGCTTACTGTTTCTCCAATTAGAAATTCTGAAGGAAAAATTACAGGAGTTTCTAAAATAATACGCGACATTACCAGGAAAAATGAAATGGTGGAAGAACTCAATAAGCAAAACAGCATGATTAATACTCTTCTCGCAAACCTGCAGATAGGGGTTTACATGATTGAAGTGCCCTCTGGGATACCACTTCTGGCAAATGAGTCATCTTTCAACTTACTTGGGAGGGGTATTCTTCCCGAAGCAAACTCCGGCACCATTGCAAAAGTGTATGATTTATACAAGACTGGCACAGACATCCCATATCCTAATGAGGAGTTGCCTCTGATAGTAGCAATGAGCGGCGTGTCGAAACATGTAGATGACATGGAAGTTAAGAAACCTGATGGAACAAGAACAGCATTGGAAGTATTCGGTTCACCCATCCGGGACAATAGTGGTAATATTTGGGCAAGTCTTGTTAGTTTTCAGGACATCACCGATCGTAAGCAGGCTGAACAGGCATTGAAAAAGAGCGAGGATTTCCTTTTCCGTACCGGCGAAATAGCAAGAGTTGGCGGCTGGGAAATGGATCTTGATCAAAATAAAGCAATTTGGACCCGAACGGCTGCTGAGATACACGAGTTGCCAGGCACTTCTGAGATAGACCTTGATAAGGCTTTCAACTATTTTCATCCTGATGATAAACAAGCTGTAAGAAATTATGTTGATGCTGCGATTAAAGCTGGCGAATCGTTCGAATACGAAGCCAGATTAGTAACAGCTAAAGGTAACGAGCGCTGGATCCGGTCTATTGGTGTCCCTGTCCTTGTTTCAGGAAAGTGTCATTTTGTTTCCGGCATTGTGCATGATATCACCGAGCGTAAGCAGGTCGAAGAGGAAATTAAAACCAAAGTTACGGAACTCGAACGATTTAACCGCTTGTCGGTTGGAAGAGAATTGCGGGTTATAGAACTCAAGCAAAAAATCAACGATCTCTCTTCTCAGCTTAAACTGCCACAACCTTATGCAATGGATTATTTAAAATCACCAGAGGATATTCCTGATATTGGGAAAAAAGACAATTAACTTTTTGTGAAAAAAACAGGAGGACACAACATGAGTAAAAATAAAATGCAGGTACAAACCCAAAGCCTTCCTAAATCACCAACGGGTATCAAGGGTCTTGACGAAATCACAGGTGGAGGATTACCAAAAGGCAGACCTACTCTTGTTTGTGGTAATGCGGGATGCGGAAAAACGCTGTTAGCAATGGAGTTTCTTGTCAGGGGTGCAATTGAGTTCAACGAACCTGGCGTTTTCATGGCATTCGAGGAAACGGAAAATGAATTGACTACAAATGTCGCATCGCTGGGTTTCAATCTGGAAGATCTTACAGAGAAAAAAATGATCCTGATTGAACATGTCCATATAGAAAGAAGCGAAATAGAGGAGGCAGGTGAATATGATTTGGAAGGATTGCTAATCCGGATAAACTTTGCCATCGACAGCATAGGTGCAAAGCGCGTTGTTCTGGATACAATAGAATCACTTTTCGGAGGGCTTCCCAATGTTCTTATACTTCGTGCTGAGCTCCGCCGTCTGTTCCGTTTCCTGAAAGAGAAAGGCGTCACAGTAATAATTACAGGAGAACGCGGTGATGAAATGCTCACACGTCAGGGATTGGAAGAGTATGTATCCGATTGCGTCATTGTGCTCGACCATAGGGTTACGGAACAGGCATCAACACGGCGGTTACGTATTGTCAAGTATCGCGGTTCATCCCACGGCACCAATGAGTATCCTTTCCTGATTGATGAAACCGGTTTTTCGGTACTCCCAATCACATCAGTAGGACTTACGCATACTGTTTCTACAGAAAGGATATCGAGTGGCATTCCGCGACTCGATACCATGCTGAGCGGTAAGGGATACTTCCGGGGCAGCAGCATACTCGCTTCCGGAACAGCCGGTACAGGTAAAAGCAGTCTCGCAGCACATTTAACCTTCGCTGCCTGTAAGCGGAAAGAGCGTGTGCTCTATTTTGCACTTGAAGAATCGCCATCGCAGATTATCCGTAATATGCGTTCCATAGGGATTAACCAGGAACAATGGGTAAAAAGTGGATTGCTGAGATTTCATTCGAACCGTCCTACGTTTATTGGTCTGGAATCGTATCTGACTATGATACATAAAGCCATACTTGATTTTAAACCTGAGGTGGTAATTGTTGATCCGATCAGTAGTTTTATTGTCGGCGCTAACGAATTTGAAGCCAAATCAATGATAATGAGGCTGGTTGACTTTCTTAAAATGAATAATATCACCGGTTTCTTTACTGCTTTGACCGGAGTTGGTTCCGAGATGGAGGGCTTAAAAGTAAATGTTTCATCGCTGATTGATACCTGGTTGCTATTGCGAGATATTGAAATCGGAGGCGAACGCAACCGGGGATTGTACATTCTTAAGTCGCGCGGTATGGCACACTCAAATCAGATACGCGAGTTTATACTGACCGATCATGGGGTTGAACTGCGCGATGTTTATGTCGGTCCCGACGGAGTCCTTACAGGTTCAGCAAGAACAGCAAAGGAAGCTGTTGAAGATTCAGAAAAATTATTAAGGAAGCAGGAAATAGAACGTAAACAGCTTGCACTTGAACGTAAACGGAAAGCGTTGGATTACAAAATCAAGGAATTACAGGATGAATTTGAAGCAGAATCACTGGAAGCCCTCAAAGCTATCAGCATTGATACAGAGCTAAGTAAGAATTTTTTACAGCTGCAAAGGGATCAGGCAGTTAGCAGAAAAGCTGATACTGATCAAAAACACACCAGCTTAAAATAATTTTTATAAAAAAGAAGGAGCAAAAATGAAAACAACAAAGGGAAAAGCCGCAATAAGTAATCACCGGGATAATCCTGCAATACCCAATGAAGAATGGATATTGAGATTGTATGTTGCTGGTCAGTCGCCTAAATCAATAACTGCTTTTCAAAATCTCAAAACTATTTGCGAGGGACAATTGAATGGCCGGTATACGATTGAGGTAATTGACCTTTTAATAAATCCGCAATTGGGTAAGGATGACCAGATTCTCGCCATCCCTACTTTAATCCGAAAATTCCCCGAACCGGTAAAGAAGATCATTGGCGATCTATCAAATACCGACAGGGTACTTATTGGATTAGATCTGTTACCAAGATTTTAATAATTAATAATATGTTGTGTGATGAAAAAGAAAATTCCGGAAATAGTAAACTCCACCGATCAATTTGAATTAACAGTAGAGGGTTCGGGCAGTGAGAAATACGTCCTGAGATTATATATTGCAGGTATGACACCAAAATCTGTCCATGCAATTTCAAATATAAAAAAAATCTGTGAGGAATATCTTAATGGACGATATGATCTTGAAGTGATAGACCTTTATCAAACACCACAGTTAGCCAAAGGAGAACAGATAATTGCTGCACCAACACTAATTAAAAAACTTCCCTTTCCCTTACGTCGGATAATAGGCGACATGTCGAGCACCGAACGCGTACTTGTTGGGCTTGATTTACGGGAAAGAAAGTAAACGATTTAATCATCTTTTAGTAAATGATCAATTCAATGGAAAAGAAAAATATACCGCTTACTGAAAATCAGCTGCTTCTTGAAAACGAAGAGTTGCGTCAGCGCGTGTATGAATATGAAGAAACTTTAAATTCAATACGCAACGGAGAAATAGATGCAATTGTTGTATCGGGAGTTGATGGAGAAAAAATTTATTCCCTTACTTCCGCTGAAACCATGTACCGTATCATTATTGAAGAAATGAATGAAGGTGCCATCACTACCTCCAGCGATGGATTGATTACGTATTGCAATGCCAGGTTTGCCGAACTTATTTCTGAACCCACAGAAACATTGGTGGGCTCCTATTTTATAAATTATCTTCAGAAAAGTGAACAACCGGTATTCTTGGATTTACTTCAATCGGGTTTGAAAGGAAAGATTATAGGCCAGATAATATATAAATTAAATAGCGGACATTCTTTAGAACTTAAACTTTCTATAAGTCCTATTCCTGCTGATATACAAAATGGAGTATGCATTTTGTTTTCTGATATTACGCAGTTGAAACAACAAGAAAAAGAGTTACTGCTTTTCAATAGCAGGTTAGATCATGAAATATTAGAAAAAACTAAAGATTTAGCAAGAACCAATCAGGAGTTAAAAACCCTGCATATTGTCTCCATGAGCATGATGGAGGATGCAGTGGAAGCAAGAACTGCCCTTGAAATTACAAATGCAAATCTGCAAAAGGAAATTATTGAGCGCAAGCAAGTGGAAGAAAATTTAATTATCACATTGCACAACCTCGAACTCTCCAACAAAGACCTGGAACAATTTGCATATGTGGCTAACCACGACCTTCAGGAACCTTTGCGCATGATTTCGAGCTATACCCAATTGCTCGAGCGTAAATACAAAGATAAATTAGACCAGGATGCAACCGATTATATTCATTTTGCGGTGAATGGAGCAATACGCATGCAAAAACTGCTCAATGATTTATTGGAATTCTCGAAAATTAATAGCCATGCAAAAATGAATGTGCAGGTCGACATGTCAACTCCTTTGGGGCAGGCTATTTCCAATCTTCAGCAATTGATAGCTGAGAACAATGCCTTGATAACCAACGATGATTTACCGGTTATAACAGCCGATGAAGCTCAGATTATGCGGTTCTTTCAAAACCTTATTGAAAATGCGATCAAATTTAAAAAGAAAACGGAATTGCCGAAAATACATATATCTTGTATAAGGCAGCAAGACATGTATCAGTTTTCAGTAGCAGATAATGGAATAGGAATGGAAATGCAATATCACGACAGGGTTTTTATCGTTTTTCAACGTCTGCATTCAGTAAAGGATTACCCCGGAACCGGTATAGGATTATCAATATGCAAACGCATAGTAGAGCGGCATGGAGGAACTATTTGGTTTGAATCAGTCGTAAACCAAGGTACTACTTTTTATTTTACAATACCAGTAAAAACTTCCTAATTATGAAAAATACCGAAGAAAAAACAATCCTGCTGATTGAGGATAATCCAGGTGATAGTAGGTTAATTAAAGAGATGCTGAAAGAAATTACTTCCAGTAATTATCAGCTGGTTGTTGCTGAAACCCTGAAAGAAGGATGCGGGCAAATCAGGAAGCATAAATTTATGCTGATTCTCCTCGACCTCAATTTGCCCGACAGCACAGGAAAATCAACTTTCGATACCGTAATGAAATTTGCCGGGAATATTCCTGTTGTTTTAGTTAGTGGGTTGGAACATAAGGAATTATCATTATTGCTTATTAAAGAAGGGGCTCAGGATTATATATTAAAACAGGATTGTAACAGCAGTCTTCTTGGTAAAACCATTCAATATGCGCTAATACGCAAGAATACGGAAGTTGAATTGCAAGAAAGCAAACAGAAATATCAAAACCTGTTCCACAAAGCAAACGAAGGGCTCATCCTTATGACAATGGATGGAAAATTTGCCGAAGTAAATCAGTCATTTGCACAGATGCACGGTTATTCAGTTAAGGAGATCAATAACATGGACATTAAAGAGCTGGATGTGCTCAGGGAAGATACATTTGATAGTCGTGCTGAAATTATGAATCGCATACTTGCCGGCGAAATAGTACGCTTTGAGGTAGAGCATTACCATAAGGATGGACACAGCTTTTTTTTGAGCACCTCAGCAAGTCTAATTACTATTGAAAACCAGCAGTATTTCCTTGCATTTCATCAGGATATTACAGAACGCAAGCAGGCAGAAGAGGCGTTAAGGATTAAGAACCAGGTGTTTGAAGACTCGATAGCTGCTATGAGCATCTCAGACATTACGGGAACGATTACCCATGTCAATCAGGCTTTCTTGCGCTTGTGGGGATATAACAGTAAGGAGCAGGTAATCGGCAACAGTATCGGCTTATTCTTCAACGATCATGCCGATTCGGTTCTGGTGCTCGAAGCTCTAACCTCTAATGATGAATGGGAAGGCGAATTTCTTGCAAAACGGGCTGATGGTACAACCTTTATCTCGCATGGAATTGCGACAAGTCTGCGCAACACCCGGGGCGAGCATATTGGATACCAGTCCACCAACCTGGACATAACCAAGGAGGCGGAGGCGGTGCAGGCGCTGAAAGAGAGCGAGCGCGACCTCGAGAAAAGGAACATTTTCATAAACACAATCCTGGAGAACCTGACATTCGGTATCGCTGTCAACTTTATGGATTCAGGTTTGACCGAATACGTCAACCCCGCCTACAGCAGGGTATATGGATGGCCAGCGGAGGACATGAAGGACATAGAGAGTTTCTTCAAGCATATCTATCCCGACCCGGTTTACAGTGCGCAACAGATGAAGATGGTGATGGAGGATATAAATAGCGGGTATCCCGAACGCATGCACTGGGAGGGTTTCATGATAACGACCAAAACCGGCGAGAAACGTTTCTTAGAAGCCAGAAACATACCGCTGCCCGACCAGAATCTCATGATATCCATTGCATGGGACATCACTGAACGCAAGCAGGCAGAAGAAGCAAAAAGGGCAAGCGAAGAGCTTTTCAAGCATGTTTTTGAAGATGCCAATGTGGGTAAATCGATCATTACGCCAGGCGGAGAGATTAAAGTAAACAAAGCTTTCTGCAATTTATTGGGCTACCAATACGAAGAACTTCAAAATAAAAACCAAAAAGACATAACGCATCCCGACGATATTGAACTTACGCAAAACGAAATGAACAAGCTCATCAATGACGAAGCTCAACAGGTGCGATTCAACAAAAGATATCTTCATAAAAATGGCTCCATCATATGGGCAGATGTTAGTTCATCATCCATGCGAGACAAGACGGGCGAGCTTAAAAACTTAATAACAACCATTATTGACATCACCGAACGAAAAAAGGCGGAAAAAGCGCTGCAAGCATCTAAGGATTTTCTGGATAAGATTATTAACTCCGTAGCTTCACCTATTTTCGTCAAAGACGATCTTCATAGATTTTGTTTGGTAAACGATGCGTTATATTCGCTTCTTAACCTTCCGGTTGAAAAACTTATTGGCACTACAGGATATGAATATTTCCCTGAAGAACAAATGAAGATATTCATTGCAAAAGATCAGAAAGTATTTTTATCGGGCATAGAAAATATTAATGAGGAACAACTTACCGATGGAACCGGTAAAGTCAGGTATATTATTACCCGGAAAACCTTATATACCGATACGGCAGGCAAAAAATTTCTTGTTGGGGTTATAAGTGATATTACCGAACGCAAACATGCGGAAGAAGCATTAAATGAACTTAATTTGAGTCTGGAACATATTATAGCCGAACGTACAGAACAATTAGAAATCACTAACAAAGAACTCGAATCATTTGCCTATTCAGTTTCTCATGATCTAAGAGCACCATTAAGAGGTATTGACGGGTTTTCAAAAATTTTACTCGAGGACTATTCAGATGTCCTTGATCATGAAGGTCATAGGCTATTGAACGTTATTATCACAAATATTCAAAAGATGAGTCAGCTAATTGAAGATTTACTTAATTTTTCCAGAATTAGCCGTCAAGATATTAAACGATATAAAATTGATATGAAAAATCTTTTCAGCAGTTGTTATTTCGAACTTACTACCGATGAGCAAAGAGATAAAATTATATTTGATCTGGATGTTGTTCCTGAATCATTTGGAGATCCAGCTTTGATAAAGCAATTGATTACTAATCTACTTTCAAATGCCATAAAGTTTTCATCAAAAACAGCAAATCCGTCTATTATCATAGGATATAATGTTGACAACAAGAAAGTTATCTTTTTTATCAGGGATAATGGAGTAGGTTTTGATATGAAATACTATGATAAGCTTTTTGGAGTATTTCAAAGGCTTCATAGCAATGTTGAATATGAAGGTACAGGTGTTGGACTAGCAATCGCTCAAAGAATTATCAACAGGCATGGAGGTAATATTTGGGCTGAATCTGTTTTAAATGAAGGTGCAACATTTTATTTTTCTTTATAAATCTTTTCTTATAATTTAAACTCAGGTGTAGAAATGAACGGTAATACATTAGATATTCTTCTTGTAGAAGATAACCCAAATGATGCTGAATTAGCATTGAGAGCTTTGAAAAAAAGCGGGGTTGCAAACAACATATACGTTGCTATCGATGGCGAACAGGCTTTGGATTTTTTGTATTGCAGGAACCAATATTCTAATAATGATCCTAATAATCCCCCAAAACTAATACTATTGGATTTGAAACTACCCAAAATTGACGGGCTGGAAGTTTTAAAAACAATTAAGGAAGACCCTAATAAAAAGACAATACCGGTCATTATTTTGACGTCCTCCATTCTAGAAAAGGATATGGTGGCAAGTTATCAATATGGAGTTAATAGTTACATTCAAAAGCCGGTTGATTTCAATCAATTTGTTGAAGCCGTAAATCAAATTGGATTATATTGGTTATTATTGAATAAATTACCCTAAAGAACATTCTATGAATTGCCGATTATATTTCTATTATTAGTTCCTAAATTAAATACTGGTGAATATTATGAGTGATTCACTGAAAATATTATTCCTCGAAGACCTTTTAACTGATCTGGAGCTTGCTGTAAGGGAATTGCAAAAAGCCGGGCTAACCTTTGATTATATATGTGTTGACACAAAATACTCTTTCATCGAATCATTAAACGAATTCTCACCAGACATAATCATTTCCGACTACTCCATGCCGATTTTTAATGGGTTGGAAGCATTGAAATGTGCAATTGAGTTCAATAAAACTTTGCCGTTTATACTTCTAACCGGGTCAATCAATGAATCTGTAGCGGTCGAATGTATGAAAGCCGGTGCATGGGATTATGTTTTAAAGGATAGTTTATTAAGACTGCCTTTTGCTGTTAAAGAAGCATTAGTGAAAAAAAGAATACTCATTGCACGTGATGAAGCCGAGAAATCATTGACATTGAGTCACGATAGATTGAATAAAGCTATGGATGTTGGCAATCTGGCATGGTGGGAGATGACATTGCCTTCAGGAGCTGTCACATTTAGTCATCGTAAAACTGATATGCTTGGTTATCCTAAGGAAAATTTTAATCATTATGAAGATTTCACTAAGCTTGTCCATCCCGATGATCTTGATCTAATAATGAAAGGTATGATGGATCATTTATCCGGTGAGAAACCCAGCTATGATGTTGATTATAGAATAATGAGAGCCGATGGTGAATATATTTGGTTTCATGATGTTGGGGCTATTACCAAAAGAGATGATGATGGAAAGCCTATTCAAATCACAGGCATTGTGTTGGATATCAATGAAAGAAAAATTGCTGATGAAAGACAAAAGTTATTTGCTAAAGTATTAGAAATCCTGAATAGTGACAATGAATGGATGTTGCTTATCCGTGATATATTATCAGAAATTAAGAAATTCTCAGCTATTGAAGCCATAGGTGTAAGACTTAAAGATGGCGATGATTACCCATATTTTTTGCAGATGGGTTTCCCTGAAGAGTTCATTGAAAGTGAAAATTTAATTTGCGCTAAGAACGAAGACGGTTCATGCCAATTTAATGATCAGGGCAGTCCGATAAATGAATGTACCTGTGGCCTTATATTAAGCAATAAGATTCATAGTAAGGAAACATATTTCACCAATGATGGCAGTTTCTGGACGAATGATTCAATCAATTTTCTCGAGACGGTCACAAATGATAACAGAGTGAATCCCCGAAATACCTGCATGATTTATAAGTACTGTTCGATTGCTTTAATCCCTTTAATGTCTGGAGATGAGATTATTGGACTGCTTCAGCTGAATGACAATAAAAAAAATAGATTTACAATTGAATTAGTTCAATTTTATGAACAAATAGGGAAAGCCATTGGCATAGCATTAAAGAGGATGTTTACCGAAAAAACAATACTCGATAATGAAAAGGAACTACTTTCAATTCTTGAAAATTCTCTCGATGCAAATTATAAATATAACTATTATTCTGATAAATTGGAATACATAAGTCCAATAATTGAAAAACTGACAGGTTATTCTGTTGAAGAAGTTCTTGCTTTTACTTTCAAAGAATATTTAACCTTAATACATCCAGACGATAGGGAAAGTTATTCAAAAGAGTTTAAAGATTCTCTGCTTTCGGGAAAAATTAATATTGAATATAGAAATCGAAAGAAGAATGGAGAATACGTATGGGTTGTTAATTCTGCAGCAATAATTTTAAATGAAAACAATGAACCACAATATAGAATCGGGAATTTAAGGGATATTACTTCAAGAAAAGAAGCTGAAGAAGCACTTAAGAAAAGTGAAGAAAGATTCCGTTCGTATATTGAAGATTCTCCGATTGGTATTTTTATTGTCGATGAAAACGGCAAATATCTAGATTGCAACAGCTCTGCCCAGGAACTGGTCGGTTATACTCGTAATGAACTATTAACAATGAGAATTCCTGATATCTTACCTACTGAAGAAATTGAAGAAGCATTGCAAAATTTTAATATTTTATTAAAAGAAGGTGCTTCAGATTTAGAAATTAACCTTTTGCGAAAAGATACCAGTAAAGTTCCAGTTATATTAAATTCGAGACGATTACCAAACTATAACTTATTTATAGCATATTGTACTGATATTACCGAGCGAAAAATTGCTGAATGGGAATTAATAAAGGCTAAAGAAAAAGCCGAAGAAATGAACAGACTCAAATCAAGCTTCCTTGCTAATATGAGCCATGAGATTCGAACTCCTATGAATGGTATCATCGGTTTTGCAAATATATTGCAAACTGAGGATGATATTGAAGAACTTCATATGATAGGTGAGGTGATTCTTAAGTCTGGAAAAAGATTAATGCAAACACTGAATTCCATACTGAACCTTTCAAGAATTGAAGCCGGCGAAATGAAGCTTGAGTTCAATTCTGTTAATATAATTGAATTGATAGTTGAAGCGATTAGTTGCTATAAATTTGAAGCTGAAAGAAAATCTCTCTATATTAATCTTAATATTGATTTTGAAACATTAGTGATTAAATCCGAACAAAGGATTTTGAGAGATATAGTTAATAACCTTTTAGACAATGCTACTAAATTTACAAATTCTGGGGGGATAACCGTTTCGGTTGAGCTTGCAATTGAAGACAATCAACAGCTTCTGATCATCAGGGTTAAGGACACTGGATTAGGGATTCTGGAAAGTGATTTTGAGACCATTTTCAGTGAATTCAGACAGGTTAGTGAAGGTATAAGCAGAAGTTTTGAAGGTAGTGGACTTGGCTTGACATTATGCAGAAAATACCTTAAAACATTAAATGGCATTATAGGTGTAGAAAGTAAAATAAATGAAGGCACTACATTTATAGTTAAGGTTCCTGTAATTATTTTGAATGAAAAGCTTTCAAGTTATCAACCCGAAAATGAAATACACTCTCCAAATTTATCAATATCTCTTTCGGGCACCAATGAAGACCTGCCTCGTATTTTGTACGTTGAAGATGATGATGTAGCTGTTATGATAGTAAAAAGATATCTGATCGGGTTATTTGAGATTACCAATGTGAATAACGCTAAAGATGCTGTAAAAAGTGCGAGTAATGATGCTTTTGATATAATAATGATGGATATTAATCTTGGAAAGGGTGAAAGCGGCGTTTGGGCGACTAAGGAAATAAGAAAAATTGAAAATTGTAAGGATATCACAATTATTGCCTTGACGGCATTTGCCATGAGTGGTGATAAAAAAGAGTTTTTGGACGCTGGTTGTACTGATTATCTTTCTAAACCTTTCGAGCAAACAGAGCTTATATCAATGTTGACAAGATATATTAAACAAAAATAATAAAGTACCGATAATTATCATATAATGTTGTTAAATTGATTCTGGCAACAAATGTCAGGAGATGCAGATAATGGATAAAATTCTAATTTGTGATGATAATAAGGTAAATTTATTGCTTTTATCTACCCTCCTAAAACAACCTGGAAGAGAAATCATTCAGGTTGAATCAGGACAAGAAGCTTTGAATAAAATCAGCTCAATAGCTGATATTAGCCTGATTATTATGGATATTCAGATGCCAGGTATAGATGGCTATGAAACAGTAAAGAGAATAAAGGAAAATAAGGAACATGAGGATGTTCCTGTTATATTTGTGACAGGGTTTAATAAGTCCGAGAGTAATGTAAATTTTGGTTATGAGATTGGAGCTTATGACTATTTATTTAAGCCCATCGAACCACATGAGATAAAGAATAAGGTTAATATTTTTCTATCATTATTCAAACAGAAAAAACAACTGCAGCAGGAGACAACCGAAGCCACATTGCTAAGTCTATGCAGTCAGGCAATAATTATGGCTACTGCCGAAAATGAACTGTTGAATTATATCTCCGATAATATTGTTAAGGTTACAGGCTATTCTCTAAGTTGGGTAGGTCGATGTGTTTACGATTCCACTTCTAATTTGATAGATATCGATCCTATCGTATTATCAGTAAATTCAGCAGAAAAATTTGAGCTAAATCCTGCCAAAATAAATGAAAATTTCAAACCGGACATATTGAATTCGATTTCAATAAATTCAGATCCAACAAAATTTACAATGAAAGTTCTAAATACTTCAGATATAGGCCTCAAATGCTGTATATCTGTTCCTCTTATAATAAATCATAATATTTGGGGATATTTAAATTTGTATAAGACACAATCCGATAATTTTAAAGATTGGGAGCAAGCACTTATATCAAATGTTACCAATATTATTGTTCTTGGCTTGATTTCAATCCGTTCCCAAAAAGATAAATTGAAAGCTGAAGAAGCCTTAGTGATAGAGAAAGAAGAGCTCAGCATAGCATTAAAAAATATTGCCGATGGTGTTATATCGATATCAAAAGAGGGTAGAATTATTTATGCAAATAAAGCAGCAGAAGAAATTTTTGAATTAACTATCGGGCAAATGACAGGTAAATATATTTTTGATACTCTAAAAATTCTTGAACACGATAATAACATTACACTCTTTAATCCTATTGATTGGTTAGAATATTCCGCAATAGCAACAAGCAATAAGCGACAGCTAACAGTAATTACACTAAATGACATTAAAAAGATCATTACAGCTGATGCCACAATGGTTCTTGATTCAACAGGTACTTTTAAAGGTTCAATAATTACTTTGAACGATGTTTCAGAAAAAATCCGAACTGAAAACCAAAAGGCTTTATCACAGAAAATGGAATCTGTAGGCCAGCTAGCCGCTGGAATCGCACACGAAATCAACACTCCAATGCAATTTTTGGGTGATAATACCTACTTCATTCAGGATTCTTTCAAGTCATTTATAGAATATATAGATTTAGTAAGCCAGACTTTAAATATTTCGAATGTCAATGACATAGGTTTCGATAACATTAGAAAAAGAATTAAATCTAAAGAAGATGAAATAGACATCTCATATTTAAGAGATGAAATTCCAATTGCAATTGATAGGATACAAATTGGTATAGCAAGGGTAAGCAAAATTGTGTTAGCTATGAAAAATTTCTCTCACTCTTCTCAGAAACAAAAATCGCAGTCAAATATCAATCAGGGTGTTGATGTTACAACAACTATATCAAAAAATGAATGGAAGTATGTTGCCGAGTTAGAAACAATTCTCGATCCAAATCTACCTTTAGTGGAATGCTGTATTGATGAAATCAATCAGGTGCTACTTAATATGGTTGTTAACGCTGCACATGCAATTGCTGATAACATTCCTAAAGGATCTTCAGATTTAGGGAAAATTACTATTGAAACAAAACAAAATGGCAATTTCGTTGAAATTAAAATTTCAGACACTGGTTGTGGCATACCTACAGACAAAATACCAAGAATATGGGAACCTTTTTATACGACAAAAGAGGTGGGCAAAGGAACAGGCCAAGGGCTGGCAATTGCTCACGATATAGTTGTGAATAAGCACAATGGTGAAATTCTTGTTGATTCAGAATTAGGTAAAGGTACATCATTTACGATTAGATTACCAATAAGGTAAATCCAAAAGCATTTGACATTTATTTAATAAACTTTTTTTCTTTTATGATAACAAATATTCTATTTGTAGATGATGACGAAGATATAATTTCCGGGTATCGCAGAATGCTGCACTCTATGCGCAATCAGTGGGGACTGTATTTTGCTTCGAGTGGTCTGGAAGCACTGGAAGTTCTGGGAAATAATCCAATGGATGTTATTATATCAGACATGAGAATGCCGGGAATGGATGGAGCAGATCTGCTCGCTCAGGTTAAAAAGGAATTTCCTCAAATCTTAAGAATTGTTCTGTCCGGCCATCAGGATGAGATGCGGGCTATCAGAGCTACCGGTGTTGCTCATCAATTTAATGCAAAACCCACAACAACAGAAATCATAAAAAATACAATCGAGAGAGCATTTTTTCTGAGAAATTATGTGCAAAATGAGAAAATTCTCAAATTGATAACAGGGATTGGCGAATTGCCCGGATTACCTGAAATCTATATAAAGGTTGAAGAAGAATTAAGGAAAGACGATGTTTCATTGAGTCAGGTAGCAAGATTGATATCAAATGACATATCAATAACTGTTAAGATAATGCAAATCGTAAACTCAAGTTTTTTTGGATTGAGAATGAGGATTACTGACCTTCTTCAAGCAGTAACTTTTTTGGGTATCAATACAATCAAAGCTGTAATTCTGCATGCAAGTTTATTTTCATCAAAAAGATTTTCCGCTGCTTCAAGACGATATTGTGAGATAATAGCCAATCATAGTATGATAGTCGGAAATATAGCTAAAAGCATAGCTATCCAGGCTACTCCACAGCAGGAAGTCCACGAAGACGCTTTCATGGCAGGAATTCTGCACGATATAGGCAAAATTATTTTGCTTTCTCTGCCAGATTATGAAGAAAAAGTAAACTCTGAATCAAATCTTAAGAATCTTTCGATGAGCTCAGTTGAATGGGATATGTATGGGTTTACTCATGGGGAAGCAGGAGCATATCTTATCGGTATTTGGGGATTACCCGGTCCGATTGTTGAAGCTACAGCCTTCCATCATATACCGACAAAATTGGAAGATAATCAGTTCACCCCATTAACCGCTGTACATGTGGCAAATGGTTTTGTTAATACACCTATAAAGAATTTCGATAAAATTAAAAATATTCGTGAATCGGGCATAGTATTGGATTTCAGCGATTATATTGATATATTTCCCAGCATAGATTTTAATTATCTTAAAATCACAAATTCATTCAGCAAATTCAACGATTGGCTTGAAATATACTTCAAATTTCTGAAACAGATCGAGGATTCAAATGAATAACCGAGTTTTATTAGTAGATGATGAAGATGATATCTTGATCTCATTAAAAAGGAACTTGGTTAAACATTTCCAAATTGAAACTGCTAATTCAGGAATTGAAGCTATTAGATTATTAAATACCTCTCCGCAATTTGCTTGTATAGTGTCAGATTTTAATATGCCCAAAATGAATGGTATAGAATTTTTCGCAGAAGCAAAAAAAATCATTCCAAATACTCTTAGAATTATGCTAACTGGTCATGCCGATCTTAATGTTGCAATGGAGGCAATCAATCAGGATTTTATATATAAATTTCTAGTTAAACCTACTTTTCCTGATATTCTAATAAAACATCTTAAGGATGCTGTTGAATATTATAGGCTGCAAACAATGGAAAAAGAGATGATTGATATGAAAGTAAACTTTATATCAATTGTAGCAAATGAATTTAAAACGCCTGTTAACTCTTTACTCACTGCTGCTTATCTGCTACCAGAATTTTTTAAGATTAATGATCAAAAAAAAGTCGATAATTTTATGTCCAAGATGCAGATCACTTTAGAAGGAATGAATAAACTTTTAGAAAAGATATTGACTATTGGAAAATTGGATGCGAATATAAATTTGAAATTTTTTGATCTTGATATTGTTTCGATAATAAATGAATTGATAAAAGAATTTAAATCAGCCGATTCCATTGGGCATGATTTTTTATTCGACCATTTACAAACCCAATTGTATATTTCAACAGATTTAGTAGTGATTAAGTTAATTATTAGTAATTTGATATCAAATGCAATTAAATATTCACCCAAAAACTCAATCATTAAAGTCAAACTTACTAATGAAATCGATCAAATAATATTATCAGTTGAAGATTGTGGAATTGGAATTCCAGAAAATCAAATAGTACACTTGTTTGATGCATTTTACAGATGTCAGAATGTAGGTTTTCAAAAGGGGACAGGCCTTGGGCTAACTATTGTCAACAAAGGTGTGGAGTTGTTAAAAGGTCAAATAAAAGTAAATAGTATTATAGGCAAAGGCTCAACTTTCACTGTAATTCTGAATAAAGATCAGAGAATATATAAATTTAATCAATAAAAAAGATAGCTTTATGAACCAAAATGTATTGTTTGTAGATGATGATTATGACATAATTTCTGCCTATCAAAGAAATATGCGCACATTGTATAAAATAAAAACTGCTGCCAGTGGATTCGAAGCGTTAGAGATTATTAAGGAATCACCTCCTTTTGCTGTTATTGTGTCTGATTATAATATGCCCAAAATGAATGGGATAGAATTCCTAACAACAGTCAGAAAAACATATCCCGATACGATCAGAATTATGCTGACTGGTTTTGCAAATGTGGAGACGTCAATTGAAGCAGTGAATGAGGGCAATGTATTCAGGTTTCTTACTAAGCCTCTCAATACACAGGCATTAATTAAGGCGATTAATGACGGTGTTGAGCAGCATAGGTTAGTCACTCAGGAAAAAGAGCTATTAGAGAAAACCCTTAAAGGTAGTGTAAAAATTCTTATTGAAATTCTATCAGCTGTTAATCCAATTGCATTTGCTCAAGCAAATGATTTAAGATATACAGCTAAGAGCATAGCTGAAAGACTGTCAATTACAAATACCTGGGAAGTAGAGATAGCAGCTCTCCTGTCTCAGATAGGTTGTGTTACTGTTCCTAACGATATTCTTGAAAAAAAATACCAAGGTTTGGAACTAAATTTACACGAGAGAATTTTATTCAATTCTCATCCAGAGTTTGGGAAGAAGCTATTAGCAAACATCCCAAGGCTAGAATCTATCGCTGAATCTATTGCATGTCAATATTTTAATTTCGACGGATCTCACTCTACAACTGATTTAATCAAAGGGCCATCTATTCCTATGATCGCAAGAATACTCAGAGTTGCTGCCGATTTTGAGCAATTAATGAAAAATGGAGAAACAAGTGATAGTTCAATAAAAATAATGCAGAAGAATTCAAATGTTTATGATCCAAAGGTTTTTGAAGCATTATGCGATGAGCAGGGCAATAAACCAGCTTATCTCATTAAAAGAAGCGTGCCGCTAAAATCATTAAGAATCGGGATGATACTAGCTGAAGACCTGAAAGATGAGAAACAGTTTGTATTAATTCCAAAAGGACATGAGATTACCGATGTTCTTCTGATGCGCTTAATTCAAATTTCAAAATTTAAAAAAATAATTGAACCGGTTAAAATCTTAGAGCGAAATGCTGGAACCGATGGATAATGTACTAAATATAAAAAAGTTTTTATTTTCTCTAATTAGTAAATTTATTATTTATTTATGGCTCTTCATTATCTTGACGGGCATTTCGTTTGCGCAGGAAACTAAACCCATTATCAAGATTGGAATATTAGCCAATAATGGAATTGAAAATTGTAAGAAAACTTGGCAACCAACTATTAATTATTTAAATATTTCCATGCCAGATCATAATTTTCAATTGGTACCTGTTTTGTATTTCGATATGGCCAAATATGTCCAAAATCAAAAAATCGATCTTGTTTTATGTAATTCCGGTCAATATATTGAACTAGCTTATCACTCGGATTTAAGAATTCTGGCCACACTTAAAGAATACAGAGGGATTTATTCAAGTGAATACAATGGTTCTGTTATATTTACTCGGTCAGACAATTATTTAATTAATAAGCTTGAAGACTTACAAGGTAAATCATTCGCAGCTCCTGATAAGAAAACTTTTGCGGGCTGGATTATGGCTTGGAGAGAATTGTCTCATAAGAAAGTTGATCCGTTTAAAGATTTTAGAACTATAGATTTTGTTGGTTCTCATGATTCTGTAGTTAATTCTGTATTAATTGGAAAAACGCATGCAGGATCTGTAAGAACAGGGATACTCGAAAAATTGGTTAATTCAGGTAAAATTAAATTGGAAGATGTCAAAGTTCTTAATGAAGATGTTTCATTCAGAAAGCCAAATAATTTCAGACTTTTGCTATCTACTCCATTGTATCCGAGTTGGCCTCTATCGAAAGTCTCAGATCTTCCCAATGAAACTACTCAGAAGATAGCAATAGCATTGTTAAGTATGGAAGAATCGGATTCAGCCTGCATAGTTGGTAATTACAGTGGGTGGGTTGTTCCCATGAATTATTCAAAAGTAGAAGATTGTTTAAAGGAATTGAAACTGGATCCATTTAAGCACTTTGGGGAAGTAACTGTCGAGGAGGCTATTCTTCAGCATTTTTTTGCATCAATTACCATTTTCTTGTTAATTGTGATTTGTATAACTTTGATTATTATTCAATTTTTTGCGCAAAAAAAACAAAAAAATTCAAACCGCATAATTGAGCAGAATTTAATTCTGCAAACAAAATTAATAGAGGAAAAAAATGATGAGATTGAAATTCGAAAAGAAATTGAACAATCACTGAGAGATTCAGAAGAAATTTTGAAAGTTACTACAAACTCTGCTTTAAGCGTTATTATTATCATTGATAATCTAGGGAAAATAATACTCTGGAATGAAGCTGCCGAATCATTATTTAATTTTACTAAAGAAGAAGCTATCGGTCAACTTGTGTCTGATCTAATAATCCCGGAAAAATATCGTAATGGACACATTAATGGTATTTCACATTTCTCTCAATCAGTTGGAGGCAATGCTATTGGTAAATTAATTGAGATATCCGCTATAAATAAGTATAAAAAGGAATTTCCAATTGAGTTATCTCTATCTTCTTTCAAACATAAAAATACATGGTATGCTGTTGGAATAATAAATAATATTACTGAACGGAAACTGAGTGAAGAAGCATATAAAATATCTGAAATGAAATTTCATACTCTTTATGATTCGACAACTGATGCGGTTATGCTACTTGATGAAAATGGTTTTTTCGACTGCAATGTTGCAGCTTTGAATATTTTCGGTGTCGCTACAAAACAAGAATTTTGTTTGAAGCATCCTGACGATTTCTCTCCACAACTTCAACCAGATGGGAATGATTCTATGGCTCTGTCCAATCAATTGATTGGATTCGCTATGCAGAAAGGCAGTAATAGATTCGAATGGGTTCATAAACGAGCAGATAATGGTGAATTATTCCCTGCAGAGATCCTATTAAGTGCCATGGAGTTAGATGGCAAACAAGTTCTGCAAGCTGTTGTTCGAGATATTTCAGGTAGAAGGAAGGCTGAAGAGGAACAAAATCTTCTAAATCAGAATCTAAGAGAATCCAATGAGCTAATTGAAGCTAACTTATATCAAAAAAATGCTTTGATTGAAGAACTATCTGAAACACAAAAACATCTTGAAAAAAGTAATGCCGAAAAGACTAAGTTTTTCTCAATAATTGCACACGATTTGAAAAGCCCATTAGGTTCATTGAAGAATCTATCAAAACTTCTTTTCGATATGCACGATACGCTTAGCAAGGAAGAACAGTATGAGTTTATCGAAGCCCTTAAGGATTCTTCAGCTAACGTATCCGATCTGGTTGAAAACCTTTTGTCATGGTCCAGAATGAGCAGCAATAAAATTGACTTTAAACCCATTAGTCAATCTATTTCAATCTTGGTATCGGATGTAGTTTCCTTATTAAATCAATCCGCAATTAATAAGAATATAGCAATACTAAATAATGTTCCAGATGATTTGTTCCTTACATTCGATGAAAATATGGTTTCACTTGTTTTTAGGAATCTCATTTCAAACTCTATAAAGTTTACACCAAAAGGAGGTGAAATTATCATCAGAGCTGACGTTAAACAAAATCCAACTGCTGTTAATTCATTCAAGGAACAATGTATAGTTTTTTCAGTTAGTGATAATGGTGTTGGAATGAATCAGGAATCTGTTTCTAATTTATTCCGCATTGATATAAACCAATCATCAAGAGGTACAGAAAATGAAACCGGTACAGGTTTAGGTTTAGTATTGTGTAAGGAGTTTATCGATAAGCACAATGGAAGGATTTGGGCTGAAAGTGAGATCGGGAAGGGCAGTACTTTTAGCTTTACTCTTTAGGATTTATAACTTAAGATATTATGATGTTAAAATTATGATTGTTACATGAGGTTAATCACTTTCTTTAATTTTTTATTTTCCAATGTAACTAATCAATTGAAATTTCTCTCAGGCTCTTTATTATTCTATACATTGACTTCCAAAAGCTCACAAATTCTAAATCCCATTTCCAGCCTTATCAATGCCTCATGATTGAACTGCAAGTGGTCTTGCAGACATTTATCAGGCTTATTAGTGATAATGGGTTAGGATGACCTTCTATAGATCGATGCGAAAAAAATATTTACGTAGACCTGGCTTTTCCATTGTTTTCCATTTGGCGAACAGCTGTTATAAAACCAAAAGACACTGAATATTTAAATCCAGTGTCTTTTAAATTTAATTTGTATGTAATTCAATAAATGCCCTAAATCTGTTTTGTTTTCTGTTAGCGACAATTTTTAAAAACTCGCAAGTCTTTGTTTTTATTGACATTACAAACATCTGTCTGTGCTCCCTGAGGGACTCGAACCCTCGACCCTCTGATTAAGAGTCAGATGCTCTAGCCAGCTGAGCTAAGGAAGCGTTGCAAAATTACGAAAATTTCCTCAGTTGGCAAAAAAAATTCTTTCTTTCTTTGATTTGTAACTTATTTGCTTCTTTAAGTGTTATAAGATACATTAAGGTTGCAATCGTATTAATGTTTTTTCTAAAATATTTAAGTTATTTTGTAGTTTCTAATTAATTAGAATTCACAACAAAATTATTAATAAAATGAAAACACTCAACTTAGTCGCTGTGTTGCTTTTTTGTGGGATCAGTGCTGCTTTTGGATTTCGAGATGGGCAAATTATAGTCAAGCTAAATGAAAAGACAGATATTCAGAGTTTTACCAGTCGCAGTGGTATGATAAATGATCTTCTTAATAGTATGATTGGTGAATATTCTATTAAATCCTATGTCCCTAAGGAGCTACTTAATTTTATCAATAAGTCCCGAACAGACAAAATGCTGTCCTCATCACAGTATTCAGACCCGTTGTCGCGTATTTTCATTATTAAGTATGATAAAAAAATAAATCCTGTTCTTCTTAGTAGAAAAGTCTCATCAATACCAGGTGTGGAGTATTCCGAACCAATGCCTGAGCATAAATTACTTGAAACACCTAATGATCCCAAGAAGAGCGGTCAGTGGTATCTTGACAGTGTTAATGCCTTCTCTGCCTGGGATTTGATTGATACGAACAAAGCAATAATAGTTGGGGTTGTAGATACAGGAATTGATTATGAGCATGAAGATTTGAAAGAAGCAATATTTATTAATCCTGGAGAACATGGTCTGGATAGTCTGGGTCGCGATAAACGAACAAATGAAGTTGACGATGACCATAACGGTTTTGTGGACGACTGGCACGGATGGGATTTCATGAGTTCGTCGCAGTCAGGACAGGATAATGATCCAATGCCCGGACATATTCATGGAACTCATGTCGGTGGTACAATCGGAGCTATTGTTAACAATTCCACAGGAATTGCCGGTGTTGGGAGAAAGATAAAACTGATTCCTGTGAAATGTGCCGGAGATAATCCATTCGGTACTTCAGTTGACAATGGCTACACTGGAATTCTTTATGCAGCTTCGCTCGGAGCAAAAGTTATTAATTGCTCATGGGGAAGCAACACCAGATCTGAATCTGAGCAGGAGCTTATAAATAAGGTTGTTGAACTTGGGGCTGTTGTTGTAGCAGCGGCAGGTAACGACGGCCTCTACGAGAGTTTCTACCCAGCAGCCTATAATGGGGTGATGTCGGTTTCAGCAATTAATGTAAATAATCAAAAAGCGAGTTTTTCGAATTATAACGAAACAATTGATGTAGCCGCACCTGGTGTGGATATATTAGCAACAGTACCAAATAACGACTACCAGATGATGGATGGAACCTCTATGGCTTCACCTGTTGCGGCTGGCGTTATGGCACTTGTTAGAAATAAATTTCCGGAATATAATCCATTGCAGGCAATTGAACATCTGAAGGCGACTTGCGACGATATTACACTAATGAATTTGGGATACTTAGACCAACTCGGCAAGGGCAGAGTTAATGCATTCAAGGCTGTTTCCACCAAATCACCCCGCTCAGTGATTTTACAGAGATATACAGTTAAAGATGCAAATGACGATGGTGTCCTCGATGTTGGTGAATCTGTCGAAATTGCTCTGACTTTTATTAATGTACTATCTCCTGTGGACAGTGTTAATATTTCCATAGAAACAAATTCACTTATACCGGTTACACTAGAAAATGACATTCAATATTTCGGTTCAATGCAGTCAATGGAAGTAAGAGATGCAACTAATTTGCTTAAATTCACTATCCCAAAGAGTGTACCTATTGATTATGCTTTCAAAATTATTATTACAATCAGCGACAATAAAGGTATAATCAATAGAGGATATATATCTCTATATATGAACCCCAGCTTCCGCAACTTTGATGCTAATAATATTTCAACAACAATAAATTCACGCGGGAATATTGGTTATAATGATTATTCCGAGAATTTGCAGGGAATTGGATTTAAATATAAAAATGGCAGTAACCTTCTCTTTGAGGGTGGTATGATTGCAGGCACAGGCTATGATCGGGTTTCCGATGTTGTTCGGGGAATAGATCAGTCATTTGCTGACAAAGATTTCAAAACTTTAAAGATAATTAACCTGGACAGAACAAATGATTCCATAACTCTTCAGGGGACAACAATTTATGAAGATGATATTGACAGTACATCCGCTGGACTTCATATCACACAAAACACATATCAACTAAAGGGCAGTTTTTCCGATGATATAATCTTTATAACTTATGATGTCATCAATCGTTCAGGTAAATTCCGCGATTCTGTCTATCTTGGGCTTTACTTCGACTGGGATATTGGACCTTCCGGTGCATACAATAAAGCTTCTTATAATGTAACAAAAAATCTCGGATATGTGCTCAATGTAAAGGATACATCGTTACCCTATGTAGGTTCGAAACTGTTGACACCGCAAATTATAAATTACTATGCAATGAACAATGGCGGCTCAGCTGATAACGATATCGGTGTTTACAATGGTTTTTCAAAAGCAGAAAAATGGATTTCTCTAACAAATGGCATGAAACATTCCCAATCTGCTGAAACCGATATTTCGCAGGTTATTTCGGCAGGACCAATGAAGATGATGCCAGAAGACACAGCCCGTATAGCTTTTGCATTCATGGCTTCGAATAACTACTCCAATCTGCTGAAGACATCAGATCAGGCACAAGTTATTGCTGATAAATTCGGATGGTCGAAGAGTGACTCTCCTCCGATGCCTCAGATTAATTCGATTACAGCACTTTATCCGAATCCGACATCTGGGAATGTTTATGTAGATTATGCTCTGGTTACCAACGGAAATATTAGCATAGCTGCTTATGATATGAATGGCCGAAAAGTAACTACACTTATTGACAATGAGAATAAATCCCAGGGCAGATATACATTAACATTTCAGACAACTGGGATGTCACAGGGAATATACTATCTGATGCTTAGGACAGATAATAACACTCAATATGCAGGTTTTTCGGTTAAGAGATAGAATAGGTGATAATAAACTAAGAGTATGTGGATTGTCAGCCAGCAGCCATAAATGCAATTCAACCATAGGGAAAAATCCTATGGTTGAAAAGGTGACATAAATTTCGTAAATTTTGCCTTAATTAATTAAAACTCTGAAGAGCTATTAACTTTGTTGGCAGTCGCAATGGTGCTTGTTCAATCTTCCAGGAAAAATGCATCTTTGAGTGGTTCTTGAGCTTTCATTTCGTCATACATTTTAATAACCTTATCCGTTGCCTTCAGTGTTTCGAGAAGTTTGATTGTTACATCAACTACTTCAACATCAGAAGTTGAGTAGTTCAATTCCCATTTCGAAACAATGGCTATTAAATTTTCGCTTTTAGCCAGAGACATCAGTTCGTCCTTCTTTTTCTCGATAATTTCAGCAACCGAACCTCTTCCAAATCCCTTATCGTGGAGTATTCTCTGAGTTAAAGGTCCTTTTTGTTCTAACATTTTAATTGTTACTGTGTCATTGGTTTCCTTTGCTTTTTTAAATGACTCTCTCATATCGTTCATTTCTTTTTGGAATTCCGGGCTATTGAAGTACCAGATAGCAATGATTCTGGAATCGTAAGTCCCTATTCGATTCTTACTGCTAGCGTTTGATGTTGCTCCGATTAGAAGCAATATTGCGAAAAGGCAAATAAATAACTTGTTCATGGAAATACTCCTTGAATTAATAGTAAAAAACGTGAATTATAATAAATATAAAAAAATGATTTTCTGCTTGTAATGTAGGATACTTAACCTACCCGGTAGGACAATCAACGCTGACTGTCTACAAATAACTATTTCTTAAACTCTAATCTGTGTCTTCCAGATAGAATATATCCTCTACCCTTTTCTGGAATACTCTTGAAATCTTCAAAGCCAGAACAGTCGAGGGCACATATTTACCAAGTTCCATCGCATTTATTGTTTGTCTGCTGACATCAACCAGTTTTGCTAACTCTTCCTGAGTAATATTTTTAATTGCTCTTTCGACTCTGATATTATTTTTCATTATCTAACTGATGCTTGTTCTTGTAAAGTACTATATTAAAACGTATAATAAAAAAAATAAGAACAGTAAACTGATTGTAAATCATAATATTATAATAACCATCACGAAATATGAAAGTGATAGCAATAATTAATAATGTGAAATTTATATAAATTGACCAAACTAATGAATCAAGTCTGAGCTTCATTATATATTCATCTTCATGCTTCTCTTTTGCGAATGTTACAATCATTAGGCTAATTAACAATGGAATCATAACAATTTCATTATAAATGTTCTTATGAATGATGGTGAATACTTCTTGATTTGTACTCCACAATGCAAATACAGGTGCATTCACTACTGCCCGAACACCAGCCATCCACAGAACTCCCATAATAAACGATGGAACCAGAAGTAACCATCCAATAAGTTTATAGCGATGAGGAAGTAGAAATTTAGATTCCATGAATTATCCCTTTTGAATATTTGTTCTTTTGTTCAAAACAAATATATGATATATTTTACATAATGTCAAGTAATTTTTACATTTTGTTAAAATATTATTACTAAATATTAGCTAGAATTTGATTTTAAAATGAGTTCAGTGGAATATTTAAGTCTGTTTTATTAATTAAATTGTTGAAAAATATAAAAATATCGTAAATAATTTTTTATAATTCACAAGAATTATTTATTTTTGTAGTCCTGTTGTTTTCCATAGCAGGAAATCTTTACTTTTAGAGAAATAAACAACTTATATAATATAGGGTAGATAAAATGCCTAAGATGAAAGTAAAAGGAGCTGCCAAGAAGCGCTTCAAACTTACCGGCTCTGGTAAGATCAAAAGAGAAAAGGCTTACATGAGCCACATATTAACCAAGAAATCTCGCAAGACAAAGAGAAATCTACGTCAATCAACACTGGTTCATAAATCTGATATGAGCAGAGTTACTAAAATGCTAGCTATCGGTTAATACAATCAAACAACTGGCGCGCGGGGTGAGGCTCTCCCACGGCCGTTTTATTAAACATATAACAGGAGTTATAAAATGCCACGTTCGGTAAACAAAGTAGCCGCTCATCGCAGACGTAAAGAGTTCATGAAGCACGCCAAGGGTTATTGGGGTAGAAGAAAAAACGTCTGGTCTTTAGCGAAAAATCACATTGAAAAAGGTATGCAATACGCATATCGCGACCGCAGACAAAAAAAGAGAAACTTCCGCTCACTCTGGATAATCAGAATAAATGCAGCGGCACGTCTCCATGGTACAACCTATTCGAGATTAATTCATGCTTTGAAGTTGAAGAACATCGACATCAACCGTAAGGTTCTTGCTGATTTTGCTACAACAAAGCCAGAATTGTTTACATTAATTGTAAATCAGGCAATCGGATAATAGATAGGTGACATTTTATTCCCGCGCATTTGTCCTGTCAATATTCTGACAGCAAATTCGCGGGATTTTTTTATATTTGTATTTCTTATTGAGTAATATTTTTGAACCTGATATGATTAACGAAATTAATTCTCTTAGAGCAGAAATCGCAGTAAAACTGCCAGGAATCAAGACCAGCAACGATCTAGAGAACTTCAGACTCGAGTATCTCGTTAAAAAAGGCAAGCTCACAGGGCTTTTCGATCGGCTTAAAGATGTTTCGAAAGAAGACAAACCTGTGGTTGGCAAAGAACTCAATCTGCTCAGACAGTTCACAGAGACTGAATTTAATTCCTTGAAAGATAAATTAGAGGATTCTGCTGAAAGCGTCCCTGATATCGATCTGACATTACCCGGCAGAAGAAACTTCACCGGCAGCAAACATCCCGTTCTTCAGACAATACAGGGTATGGTTGATATATTCCAAAGTATGGGATTCACCGTAGCTGAAGGGCCTGACATCGAGGATGGATATCATAATTTCGATGCTCTGAACTTTCCACCAGATCATCCGGCTAGAGATATGCAGGATACATTTTTCATAAAATCAGATTCAGAACTTCTGCTTAGAACTCATACATCTCCTGTCCAGATAAGAGTTATGAAGTCACAGAAGCCGCCTATCAGATGTATCATGCCTGGAAGAGTCTATCGTAATGAATCGATAAACGCACGTTCACTGGCTGAGTTCCATCAGATAGAAGGTCTTTATATCAATAAGAAAGTAACATTTGCCGAACTAAAGGGAACACTCATGACATTTGCAAAGAAGATGTATGGTGATGATTCCAAGTTCAGGTTCCGTCCGTCATTTTTCCCATTCACAGAACCAAGTGCCGAACTCGATATGTCCTGCTTCCTATGCAAGGGCAAGGGTTGCCGTATCTGCAAGCAGAGCGGATGGCTGGAAATACTTGGCTGCGGCATGGTTCATCCGAATGTACTCAGTGAATGCGGAATTGATCCCGATGAATACTCAGGCTATGCTTTCGGCTTTGGTATCGAAAGAGTTACGTTGCTCCGCACAGGTATGGATGACATCAGGCTTCTCTATGAAAATGATATAAGGGTTTTAGAGCAGTTCTAACCGAATCCTCTGCAATCATGGATAAGGGGTAATGTACAAGGTTTTCTAATTATTTATTTCTCCAATATGAAAATCATTTTGCCGTGAAAGAAGAATACTTTACTACATCGAATATATATGATAAGGCTGAAGATATAATCAATCAGTCTTACAGAACCTCAGGCAGAACAAAGTCTGAAGAAATTAATGTAGAAAATTCAGCATTATTGGTATTGGATATGCAGGATTATTTTCTGAGAGAAGAATCAAAGGCATATATTCCTTCTACAACAGCTATTTTGCCAAATTTAGTTACACTCAGTGAGACATTCACTGATATGAACATACCGGTTATCTATACTCGTCATGTGAACGATAACGATGATGCAGGCATGATGGGCGTATGGTGGCAGAGAATGATCGAAATCGGCAATCCTTTGTCTAGTCTAAGCAAATTATTTGCTACCGACGGAAAAACTGTGATCGACAAAACAAGGTATGATGCATTCTGGGGCACTGAACTGAACGAAATATTAAAACAAATGGGTGTGGAAAGACTAATAGTTACTGGTGTGATGACTAATCTTTGCGTGGAAACTACTATCAGATCCGCCTTTCAACACGGATATGAATGTACTTTACTCGTTGATGGGACTTCTGCTTATAATTATGAAATGCACTTAGCCTCTTGTGTGAATTTATCTTTTGGTTTCTGTAAATTGAATCTTATTTCTGAAATATTAGGAGCTTTTGATGCCCGATAAATACCAGGCAGTTATTATTGGTGGTGGACCTGCTGGATGTGCATGCGCGATCCAACTAAAACGCTACGGAATTGACTGTATAGTAATAGAAAAAAATAGAATTGGTGGCTTGCTTTGGAATGCAAATCTGATCGAGAATTTTCTTGGATTTCCTATTGGCGTTAGAGGTAGTCAGCTGATTCAGCTAATTAATGATCATTTGGAATATACAAGTACTCCAATAATTTTCGATGAAGTCAAGCAATGCAGTTTTGACGACAAGGTATTCACACTACAACTGAAGGACAGGCAAATCCAGGCAGATTACCTTGTTATTGCTAACGGAACAATACCCAAAAAGCCTTACGCAGAAATCAGCGAAGAAGTCAGCAAAAAAATATTTTACGAAGTTGCTGATGTTGACGACAGAGTTTATAAACACTTTGCAATTATCGGCTCCGGCGATGCGGCATTTGATTATGCTATCAATTTGTCTCAATATGGTACAAAATCCGATATCTTCTGCCGAACATCTGAAATCAAAGCTATTCCACTTCTGGCAGAGAGATCAAAGACAATTCCGGGAATCAATGTTTTTTTAAATCATAGTTTAACCAAAGTTGTCATTGATGGCGAGAAGCTTAGGCTAACATTCGAATCCGATGGCATGATGAAGGAAGTAGCAGTTGATTACATTATATTCGCAATTGGGCGTGAGCCTGATTTCTCGATATTTAGTGAATCAATTAACTCAAAAAGAGAAGAACTGATTAATGCGGAAAAGCTTGTTTTTATAGGCGACTGTGTTAATGGAATGAACAGGCAGTCGTCGATAGCTAGCGGTATGGGCATTAATTCCGCCATGAACATTTACAGAAAAATCAATAGTTAGAATGAAAGTAATCAGCAAAACCTCCGATAGTGAAATAGCCTCTGTATTTATAGCTGAAGACGAGAACCGAAGACTACTGGAATTCGTTGAATCAACACAACCTCCATACACTATCAATCAAAAATGGGTTCTGATTATTTCAACTCTATTTGGTTGCCCGGTAAATTGTAAATTCTGCGATGCTGGCGGATCTTTCAATGGTATTGTTTCTTACGATCAGCTTAAATTTCAGATAGATTATCTGATTAATAGAAGGTTCCCTGATGGTTACATTGACACCGATAAATTCAAGATACAATTTGCCAGAATGGGTGAACCAGCATTCAATCCTAATGTTCTAAGCATACTTGAGGATTTCCCGAGCTTATATAATTATAGATATTTCCTGCCATCCCTTTCTTCAATTGCTCCGGCATCGACTGGAGGCTTTTTCGATAAATTGCTGGAAATCAAACACAAACTTTATTCTGATACTTTCCAGCTCCAGTTCTCAATTCACTCCACAGACATTGAACAGAGAGATCAACTGATTCCCGTAAAAAAATGGAGCTTTGAGCAGATAGGGAAATATTCACAGGAATTCTATCAACATGGGGGAAAGAAGATTACGTTGAATTTTGCAGTATCACAGCAGAATATCATCGAACCCGAAAAGATAGTTGAATACTTCGATCCTGCGATTTTCCTTATTAAATTAACACCGTTAAATCCGACATTTAGAGCTTCAGCAAATGGGATGTTCAATGTTATCAAAACAGACGGACATAATTTTGAAATCTCCGATAGATTCAAATCTTGTGGCTATGATGTAATCATCAGCATAGGTGAACTAGAAGAAAACAAGATCGGCAGTAACTGCGGGCAGTACATCAGCAAACACCAGGGTTGTGAGGCAAAAACAGATGATTCCTACCTTTATCCATTGATAAGCGTTTAAATTTTATACAATCAACATTTAAGAAATCTAATAAATTGACGATAATTATAATTAATGATATGAAATTTGTGTAGATTGATGGAAATTTCAAAAATGGCGAGTTGGTTCAAGAATCTTCTGTTTGGCACCGAAAGAACAATGATATTAGAAGAGAAGATGCTTATTGTCGCTCTGGCTATTGGATGCTTCATCAGCATAGTGGGTGGCATAGCTAATATTATTTTGAATTACACTCCAATTGTCTTCCTTATTCCTTGGGTTTTAGCACTAGGGTTAGTCTTTCTTTTATATTTTGTAAGATATAAAAAGAAATATTCTCAGATGGTATTCCCTTTTGCAATAATTGCTTTTTTGGGCATTGGATTGGTCTGGATAAATAATGGTGGCTACAACGGGTCAAATACTTTAGTTTTATTTATGATTTTTGTATTAACACTGTGTATACTTCCAACTAACAGGCTTAATATCATCTTTATTTTCTTTGTTTTTCTGTTAGTTAGCCTCCATCTTTATCAATATTATTATCCTGATCGAATTACTAATTTTCCAAATGAAACCACAAGATTCGCCGATACTCTAATTACTGTGATCTACGGATCAGCATTTGTATATTTGATAATTTCCTTCCTTGTAAGGAATTACAGAAAAGAACGACAAATAGCGAATGTCAGAGGCAATCAGCTTGAAGAGCTTTATGGAGAAGTAAAGCATCTGAATGATGCAAAAGATAAATACTTTTCAATTATTGCTCATGATCTTAAGAATCCCGTCGCGAATTTGTTTCAGATTTCGAATCTTCTGGATGATGAATTTGATTCATTAGATGAGACAGAAAGAAAAGAAATGATTGGGATGATAAAAGAATCATCTGAGGGATTGCTAGAGCTGCTCAACAATTTGCTATTCTGGTCCAGAAGTCAGCAGGGGCAAATTGTATTTACTCCCGAAATAATCGATGTTAATGATATATTATATGTGAACTTAATCCTGTTTAAATTAAGCGCAGCCAATAAAGATATAAAATTTGATTTAATTAAAAACAAAAATTGTGAGTGTTATTGCGACAAGCATCTGATCGATCTCGTTATTAGAAATCTTATATCAAATGCAATTAAGTTTTCGAATAATGGCGGAACAATTTCTATTTCCAGTGAAACTTCTAAAGAAGACAAGTTTAATTTAATCAAAATTATGGATTGTGGCGTTGGTATCAGCAAAGAAAACATAAATAAACTGTTTCAGCTTGATTCACAGATAAAAACCAGAGGTACGAATAACGAGAAGGGAACAGGATTGGGTTTGATCCTATGCAAAGAATTCATCGAATTGCATGGCGGTAAGATCTGGGTTGAAAGTGAAGTTGGTAAGGGAAGCACTTTTTATTTCACGATACCAAAGAATTAAGACTAAAAGCTTTAACTATTTCGTTGTATAAGGAGAAGATTAATTTCTTCTCTTTTTCTTTATTATTTTGATAAGTTATGATAGACAAAAAGAAATTAAAACAAGAGTTTATGAATATGATCCCACCCAAAGGGGTGTTTGTTTTCCGGAATGAGAAAACAGGCAGAGTATTTCTGGGCAGCTCACTAAATCTGAAGAACAAGGATGTTAGAATTAAGTTGATGCTGACAACTGGTAATCACTTCAACAATGCACTTCAGGTGGATTGGAATAATTATGGAGAAGAAGCATTCACTTACGAGGAAGCCGAAACTTTGGCTCTGAAGGATGATCCTAACTATGATTATAATGAAGATCTGGAGATACTCGAAATGCTTTGGATTGATAAGTTCAGACCACTGGCTGAGAAATGCTATAATCAGAATGAAAAGATAAGACTGGTGTGAACTATTTCAATGGGTTTATGCCTACAGTTTTTGCTTTACAGCCACTTCGTGGCAGAAAATCATTAAAATAAACTGGATTCTTCATTGTATTCAGTATTGTCAAAAAAAAATGGGAACAGCACTACTAATAATAGATATTCAGAACGACTACTTCGATGGTGGAGTTAACCCTCTGGTCGATTCTGAAAAAGCGTGCATCAATTCGCGTTTGATTCTCGATGCTTTCCGTGAAGATGGAATGCCTGTTATATTTGTACAACATATATCAAATCGTCCTGATTCGACTTTTTTTCTGCCATGCACACCGGGAGCTGAGATACACCGAGTTTTAACACCAAAAGACAATGAGATGGTAATAACCAAACACTATCCCAATAGCTTCCGCGAAACTGAACTTCTTGAATATCTGAGAGCAAACGAAATTCATAACCTGATCATCTGCGGCATGATGACACACATGTGTATCGATTCAACAGTCAGAGCGGCTAAGGATCTTGGATTCAATTGCACCCTGATCGGTGATGCCTGCGCTACAAAGAATCTGGAGATCAATGGTCAGTTAGTCATAGCAGAAGTAATACAGAACAGCTTCCTGGCGGCATTAAACGGATTTTATGCAACAGTTATCAAAACTGAAGAATATTTAGGAGGAGAATAATATGAAAAATCTAGAAAAATCTGAAATAATTGAAAAGCTGACCACATTGAAAGATGGATGGATACAGAAAGGTAAGTTCATTCATCGGGAGTTTGTGTTCGTCAGCTTCCGCGATGCTTTCTCTTTTATGACTGCCGTAGCCATTGAAGCCGAGAAAGCCGACCATCATCCTAACTGGAAGAACGTATATAACAAAGTAAATGTCTCGCTCACTACTCACGAAACCGACGGTCTCACCGAACGGGATTTCGCATTGGCAAAGAAGATGGACGAGGTATATAAAAAATATGAATAGCCCTTTAATGTAGGGCCGGGTTCGAACCCGCCCTTACTAAACAACAGAATGTATAGCATGAAATCTGATAATAATTTTCCCAACCGAAAATCTCTTCGAATCAAAGATTACGATTATTCCCAACCGGGTTATTATTTTTGAACATTATTAGCAAAAGACAGACATCATTTATTTGGTTCGATCATGAATGCGAAAATGCAATTAAAAGATTTCGGGAGGATAGTAGAGCAGACATGGTTTGAATTACCAAATCATAATCCAAAAATTCGATTAGATTATGCTTGTATTATGCCTAATCATATTCATTGTATAATTATTCTCGAAGCCGTAAGTGCGGGTTCAGAACCCGCCCCTACAATACATCCTTTATCAGAGATTGTTCGTCAATTTAAAACGTTTTCTGCAATGCGTATCAATCAAATCCGCAATACTCTAGGTGATTCGGTCTGGAATCGCAATTACTTCGAGCATATTATTCAAAATAATAGAGAATTGTTTGAAATTAGAACTTATATAGAGAACAACCCTATCAAATGGGATGAAGATGAATATAAATAGAAAATACTTGATATTTTAAGGGTTCGGCATGCCGTACCCCTACAGTACAAAATTTCTTGGACATCAATCCCTATCTGATAATAACAAACTTACCCGTCCTGCTGGCCTGACCTGAGCTGATGGTACAGAAATAAACACCTACAGCCAAACCTGCTGTGCCGATGCGTGTAATCGGATTGCTTGCAACATACTCGCTTTCCAAAACATTCTCACCAAATTGATTATATATCTTAAGCTTTACATTCTGTCCGATTGGGAAAATATTAGAAAGTTCGAAATAGTTATTTACAGGATTAGGAATGATCTGTAGGTTCAGACCTTCATTCAGCCCATCGTTGACGGATGTAGCACCCTGTACTGTCGTGAATAATGAATACACTCCGGGAGAACTAATCTTGGCATTTACGTATTTATTTACAGTGTCAATTGTACCTCCGACTAATTCCCATGATCTGGCAATTTCATTAAACTTAAACATTTGCAAAGACTTTTCTTCGTCCCGTTGCACATATTGTGATATGTATTGAATTGTAAGGTAATTTGCCGAAGCTCCGTCAAAAGCTACTAAATTAGGATAGACAGCCAAAGAGTAAATGTCGCTTGCATTTTTCGAAAATGACTGCAATCCTTTTGTTAATGGAGTAAATTGAGTTGAAAAGAAAGCAACTTTCTCAATTCCTTTTGTTAAAGTATCGAACAGAATCGATGCTGAACCATCGTTGGTATATATATTTTGCCAAAACTTTGAGATAGATGCATATTGTCCTGAAAAGAAAGTGGAATCTGGTTTATAGTAGCAATTTAAGAAATTATACCCTCTTGGATTTATTGTATCTTTAATCACAGCTTTCCAAACATTTTCATTGCTATTATAATTGAGATCTATGGTCTTCAGAGTGTTGCCATATTTACTTATTGTTAGATACGGATTGACCAGATAATTAGCCTCTGTATAATGTTTAAGTTCTAATTCTGCTGAAGAATTATAAGCCCAAGAATTAATATAGCTGAAATTTGAATCAACTGAACTTTGGGATGTATTAGAATTATTAACTAATATATTTGGAAATTCATCTTTGTTTGCTTGAGATAATACATTTATATCGATTTTGCCTGATACATTCTTGTGTTCAGTTCGAAAATGGACTTGACGCAATAAGTTATATTCATACAATACTGTATCATGGATAGAAGCCCCTAATATAATTGCTTTTCTGTCATAGCCAGAAATAATTCCTTGTCTATCGATATGGGCAGCTCCTTCGATTAATATTTCAGTTTGTTTAAGAAGATTAACCCTTAAAGTGCTAGGTACCCATCCAGGTTCATTTTCAGGTGGAATAGTTAAGTTAAAATCTCCTATACTTGTATTTCCAGCATCTATAATATTAAATTCAAAAAGACGGCTAATATCCCAGTCTGATTCTTCAGGACCGGGTACATAGGTTAGTCCTGTGGTTCTTATTTGTGATTGAGGAGTTCTGATTAAACAGAAAATTTTATCAGGTGCCTGACCGTATTCTCTCTCATACTTATTTTTGAAAAATGTCCAGCAATCTCTGCCATTATTAACTTTTTGAGATGTTGAACTGTATATAGCATCTAAAGCAATTCTTCCCGGATCAGACATTTCGCTGGAATATTCATCATTAAATGCAGCATCAGCATTGTTTGGCCTTTGATTGTCCATGAAACCGAAATTAATTGTTTTTGTTAATGTGTTTTTGTGCTGGTCACAGTATTCGTCACGAAAACCAAATCCGTAATGCCCGAATTCGTGCATTATTGTTCTAAAATTATCAACTGGATCATATGATATCCATGTTGGTTTTGCAGTTTCAAGAAATCCTCCATTAATATCATCTCCAGACCAAGCTATTCTTGGATAATTTATGTTAGTTTCTTGTGCGAAATCAATACCGCTTGGGTTGGCGCATGGCCAGTCCATATTGCTCGTTTTAATAATCATATCTGCATCATTTGAATTTACACTGTTGTCGTAAATTTCAATCTTATTTAGAGCACATTGTCCATTGGTTACATTGTAAATATATGAACTACCTTTTTTGAACCAGGACGCAACAGTATTTAGATATTCAGGCTTTGCGTTCCATTCTACACTAACCACCAAATTGTACAGCAAAGTAGTATGAAGCATTTTTACTGTATCGTTTTTATTGAGTTCATTTGGGTTTTTGAAATTTACATATCCTTGTTCACCAATATCCATATTGTCTAATCTTACAATGTATTTAATTCCATCGACTCCTTGATGATTTGGCTTTGTTGTTCTGATTGTATCAACAGCGATTTCAAAAATCACTTTATCGGTTTTCTTCAGCTTAGATTCACCTATCGAAATTCGACTACTGTCATTTGTAATATAATCTCCAACTTTTTCATTATTCAGTGGATTGTTGCCACTAACTTTTGATACAGATATTTTCTTATTCTTCATCATATTACTGTTGCCGTCAAGAATTGTAAACAACCAGTATTTACCCATTTTGAATTTTCCATTCGTAATATTAGCAGCATAATCCTTGTTGTTTACATCATCATAACAAGTTGTGTTCAACTCGAAAGTTCCTTCGATGAATTTAGAGGCAGTATCCATTTGGGATATACTTATGAATCCATTGTCAGAATTTTGCATACTACAAGTAGTTCCGGTTTCATTTACGTTGGCGGTTGCTATGCTATATGTTCCCGGACCTGTCACATTGCTTGCTATTGCCAAAATTCGAGTTATTGTCGGAGTTTCATTTTTGTGGGTATATAAGTATAGCGATCCCAACTTAGATGTTTGATTATACACAAACCGAACAGAGTCGGTTGATCTGGAATTTAAATTGTAACCATTCCACTTCAAATCCCAGGTTGCTTCACCTCCAGAGAATCTAATTTGAGAAAACATTGAGGCATTTAGAACTAGCAACGCTAAAAGGTATAGATATTTTTTCATAAAATCCTATCAATTGTAGTTAAAAATTTCGCGAATTACTTTTTTATTTAGACTAAATATTTAAATTAGTTTCCCTTAAATTAACTAAAATATATTTAAAAACAAACTTGCTGCTTATAAATATTGCTCAAAAGACTTAGGAATATTAGTGCTTTGTACTTCTTTCTATTATTTGATCAAGAACCTGACATGATAATCATATTTTCGTGCTCATCTTGCTTAATATTAAGAATAAAATTTACCAATTATGGTCTATACAAATCAAGTATAACAATTTAGAAAATCGATTAAATTATAGATGAAACTATACTCACTAGAGAAAAAGCTGTTCCTGCCCATTACCGTACAAAAAGCATGGGACTTCTTCTCAGATCCGTCCAATCTGAAGGTTATAACGCCCGATTTTATGGGATTCGAGGTTAAGTCCGGCGATTCGGCGATGATGTTCTCGGGGCAGATCATCTCCTATACAGTCCGTCCGGTGATGAACATCCCGATAAACTGGGTTACTGAAATAACTCACGTTGCCGAACCGTCATACTTTGTGGATGAGCAGAGATTCGGTCCGTATAAGTTCTGGCATCACAAGCATTTCATCAACGAGGTAGCCGGAGGAGTCGAACTGATTGATATCGTGCATTATGCACTTCCGTTCGGATTTCTCGGCAGAATCGCACACAGTCTGTTTGTCCGCCGAAAGCTGGAGCAGATTTTTGCATATAGAACTGAAAAAGTGAAAGAAATATTCAAATAATAGATAACAAAGGAAAAACATGAATCTGAAAGAATCAAAATACACACTACTGACATTTTATAAGTTTGTCAATATTTCCGACCCTCACGAACAGGTTGCCGATCATCTGCGCTTCTGCGTGGATATCGGTCTGCTAGGCAGAATCTATATTGGTGAAGAAGGCATCAGTGCCACTCTAACGGGTAACGAAGGTCAGATCAAGGCGTACAGGCTCTATCTGGATTCTATTCCTTATTTCAAGCAAATTGATGATATCGATGTCAAAGCTACTGAGGTAGAAGGTCACCAGTTCGTGAAGATGATTGTGCGCTACCGTAAGGAAATCGTCTCTTTGGGATTCGTCTGCAAGGCTGAAGATGTCGAGAAATCGAAAGTAAAGATGCCGATAGAGATATTCAAGGAAGTGATGGACAAAGAGGATGACAGCTACGTAATTCTCGATATGCGCAATAACTATGAGTATAAACTCGGGCACTTCAAGAATGCAATCCCCGCAGGAACTGTTTCATTCAAAGATCTGGACAAAGTGCTGGATGATTACCGCAAACGCTTTTCAGATAAAAAGCTGATCATGTACTGCACGGGCGGCATCCGCTGCGAAAAAGCATCAATCATGCTCGAGCAGGCAGGACTATCGGGAGTCTATCAGGTTGACGGCGGTGTGGTTAAGTATGTAAACACCTACAACGACGGCAACTGGGAGGGCAATCTCTACACTTTCGATGGAAGAATTTCCACACATGTAGGTGATGATACAACTCATAAGATTATCTCCAGATGCCATTTCACAGGAGAACCTGCAGAGACATTTTACAATTGCCGCTATGGTCCCTGCAATTCCCAATTCATTGCTCTTGAGAAAGAATACGAGCGTCATTTCGGATTCTGTTCAGCTGAATGTGTCGAGAATGTGAAAAAGGATCTGTTTGTAAGAGTTGATAAGAGCATCGACAATATGCAGTACAAGGATCTGCGCGGAAAGATCAAAGCCGATCCATATATTAGACCTGAAATTACTGCCATTATAGTTAAACATCTCGATAAGCATCTAGCAGGAGTTGAGTTCAATCATGCAGCGCCGGTCGA
>CAIOZA010000023.1 GCA_903862655.1 uncultured Ignavibacteria bacterium
AGCAAACGAAGAGTATTTGACAATAGCTTTTCAGGACACTAGTAAAACATGGTTTTCCAGGATTTCTTCTATAATAGATACTTCCATCAATAAAATAAGCGTTAAAACCAAACATTTTTGCTCTGTTGCACCTTCGAGCAGGTTAAGGATTCTTCCAGGCTATGCCATAGTTCAAGTAAATAAAAGCGTTGCTCTGGCAATTAATATTGTAGGAGAAACCGCTCGTTTCAACGATGGATATGGTGAAATATGTGTAGGATTTGCTAATAATACTGACTTTGTTTTTGAATGGGAATTGAGTGGAGGTTATAGCGGAGGTTTGGGTAGAATTGAGAAAAAAGGTGATCACGCAGCAACGTACTTTGCACCTCCTTCTGTACCTCCTGATAATCCTATTGTTACAGTTTGGGCTAAACTAAGCAATATTACCATTACAGTGAATGGACAAACGTTAGAAGCCCCGAAAATTAAAGCCACTATCAGAATAGTAGATAATGCTTTACGATTCAAAGTAGTATTTACTTCAAGAATGGATTCTCCTTCAGTATATTTTAAAGATGAAAATACTTGGTTCGCTGAAACTGACTCGTCTGGACTGACGGTGGTAATGAGGGGTAAATTTTTAACTGATGTAACAGTAGAGGATATTTGGGATCAGAAACCAACAATAACTCCTATGTCCATTACAGCATTTGATGGCTCTAATTATTGTATCTATACTATTTTAAATACTGGCGATGGTTATTATAATAGTTCACCGGATGTGGTTTGGGAGTGTGTTTTCTATGACCTTTCGCAAGTTAAAATGGTAGTTAGGAATAAATTTTCTACGGGCTTTACACCAACCTATAAGAGACAATGTACTCCCGATACGACTATATATAAAATTTTTGATGGAGAAGAAAAACCTTCATACCCGGTTTTCTTATTGTTTGATGTAGGCAAAGATTATCAGGAAACATATACTGAAGTCACGGATGGAAGTAATAGGCTGGGAAGATATTATAAGACAGCTATTACAAAGGTGAAATGATAGGAAATTAACCAATAGAAAGACATTGATATTTTTTTTAACTCAATTAACAATAATGATAGTATAATTACAAAATAAAAATAAGATATTTTTTATTCCTGATTTTCGTCGATCTTAGAACTTTCCCCTTCCTGCTGGTATTTCGCTTTTTTTGAGCCTTTGTAGATCTGATAGTTGTGGAACTTGCACTCGAGCGAGCCGTTATAAAGCTGGAGTTTGCGTGAAGTTTTGAGCCCGATATACTTCAATGCTTCCTTGTTCGATGAGATAATCCAGGCACTGAACCCGAGGAAATTCTGCTTCAAAGCATCACCGATTGCCTTATAAAGCCTTTCGGTATCGGTTATGTTAAGTCTGATGCCATAGGGCGGATTAATCATCACAAGTCCGCCATCGGGGAGGACATCCGGAGATAAGTCCTGAAGTTTGCAGGTTTTCAAAAGGATCTTCCAGCCAAGCTCGGCATTCTTTATATTATCTTTGGCAATGTTGATAGCTTTAGCTGATTCGTCGAATCCCATAATTTGATAGTCAAATTCTCTCTCGCGGCTCTTTGCATCTGCTACAATTTTCTTCCAAAGATTTTCGTCCCAGTCTTTCCATCGCATGAATCCAAAATCATTGATCTTAATACCAGGTGCAATGTTGTAGGCGATTGTTGCAGCTTCCATCAGGAAAGTACCAGAACCGCACATTGGATCGACAAAGTTTGACTGACCGTTCCATCCGGTGAGGAGAATCATTCCAGCTGCCAGAACTTCGTTAATAGGAGCTAAGCCCTGACCAATTCTATAGCCGCGCTTGTGCAGTGAATTACCTGAGCTGTCCAGAGAGATAGTGCATTTCTCGTCGCTGATGTGGACGTGCAGCCTCAGATCGGGATTCTCAAGCTCTACATCGGGACGGCGGCCATAAACAGTTCTCAACTGGTCAACGATTGCATCCTTCACCTTAAGAGCCACGTAGTTTGCATGGTTGAAATTTTCGGAATGAACAGCACTATTGATAGCAAATGTTGTATTGGGAGTTAAGTATTGATCCCAGTCGAATCGTTTTGTTTCTTTGTATAATTCGGTTTCATCGCGAACGCGGAAAGAGTATATCGGTTTTAGGATTCTGAGAGCTGTACGTAGCTCAAGATTAGCGCGGTACATAGTTTCTTTGGTGCCCTTGAATGAAACAGCGCGGTTGAGCAATTCAATATCTTCGGCTCCTATAGCCAAAAGTTCATCAGCCAGAACCTGTTCCAATGCGAACGAAGTCTTGGCTATCATCTCAAATGTATTTTCGTCTTTTGTCATTTTATTTCTTTAGTATGATTACGATAGTGCAAATTTAAGGATAGTTGAGTAATGTTTTAAATATAATATATAAAATTCAGTAAAAATCTCGTTGAATCACAGGAGTTAAAAACAGATTTTCAAAAATAAATGAAAGATTATACACGTAAATAATATTTTGAAGAATTATGAAAAAAATAGGGTAAATGTTATATGTAAATATTTTGCTAAATATCTTCTAACGCATTGATAAAAAAGATGATACTGCGCTTGCAAATGATGAAACTTATAGTTAAATTTAACGTGGCTTCAACTCCCTAATTTTGAAAGTGATATTATGAAGCTTAAATTGGACACATTACTACGAATATTTCTCTGGGCAATAGCATTTCATTCATTCCTAGTGGGGATAGGACTGATTCTTGTAACTAATGACATTAGAATTCTTTTCGGATTTAAACCTTCACCCGAGCATTTCTTTCAAATTCAGGGCGGTGTCTTTCATATTGTCATGGCTTTTGGCTATACTATGCCTGCACTTAGCTTAAAGAAATTCGAGAGTATGATAATTTTTACAATTATTGTTAAGCTTTGCGCTACATTATTTTTGTTACTATATTTTACTTTCGGTAGTTCGAATTGGATAATTCTTGTTTCAGGTATTATTGATTTCTTAATGTGTTTAATTGCTTTTATCTTGTACAAACTTTTCATTAAAGAGCAATCAAGATTGAAGGTATGAAGACTATGAACAAGCTGCCATCAATATTAATAACCGGAGCCAGTGGATTTGTAGGTAGTCATTTGATAGAGATGATGATAGAAAATTTTACTATTTATGCAATAGCAAGGCGATCAATCAAGGAATCAAATATATCTTACCATAGAAATCTACATTGGATTCAATGCGACATCACAAATAAGTCAAGATTGAATGATGCAATTGATTATATTCAATCGCAAGGTGGAATTGATTATATCTTCCATTTAGCTGCATACTATGATTTTACATATAAGTACAATTCAGCTTATCAAAACGTTAATGTTGACGGGACTAAGAACATGCTGGAATTAGCATCCAAACTCAACATCAAAAGATTTATTTTTGCAAGCTCAATCGCAGCTTGTAAATTTCCAAAACCCGGTGAATCGGTAACAGAAAAATCATCTCCCGATGCAGAATATCATTATGCAAGAAGCAAAAAGGAGGGGGAAGAATTATTGCTGCATTATTCAAGATTCTTTCCATGCGCTGTGGTTAGATTTGCGGCCGTGTTTAGCGATTGGTGCGAGTATGCACCTCTTTATAAATTCCTGCTGCGATGGCTTTCCAAAAATTTCGATTCAAGAATAATTGCCGGTAAAGGAATTTCAGCAATTCCATATATTCATATTAAGGATTTATGTAATTTATTTTGCAAAATAATCGAAAAACATAAGGAACTGCCTGATTATGATGTGTATAATTGCAGTCCTAATTTGTCAACATCACACAATTCAATTTATGAACTATCAACAGGATACTTTTTTGGAAAGTCGAAAAAACCTATCTATCTTCCAGAGTTTCTTGCCTTACCAGCACTGATTTTAAATCGATGCTTCAATGTCTTCAGAATTTCCACATCGGAAACATTTGAGAAATTATGGATGATAAATTATATTGATAAGATACTAGATGTTGATTCTTCTTTTACTCAGAAAGTTCTTGATTGGCATCCAACACCCAGGTATCTAATTTCGAGAAGACTTTTGTTCATTCTGGAAAAAATGAAAAGTCATCCAGGTGAATGGCATTTAAGAAATGAAGCCGCACTAAAGAGGATTGCAAAAAGAGCAAATTTTATTATCTATGAAAAAATGGCAGAGCAAAAGGACACAATTTTATTATTAATCAATAAATATATTTTGGATGAAGATCCGGAATTGAGGTTTAATCAATATAAGCAAATACCGATAGTTGATTTTAAGGGTTATTCTTGTGCTATTTATCATTTGATACTTGCGACGATAAGAAGTAGCGACAGATCACTTTTTCTGGAATATATAGACAAAATAACACTTCGAAGATTGTCAGAAGGCTTTTCTCCTGAAACATTGTGTGAGACTCTCAAGGTATTTGATGAAGTTATTGTTAAACAACTTTCAGGTTATAAGGAATTAGCAAAATACCATCAAGAGATATATGACTATGTTAGTTTAACTTTTCAAATTGCTGAGGACGAGATCGAGGATTTATATGATAGTTTCGCTACAAGTTTGTCTGATGAACATATTGCAAAAGCTAATATGCTTGACTGTTCTGAAATTCAAAGGCGAATACATCAATTAAGCGGAGTTTATCAAGCGTTGCCTGAAGAAGACATGGAGTCAGAAGTCTATTTAATAAATAACTTAAGATGATTAACTTTCTTGATTTATTACTGAGCCTATTATTATCTATCTCACCTTCATTAGCTGTGAGCTTGCATCAATAAGTTTTTCGAGACGGGATATTCTGGTGGATTCCTGTTTAGCACTCATAATCCAATAAAATATAGATTGCTTATATGTTTGTGTCTGAGTCGAGAAGAACTCCCAGGCTGTTTCATTTGATCTAAATATTTTCTCATATTCATCTTTCAGAGTTAGAGGCTTATTTTCGTAGCTGTAAATTTTTGATTTATCATCTTTTCTGTGATTAAAGATATCGAGCCCGGCTGGCTGCATCAAACCTTGTTCAGTCAGCACTTTAACTTTGTTAATGTTGACCTCGCTCCAGACACTTTTTGGATTTCTTGGAGTAAAGCGAATGCAGTAGCTTTCTTCATCAATTGATTTACGAATACCGTCTATCCAGCCGAAACAAAGTGCTTGATCCACAGATTGCGACCAGCTCATGTTCGGTTTTCCGGTGCCTACTTTGTAGTAACCTACGATAATTTCCCTTTCCTTCATGTGGTTGATTTCCAGCCACTTACGGAATTCTGACTGATCTTCAAAAAATACAGGTTTCATTTATTGTCATTTGTTTGTGATTGCTTAGGCAATTACAAAGTTAAGGAATTAAGATTTAATACACTTGAGAGATTCAGAATTTGATTGCTGTTCATCCAATTTCTTGACATATTTAATAAAATTACTCCATTTGCCGAATCGTTTCTTATAAACATATCTCATGAATTTTCCGTTTTTATCGTTATCATCAATGCTGGGAAATTTTTTGTTCAATTTTATTCGTACAGAATAATATTCATTAACAAGTTCTTCGTTTGTCAGATTATCCCAGTCAATTCGATAAGATGGAGTTTCGCCGATAGAAATAAGAAATTTATTCCATGAACCAAATCTGGTATAGAAAATAGCGAAAGAATGACCACTCAATTTTTCAAAATCTTTAACCGTGATGTACTCTTTACCTGAAATTTCTTTAACTCTTCTATACTCATCAATCAAATAATTATTTGAAATTCTTTCACGGGACATATTTTCATTCAAATGTGCCAGAAATTTTCTCCAATTACCAAAATGACCAATATAGCATGCTCTGCTATATTTACCAACTTGATCCATATCTTTTGCATAAATTCTGTCTCGGCCTAGCAATTGCTTAACTCTATAAAATTCAGTAATCAGTTCGTCGTCGGTTGGCCTTTGATAATAATTTGAGTCTTCCTGGATTTCACTAAGCAGATTAATCCATCCGCCAAAAAGTCTGTTGACAACAGTCATTGAGTATTTTGAATACTTAGTAAAATCAGTACCAAGAATTACCCTTTTATTCAGAGAGACTTTAAGCCTGTAATATTCTTTTATTACGTCTTCTTTATCTATATCATTAGTTGATTTTAAGCCGATTGACGCCATAAACTTTTTCCAGGAACCGAATCTGATAGTATAGGTATCAGGTGAATACTTACAATGATTCTTTACGTCAGTGTATGATAGTGGTGATATACCTAATTGTTTTTCCAGTCGGAAATATTCCTCTACTAATTCGATATTCGTAACATTCAGCACTCGTTTGTTTAACCTGACATAATCTTTCATTACTATAATGAACTCAGCCCAGCTCCTGAATTTGCAAAGAAATATAGGATAGTGATATTTGCAGTGTTTTTTGATATCATATAAAGTAAGCGAAGTCATATTAAGTTTTTCCATAAGACTGAGATATTCATAGATAAGCATTTCCTTCGATATAAGCTCACAATCCCGATCAATTTGGCTAATTGTGGCGAAAAAATTATCCCAGGATTCAAAATTATTAAGATAATCCTGAATGCTATACCATGTATGCCGTTCAATCTCGAAAATCGTAATCTCTTCTTTATTGAGAACGTTCCTGATTCTATAGAAATCATTAAAAATATCAATTTCTTTGATTTCAAGAGTTGCAAATTCTTTGTCCTGCATTAATCTGGTGAAGTTACTCCATTGTCCAAATTTAAATTCAAGGGTTTGAGAGGAATATTTGTAATGCTTTTTAATGTCAATATAAGAAGGCTTTTTATTTAGTCTCTTTTCTAATTCAAGATACGCTTTAATGAAAACCTTGTCGTCAATGTTACTGAACTGGGGGCTTTCATTTATAGCATCAAGGAAGTCATTCCATCTGTGGTACTTATAAATGTAAGAAATAGGAGAAATGGTAGAATGGATTCTCATATCTGTATAAGTTGGGGTTTTGTTTAGTTTATTCTTTACTCTAAGGAATTCTTCATACATTTCAGTAGGATTGAATGCTTTTGCTTTTTCAATTTCATTCTCAATTAACATAACCAAATTAGACCAGCTGCCGAATCTAAGTAAATAATACTCATGTGGATATTTTCCTAAGGTATCGATATCGACAGTAGTCGGAGGCCGATTTAAATTTTTTCTAACGGCAACATAACATTCAATCAATTCGACTAGTGATGCTGTCTGTGTTCGGTTGGGATTAAAGTTAAGTATATTTATGTTCTCTCCGATGGATGCCAAGAAGTTATTCCAGGTGCCCCATTTATAAAAATAGTAACCGCTTCCGATATCTGACAATAATCTCATGTCGTGCTCATTCGGACGGCGTTGAGCGTTTTTTTTAATTTGGAAATAGTGTTCCGCAAGTTCCTTTGCAGTATATTTACCAGTTCTTTTTATGTAATATTCATCTAAATAATTAATAAAAGATTCGCATGAGTTGAATTTTTCTTGGAGCCACGATTCAATTTCAAGTCTTCCGAATAGTATAATATTATTATCTTTGGAGTATTTAATAGCTTCTTGGGTGAATTCCTGAGGGGTTACGATTAATGTATGGCTTGCACTGAATATATCCTTATTTTCGGCTATACTCTTAATAAAGGATAGATCGATGACTTCTTTGCTTTTTTCAACCCTTATTATATGTTTTACTGAATCACGGTAAGCGGTAAAGTCGATTCCTTCTGTGCCTTGGCGAGCAAATTTGGTAAACTGAGTGAATCCATTTTGTCCCATGAAGTGAAGTGCAAACTTAAAGAAAACACCATCCTTCATTCTTTCAATTATAATAAAGTTTGAACCTAGCATATTGTAAAAATGAAATTAAATTATTTGGGATAGATTGTCACATTCCCAATATTGAAAAGTGTTAAATTTAAACAAAAATAAGAAATATATAAGCCAAACGATGTTGAGTCATTAAAGAAAAAGAAAAATTTTCAATCTTCTAATCCGAATTATGCCCTGTAATTTCCCAGCTGACAGCTATGACATTCTTTTCTATGCTGAGAAGTGAGACTAATCGCTCCATACTTTGATTTTGTTTGCCGGAAGCTGTAATTTCTGTTAAAATATCAATATTTCCGGGCTCTCGGCCGGATTGGCTTTTGATAGACCTGATTTCAATCGATTCCTCGTTCAGATTCCGAATCATAATAATACGGACTTCATTTTCCTGCAGAACCCTGCAGGTAACTTTGAACAGGTAAGTTGTAATATAATTTTCGAAATGGACTGGTCTTTTATTGATTAAATTAGCGATTGGTCTTTGAACCAGATGTATCAATACAATAGTTCCCGATGCTATCGAAGCCTCTGCCCAATATCCAAATCCTGCAAGTGAACCCACTGCTGAGGAACACCAGAGAGTTGCGGCAGTATTTAATCCATGAACGCTGAAACCATCCTTCATGATAACCCCAGCACCAAGAAAACCTATACCAGTAATTATCTGCCCGGCAATTCTACCCGGGGCACTTGCATCACTGGATATTTTCAATGCTAATAACACAAACAATGCTGAACCCACACAAACCAGAGTATTTGTTCTTAGTCCAGCCAGATGCTGTCTCCATTGCCTTTCGAGCCCTATCACAGAACCCAGAAGCAATGCCAGAGCCAAACGGGTCAAGAAATCTGTTAATAAAATCATAAAGGTATTCCCAGAAATAATATTCGGATAAGAGATAAAAAAGCCAATCAATTTTTGCAGCATCAAATGCTTTTAATTAAATTGAATTTTGCTCTATTCAAATATAAGAAAAATACTAACCTAAAGAGTTTCATTTTTTCATTTTATACTCAATATATATTCCAGATTACCGACTATATCAAATTATAGTCATCAAATGCTTTTACTGAGCAGAGAAAGGCTTTTTTTTAAATTTCCTAATGAAGCCGGAAAGAAAAAATAATCTGTAGTAAATTTAAAAGATTAACATTATGAGCAGTTCGAACAAAATTTTAATTAATGATCTTCTGGATATTGTTAACAGTATCGAAGAATCTATTGCAGGAGAAGGATTTAGAGATTTTATTACCCGGAGAAAAAATATTATCCAAGCGGTTAATCAACTGATAGATCTGCAAACCATGGTAAGGATTTTACCGGATGATTTTGAAAAAACCGAAAACAGTATCTGGGATGATATTTCAACTCTGGACAAGAAGGTCAATCCTGAAACTGAGGTTGACGGAGAAGCAGTTTGGAATTTTATCAAGAAGACTATCCCAATTTTTAGAAAAGAACTTATCAGTCTTTTAAAGATGAATTAGACTTACGTTCTTCTAAGAATTCATTCAATGCTTTTCCAGTAAAGGATTGCTTTACTTTCGCAACGGTTTCCGGAGTGCCTTCTGCTACAATCAAGCCACCATCTTCGCCTGCTTCGGGACCGAGATCTATAATCCAGTCCGCCGATGCGATCACGTTTAGATTATGTTCGATTATGATAACGCTGTGCCCACCTTCAATCAATCGTCTGAAGCATTGAATAAGTTTATTGATGTCATCAAGGTGAAGACCTGTTGTTGGTTCGTCAAAAATGAATAATAAATTGGAATTATAGCTTGCATCGAGATGATTGGCAAGTTTGATTCTTTGGGATTCGCCACCCGATAGCATTGTAGAGGGTTGACCAAGTCTGAGATAGCCAAGACCGACATCGGAGAGGAGTTTTAGTTTATTAGTAATTTTGTTAGATTCTGCAAAAAATACGAGCGCCTCATCAATTGTCATATTGAGCACATCAACAATGGATTTCCCTTTGTAAAGGATTGATCGTGCATCTTTCTTGTATCTTGTGCCTTTGCAGGATTCGCATATCAGTTGAACGTCGGGCAGGAACTGCATATCGACTGTTACTGTTCCTTCACCCTCGCAGACCTCGCATCTACCGCCAGTAACGTTGAATGAAAAATGTCCGGGTTTCCATCCAAGCTGTTTAGCCGCTTGAGTAGAAGCATATAAATCTCTTATATGATCGAATACTTTGGTATAAGTAATTGGAGTAGAACGGGTTGATTTGCCAATCGAAGACTGATCAACCATCTCAACATTTTCGAGCCAGAGAGTTCCGGATATTTTTTCGAAAGAGGCTGCTGATTCCTTGCCACCAACTAATGATTTCTTAAGTCCATCGTAAAGAACATCATGAATCAATGTACTCTTACCCGAACCGGAAACACCGGTTACAACAACCATACATCCTAATGGAAAGCGGACTTGATCCATTTTAAGGTTATGTTCCCTGGGAGCAATTATCTCAAGAAAATGGCTGTTCCCCGGGCTGCGTTTTGCCGGAAGTGGTATGGACTTCTTGCCTGTCATATACTGAGCCGTGATAGATTGTTTAGATTTCTTCATTTCTTCGATTGTACCGGCAAATACGATTTCGCCGCCATTTTCACCGGCTTTGGGCCCCATATCAATCAGATAGTCTGCCTGGCGGATAATGTCCGGGTCATGCTCAACGACGATGATTGTATTGCCAAGATTACGTAATTTGTACAAAATAGTGATAAGTCGGTCAGTATCGCGTGGATGCAAGCCAATACTAGGTTCATCGAGGACATAAAGTGTGCCCACGAGGGAAGAACCTAACGCAGTAGAAAGGTTAATTCTCTGTGCTTCACCACCGGAAAGAGTATGGCTCAAGCGGTCGAGTGTTAAATAATGCAATCCTATATCAACAAGAAGCTGAATCCTCCACTTAATTTCATTCACTACCTGAGAAACTACGGAGAGCTGATGTTCGTTAAGTTTAAGTTGTTTTGCAAAACTGAGTAAATCCGATATTGGCATTTTGACTAAATCAGGAATTGATTTGCCATCAACGAAGGCTTGTCGGGCTGATGTTCTTAGTCGTGATCCACCGCAGTGACGGCATTTGGTATAGCCACGATACCGGCTGAGCATTACTCGATAATGCATCTTATAATTGTTCTCTTCAAGCATTTTGATGTAGCCGTTAATACCCGAATAAGTTCCGCAACCTTCCCATACAAATTCAATTTCTTTCTCAGTAAGCCTTGAATATGGAACATCTAGCCTGATACCGGCTTTATCCGCTTCTTTAATCATAGCTATCTGATTTTCGTTGAAACGCGTGGTTCGGAAAGGATGAATAGCTAACTTCTGCAATGATCTGGTCTTATCGGGAATTATCAAATCTTCGTCAATTCCGATTGTTCTTCCGAAGCCCTGGCAGGAGGGACAAGCACCGTATGGATTATTGAACGAGAATAATCTCGGCTCAGGTTCCTCATATACTATGTCGCAGTCAGAACATTCGAAGCGGTTGCTGAAGTTCAGCATTGTTCTGTTGGAAAGATTTTTGATTTTTATTCTACCGTCGGCAACCTTGAATGCTAACTCTATAGAATCTGTAAGTCTTGTTACTGACTCAGCATCCTTGGTAAGCACCATTCTGTCTATCAAAACATAAAACTCATTCACGGTTAAATTCTCATAACCATCTTTATCGTCAAAGTCATGAATCACATCAGAACCGGGAACAGAATAGCGGAAGAATCCGTATTCTCTGAATCGGGGAAGTTCAGCTTCAATGTTTCTTGCCTGCGGATCGAGCGGTGCCAGTATGTACAGCTTAGTATCATCGTCTAATTGGAGTATTTCATTTACTATTGAATTCGGAGAATCCTTCTTAACGAGCTTTTCGCATTTTCGGCATATTGTTGTTCCAATTCTGCCATAGAGAAGTCTGAGATAATCATAGATTTCAGTGGTAGTTCCTACAGTTGATCGTGGATTCTTGGATTGCTTTCTTTGTTCAATGGCAACAGCCGGCGGAAGACCCGTTATTGATTCTACTTCGGGCTTGCCCATGCGTTCGAGAAACTGACGGGCATAAGCAGACAGAGACTCAACAAATCGTCTTTGACCTTCGGCATAGATTGTATCAAAGGCAAGACTGGATTTACCGGAACCACTGACACCTGAAATGACAGTCAGCTTATTATGAGGTATATCGACCGATACATCTTTTAGATTGTGTAAGCTTGCTTTATTAACCGAAATAAACTTCTTCCTGATTCCCGGTTCCGAAATTACGGTTTCTTTCTTCTTTGCCATAGTGTACTTATTTTGTTTCCATTTTTTGGATATAACTAGACGAATGAAACCTGACTCTCATATTAATCAATGGAAAAAAGTGCGGGGTGGGATGAAGGATCCGGAAAAACCCCCAAACCCCCTTTGAAAAAAGTGGGCTTAAAAACTTTGTGATTCCTGCGTATGAAGGTGCCGAAGGCCTAGCGAAGCGAATCTTTTCGTCTCATTGTCTGAACTGGGATTTGTAGGATTAATATGACTAAAGTCCATCAATAAAGCAGAGTCCAATTTACGCGTTTCTGAGCCCCAGTTCCAAGCTTTTACGAATTTACCCGGATTAAAATTAAGCATTGTATTTGGTGATGTTAATCCATTGATATATGATGCAGGGTCAATACGATCCTGAGTATAAATTTGCAGTGTTGCTATAATTATAACAACAACAATTATTATTTTTCTCATTACCATTCTACCTTACTATATTTAACTTCTGTGAATAAATTTTATCATTTATTTTTAGAGAAATAAAGTAAGTCCCAACTGGTAAATCAGAAGTAGAATAAATTTCAGAATATTGCCCATCTATTTGAAATTCAAATTTAATTAAATTATTAATGCTTCCATCCAGATTCGATAATTTTAATTCTACTAGACTTGATATTTGAAGATTATAAGATATACTAATATTGTCATTAGTAGGATTAGGAAATATATTAAAGTCTTTGATATGAGCATTTTCTGTCACACCTAATAGTGTCCCCAAATCAAACATATAGACATAGCTACCATTTACACTGAGATATTTATTGTTTTGACTTATTCTAGGATTATTTGCAATACCAATATTATAATATTTAATCATATTCTTTGAAGATATATTAAAAAGCTCAATATCATAGTCCATACCTGAACCTGCTATAATAATATAACCGCCATCAGATGAATAATTGAATTCTAATTTACCCTCCCACGGTGCAGTCGATGGATCAATATGAATATCTGGTTTATTCTTTGTGAAGGTAGTATAAATATCAAGACCATCGGAGTATTGAATACTTCCTTGATGTATGATTTTGATAAGGGATAATTCATTTCTCACAGGAGAAAATTGAG
>CAIOZA010000024.1 GCA_903862655.1 uncultured Ignavibacteria bacterium
ATAAAAACTTTCATTTATTTTTCATTTTATGAAAATATTTTGTAACTTTATACCTCTTGAATGTGTTAAGTATATTAAAGAGTTACATTTTTTTAACTTGTTTTTAATTTAAGCTTTACTAATATATTATGGAGTATTTTTATGAAAAAAGCATTTAACCTTTTACTGGCATTAGTGGCTGTGATTGGCTTTGTATCACTCATTGGTGTAAACGAAGCATCAGCTCAATATGTTAAACGTACACTTATCGAACAGCATACAGGCGCATGGTGCGGTTGGTGTGTTGATGGATCCTATGTGATGGATGAAATCATCAAAAAATATCCCGATAAAGTTATCGGAATAAAAGTTCACAACGGAGATGCTATGGCACTTCCTGAGCAAGGTGAAATTGGAAGCGCACTTGGATTGACCGGTTTCCCAACAGGAAATATCAATAGAACAGCATTCAATGTTGGCGGAACAGCAACAGTATTTCTCGACAGAGGTTCATGGCTACAGGCAACAGAAGCAGTAATGAATAATGCTGTTGAAGCTGGTCTCGAAACTTTCTATTCGTTTGATCCTGCAACAAGAGAAGTTGTTGCTATTGTCAATGTTGAATTTGTTAGAGCAGTAACAGGCGAAGTAAGACTTAACGCTCTTGTTATTGAAGATAAAGTCACCGGAACAGGTGCAGGTTACGATCAGCACAATTATCTATCTGGTATGGCCGGCTATGAAACTAATCCTTACTATAGCAAGCCAAGTACAATAACCGGTTACGAACACATGAAAGTTGTTCGTTCATTTATGGGCGGTGCTTGGGGACAGGCTAACTCAATAACCGGCGCAACAACAGCCGGCAAGAAATATTCATATTCATTTAAATATACACTTCCTGCCGGACAAAATCCTGATAATATTTCCGTTATTGGTGTAGTTGAAAAATATACAACATCCGCTAGAGACGTATTGAATTGTATTAAAGCAACAAAGGTTTCTCCACAACTTCAGTTATCGACTAATGGCGATAAGATTCAAGTAAAAGCGACTACTACAACAGGTTCTATCACTTGCGATGTTAAGAATATTTCAGGAGCCTCTGTAACGATCACTGCTGCTGTAAATAAATCCTCCAGAACACCTTCAGACTGGACTGTAGAGATGGAACCAGCTGCAACAGAGTTCGTCTTAGCAGCAAATGAAACCAAAACTGTTACCTTGAAAGTTACACCAGGCGCAACAAAAGGTATGGGCGACGGATTAATTTCTTTTAAAGACAAAAATAACGCTAATGCTATTGCTATGTCTGCTGATTTGATGGTTGTTTCCAGCGAAATCAATAGATACCAGGTTATTGATGACGCTGAAGCCGGCGCATATTCATTAGCAAGTAATATCACTGCTGCTGGATATTCTGATTTTTTTGATGTAAGTTCATCAGATTTTAACAAGTTTGCCTCAGCACTTTCAGCATCAAAAAGTATAATTGTCTGGTCGAGTGGCGAACTTGGAGACTTAAGTGCGGCTGACGCTACATCAATCGGATCAATTATCAGTGCTGGTGGAAATGTATTGATTAATGGAGCAATCACAGTGCAATCTGCGTATTCCGCAGCACCAGGACTTCTTTCAACATTTGGATTTCAATTTATAAAATCATGTTTCCAGGGATATGGAACATTCGGTGTTAATTTCAAGGGATATGCCGGCGACCCGATAACAGACGGTTTTACTTGTGCCGGTACTCTTAAGAGTTACCTGACACCCGCTATCAGAGTAACTGGTGGAGGAACATCGGCAATTATCAGGCATTCAGCTGTTGATACTATTTCTGCAGTTAAGACTGTATTTGCTAACTCCAAAGGTGTTTGGATTGGATTCAATCCCGCCATATTAACCAATGCAACCCAAAAACAAAATTTAATCAAAAAAGCACTTGATTGGCTAGAGGCAGAACCCGTTGCAAAGGGTCCTCAGATCACATTCGATCAAAAATCCATTGCTTTCGACGCAGTAAATGTTTCTGACGAAAAAAATGTTACTATTGTAATCTCTAATACCGGGGATAAAGATCTTACAATTAGTTCCATCCAACTTGATGCTGTTTCTGATCCCGATGGAGTATTCACAATTAAGAGTGGTGGCAGTCTTAATCCAATTAATTTAGCACCTGGTTTGTCACGTAATGTATTTTTGAACTTCAAACCAACAAGTACAAAATCTTATGTTGGTAAATTGCTTGTAAAATCAAATTCACTAACTGATAATGACAAGTCAATTTCTCTATCAGGGGAAGGAATTTCTGCTGGAGCAGCTAAAATTACATCAACCAAGACAACAATCAGATTCACCGGTGTATTGGTTGGAAAAACTCCTGTATCCGATGTTGACCTTACAAATGATGGTCTTGGAGTTTTGAATATAACTAATATTGCAATTACAGATGATGCTGACGGTGTATTCACAATCCTATCAGGCAGTGAACCAGCTACACTTGCTTCCGGTGAATCGAAGACAATATCTGTAAAATTCATTCCAACTGCAGAAAAAACGTATACGGGCAATTTAACGATTGCTTCAAACGCATCTAATTCACCTGAGTTAAAAATTCCATTGCAGGGAACAGCAATAACTTTGACCGTACCCGAAGAAGTAACAAGCCCCGATGGTGTTGTTAATGTTAAAGTATTTCCGAATCCTATGACTGCCAACGGTGTAATTACTTATAATATTACATCAAATGAGCCTGTTCAGTTCAATATGTACATTGTTGATATAAACGGACGCAAGATAGCAGATTTGGTTAATACTGTTACCATCGGTTCTCAAACAGTTCAGTTTGATGCATCGTCAATTAACTCCGGTACATATTTCATTGTTGCCGGTGCAAATACATCAGTTGCAAAACTGCCATTTATTATCGCAAAATAATTTAATGAGATGTAAAAGCCGGATATCAGTGATGTCCGGCTTTTTTTATATAAAGTATCTTTTTCAAAACTGAGAAAAATTAAGTAAATTTGGTGTGAAAATAAATAGACCAGATTTAAAAATGTTTTTGGGAGAATAATAATGAAATTAAGTTTTACGAATTTTAAAGCGAATTCAGGAATCATTGGTGTCGTCACCCTATTCTTGGTTTGCCTTTCCTTTCTGAGTTCAGACTTGAATGCTCAGAAAAAATATATTCTTTTCGACAACCTCGATCCGGCATTCATTGATTCAGCTTACTATTACAACTTTATTGATCAAAAAGACCTGAATGCATATTATCCAAATCTTATAAGAGCTCCTTTCAGTGACGCTACATTCAGTCAAAACAGTATCACCAGCTTCGATCTTGCTATATTCCCAATGGGCAATAACAAGCTGAGCTATAGCAGTGGTTCAAGCACAGTTATCGGCAAAATCAAGGAAATGATTGCAGCTGGCAAGAACGTAATTATCACAGGAAGAGACTTTCTAAATAAAGCTCTGGGAGTAGGTTCTGATAAGAATCCCGATGTTCTCAATTTCCTGCAAAACACAATGGGAATTGAATTTATCAAAAAGAAAAAAGTTTCAAGTAACGATGGTTCAACTATTAGCTGGTGGAGTTTCTTCATTCGGGGACATTCACCTGATCCGGTCGGGATATCAGCTATTAAGGCATGTAATTTTACTTATGAAGAGAGATATGGAACGCCGCTTGCCTATCCGGTATATGATCTTGACGTATTCAAATCAAAGGATGAAACTAAATACTTTCCGGTTGAGCATTTCATCTACGGTCAGAATGATGTTGTTAGTGACACTTTGGTTGCTACCAGAACTGAAGTCGGACAATCACGAATAGTACTTTATTCCATGGGTTTTGAGCCTTACTGCGGTACACTAAGAAGAGCAGAGCTGCTTTATAGATGTATGGTATGGGCTTTGGGCAATATCAGGCCGGATGGTCCCGCCATTCAGAACGATCCTCCGAATATTGATTTCGATCGCGTTCCTCTTGATTCGAGCAGAACAATGAATGTAACTATATCGAGTGTCGGCAAACAGGATCTCGAGATATCGGAAACGTCATTCTGGGAAAATCCTGATGATGCTTACAGTATTGTTTCCGGTGAAGTCAAGGCTTCAGGTCCAAGCATAAAACTAAAGTATGGTCAGACGCATGTAGTCGGTATTCAATTCAAACCAAAAACTAAAAAAAATTATGCCGGAATATTTTCTATTACCACAAATGCTACAGTAGATAATATTAAGGATATCAATCTTCTGGGTGTTGGTGGAATTGATAATGGCGGTCCCCAAATCGCAACAAACTTCGGTAAGCTTATAGATTTTGGTAAAGTAAAAAAAGCTACAAGTAAAACAGTTGATCTTGTCCTTTATAACGATGGGGACAAAGAACTCACTATCCAGAAGTTTCGTATGGATACAACATTGCCAGACAGGGATAGATTTACATTTGCTCAGACACTTCCTAACCCGTTATTCGTGAAAGTAAAAGATTCTCTGAAAATTAAAGTTAAATTTGCTGCTACAGTGAATGAAGAGAGAGTTTTCACCGGAAGAATTAATGTTGAATGCGACGCAAAGAACGATGCTCAGTTCAGTATTGAACTAAGTGGCGAAATTGCTCCTTTTACCGGAGTTGATGATCCGATTGCATTAACCGGAGAAAATTTCAGTATGAGTATATCACCTAATCCGGCATCGGATAATACAGAACTTACCTGCAATCTACAATTCGGTTCTGCGAAGATGAATCTATATTTGACTGATTTATCGGGAGTAAAGCTCATGCAGATTGCTAATTCAGTCATAAGCACTGGTGAACAAAAATTCAGTATACGCACTCAGTCTCTGGCTAATGGCAAATACTTTGTTGTTGCAGAAATTGACGGAAAGAGATTTGTGACTAACTTCATTGTCAGCAAATAAAAACTATCTAAGTATTAGAACAAAGGGTTTGCTTCACTTGCAAACCCTTTTGTATTAAACGTACTTTCAAATTTACAGCTCAATTCACTCTCTTCCTTTTCAGTCTTGAATGCACCGAACCGAAAAGCCATTAGTTTTCTTAGCTGTGTACCTGTCGATAGTGGATTCATTATATGTTACGCTTCGTCGCCATGCATCGGATTCATTATAAGAAGTTGATGACCACCAGCGAGCAAAGTTATTGAGAGTATAGAAAGTTGAATAGTTGCTACGACTGCCGCCTGGAATAGCAGAAAAACCGATTAAGTTTGTCGCTCCGGTATTTGGGGTTATCCATTTGGTTGTTCCAGTTTCTTTCAGCTTGCCGCCTTCAATTGTTCCACGCCACGAAACCTTATCGGCATCAACCTGCTTCATGCCCAGAAATATCTCAAGTGTTTTCCATTCGGTATCAGTTGGCACATGACTTCCAGTAGGAGCCAACCCGCGAGGATCGGTCACTGCATACCAGTTGTAAAGCTTTCCATAGATTGCTCCCAAAGCAGGATCGTTCTTGTAATAGCACCACGCTCCGGTAGTAGTGGTAACCCAAGTTGCTGAATCCTTGACTTCAGGTATAATGTCTCCGTTATTGTAGTTGTCAATATCGAGATTCTTTTCCATCCAGATCTGGGTCCCGATTTGCACAAACCCGGCTTTTATCTTAGGTGGGTCAGTTGAATTATCCCCACCGCAGCTTAGCAGAAATGACAATAAAAATATGCATAGAAGTAATATTCTGTTTTTCATGAATTCCTTAAAAATGGTAAAAAATCTTTAATTACTCGAACCGAAAAATTAACCACAAATGTCCCTAAAACCACAAAAAAAAATTTGGACGAACTTTATAATAATTTTATCTGAATAGTAGCATTTTCTTAGTAGAACATACATTGCCAGAAATAAGCTTATAGAAATATAAACCTTCAAATTCGGAAGAAGCATTAAATTGAACATCATGTGTCCCGGCAGGCATTTCTCTGTTTACTAAAGTAGCAACTTCGTTTCCTAAAACATCATAAACTTTTAAAATAACCATTTGAGTTTTGGGAATATCGAATCTAATATTAGTGGTAGATACAAATGGGTTAGGGAAATTTTGCTCTAAATCAAATGATAATTCAGTAGATTTATCCTCTACTGCTGAAACAATATCCATAGAGAGCTCGAGATCATCAATGTACATCTCGGTACCTATTGTGTACTTAGCGTCTCCATTAACGTCAAAGAACTGAAAAGCTATAGCACATCTGTCAGGCACTCCGTTAAAGCCTGGTTGATATAGAATAGGAAATGCAAACTGAGTGTAAGAAGCTGCGGCATCAAGTTTGACAATTCCTGCTGCTATACTGCTATTGCCGGAATATAATGCCAGCAGTACAACTAAGTTATCTTTTACAGAAGTGTTGAATTTGTAAAAACCTTTTAAAGAATTGTATCTCTGGCTGATAGCAAATCCCTTTGTAGAAGATAAGCCATCATCGACAAGAACGAGTGGTCCCATATTCCCATAACCGGGAATATTCACCACTTCACCCTTTAGTGCTGAGTTACCAGTGTGTGCACTGTTTGATTGTGTTATCGTTGTATATAAGTCTTTGGAATTATTTGTTTCCCAGGAATTGGGCTCGCCATTGGTCCAATTTTCAAATCCTGCATTAGGAATTTGAGCATTTAGTGAAATAAATAAACCAAAAATAAGGGTTAGTAAAGTATATAAATATTTCATAAAAACCTCCTAAAAATGAATAAAAAGTACATTAATATCTATTTAATTTCCAACTTCCTGATGATTCTATCAACATCTGGTGAATATTTATCAAAATCGGTTGGGTCGCTTGACGGAAAAAAGTACATAATGACTACACGTATTCCATCCCGATAAAGAGCAGTGTAACGCACTTTTGCTACAAGACCATAAGTACAGTCGAATCCTTTAGCATCTCCAACCGAAAACTCCCAGTTTGCTATCAACCCTTTTCCTGAAAATTGGGTTAAAGTTCTTTTGTAGAGTGTAGCGAACTCTTCAGGCTTTTGCTCCCCTACCTTGTGACCATAGATTACAAGAAATGGATTCCGATTATTCGATGAATCGATTGAAGTGAGTTGGAACCCGTTCCAGTCTTCCGGTTCCTTCTGATTGTCGTCACTAGAAATAGTTGAGCTATAAGAACCTGTCTTCATCTCTTCGTATGGGTCCTGCTGTACAATTTTTTTGAAAGACCAGCCCTTCGGAGCGGTCAATTCAAATCGAAATGACTCATTTCGTAACTTTACAAACTCCTGCTTATCCTCTTCATTTGCTCTTAGTTGTAAAGAAAAGGCTTGAATGAAAAAAAAATTAAATACAAAAAAGTAAGATAGATCTGTAATTAAAACCGAGAATCCTATTTTTTTGAGATAGTTTCTATTTAATGTTTTCATTTTGACGCTCTAATAATATTCATAGCAATTCAGGAATAAAATTATAGTAATGACTTACTTGTAAATTATTTAAATAATATCGAACATTTAGTCCAAATATTGCATTAATAATTGCAAATATAACAATTTATATTTAATTGATAAATTCGTAACCAAATAGTCTAGGAAATTTTTTCAATTAAATTTTTATGGAAGTGTTTCCCTAAGTGGTTGTGAGATTCGAAATATAAATATATGCCATTGGAGATAAATAGTTAATTCCTATCTTAAAGACTAAAAGACGATCCTCAGGTAGAAACAAAAAAAAGGGTTGCCGATGGTAGCAACCCTTTGATGCAGACAATATCAGATGGGAGTTATTTAATAATAACTATCTGACGTGTTTCTGTGTACGGACCGGATTCCAGATGTAGGAAATAAACTCCGTTTGCAATGTTATTAATTGGAACGGTTAATTCATAAGTTCCATTTTGTTGAACATCGTTTACAATAGATTTAACTTTTTCGCCATAAGCATTATATAAATCGAGTTTTGTTCCGGCTTCTAATGCGATGGTGTAGTTGATATTGATAATGTCGCCATTGACCGGGTTTGGACTAATCTCCTGAAGAGAATACTTGTTCTTCGAAATCGTAATCAATCTGCCTTCAGTAAAGCAAGTAGAGATATTTGTTACTGAACTATCGTTGAAAGATTCAATGCAGGATAATCCTGTAAATGTCGGTAAAATATTAACAACTGATCTTGATTTATCCCCCAGATAGGTATAGAGCATTATTTGGAAGTCAAGATTAACAGGTGTTGTTATAGAAGGTCCCTTACCATTGATAGTAAGTTTGCCGGCAGAAGTTGTTACAGTCCAGTTCCAACCTGGTAGCAATGGTGTTTTCAGTTCACCAGTATTGTTCTTGAAGGCTAGTAATTCTCCCTGGAAGGTAAGAATCGCTGAAATATCTGTTACGCTTGCTCCCTGAAGATCCGGAACAGGTAATCTGAAATTTAAAGTATCGGCAGTACCCGGTAATATTTTTCTATTAGGATCGCCAAAAACAACTGTCTTAACTGTAACATGTTGTCCACTGCCGGTTAAATCGATATTTTCATCTCCATTGGATGTACGAACCTGAAGAATAGCACTATTTGCGCCAACTGTTGTAGGTGTAAATCGGACTATGATTGCGTCCTTAGTACCTTTAGCGACGGTAGTCATACTAGTGTTGACAATAGTAAAAGCACTTGCCTGAGCACCTGTAATAGTAGCAGAAGTTATTGTCAGATCAGTTGTTCCGGCTGTGTTGTCAATTGTGAATGGCTGATCTTTAGTAACGCAAGTAAGGATATTGCCGTAAGCATAAACTTTAGGAGTTATATCTAATCCAATACCGATACCAGAGAGGATAACACTATCTTTAAAATTATAAGGAGTTGCACCAGAACCATCAATAGCATCGCATTCTATAATAATGGTGTCTTTTCTCAAACCAGTGATCTGAGGTGTAAATATCATTGGAACGTTGAATGTGCCGTTATTTTTTAATACCTTGAAATTGGTAGTAACTGCTGACGGATCAAACTTAAAATCTTTAGTTATAACTCTGATAGATATTTGTTTTACTGTCAAGTCTGCAGTTGTGCTTGGGTTTGTTATCACAAGATTAACCGGAGCTGAATTTGTCATTACCTTTGTTGGTGGAAAAGTAACATCAGGAGCAGAAATCTTTGGTAAGATACCAAATCCTGTCAATCTGCCGCTCTTAATACCCGCATTTTCTACATCGAGTTCTATAAAATTCTCTAGCATTCCTTCAGTCTGTGGAATAAAGCGGACATTAATGTTTATCGTGTCGTTTGCTGCAATTGTTAATGGCATTGAATGTGAATTAAGAATCTTGAAATTGAGATCAGTTTGGTTTCTCAAATTAATTGAGAGAACTTTAATTGGAACAGATCCCATGTTCTTAACAATATAAACAGAATCATTTGTGGTTCCTTTTCTGCGTTCAGCCCAATCAATTGTTGGCATTGGCAGATCACTTTTGAAGCCATTTCCTGTTAAGGTAGTGCGGGCAACTCCGCAATCTGATGGCGTATTAAAGTCAATATAAGCTGTTTTTGTTCCAGTAGTAGCATCAGGACTGAATCTAACGGTTACGTTCAAACTTGAATCAGGCTTTAGAGTGAATGGGCCTTTGCCTGCGACTATGTCAAACTCGGCTGCATTAACTCCGGCAATTTGAGCATTACCTGTAATAGCCACTGGAGTAGTGTTTATGAATACCTTAGTTTGAATCAAATCCTTTGAAGTCAAAATTGCTACATCACCAAAATCTAATGATGGTGTGAAAGTACCGCCGCAGGGTGCAATCAGGCTTATTTTTTCAACCGGACATGGAATTCCAAGTAGTTCCAACATTGTTTCGTGGGAAGCAGTCGAAGGAGATTCAATGTATTTTACTTTAATAGTATGATTTGTTCCCTTAGTAAGTGTAAAGGGCAGAGTCTTGCCATTCCAATCGATTATATATTTTCCATTATCAGGCGAAAGAGTAAAACCTGTTATTGAAAAATCTGCTAAAGTGCCAGCAGTCAATGTAATCGGTTGTTCGGTTGTTCCGCTTGATTGAGTGCCAAATTTCAATTGCTTTGCCGATGTGCCTAGTGTTGCAATACTACTTTGAGGAGTTGTATAAGTACTTAGAACGCTGTCGACAAAAATACCGTTTTTATAATTGAAAACTGCTTTTACGTTTCGGTATCTGCTTGCTGAATCACAACCCATAGGCGCAGTCCAGGATAGTTGGCATACGTTTTGGCTTTGAACCTCACCAATAATTTTACGGTAAGCATCCATCATTTCTGCTTTTGTGTAAGCGGTGTAAGACCTTCCGCCTGTGCTCTGGCAGATAAAGTCAACATCAGAATTCATGTTTGTTAAAATAAAAATAGCATAAATCTGAATTTTATCTCTTTTTGCTCTAGCAATAATGGTATCAATAACAGCTTGAGTCCACAAAACTTTTGGAATGGGATCACCATCAGAAAGTAAAATTGATATTCTTCTTAAATTTTTATCGGTTGTGGCTAATGAAGGCAATGAACCAAGAATATCTTTAGTGTTAAGAAATGCTTTTCCGAAATCGGTTGTTGATCCGCCAGTACCATCTAAGCGAGCAGTAATCCAGGAGTAAAGAGTATCTTTTTTCTGTTGGAAATCACTATTTGCCAGAACATTGCCGGCAAATTTGATCATAGACACAACAGAGGGAGGATCAAGATGAATCGAATCCATAAACGCTATAGCACCAGCTCTAACCCAATCAATTTTTTTTCCACCTCCGGCAGCAGGATCCTGCATTGAATTACTATTATCAAGCAAAAGGTTGACAGCGACAGGCTGATAACTGAGAATTTTCTTGCACTCATAAAAGAGCGAAGTTTTCATTGAAGCTCCATTTTCATAGAGTTCAAAGTTATTAAGTGTTAGGTTGTTATAGGGCCAGCCAGTTGGGTCTAAAGTGTAAACGTTCGCCTTGATTGTCGGGAATCCGGTAGCATCAATACCATATAGATTGAACTGCTGAGCCATTAAACCGGATATGCCAAAGAAGCAAGTGAGAATAAATACACTAACAAAATAAAATTTACTAAACTTTTTCATAATACTATCCTTATTTCAATTTTTATGACACTTTTTTCTTTTTAGTTTTGTACTGTTTTCTAATTATATAACACATTACAAACCCAAATAGTTACAAATACGTAAAAAATAATTTTCTATTGCGAAAAGATAGACTTTTCTACAATGCAAATCTATGCAATCAGATCAAAAATAATTATAGGATTTAATGTGATTCTTTTGTAGTAATTATGAATTAATTTTTGTAGTGGGAAGTGTTACATTTTGTATAATAATTAGATTTTTGAAAAAAAAGTAGTATTTTGAATGGTGAATAGAGATTATTTCAAAAAAAGGCAAAATGGAGACAGGTTCCTAAGAAGGAGCTAGGAACGAGTTGGGGAATACTGTCATTCTGAGGGAGCGAAGCGACCGTGAGTTCCGTAGGACTGCGAAGCGCATCCATACTGACTTCGGAGACAAATCAGGAGATGAATACACTGGATTTGCTTCGCTGGTCTTCGGCACTTCACTACGTTCTGAATGACTATACAAAAAAAGATTCCCGTATGCACGGGAATGACAGAATTGATGAGTATTTCCAGAGAATGGATAAAGTCTAATGCAAAATCTGGGTTAATACAATTTTCTTGAAGTGAAATAGTTTATGAAATATTATCTTTATTTTGCAATCCGTATAAATAATATATTTTTAAAAGTTTAATGAAGAATTTAATAGTTCTTATAGTAATATTAATCTTTCCTGTTTTCTTATTTTCTGCTAATTTATGCAGTGATTCTCTTGTGTATTATGGTACAGATAGCGTTGCAGGAATGGGAATGGATTCAACTGGTCATTACTGGATTGTCACAGTGGACGGATTGGGATACAAATCACTTATTATCGATGCTGTTCAGGTAGGCAGATTTATTGATATTAATAATCTTGCGTTTTCCCGTGACGGAAGGCGATGGGCTTGCTTCGTGAGATCTAATGTCTCTTGGGCTGTTCTGACAAGTGAATCAACTATACCGATTTTTTGCGATACTGTCTCAAGTCTTGGTTTCAGTGGAAACTCCCGAGAGCTTTACTATTCCTTTGTAATCGGATCTGAAGTTAATTTCGTTATTGGCGATAGAACAATAAGAGGCTTCAATGCCACAGGAGATTTCTTCATTAGTCAGGGTGGCGAACGTTTTGCTCTGATGGGCTACCGTGGGAACACTATGGTCCTGACAATTAACGGATGGGAAACTCAATCGTTCGATGAGATAAAGCCTTTTGGATTCATGTATGACGGATCTTTTCTGTTTGCAGGACGAAGCGGCAACAGGTGGGAGGTTTACCGCGATAAGAAATCAATCACCGAACCACTGATAAATGTATGGGATCTTCGACTGAATGGTGACGGAACTGTGGCGGCATTTCTCGCTAAACCTTCGCAGTCGCAGGGAGTGGCAATTATGGTCTCTGATGAATATTCCGAACCGATGATGAGTAAGTCCTATGATCTGGTTGAGGGTTTGACAATTCATCCTACAATACCTTTGATTGCATTCAAAGCAACATATAATGGTTCTCAGTATGTAGTTCTAAGCAATACAGAATACTCGGGCGGAGAAACTACAGGCACTCCCCATTTTAGCTATGACGGTACACAGCTTTACTTTGCTGGTTGTGCTACGGACTGCTTTATTAATATTGACGGACAGAGATTTAACCTTTATGCTATGTTCAGTATGATGGATAATTTCGCAATGAAGCCGCGAAGTCAGACAATTGCCTATGCAACTGCCACGTCGCTTGTGATTCGGTATCTGGGAACAAAGAATCTGCATGCAGGCAAGATGGTCGATCAGATCATCAGTCCAATGTATAACTGGCGAACGGATGAGTACATGACACTCGGGATAATCAGCAACAGGGTTTACCTGATGAAGTGCAGGGTTTGATCACATAAAGAAATAATTGTATGAGAAAAATATGCATAATTGTTCTTACATTCCTTTTAATTGGGAATGGCAATTTTCTTTTGGGGCATGGTTTTCTACAATCAACTAGGTTAACCGGTTTCACAATTGGTTCTGATTTATTGAAGAATAGTAGAAATTATGTGGTATCCCCAGATATAAATTTCACTTATTTTCTTTTAAATATTGGAGCTAGTTCACAATTTGCTAAAGAAAGCAATCCTTCTTATAATCTATATCTAGGAATTGGATTAATAAACTTTTTTCAAGTACAATTGGGAACAAATTTTTCAGATAAAAGATTGAAAATCAGGACTATATTACCTGTTTTAAGTAAAAGTCCTTTCACTTGGGACTATGTAGAACACCTTTGTGAACTGGAATGGTATGAAAGAATTAATCTGCAGTTACACTATGAAAAGAATTATAATGATTCTAAATTAAATAACTTTGGTATTGGATTGAGCTATTTAATTTTATAGTACATGGATTATCTCTTTATTTAAATCTCAGTGCCTTGATTGTATTAATCTTAACCGCTATAAATGATGGAATCAATGTTGCCGCAAGTGATAAGCAGATAGAAATCCCGATAACGATAACATAATGAATTGGATTGATTGCTACGGGCAGTTTATCCATGAAGTAGATTTCTCCGGGAAGGTGGATCAATCCATACTGCTGCTGCACAATGGAGAATATCAATGCAATCGCACAACCCAGCAGAGTTCCTATGAACCCTATTGATGTCCCCTGATATACGAAAATAGCTATTATCTCCTTGTTTGTCAATCCCAATGCACGCAGAATGCCGATAGAATGTGTCTTTTCGACAACAGTTATCAATAGAATTGTTAATATATTGAAAACGGCAACGATGCTTATCAGTCCCAGGACTAACGGGATGGGTTCTTTTTGCAGTTCTATCCATGCAAACATTGCATTGTGCAAATCAAAGATTGAAATGCAATAGTGAGGATAGCCAAGATAGGACTGTATCTGTTCTGACAAAGGACCTGCCTTAGAAACATCCTTGAGAATAATTTCATATCCTGTTGCTGAATTACCGGGCATTTTGAACATATAAGATGCTGTTTCGAATGGTATGTAGGCTACGATATCGTCGTACTTAGCCATTCCTGTTTCATAGATTCCTGTTACTTTGAATTTAGAAATATCGGGATAGGACATTGTTCCTTCAATACCTTCGCGCATGGCATAAACTACCAGCTCTTCGTTAAGCTTGACTCCGAGCTTCTTTGCAAGACGCTTGCCGATTATGATTTCCTTGACTGGACCTGTGCTGAACTTATAAGTGCCGGCAGTAGTGTATTTCTTAAGATTGTTGATGTCAACATCAGGATTTACACCGCGTATCATAATTCCTTCGATATAAGATTTGGAGCGGATCAAGCCTTCTTTTTCTATAACGGGAGCGATAGCGGTAACTTCAGAAAATTTTTCCCTTACCTGCTGAATCGTTTTACCGTAGTCAGTTAGAGGCTTACGATTGAAAGCGATTATTTGAATATGCGAAGTGAACTTAACGGCATTCTCGCGGAGAGCATTCTCGAATCCTGTGAGAACTGACAGAGACACGATCAGAGCCATGGATCCGAGCATAACGCTGAACAGAGCAACCATACGCGAAAAGCTTAGGAATTTTTGTCTGCGTGCTGATGCCGCGAACTTAGATGATATGTATCTTACCAGCTTTAAATTCATTAATAATCCTGAAGCAGGATAATTGAATATCGGTATGTGAGTGGATCTTTAACGGTTACTGTTTTATCGCCGCCGAAAATCAGAGTATAACTCTTGCCAAAGAGCATAGCAATGTCGCTAATCTGTAGAAGCAGATCCGTGGAAGCGGATGTATAAAAGAAGTAAGCATTTTTTCGTTCGATATAGCTGGAGGAATAATCTGATACATTTCCGTAGCCAATATTAACTGACAGTGGCGGAAGATCAGGAAATAATTTTCTTGCGCTATTTGTAACATCAATAGACGGAGCATCTTTGGCGGCGTTAAATATCCTCCTGCTGTAAGCCAAATAATCGTATGATGGTGGTGCCGACTGATAGTGAAGAATCTCGGTAATCATAGCTGTACCGGCGAGGACTACGATATCCCGGTTTTCGGCAGTTGCATTATAATCGAGAGAGGTATTGCCAGCAATGATTTTATTCACAGACAAAGGAACTATAGTAGAGATAGTACTTGTAAAGTATAACTTCGCCTTAGTCAACACACCGGGAATAGAAATCTCAGTTTTAAGCACTCCGGGTGTTAGATTGGCTATCTGAAGGAAAGAGCCTTTTTCGAGATATGAGATGTTCTGGTTTACATCACCATCTTCGATCATTGTGATTTGAAAATTATTGTCAACATTAGTGATGACAATGATATACTTGTTTCCGGGTTTTAGATTTCCAATAGCTGTATGGAGTAGTCTCGTAGGTTGTGAGGCTGTGAAAAGAGTCATAGGAGCTCTGCCTGAAGGTAAAAATACAGCATTGCTGATTTTACCGTAACCAATCTGATTAGCAAAGAATTCACCTGAGACGAATCCTGAATTGAGAGAATCAACCGGATTAATAGATTTCGAATCGCGTGCTCCCATCGACAGTGTCAAATCCCCAAGCCCGGTACAAGCGTTGACAACCCGAATCATCGCACTGTCGCCTAATGGGAATGTAAGGGTTTGAGGCGGAACTATCATGCATAGTTTAGCAGGAGAATTTGCAGAATCAAGAACGAGCATTGTATAATTTGAGTTAACAACAAGCGATGTTTTAAGTGAATTTAAATATGATCCGCCACTACTGATAACCAATGAATCGAGTGTTTCGGAGTCGCAGGCTTTTACGGGAATATAAGCTGAAATATATCCTGAAGCCTGATTTGAATTTATATTATCTGAAGGAGCTTTTGAAATTGAAATAACAGATTTTGAAAAATTTATAGTTCTAATTAATGAATTCAAGTTAGGTTCAGGTTTCAAAGTTTCGAGAGCAAGATTCGTAGGATCTTGTTTATTGAGCAATTGTACCCTATTATTTGTGTCTCCGCGAACTACAACAAGGAATTCACCACCTTTGAACAATTTAAGGGTATATAGTCCAATAGATGATCTGATATTCCCATTAATCTTTACAATAGACACCGGAATATTTGCTGAGATTGTTTCGAAATCAATACTTGACTGAAGATACTTAAGAATCGGAAATATTAACGGACCATTGGGGCAACCCAATACAAGGGAATATGTGGAATTAGTGTCTGGATCTACATTAATCATTGAAATAAAACAATTATTTTTATCTCTTAGAGGAGTGTAAGTTGTTGTTGTAACCAAAAGCGTATCCAATGGCTTCTGTCCGGCGGGTTTGGGTAGACCCAAGATAATATATTTTGTGTCACGGATCATTCTTAACCGGTTAGGAGTCTGATATTCCTGTGAACCATTTATCTCGGTTGAAATATATATAGAATCCAAAGGTGGAGGCATCACCGGTAGAGAAAGAGAACCTACCGGAGTTGAAAGTGTTTTGGAGTCAGTTGAAAGGACAAGCTTTCTCTCCAGTTTGTCGTTTGCAAGATTAAAAAAACGAATCCTTATGGTTTGATTGGGCAATTTGGGATTAACCAGGTTAGGATCTTCATTTGCACAGCTAAGTAAGGCAAATAAGAGCAGAAGAATCGAATATTTCTGCAGATTAAAGTTTTTCATTTATAATTCCAAATAATGAAAAATACTGTAGCTGTTTTCTATGGCAGCTCCTGAATAATTTTCGGAGTTGCAGGTTTTGGATCGCGTTTGATAACTACAATGGTTCTATCATCTCCATATCTCGATTCGGCGGTAAATTTCTGAACCTCTTCAAGAATTGCATAAGCTATATCTTTAGATTCGAGAAGGTGATGTTTTTTCACCATTTCGATTAATCTTTCTTCTCCATAAACTTCGTTATGTTTATTCATTGCTTCGGTGATACCGTCTGTGTAAAGAACTATAACATCACCCGAATGAATTCTAACATTTTCCAGACCGAATTTCTGCTTTCTCATTAAGCCTAATAATCCTCCTGTCGGAAGCAGGAGTGATATTTTATCTTTATTGGGTCTATAGTGTATTGGTGCACAATGGCCTGCATTCACATAGAATGCAACGCGATTCTGAGAAAGAGCAAGTTCACAATAGAATAGAGTAACAAATCTTTCATAAAGAAAAGTATCGAAAATCAGAGTATTCATTTTGCTGAAGATGTCGGCAATTCTATTTGCATAGCTAAGGCCCATGCGAATAGCTCCGGATACAAAGAGAGCCTGAATTGCGGCAGGAAGGCCTTTGCTGGCGGCATCGCTTATGACGATTCCAATGCTGTCTTCTTCTGCGTCTTCACGTTTAATATAATCAAAATAATCGCCGCCGACTTCGCTATCGGGGAGGCATACCCCAAAAATATCATAATCATGAAATCGGAGATGATGGTCAGGCAGAAGATTACGCTGAATTTCGGAGGCATTGTTCATCTCGCGTCTGAATTTTTCACTCTCTTTGCTGGCTTTTAGATTTCTTAAAGTCATAGTAGTAACGCTACTTATGATGTTGAGAAATTCAAAGAAATAATCAGGAATTTCGGGAGCATTGAAGCCCATGATATACTTATAATAGCGTCCCGGTTTCATGTTGAATATCTCGCCAACTCCGGTAACTGAATATAGCTTTATTCCCAATTCCTGTAATAATATATCTGTTTCATCGCTAAGTACTGTTTTTTTCTTATTAAGTTCGGATAAGACGAGCTGATCGGATACTAAAACTTCATAGTCATCCGGGATCTTATTAAGAAGACCGTGCTGAAATACAAGTTTGTAGGACAACCTTTCACTGTTAAATTCCCAGATTCTTCCACCTTTGATAGCGAAATGCTCCTGATTGACAATATCCGATACAAGTGATTTCAATAATGAGTGTTCATCAGGAAAAGAGCCGGAAATCAGCTTTTCAACCAATTTATAGGTATCTCTCTGTAAAGATGCATTTAAAGACATATCTTTTTTGCTTTAATGTTAATAGACAAACGTATAAACTCTTAAATTAAGAAATAATTTTGGATGCATCAAAAATTCAACTTTTTCTGTCACTCTGATTACGGGGAAGACAATTTTAGTATAAAGTGCGGAAGGGATTAGTGCATAGTTTTATTAATGAAATTTGTAAACTTCTAAGTAGCAGCTAAAGCATTAATTAAACAAATTACAAAATGAATCTGAAGTTCAGGGTGGGGAAAATAAAAGAGAGGAGCAGAACCTAAAGTCCTACTCCTCGATAATAAGATAAGCTACTGCGTTGCCTTGTGTGTGGCTAAGAGAAACGTGGGTCTTGTATTTGCCCCATTTCTCGAGCAATCCTCCTTCGAGTACGATTACCGGTTTACCGTTTTCTTCATTTCGGATTCCGACTTCGCGGAACTTGAACCCATCGGTCAACCCTGTGCCAATAGCCTTGCTGAATGACTCTTTCGTGGCGAAACGAGCCGCATAATGCAGATATTTATTATCCTTGAACATTTCGCAGTATTCCTGCTCCAGTTCTGTGAATATTCTGTTCAGGAAACGGTGTTCGTACTTCTCGATTGCGTCTTTTATTCTTGAAACCTCGATTATGTCAGTACCAATGCCGATTATCATAAACTATCCGCTATTCTACAAATTTAAAAAATTCAATTTACCAGGTATAACCAATATTAATTCCACCATAATCACCGAAATTACGGCTATATGAAGGAATAGTAATCATTAATTTTACAATTGGTTCCAAAAACCAATTTTCAGCAAAAACCCACTTGTATGATGCTTCTGCACCAATTGATACTGATATGGTTCCACGTGAATCATATTTATTATTAATCCAGTCCCAGTTGTCATATCCACTATAATAACCTAATGCTACTGCGGGTCCAAAACCAAAGCCTTCGATTGGACCATGTTTCTTTTTTTTGTCCCAAAACCAGTTAACTATGTACCATCTGTATGATGCGCCAACTCCAAAGTAAGTTTCACTTAATCCAGCCCAGCCCCAGCCCCAGGAAGCATACATTGCAGAAAGAGTCAAACTGTTTGTTTCTGACATTTTAGTCTCATAAGTTGCACTTACACCCCATAACAATGAGAATGGATCAATCGATATAGCATCATTATAAAGACCTCCAGCTGCTTTCATGCTGGGTGTTAGCAAAAGTGCGAAGAAAAATGCAATTAATAGTGTGCGTAATTTCATAAAACCTCCGAGTAATAATGTAAAAAACTGCAATTAGACTGATTAATATTGAACAAATATAATACAGATTTTCATCAATGCAAAGTAAATTTTATTATAATTTGCGTTTAATCGAATTAATAAAAAAATTTAAAATGTACTGAAAGCAAAAACTTGTTATAATAGACAGGAGGTAATCTTTTTTATCAACCGTCAGCTTAGGCATAGGGCTGATAAGCTATCAATCATTACCAGTTCAGAAAATCATAGTTTAGCTTTAGTTTCAACCCGCCCGATCTTATCTGCATAAGCGAGAAAGTATATACGTCCGCTTCAAATCCGATTCCGAAACTATCTGAAAAGAAATAGTTATAGCCAATTCCAAGGTAATATGTGTAGTACCAGTTGTTAACGCTTACCTTCGTTCCTATCGCTTCAATTGCCGATGTAACGTAAGTAGTTCCAAGTCCGCCATAAATTCCGATTCCATAAAGGTTCATATTTATAATCAGTAGAGCAGGATAGCCTTTCAATGAAGCACGTATATCGGCAGAACCAAATTCAGAATGAGGCTCATTTTTCTGAATATCCATAATGTTTATTCTTGCTGTTTGCAATCCGATATTCAGCCTGTGGTCAGGCTTCCAGAGGATTCTTAATGATGGGGAAAAATTCTGCAATTGTATCTCAGTAAGGAGAGAATTGAGATCGGTATTATAACCTAATCCAAGTTCTGCAGTAAAACTAAAGGTAGAATCACCAACAGATCTCGGTTTCGAGAAAAGACCGGTTGATAAAGCAAGGAATACCAAAATAAGTAAGGTTGTACTAATTGCATTGATTCTGCCAAAAATAGATTTCTTCATTCGGAGCAGTGCTAGCGTTTTTGAATTCGTCATTCTCAGGGAGCAAAGCGACCGTGAGAATCCAGTATTCATGCCGTCTAGATTCGCAACGCAAGGCCTACTGCACCTCACTTCGTTCAGAATGACATAATTGTAGTTTTCACAAAATCTCATTTGCAGGAATGATAAAATTACATTTTGTTTATCCAATATTTCTTTATTCTTTGGCATAAAACTCATAAGCTACTTGCGTTGGATAATTTGTCAAAATACCGTCAAATTTGCCATCCTTGATGAAAGTGTGAATGAAATCCGGGACATCGAGTGTCCAGACAAAGGCTTGTTTACTCTGATCGTGAACTGATTTGACCATATCGGGCTGCAATCCCAATGACCATCTTGGAGCCCACACTTCTGCTGTCGATTTGACAAACAAACTGCTGTCGAGTTCGCACAAAGCCGGATAGTTCTTATGATTATCGATTTTCAAATAAGCATTCAGTATGTCTTCATCAGGAATCCCAATCAAGACTCTGATATTTCTATTCTTAGATTTTGCTTGGTCGAGGAATTTTTTCTGTATGGGAGCAATCTTACGTACAACAGAAGGATATTTAGAATCGAGCCACACAAGTTTAATAGCATTATTGTCCATCGCTGCCTTCAGAGCTTCTTCCAAAGTCGGTATCTTTTCACCGTTCTTCAGGGTGACGAACGCCCTTAGCTGAGCATAAGTATAGTCCGACACTTTGCCGATAAAGTAATCCTCATTGATCAGTCTTTTATTCATGTACTCATCGTGAAAGATAACCGGTATACTATCTTTAGTTAACTGCACATCTATTTCGATACCATTCACACCCAACCGTTCTGAGTACTTAATCATCTCTACTGAGTTTTCAGATGCCGGCAGTCTGTCAATATTTCTACCGCCGCCGCGATGGCTGATTATGTAGTAATTTGTGTCTATGTGGATCGGTCGCTGGTACTCGAGGGAAATTTTCTTGTCAACACCATACAATTTGTAGGTTCCGGTCAGAATCAGAACTGATGGCTTTTTACCGGATAGCACATCGGATGCTCCGGCGGTTGGATCGATTGTTAATGACATTGAGCCTGTATTGCTGTTCTGAGCAAATCTCCAATATCCTTCGAAGTAGACAGTGCCTTTTTTCTCGCCGGCATAGAGAATTGCATAAGAGATACTTTTACCAAAAAATACTGAGAATTGATCTCCGGTCTTCTTTATCACTGCTAGTGGGCCGAACTCGTCACCACCGGGCTTTATCCTGTAGACTCCCTCAATTAAAACATCAGCTTCACTGGTAAGAGATTTGGTACCCTGTAAAACTTTCTTCTCATCAATCGGAATTGTTGGAGGAGTCAGATCCGGATTACAGGAATCCAAGATCATAACCATTACAAGAACAAGCAGGAGCCATATTGTTAATTTGATTTTCATAACACAAAGCCCAGTGAGAATTCCGGGTAAAGTAAATACTCGTCAATAGTAGTGAAGCTGAGCCATGACTGATAGTAGAACTTCGAGAAGTTGAGCTTCAAGCCCAGATTGACCCAATGATTTTTCCATAATGGCTGTTCAAGCGAAAACTTCAGTCCATAACCCGAAACTGGCTTGAACCATTCGCCAAGCCTGATTCCTTCTGAGCTATTGTAAATATAATAGCTCTCTGCATCAATGGTTGCCGAGAGAATAAAATCCCCAAAATCGTATCCGGTGGAGATGTAAGGACTGAGTATCATACCTGTTGCTTTGACATTAGTGAAGCTCAGCTGTGGATGGCCGAACCAGCCTGCAAACTTCAATCCAGCCGCTAATGATAAATCTGTATTCAGGAATGAATGTTGGAAGGCAAGACTTCCATAGTTAGTAAAGTAATTTGTGTTGATCTCTAAAATAGTAGTAATTTTTCCGGGTAAACCCATTCTGAAATAGAAGTTAAGTATGGGAGCACTGTTTATTTCTTCTTCCACTACTTCTGTAGGCAGTTTCGATAAGCTTGCACCAACAATGAATTTAGTGCTCCAGTTTTGATATTCATGAGGGAAGTAGAAATACTCTTCCAAAGGCTTATCCTCAGCGAAGATAAGCGAAGAAACCATGAAGAACAATATTAGTGCTTTAGATTTAATGCTGTTATTATTAAAATTCTGTTCAATAAGCAGAGTTAGACGATGAACAGGGCTTTTGATTTAAAATTGCTTAGTTGAACTTTTTCCTATCTTGGTGAATGGAGTATTTTATTTAGATAAAAAAATATTCTGCTACCTAGGAGTTGTAGGCTATAAAAATAAAGATTTCGCTTCGAAAGGCAGACGGCATCTGCATTCTCAAAATTCGCAGAATTGGCAAAATATTTATCTGTATAATATCAGCTTCGCTGTTTGAACATTTGTTCCATTAGATAATCTGACCAAGTACACCCCATCATTCAGTTTATTTGATGATTGATCTGTACCATCGAAGTTCACGATTTTATGTCCTGAAATGATTTCATTGTTAATCAGAGTTTTCACTTGATTGCCTGTGACATCGTAAATGCCGAGACTAACCAGTGAAACACCATCACCAACGAAACTTATATGTCCAAAATCCACAACAGGATTGGGAGCGATAGACAGTTCTGAGCTTGAGAATATCGGCTGATTATTGACACTAACCAATGATTGATCAACGGCAAGAATCTCGAAATCATCTACTAACCCTTCCTGAAGTGAATAGGGAGTCGATTGATTTGAAGAAGAAGGAGCATCAAAAATGAATTTGACTTGTATAGTCTTAGTGTTTTGGTTGATATATTCAACAAGAGAAATGATTTCCTCTTCCCATTTGTCTGTTGGATCTTTGCGTGATTCAACTGTTGTCCATGTAAGACCGCTATCGACAGAAACTGAAGTTACCCAATATGTTTCAAATCCGGGATATGGTAATAAATATGAGTTAGTAAACCATCTGTAATATTTAATAACGGGATTAATTAAGTTAGAAACATCGATAAAAGGCGATACTAATGATGTTTTACCATTTGGCATATACTGAGAAAATGAGGATGTAGTTCCTTTAGCGCCAGTTACCCAGCAGTTTAACCCAGCTGGTGTATGATTAAGTCCGGGTTGGATAATGCCATATCCGAATGGACTCATGTCAATCTTGTTCGGCTTACCATTCTCCCATTTTCCTTTTGTAGCATTGTCACCAAAAGGTGATGTTTGCCAACCAGCTGATGTTTCGCAGCTATCTAACTTTACTGATAAAAAACCAACAAGAAATTTAAAAGGAGTTAAGGAAGAATTACCTTTACTGAAATTTATATGATTTTTGGTTATTGGATCATCTACTGACATGTAGTATTTAACTATAGAGCCAGCCTTTTGAGCCGGAACACTAGCTGAGTAAGAGCCATTGCCATTGAAAGTGGCATCTACGGAGTTAGTAGTATTAAAATCATCAATTGACCAAAGAATTTTTACATTCTGAGGAGCAAATCCGGCAACGGAGAGAGCATCAATTTTAAAATTTAAAGTATAGGGCTTAGCTGTTTCTCTGGTATCAGAGAACTGAGTATGCGAGAAAGACATTTTCATCATTAAGTCAGTGCCGATATGATGATTGTTGAATGCTTTAACTATTTCCAGATAGTGAGGTGTTCCGTTATTTATATTGCCATCATCGTCATCTGCTAGCAAAGTCTCAATAAACCAGTCAGAAAATGCTTTTCCAATATCGGGATCATCAGGCAGTCCATATTTTACAAAGTGAGCAAGATGACGAACATAATCAAGATCTGTAGCTTCTCTTAAATCCCAGAAAGCTCCGCCAAGTATTTGACCATTATAATGTCCATCGCCCTGCAGGCTGTCTGGAAATATGATTTGGTTCTTTAGGGATCTGATGTACTGGTTTGTATCACCGGGCTTGTATCCAAAGCCAACTCTGGGATCATCGAGATTCAAACATGAGAACAGGTCCGCAGTTCCTTCGTTACACGAAAGGTTAACCATTCCATTCGATGCTCCTTTCTCCTTGTAAAGAAGGAGATTAATGCTGTGTCCATATTCATGGAACAGAACCGACGAACACTCAGAAAGGTTAAATGTTGAAGCTCCGACATCTACAAAACTAATAGCCGTGCCCTGTGACATTGCATTAGGCCCGGTATTATAGGGATCAGTGAAATCAATATTTAATGTTAAGACAAAGTCCATGAAAGACATTGATGTATCAATTTCCTTAGCGTAGTCATGAATAGTATTTGCATGGTAGAACAAGCTACGTTCGAATTTATGAGAATTACTGTCGTTCCATTCAATTACAAGATTCTGACCGGGGAATAATCGGGTAGTAAGATTCGCCGTTGCTCTTGGACCCTTATTCATTATGACTTTAGTCCATTTGCTTTCGAATGTAGCATTAACATTTGTAGTATCGGTAATGTCAACTTCAATCTTTCCATCGCTGTCCGTTGAGTATTTTGTTGAGCCAACTGTTATGAATTGATCGGGCAAATTCTTTATTATTGATGGTTCACTGCTGTATTTGATCTTAACCGGAGCAGTAGAAGTTATTGAAGATTGTGCACTCATAGTCATATTCTGTCTCCAGAGTATCCGACCATTCATGGCGTCGATGTAAGCAAAATAGTTAGCTTGTGTAGCTTCTATCATTATTTCCACTCTGTAAACCAACCTATATTCAGTGTTTTGTCCTATGGTATAAGGTAAAATGTATAATGTATTATCTACTTTGGATTCATCAGTTGCGACGCTATAATCTAATCCTGTGCTCGCAAGATTTGCAGCTTCTTCGGCTGTGATCGTTGGATTTGTAACATTCATTTCAGGAATAGGATAATACTGAGCACTAAATGACCCAAGATTTCCATTGTGGTGAATCTTTAATTCAATTTTTGAAAGAACTACTTCTAGTCCTTTGTATAGCTGTTTGAATCCGATGTCGAATTTACTATCATGATCCGAAAAGTTTGACAATTCTAGATTCTTTGTATCAACTCCAAACAGATTAAAATTTTCAGATAAAAATTTCTTCCCTACTTGAAGTACAGTCTCCTTCTCAAGATTTGGCAAATTGAGGGGAATAGCCTCACCGAAAGCACGGTGAATTAATCCTGTAGACTTATCAAAGATAATACTCCACGAACCATACATACCGGTAAAGGCTTTCCATTCAGGAGTTATATCCGGATTCGCAACTAATTTTAATTTAATCAGCTCAGGATTGGCTTGAGCAGGCAATTGAATATTTCCATTACCATAAACCAGATTATTATCTGGATTATTAGAAATGGCAGATTGTGCTAATATCGTTGCTGTGCAAAGGATAGAAGCCAGAATAACATTTATGTACTTCATATATTTAACTGAAATATTTATAAATTCCATTTTCATTAATGTAATGACACATTAACCATCGGAAAGGTTACAGAATAAATACAAATAAATTATGAATTTGTTAGTTAGTTCTCATAAAGAATTTCTGTGTCATAGATTGTTTCGAGCTGCAGTTTGTGTTTAGCCTCTTCGTCAGCGAGTTTTAGAAGAATTAATTTAATTCTTTGGTCATCAGTTTCTTCTGATAAGGATGTATACATTTTCCATGCATTTTCTTCGCGCTTGATAGCCGTAATTAGGATTTCCTGAATGGTCAGGTGTGCAGATTCAGCAGGAGTGTGCAGAGTTTCTGATATTCCCAGATTTCTGATGTCTTGTTTCTGATAGGATTCAAGAGTGGCACTATCAATATTCTGAAGGATCTTCATGTGACCCCATTCCATATTCTCAAGTTCTTTTAATATCACTTTAGATGCATCAACCTTAATAATATTCTGAAGATTTCTATAATAATTTGCGGCATCAATTTCCGCTTGAATTGCTTTTTCGATTACTTGTTTAAAATCTGATTCTGTCATGTGTTCTCCTGATTATTTTATTAAGAAATATATACATAGAATATGAAATAACTGTCTGTCATGTGCAAGAGTAATTGTCATTCAGGAGAAGCATAGCGACTGAAGAGCCCTAGGCCTGCGAACCGCATCCAGTATCCATTCGATCTGGATTCTTCAATTCGTTCAGAATGACAATTTTTTAGGAAAACCTAATTTACCTATGCCTTTATAACCGGAGGAGTGAACACTCTGGTTTTTAATTCATTATCGAGCATAATAATGCCGGCAGTAAAATCGCCTATAAGCTTGATCTTCTCGACTATTTCGTTCACTGTTTCTTCTTCTTCCACTTGCTCGGTAATGAACCATTGGAGGAGGATATTTGTAGCATGATCGCTTTCTTTGATAGCAAGATCAGTTAATTTATTAATGCTCTCGGTTATGGATTGTTCGTGCTTGTAAGCAGCCTGGAATGCTGCGAGCGGGGAATCCCATTTTGACTCTGGAGCTGCCAGAGCTGAAATTTTAGGAGATCCGCCTCTTGCCAATAAATAATCAAAAAACCTCATTGAATGGAATGTTTCTTCCTGAACCTGAATGCGCATCCAGTTTGCAAATCCTGCAAGATTTACTGACTGGAAATATGCTGACATTGAGAGGTAGAGATTAGCTGAGAACATCTCTTTTGATATTTGCTCATTGATTGCATCGGCTATTGTCGTCTTAATCATATTAAATCCTTTTTCTAAAATTGTGTAATAATTTTTATTCAATAAACGTAAAATGTTAATTCCTATTCTTAAATCATACGATAAATTTTTGGTAGTGAAACTTCAAATAATGTTCCGGGTCTTCCTTCCTCTTGAAGGGGAGACGGAGAAGTCAAGGAAATTGTCCCATGATATTTAATAATAACCTCGCGAACAAAGGACAGACCGAGTCCTGAACCTTCAATCCCTTTTTCTCTGGACAAAGAAGTTCTGAAAAAATTAGTGAATATTTTATCTTTATCTTTATCGGGAATTCCTATCCCATTGTCAGACACAGAAATTAGTACATCATCCTTCTCTTCAACTAAGTCAATCCGGATTTGTCCACTCTGCTCTGTATATTTGATGGAATTTGAGACAAGATTTGCCAGAGATAGTTTTAATAACTTGGGTTCTGCCTGAACAGAGATTTCATCCTTTTCCTCATGATTGAATATTAGATTCTGCTCCTTGGAGCTGATGAGCACACTAGTATCATTAATGATTTCATCAAATAATTCAATCAAATTTACATTGCTTATATCTTCAACGTTAGATTCAATCTTCAGCTGTGAAATATAGAGGATATCGTTAATTGTAGAAATAGCATTAGTTAATCTTACTTTTGATCTCTCCAATGGCTGTTGTATCTTTGCCTCTATTTCGCCAATAGTTCCATTAAGTATCATATTCAGGTAGGTCGTAGCTGCTGCTATTGGAGTTTTAAGATCATGAACAACGGTCATAACGTACCTTGATTTAGTTTTTTCTGCTATTTCGAGTTCAGCATAAGCCAGAGTAAGCTTGTATTCCCGAATATAAAGTTCCTGGGCTATCGAGTTAGCCAGATAGGTTGCAAGGTAAAGCCCAATGCCGAAAATAGTATAGAAAAACAGAAGATAACCAGTATTGGTATGTAACTCCAATTGTATCACATTGAATGAATAATGATAAATCAAGCCTTTCATTTCAAGATAAGATCCGGTAATTGTTATCGCAAGAGTTACAGTATTGATTAGATTTACAACTGCTCCCGGCAGAATCAAACTCCCGATGATGACATGAAAAAGAAAAAAAGCATACAATGGGGTTTCTACTCCGCCAGTAAAATATATAAAGGCTAATAATGAAGCGTAATCGCAGAGAATCTGAATAAGAGAAAAGTGCAGGTCGTGGAATTTATGCACCTGCTCATAGTCTGATCGTTTAGGATATTTTTGCTTCTCGCGTTCAAGATACTTACTTACAAAAAGGAAGAAAATGTTATAGCCAAGTATTGATGCGGCAACTATCCAGATTGGACCCGGGTTGAGCTGAAGTGATTTAAAGGAACTTTCAATCAGATTGATTCCGTATATAAGAAAAAGTAGAAGAGCCACAGCTCCGTACCGCAATTTGATTAACCACATATTGCGTCTGCCGATCCGGAACCAAAATTGGTCGTGCTGTATTCTGTCAGGAACCAGATTAAATATCGACAACATAAAAGACATTCATATCATTTACTACAGATTTATTCAAAATAGCAATTTTAATTCATTTTACAAAAATTAATGATCTCATTTTTAATTCGGGGAATGCATAATCTGTAATCAATTTTACTGGGTTTTCATATATTCATGGTATTTCATAAGAAGTGTCGTGTTTCCAAGAATCAAAAAAGTTAGGCTGCACTATCTGAACCATTAGGGTAATTACTATTGGGGATTATTCCTTTTTCAATGATTCTGCTATAGAGATATGATTAAGATTTTGCTACTGCGTAGCTCAATATATATTTGGTACAAGATATTTTATTTACTTCATGTGAGAGCCGATCGTAGACAGAAATACCTCCCGGTCTAACGGTTTTGGGATAAAACCGGAGCAACCAGCTTCATAACAGATTGTTTTATTCTCTTCGAATGCAAAAGCAGTCTGAGCAATTATTATAGCTTTAGGATTAATTTCAAGCAGCTTTTTTGCAACAGAATATCCGTTTAAGTCCGGTAACTGAATATCTAAGAGTAAGATATCTATACCTGGATTATTTTTGTAAATTTCAATTGCACTGCTACCGTTGTAGGCAACTAGATACTTAGCTTTGGTACTTTCTAAGTATTTAAGTATCAATTTTACATTGAATTCATCATCTTCAATCAAAAGAATTGTTTTACCAGACCAATCATAAAGTGACCTGTTAGATTGGGTATTAGGAATTTTATGTGGCATAATAGGATAATATGGAATTGTGAAATAAACTGTCGTGCCTTTACCGGCAACTGATTTAACCCAGATATTGCCGTTCATCAGCTCTACCAGACCTTTGGCGATAGCAAGTCCAAGTCCAGACCCACCAAATCTTCTACTTAGTGTTTCATCATTACCTTGTCGGAAACGTTCGAAAATAATTTCCATTTTTTCGGCTTCTATGCCTATTCCTGTATCGGAAACATAAAATTGAAGTTTATCATCCGGAATGTCTTCAACTCCAAATTCGACTTTACCGGAATCGGTAAATTTTACAGCATTTGAAATCAGATTGTTCAATATCTGTCTGAGTCTGGTTTGATCGGCTAAGATTGTAAACTTTTCATTCAGAGTTTTTCCGATAATAAATTCGAATTTTTGTTTATTAACAACAGCATCTGTGATGGCGTAAGTGGAATAAATTTCGTAAAGAAGTTTATTGATGTCCAGTTCAGTTTGCTTGAGAATTAGCTGATTTGCCTCGATTTTTGAAATTTCAAGTATATCGTTGATAATATTAATCAAATCATTACTGCCTTTAGTGATGAATTGAATATACTCATGCCTTTCTTCCCCAGTCAAATCATCAGAATCCAATAGTTGGGCAAATCCAATTATGCCATTCATTGGTGTACGGATTTCGTGGGACATATTTGCAAGGAATGCTGACTTCAGCCGGTCGGACTCTTCGGCTTTCTCTTTTGCTTTAAGCAGTTCATTTTCTAGTTTTTTACGTTCACTGATGTCGCGTGTAATTGATAAGATATGTTGAGCATTATTGATCATAATCATTCTGGCAGACATTAATCCTGTTATGATTTGACCATTTTTGAGTTTAAAAGAGGCTTCCAGATTTTCAATATATCCATTCTCTATTAATAATTTCACAAAAAATTCTCTTTCCTGAGGATTTACCCACAGATCAATATCTAAAGATGACTTGCCAATCACATCTTCACGAGTGAATCCCGTTAGTCTGCAAAATCCTTCATTAATATCGACAAAAACACCATCGAGATCATTTATGTTAATCGAATCGGGGCTAATGTAAAAGGTAGACTTATATCGTTCTTCACTCTCGGCTACCTTTGCGTTAGCAGAGATTCTGTTTGTAATTTCTTTGCTGATTAGTTTGTATGAATAGAAAAGGAAAGAAACAAATACTAACCAGATTGCAAGATGAGATACAGCATTAACTCTTGAATTAAATCCTGCTATTTTATAATACTTTTCCATAGGTATTGAGCAGCTCATACCTCCGCGAACATCTCCTTCCTTATATCCCTGGGAAGCATGGCATTTCAAGCATTTTTTCTCGGTCGTGAAAGAATGAATATACCTAAGATATTCTTTGCCATTAATTTGTTCGATTGAAGAATACTCGTTTGTTTTACCTGCTTCGAATATTCTAAGAGCAGATGATTCCCATTGATCCGCTTTGTTCTGCGGTCTAATAGGTTTCAAACTAGTAATATGGCTCTTTATGCCATATTGAGAATCACCAAGAGAATATACTTGTCTTGTCATGTAGGCAGGATTCATCAGAGTCAGCTTAACGCCTGATGGAGTTTCGATATCACGCTCTTTGATGTTCTCTAAATATTCATTTGGTGGTGTTTCGGGAGTAACCGGCACGTAGATACCTCCATGCATAGTTGCCCATCTTCTGTATACAATGTCTTTCTGGTAATTACTTACGGCTTCGATTTTAGCATTTTCTCTTGCAACACGGTATTCAGCAATAGTTCTCATTATATATGAGAATGAAAATATCAGAGTGCACACAACGAAAACAATAAGAAATAAAATACCTGTTAACTTAATTTCTTTTGGATTATTCTTAAAAGCCATTAATTTTCCTTAGTAACAGTAAATCTACCAAATAAAAAAAATCATATCTTCCTAGAGATTACGTTAAGCAAACTACAGGAAGACAAGAAAGAAATAATTAATACAGAATCAGTTTCTGAACTCTATATCGCCACGGCTATCAAAGCAGTTCTTTTTCTAAAGCATTGAAGTAGATCATATCTACTATTTGATCTTCTTCGAACCGTGAGCAATTAATCATTGAGTCATAATATTCCATCTCCGACTTTTTATCAAGAAAGAATCTGATAAAGGTCTCTCTTTGACTATCGGTATTTTTTATTATTTCCTTAGCATTTTTTTGGGAAATATGATTAATTTCCATCAAATTCTTCTCACGGAAATTCTTTGGTGCATAGAGCTTGATGTGCAAAGATTTATGAATTTCGTGAGTGATCATTGACGCAGCTCTGCCTATGATGACGACGTTGCCTTCGAAAGCGAAAGACTTGATTATGTTCTTTAGAGTAGTAATGATCATGCTATCGCTTACATAGTGAGGTGAGAAAATGGAATTAGCAAGTTCTTCCATAATTGGCGTTTTATGGGCTTCAAAGATGTGGTTCACACTTTCGGGTTTAATCTTTAGCTTGTCGGCTACTTTTTCGAGGATTTCTTTAGTTATATAATTCCAATTATCCTCTTTGCCGGTGGCTTTGTTCATGGCATTGATTTTTGATGTCAGTCTTTCAGCTATTCTGCCAGCAAAACAGCCAGTTTCTCTGGAGATAGTAATTACGGGTCCGGCATCCTTTTTTGTCATATCAATCTGAAAAAATTGATCAGACAAATACTTTCTGAATACTTGCTCAATTTTCATTTTATCCTCCGATGTTGGGGGTAACAACGGTTAAGAGACATAAATGTATAGTAAATTAAAAAATTTACGTTATAAAAAAAACAAAAAACTAAGCATTGATAGAGACTGATATGGCAGGAAAAATATTGTAAGTTAATTTATCCAAGTTTTGGTAATGTAAACGAGAAAATGCTTCCTTTTCCTTTTTCACTTTCGACCCAAATTTTGCCTCCCATTTTCTCAACGAATTCTTTGCAGAGGATTAGCCCCAATCCTGTGCCTTTCTCTCCGGAAGTACCTGCATTAGTTACGGTTACATCAATGCGGAACAGTTTGTTAAGAATGTCTGCGATCATGCCGACGCCTGTATCGGTTACAGAAATGATAATAAAATTGGGAGAATCAATTTTTTCGGAGCTGGATAGAGTAATTGATCCATTTTCAGGAGTGAATTTTATAGAATTGGAAGTTAAGTTTCGTATTACTGTGGTAAGCAGGTTAGAATCAAAGAAAGCCAGAGTCTTAGGTTTGATGTTATTGATCAGAGAAATTTTCTTGGCGTCAGCCTGAAGTTTAAGTACATCAATGGCATAAGAAGAAACCAAATGAACATCATTAATAGAAGGAATAAGTTCTATTAGTCCACGCTGAGCCCGCGACCAAATCAGTAGATTTTCGAGCAGTGAAAATATATTCTTTGCAGAATCGCTTATTAATGAGAGATATTCTACAGTTTCCTCGGGAGAGAAAGAATCGAAATTATTAATCATCAAATCCAGTAAAGTTTTAAGAGAACCTAGGGGTCCGCGAAGATCATGCGAGATAATCGAAAAGAATTTATCTTTGGTTGCGTTCAGATCAACCAGCTCGTTTTCGCGATTTTTTAATGTTTGAATTGTCTCATCGAGCTGATGGATCATAATATTGAATGCACCTGAGAAATCTCCCATGAATTCAACTTTTTGGGTAAAATCACCAGCAGCGACCATTTGTGTCTGCCATGTCAAATGTCTTAGATTGGATTGTAGCATTTTCAAGCATCCACCCACATAGCCTTTTAGCTTGAAGTCATAAGATAAGTCACCCGATGAGAATGAGGATACAGCAGTGCGAATAATTGTCAGACTGTTGAATAATTCTAACAACTTCTGATCATTTTCCGGATCAGGTATAGTTAATTTGGGAACTGAATCAAAAATATAAGAGTAAACAGAATCAGTAACCGCTGACTCAGTTAGATTAATATTTGTGTTGTGCAGTTCTTCCAGAACAGATTTTAATTTCGATTCGATTATGGACTGTTCAGAATCATTCTTAATCGCATCATCGATGAATGATTTTAGATTCTCAAGGATGTGCTTCATTTTATTATCCTACTACATTTGCAACGAATCTGCATGTTCTGTCACCGGTACACCAGCAATCCACTTCTTTAACTATAAATTTTTTGCCGGTAAAACTCTCCAATAATCCTGCATACATGCCTTCGTCGTATGTGCAAACTTCATAATCAAGCTCAGGTAGTCCGGAACAATCGAGATCCTCCGATGCTGTAAGAATGATTTCACCGTTTTGAAGATCAATCTTTTCCATTCTCAAAATGGCAATACCCAGCTCCTTCAATTTTGCCTGAAGCTGTTTTACAAACTCATTCATGTCGGTGATGCCAACAAAAAACTGTTTATAAAGTTCTTTTCCGCCAAGATAGCCGGACTCGTAGAAAATTTCGTCAGTCATTTCAGTACCGAACTTTTTCTCAATAATATCCCGGAATGTGAACTGCATTAATCTGTAAATCTCAAGACTAGTAGTGTCTCCTAAATTAGGTCTTCCGAGCTGGATATCTCCAATGAGATCCCATGAAAATTCATATTTTCTGTTAATTCCCATGATTTCATACCCTAGTAAAAATTAATAAATGGCAATCTTGCTTACTTTGTTATCGGAAGGTTAAGAAAAGACTTTAGTTAAGTATGAAATACTGAGTTTTGGAAAACTATAGATAAGGTTCTCAGCCATAGGTATAAGGCTGCAAATACATAACAAACTAATGGGCAATATTATATACTCTTTTGATTCTTGACAGTAAAATAAAATGTTGTTCCTTTGCCCGTGTTGGTTTCGAACCAAATTTCACCTTCGTGCTTTTTGACAAACTCCTTACATATAACTAAACCCAATCCCATGCCTCTTTCCTTGTTTGTGCCCGGTGTAGTTACGTTTGATTCAATTTTAAACAGTTTATCGTGCATCTCTTTTTTGATGCCCACGCCTGTGTCAGCGATAGAAAAAGTAATAAATTCAGCTTCTTCGGTAACATTGATAGTAACCTGCCCATCATCCTTTGTGAATTTGATGGCATTCGAAATCAAATTTTTAAGAATTGTATTCAACATATTCGGATCGGCTGACTTAAAAAAGCTATCGGAAATATTATTAACCAGAGAAATTTTCTTTGCGTCAGCCTGTGCAGCTAAGCCAGTGAAGAGATCGTCCACCATAGTTTTAATTGGAATAACAACCGGATAGAATGGAATGACTCCCCTTTGAGAGTTAGTCCAGAGAAGCAGCGTTTCGAAGAAGGAGTAAAGATTATTTGCTGATCTAAGCATAAGATCCAGGAAATGGCGTTTTTCGGTGTTAGTGAATTCGTTATACGAATTGCGCATCAGACGTGTAATGTCTCTGAAATTACCCAGAGGATTCTTTAGGTCATGAGCAACAATCATAAAGAATTTATCCTTTGTAGCATTTAGTTCTTTAAGCTCTTCATTCTTAAGCTTCAATTCTTCTTCAATTCGCTTTCTCTCAGTAATTTCTTTTGAAATGCAGATAATTGTTATGACTTCATCAAGTTCATTTTTGATTGGTTTGACAGTTGTAAGATAGTATTTATCTTTAGAAGTTTGAGGAACACGAACCTCGAAAGAAACTTCCACTCCAGAAGCAAAAACTTGTTTTACCACCGAAAAACGTTTATCAGCTTCGTCCTGAGGGAAAATATCCCAAATCTTTTTGCCAATAATATCTTGAGTGGTTTTGCCGAAGGGTCCGGCAAAAGCATTATTAACATAACGGTAAGTACCATCCGGATAAAAACTAAAAATCGGATCGCTTGATTCATCTAACAAAAGATGATAAATGTCTAAATTCTGCATAAATTTTATTACTTAAAGTGTGTAAATATTTTCGTTTTTTATACTATCTATCTGCTCAGTCTCTCGGCTAACCATATTTTGATCACTGATTGACGTGTGACGCCCAATCTTGAGGCTTCCCAGTCTAACTTAGCGACCATCCATTGGGGCATATCAAGATTGATCCTCTTTGGTGTATGATTAGTTCTGGTTGATGTACTTAAATCAAGATCTGAAGTAACATCTTCACCGGAATCAAATTTCCTATCGAATTCACTTGATTTCATATAGTTCAATCTCCTCTTTTCTAGATTTTCTAACTGAAATTATTCTAATATTTGAATCTCTAAATGTGATAACTGCAGACCAGAAATTAGCTTCAATTTTTCCAATCACCAGAAAGCGTGGTTCATCTTCTGTTCTAGCTTCAATTTGGAGAAGATTCTGATCATCCCACAACTTTTGTGCTTCTAGAAAATCAATGCCATGTTTTTCAAGGTTATTTCAACTTTTGTTACCATCAAATTCAAACATACAATTTGAGTAATAATTGAATAATAACTATCCTTTTCAGTATATGAAACGGATATATATTAAACTTTATTGTTATTAAAAGTATACTTTCTTCTTTATCAGTCTTTGACGCAGCGGACATGACGTCCCGCCACCTTACTATTATAACCTTTGTAGATATTAGTTGTATTATAAAGAATATATCTACGCCATGCAGTTGTATCATTGTTCTCAGTTGCAGACCACCAATATCCTGTGTCATTAATATTGCGGAACATACCATCAGAGTATCGGTAACCTCCCGGTAAGCCAGAAAATCCACTCTCATTTGTAGCTCCAGTATTGGGGCTTGTCCAGTAAGATGTACCAATTTCTTTCATTTTTCCACCTGCAACAGATACACCACCTAAATAATTTGACAATACTGTCCATTCTGTATCTGTAGGCACGTGCCATTTTTGTGGAGCCAATCCTCGCGTATCATTAACAGCATTCCAATTATACAATTTGCCATAGATTTTGCCATTAGCAGAATCATTGTTGAAATAACACCATGCATCAGTCTTCAGGTGAGCCCATTGGGCAGAATCTCTGACCTCAGGAATTGAATCTCCATTACGATAGTGATCGACATTTAGATCTTTATACATCCAATGTTGTTCACCTATGGTGACAGCAGTATATGTTGTATAATAGAGCAAGATACTGTCAATTTCATGAATTGCAACATCCCAAATAGAACCATCATGCCAGAGATGCAATCTATTTTCATTGGTTTTATCAATGGTAAATTTGATAATATCAATAAGCTGAGCAGGATAGTAGAGGCTCTTGCCATTATTCTTGAATATATGAAATTGAAGCGTCTCTGATGCATAGGAGAATTTCATACTTTCAATATCGCTAAGATTGTACTGCTTCGAGCTTCCATCCTGAAGATAGAACTTTACTACCGGCTCTGATGAATAGAGGGAAGCAAAGCAAAGAATGATGAAGATGATGATAAGAGCTTTTTTCATGCTTTTCTTCCAAATTTATGACTTTATGAACTATCTACTTCAAGAGTATTCAAGGATCTCAATTTGTTCGGACTTATCTTTCCGCTTTGATAACTTTTTTTCAATTTTGGTTAGAACTTTATCATCAATATATTCTTCACCGCAATTTGAACAGATTAATGCCGGTACCTTACGAAAAACAATTAGATTGGTATCGTTATCTTTACTGATAGTAGTAAAGCCGGGTTCAAAATTCCCCCCACAAATCTGGCATTTATGATTTTTCATCTTAATATAAGCACTTTATAACTTTACAAACTTTTTAACTTTATAAACTTTCTACTGAACCGGTTTTTCGTCCGCCTGCCAGATTTCGTAAGTAGCACCATTATCATAAACGAAAGCGATGATCTTTAACTTGTTGATTCTCCAATCCTTACCGGCAGGAATTATATATTTCACTGTCTTTTCTATTGTTTGCCGAGCTTTCGGAGGAGTTGTACTAAGTGTATCACCCCATGTTCCTGTCAGAGCAGTTCTGAAAACATGATCATGGACATAATTTTCGACATCAGGGTTAACCTGCCGATCATCGAGTTGATATTGAACGACACTATCTTCTATCATATAAAGGCATAAATTATCATTTGTTGAGCCGGCATTCCAGTACTTGACTTTCACGGTTGCCGTTACTTCCCTGTTTGCAGCATTATAAGTGTTGGTCAGGTCAACCGACATATTAGGGGGAGGTGCTTTAATGAGTGTATTAATAGCTTCTTCCCAAGCACCGTCGCGCAAAATATGATTAGTCGAATAACCAACACGGCTGATCAACCCATTGGGATTGCCAGCATTAGAGCAACCGAAGAAATTATCCAATTCTGTAGCTTCGGTTGTACGGAAGTCATATTTATGAGTACCTTTTGGCAGGGCATAAGGTCCTGCGTGAATACTCATTATTATTATATTATTATCTTTAAATATGGAGTCGCGAAGTTTCTTAGCAAAATCTGAAGCCGCAGGACAGTTGCCGCAACGGAAACCTGTGTACTCTTCGAGGACTATCTTGCGAATGTTTGGGTTAGTTGTGGTGTCGATATTGTTCTCTGTATACGGTGCCTGTACGATATCGCAGGATGTAAGAACCAGAGCAAGAAATGCGATACTGAGAGCTGATTTTAGAAATATATTTGTCATTGTTTTATCTTTCTATTTTTTATCTGATTAACACAATTAAAATGAAGTTATTACATTCAGCCTGAAGCCGTTGGATGCTGGAACAGGTCTGCACACACCACCTACGCAAAGTAATCCGCTTCTCTGCTTGCCATATCCTAATGCAATCTGAGTTGTTCCTATTGAATAACTGACCTGACCTGAGATGTAATGAATCTGGTATTCTTTGTTGGGATTCTTAAAATTATATTCATCCATCAAAGAGATAAACCAATGAGGCGACACAGAGTATTCAGCGAGTAAAAACAGCCAGTCACCTTCTTTGAGATCGCCATCCATTAGTACAGAATCCTGTTTAGTGAAAATTGTCTGGAATTCCATTCTGAGTTGCTTAGAAGGGGTGAATTTATAATAGACCTCCAAGCATAGGGCTGTGGCATTCACTTTGCCATACTTTGGAGCACCTTCATTTTCCATAACATCACGATCATAGGACTGATTCATAACTGTGAAATTAGTTTGTATTGTTTTGTCCCATTTCTTTTTAACGTCAAAATTCAATTCCTGATAATAAACTCTTTTGCCAAACTTGAAGAATGGAGAATCATAAGTATAAGCATCAATTTTAGTTGAGTCAAGTGACGAAATATGAGAGAAATTGAAACCCAAATCCATTCCGTAGTTATCATTGAAAAGGCTTTTGGGAATTTTATATGTAACTTCCGCCTGATAGCCTATTTCTCCATTCAACTGAGTGGCAAAAGGATACATTGACATCAGCCTGTAAGCCTGTTGTTTGGATAGTGGTGGGAGATAGTTAATATTGAGATTGCTACCTTTAGCTGCTCTATCGGCACGAAAGTCCATATTGTCCAGTCTATGAGCATTTATTGTTATTCCCAATCCTTCGGGATAGTAGGATGCAGTTAGATATAGACCAGATCCGGGGTTATAGCTGTTTTTATTCGATGCATCAGGGTCATTGTATTTATAGCCATATTCGCCCGAGAACGAAAAAGCTTTGCCGGTAAGATTGAGTCTTGTTGAATAAGCAAATACATTTTGCGGTAATTTAAGGAATGATGAATTGTCAATCTGATAGCGGCTGACAACACTTCCGCCTAATGAGAGATTGAGGTCGGAGGGAAGTAATTCTTTGAACATTTCGTTAATACTTAGATTCAGATCTCCACCGCGAACAATTCCTTTGCTTGATTCCCAAAAAGAGCGCATCTTTCCTACTAAAGCAGTGACTTCAACTCCATCGCCGGGTCTAACCTTTACACGTGCTCCATCCATCGCATTGTCGAACCCAAGCTGACGTTCTTCATAAGAACGGAAAATCATCCCACTGCCGAACTGTTCGTAGAAATTACCTGCTGTCACATCGATGAAATCGTTAGCATAGTTGAAGGATCTGTACGCAAATCCTGAGCCCTTCAACCTTGGATCGAATCCAAGAATAGGATCATTGTAGGATTCATACCTCAAATTGGCAGTAAATCCCTGGAGTCTGTAGTTTAGGAACAAATAAGCATTCGAAAGTATCTTTTGTGGAATATCTTCAGCTCCTATAAGCGAGTCTTTGCTGTAACTCTGCGCATCCATCTGGAAGCTGCCAGAAATGGAGCCAATTGACGAAGCATCCTCAGCATTCAACGTTACTATATTAATAATGCAAAGGATTATCAGCGATCTAAATATTTTAACCATATTATTATTCCGTAAACGATAATTAAACGAACATCAAAGTTAATAAAAAAATGAAAAAGAAACATTATAATCTTCTGGTCTATTTCAAAATGATTATTGAATTAGGTTCTGGCAGACAGAATAAAACAATTAAATCGGTCAATCAAGGATGATTGACTTACCAAAGACTTGGTAGGACACTGCATGCCGTGACCCTACAAAGACAGAATACAAAGTTTCCTGCATTAGCTTTGTGTTTAATGCGTGATCCGAGGAATGACAGGCAATCTGTCATCCCGAGCGGAGAGAGGCATCTGTGCTCTAATTTCAAGAAATTGATGAGATTTCTCACTACGTTCGAAATGACAATATAACTAGTTTCCTGCATTAGCAGAAATGACACGCTTTTGATTGTAATTCACCTCGATATTTTTATTGAACAAATCTATTCACTTCATTCATAGTGAGAACACTATTTATCGCGGTTGAAGTGCTGCATATCTTCAGGCAAGACTATAGAAATTTCTACAAGTCCTGCAAACACTCCATCACTAAAGTATGGGGATTGATAAATCAGCTTTTTGATGCCCTTTTTTTCGATAGTATAGATGTTTGGTAGTTTTGAATCGGTAATATTTTGAATAATATGATTAGAATGTTCATTATGACAATCGTAAAGATTTTGCCCTATTAAGCCGCTTCCACCGTCATTTGCAAAGGTATCGACTGATTTATTATTCATATAGACAATAATTCCATCCTTGTTCGTGATAGTAACTGCAGATGGGAGCTCAGAAGCCCAATCAAACTTTGAAATATCTGACATAGTTTTCCTTAAATTTCATTAAAATGGTGGTTAAAATTAGTCAAATAAAGAATATGATCAAAAATGTACAGTTGTATTTAGGAAAGTTTTATTTTTTTTTAAAAATAAATAAAAATAATTTTTGTTAAATATCAATGACTTAGCGAAAGAGTAGAAAAAACATTAAAAATAATTAAAAAAAAAGCTAAAGTTTAAGTTTAGAATACCGAAAATTGTTTCAAGAGGATTAAATTTAGTTGGCAGGACGCCCAGATTAATCACACACGGAGGTTTATTTTATGCCAACATCAATTTCTAACGGTGGACGAATTCGCACCAACACGCCAGCTGAAAATGCATACAATGCATTATTCAACGCTTCACAACAAATAGCCACAAAACAGCTAAGATTATCAACAGGCAAGCGCATTAATACAGCTGCTGATGATGTCGCGGGCTATGTAACAGCAAGATCCCTTTCTTCACGTAACGGTGCTTTAAATACAGCTTTAAAAGCAGCTGGTGAAGCTACCAACATCACAAGTGTTGTACAGGATGCTTATGACAACATCGCTGGTCTGTTAACTCAGATTAAAGATGCTGCAGCACAGGCATCATCGGGCGCACTTGGAACAGATGAAAAAGTTGCTTTGGCTAAAGCAGCATTCAGACTAGGCGAGCAAATTCAGCTTGTAGCTGATTCGACAGTTTTCGGTGGTAAGCAGCTAATAGGTGGTGCATACACAGGATCATGGGTCGTAGGTTATACTCAGAGTAACTCATTACTTACGCTAGACATTAACTTAGCCACAACAAATACAACACAATTCAACGTAACAAACGCTGGTGGTTTTGACATTAATGCAACTACCGGAAGTGGCGTAGCTAACTTTGCAGGTGTTTCCGGCTTAAACCTAAAAGCTCTAGATTCAGTTTCTGATTCTAGTTTAGGTATCTTCTCTACAGATAATATTAGTGCAACACTAACCAGTTTGGCCACAGCTTTGAATAATGTTAACAAGGTTGCTGCTTATGTCGGTGGAATTCAGGCAAGAATTGGTTCACAGGAAGACTTGCTCAGATCACAGATCACAAACTATAACGCTGCTATTTCCAGAATTCAGGATGCTGACGTAGCACAGGAACAGATGGATTTAGTTCGGGCACAATTTTTGCAGCAAGCATCTTTAGTATCTTTAGCACAGGCTAATCAGAATCCATCAGCATTTTTACAATTACTTAGATAAAAATGATGCTGGTTTTAATAACTGATTAGTTTTTTGAAAAATCAGTTTGATAGAAGGAAGGCGGGGAACAATAATTTCCCTGCCATTTCTTCGTTAGAACAAAGAATTTGAAAGGAAGAATATGTCTTCAATTGCTGCGAAGCAAATTGCTGCAGGTAGGGCATACGGTGGAAATAAAGAAGGATTGATACCGGCTTATTTTGAACAGGAAGTTCTCTTGTGGAGCAAGGAAAAACTCATTCTTAAAATGTATGACCTTTTTCTTGTAAGCAATAAGAAAAAAGATTTCGTTAAAATGAATAGAGTACTGATTGAATTAATGAGTGCGCTAAATTTCGATTACGAAGAGCAGGCTACAAGACTTTACAGATTGTATGAATTTTGCCAGAGATGTATCTTTCAGAAAAAATATGATAATGCTGAATACATTATCAGGGAACTTCGGGATTCTTGGGCACAGGCTTTTAAAATTGAAGGTTAATTATTAATTTATTATTGATATAAAATGGCATCAGATTTATTTGGATCGTTTCTATCGACAGCAACTGGCACAGCGGCTTCTACGTCCTCGAGTCAGGCACTTGTTGATGCTTTCAAACTGAGCAAGAAACCTGCGGTTGATACGTTGACCACAAGGAAATCTACTCTAGAAAGTAATCGGTCATTTTATACAGGATTAAAAAGCAGAATTGATTCTTTAGTGTCACAAATAGACAAATTTTCTGCATCAACTGCTCAAACCAAATTCAAAGCTAAGAGTGTAACTTCATCCAATACAGCAATAGCAACTGTTACTGCAGATGGTACAGCTACAATCGGAATTAATACACTTAAAATCAACCAGTTAGCAAATAATGACATACTTGTTGGTAAGCAATTAGCAATTGGTAGTTCAGATCTGTTTAGTCCAACTGGTACAGACATGACTTTCAAAGTAAACAGTAAAGATGTAAAAGTTACTATTGCAGCCGGTGCAACAAATGAGCAGGCTATGCAAGCTATTGCCAAAGCTATTAACGGAGTTACCGACATAAATGTTACTGCGTCGTATATTAAAGATACTTCATCAACTGGTAGATTAACAATAACGTCTTCTAATACCGGATCTGACAATAAAATTACCTTTAATGATAATTCGAGCGGAGTTCTGAATGCTCTTGGATTTAATAATGTTGATTCAAGTGCCACCGACAGAACTCAGGCTGTATCCGGCAATACCCAGGCGTATTATAAATCTTCAGCTGTCGATAATTTGAATGCTAAAGCTGAAATCAATGGTATCCAAATCACGCGTGGAACAAATTCCATTAGTGATGTTATAGCAGGAGTAACCTTAAATCTGTTAAAACCTCAGGATGTAGCTGAACAGTCACTGACATTAACAACGGGTATTGATACAACAGCAGTAACCAGTTTGATTAATCCAATTCTTACAGCTTACAATGATGCATTGAAATACGTTAAGAGTAATACTAATTTGTCCAGAAATGATCCGGCAATAAACTCACTATATAGCTCGCTTCGTTCTTTGTCATCTCAGGAAATAACTTCTGTTACTTCCGGAGATCCAAAGTTTTTAGCAGAAGTAGGCATAAAGGCAGCTTCTGATGGAACATTGTCGATTTCAGACAGCACAAAGCTAACTGATCTGCTCAAAGATGATCCTAATAAAGTAGCTAATCTGTTTACAGGTAGTGACGGTTTTGCACAAAAAATTAATGGGATGGTAAGCAGGCTTACCGGCGACACAGGCATAATCAAATCTAAGACAACAGCTCTGAATTCTCAGATTGATTATACAGGTAAAAGAATTGATAAGCTTAACGCCTCAATCGAAACGCAAGCTCAGGCTTACAGAAAACAATATGAATCAATGCTTTCGTCTTATATGAAGGCACAGAGTCAGTATACAAGTTTAGGAGCGTATACAACAACAGCTTAAAACTAAATTTGTAGGATTATGATTATTAGGAATTCAGGAAGAAATTAAATCAGGAGACTAGGAAGTTCTTTTCAACATAGTTGAAACAAGGAGGGTGCCATGGTGAATCCAATGCAGGGTATTTCTACTCTCGTTACGGCATCTGTAGAAAATATTAAATTTAAGGATAAAGTACAGAAAGAAGAAAATAAGCCGAATATCACGACTAAAGTTCTTACGAATACCGCTGATAAGTATTCCGGGCCTGGAGCCGAAAGCACAAAAAATGATTCGGTTTTAGCCGACGCTAAAGTCGTTGATTATTCGGAATTATCTAAGAAACTTCAGGAGATAATAGGTGCTCCTAATACTTATTTTGAATTCTCTCTTGATGCTGACACAAAAAAGCTGGTTATCAAAGTGATAAATGCGGATACGAAAGAAGTAGTCCAACAATATCCGCCTGAAGTAGCATTAAAAATAGCTAAAATTGTCTCTCAGAGGCTTGAGGCTGGTCAGTTAACAAATGCAGTTGTATGAAGAAATAAATAATATTCTACAGGAAATTGAAATAGCGACCGATTTTATTGGGTCTATTTTTGATAAAAATGAAAATTTAACTGAAAATGATATTGATCAGTTAGCTATAACTCTCGAAGTTAGAGAGGGTTATCTGGAGGAACTAAAGTTTATTTATGATTCTGCCGATACTGTAAGTGAACAGAGAATGAAAATAAATGAATTTGTTAGTTCGATTAAGGGTAAAGAAAAGAAGAATTTGATCAAATTTGACACTCAGATTAAACTATTAGGCTCAAAGATCAGATTACTTAATAAACAAAAGAATCTCAAAATATATACACAATGGAGTTAGATATGAACTCAGTTAGTTCAATCAAAGTAGACAGTAATATTAAAGTTCAAGAGACGCAGGAACTACAGAAACAGACAGAGAATGTAAAATCTCTTGATCAAACCTCTCAGGTTCAGAGAAAAGACTCTCTGGAGCTTTCCGAAGAAGGGAAAAAGCTTCAGTCTGTGCAAGCGCAAGCTCAACAGGGATTTTACAATAATCCTGAAGTTTTGGCGGCTACAGCTGTTAATGTTTCCAATGCTTTCCCTAAGGGTTCATTAGGAGCTTAAAGTAAAACAAAAATGCTTTTTCTTGGTTACTAAAAAAAATGAGATTTCACAAATATTTTGTGAGAAATCATTTTTTTCTTTTATTAATCCGTTCTTTTTCATATATTATTTTAAATATAGATAGAAACTTACTTTTTGTTGCAGCTTCTATCGGTTTGATTAGTTTTCTCTTTAAGATATACTCGGCAGGTCAGTATTTAACGATAGATAAGTTTAGATTAGAAGAGAGGTTAATATGTCAAGAACACTGAATAAAGTGATGCTTATTGGTAACGTTGGGAGGGATCCCGAATTAAAATTCACTCCTAGTGGTATTCCGGTTACGTCTTTCAGGCTTGCTACATCAGAATCCTGGAAAGACAGAGATGGTAATTTGATGGAGCATACAGACTGGCATTCTGTTGTGGCATGGCGCGGTCTAGCGGAAGTGATTCATAAACTAGTTAAAAAAGGGTCGAGGATTTATCTCGAAGGCAAGATACAAACCAGAACTCTTGACGATAAAGTGGGTGGAAGAAAGCATATTGTTGAGGTATTAGCCGAAAATATGCTGATTCTGGAAGGACGCAAGGATAAGCCTGAAGATGAAATTGACTTTAAAGAGTTTTCAGCTGATACTTCTTTCGATTATCATATAGGACAACCACCAGCTTTTGAAGAACTGTCTTAATATTTCGTTAAAATTGCTTTATCAAAGGTTTCAATAAAATATTTGAAGCTACAAATCGATTATACCGATGAAAATAATCAAGAGATTTTATCAAAATTAGCGAATGTCAAGAACGTCTCTCTTTCGATCACGCAGTAAAAGCGAAGCTAATGGAGGAATCTATTGAATATTAATGTGTTATAGAAAATGGGACAAACCTGGAATGACAAAGTTAGGTACTTTTAGTTGGTCTCCTTTAATGAATGGATATTGTAAATCATGGTAAATCAAAGAAGAACTGAAATTAAAGTTGGTCTGGTAACTCTGGCGGCTTTATTGATTCTTATTATTGGTATTTCACTTGCGAGAGGTTGCAGTGTTTCGATAAATCAAAGAACTGTAAAGTTTAGATTCGATCGCTCAGGGGGTCTTCAAGTTTCTAACCCTATCGTAGTCAACGGTGTACATCGTGGTATTGTGAATATTGTGAAAAATGATGCCGGTTCTGTTTATATTGAAGGTACAATTGATTTTTCAGATGATGTATTCGATGATGCATCAGCAAAAATTTCTATACTCGAGATTACAGGTGGTAAGAAAATTGAGCTGAATCCCGGAAGAAGTGGTAAGAAGTTTGATTTCGAAAAAGAAATTCCCGGAAAAAATTCTGCTGATATTGGCGATTTGGTTGCTTTTGTTGGCGATCTAAGTACTGATGCTGTTATTCTTGTTCATCGTATGGACACACTCATGGCTAAATTCAATGAACTCCTTGTAGATAAAAAGCTCGGAGAAAAGCTTAATAATATAGCAACCAATGCTGACATTATGCTGACCGATGCCAAATCAATGCTTGCAATAAACAAAGAAAATATTAATATTACTCTTAAAAATGTTAGAATATTAACTGAAAGTCTTGGTAAGGACTACAAAAAATATGAGCCACGACTCGACACTCTTCTTACAAATTTAACTCAGACCTTGAATGAAGCTAAGAAGACAATTGTAAAAGCCGATACAAGCCTAACGTCAATCAATTCAATTCTGGCTGATGCAAAGAACATTACTAATGAAATTATAACCGGCAGAGGTACTCTTTCGCGTCTTATCTACGATCCGAATCTGAGTGCAAAGATGGATTCTACAATAACTCAACTGGCAATCCTAGTTAAACAAATACAAGATTATGGTGTAAACGTTAATTTAAGACTTGGTACAAGACCATAAAAAACGATATTTATCTGAATCTAAAGTCGACTTTATAATATTATTTGTTTTTTGTTAATCTGAACGAAGTGAAAAATCTAGTACACGTAATGTTTCTAGATTCTTCACTTTTCTTCATTATATTCAAAATGAAACTTTTATGATAAATTTTTAAGATTTCAATTTATTGTTGTATGTTTGTTAGTATAAATTTAATCACTTAACATTTTAATATGATTATGAGAATATTATATACAATCTGTCTTCTTGCTATTATTTCAATAGCAAGATTATCTGCTCAGGATACCGAAGGATGCAAGGATCATCCTTTCTTCACAAGACTACCGAACTTTTATATCACAGAATGTCTTGAGAACTTCAATTCAATTGACGTTCAAACCGGAGGCAATGAAAAAGTTCAAAAAATAGAAGGCAACGTTACTCATATTGTATATGGGTTCAGCGATGAAAGCGGAGCCAAGAAACCCAGCCCTCTGCAGATCGTAAAGAATTATGAAAATGCAATTCTGAAAAATCATGGCAAAAAGCTTTACAGTGGTGCTGACAATATTGATGGCGGTGAGCTTACCGGAACTTTCATTATGAGCAAGGATGGTAAGGATTATTGGGTTGTTGTTAGGAAATTCTACGAGCCTCTTCAGCACGGTGAAGTAGGAGCTTTTGATCTGTACGTAATAGAGAAAGAGCCAATGAAGCAGGATATTGCCGCTTCCGAAATGTTTGAAGGTCTGACCAGCACAGGTTCTGTTGCTCTTTATATTAACTTCGAAACAGGAAAAGCTCAGATAAAACCTGAATCTGAAAATATTATTGATCAGATTGTAGAAATGCTCAAATCCAATCCAACCTTAAAAATCAGTTTAGAAGGTCATACCGACAATGTGGGCAAAGCTGAAGCCAACAAATCACTTTCTCTAAACAGGGCTACTGCTGTTATTAATGATCTTGTCGGTAAAGGGATTGATAAATCAAGGCTGAGCGCTAAGGGTTGGGGGCAGGAGAAACCAATTTCGGGCAACGATACAGACGAAGACAGAGCAAAAAATCGGAGAGTTGAAATTGTAAAACAGTAATCAAACCAGAGCTAATCTATAAATTGAAAACCGCCTCTACTGCAAGCAGTAGAAGCGGTTTTTTAATATTAGAACAAATTCTTATACTTTTCTCTAAGACTTCTTGAAAGCTCTAATCAGTTAATGGCAAACTTCAGAAAACCATAAAGAGAATTCATATCGTCTTTGCTCAGCTTCATAACAGATGGTTTGAAACCACTCTTAAGTGTATTTGTGGAGACAAGTTGAACAAAAACGTTATATTCACTTCTCCATGCACTTGTTTTGAATAGTGTTGCAATTACTTTTCTCTGATCAGCTGTTACTTTTCTGAAAAGAATGGCCTGCTCTGTCTGATTATCTGCAATTCTTGTTATAATCGAATTAATTGCTTCGTTTAATACCTTATTATCGGCAACAAGATTCTTCTCAGCTTTTAGAACTGGAATCTGTGAAGAAGTTCTTCTGGGTGAAGCAAGATCGTAAATATCGTCAATCTGCTTCAGCTCAGGAACAGTAATCTCGGGGAAACCACCGATCATATTGCGAATGTAGTGAATCACTCCGAATCTGTCTTCAATTGGCAGGAATTCGTAAGCTATCATACCAGATCCCGGAATGCCTTCTGTCAGAGTCTTGAACATACCACCAATATTTCTTCCGTTTTTCCAGCCTTCTGTCAGAGTGAAATTCCTTGGTTTGGGCATAAGATTAGCACCACCTGGACCATCTCCACCACCTTTTTCTCCATGGCAGGATGAGCAGGTATTTTTGAATACTTCAGCACCACGAGCCAGCAATTGCTGATTCGAATAGCCAACATCCATAACATTTACACCTGGCATAGGCTTGCCCTTAACCATGTCGATCGGAACTTCCTTTGTTGTATCTTGTGTTATGACTTGTTTTACTTCATCCGGACTCATTTTCTTAATGTCCGGAATCATATTTACATAAGCCATGCTGACGCCTAACCAGATTACACCCGCAATCACAAGAAGCACAGCAATGAGACTTAATTTATGTTTTTTCTTTGGAGTATTTTCTTCCATTATTTTACCTTTAAAGCAAATTCAATAATTAAAGATGAAAATCCATAGCTCTTTTTAGCTTTGGATCGCCAATCGGAATAAGATTTCGCTTAGTATAAGAATATTTAAATAAAATCATTACCAAACCCAGCCCTAAAAGAGGAAATCCTAACTCTGTCCAGCTGAATACGGCACCTGATTTACTGAATGTTGGCATGATCAACCAATATAGATCAAAGAACTGTGCGAAAATTATCCACCAACCTACATACTTAAGACGATTGATATTGCTTTTTGATGGCTGAGAAAGTAATCCGGCATAAGGAATAATAAATTTAATAAAGATTATCCCAATCGAAATATACAGCCAGCTGCCTTGAGTTCTGGATAAGAACCAGAAAGTTTCTTCCGGAAGGTTAGCATACCAGATAAGCATAAACTGACTGAATGCGATATAAGCCCAGAAATTGATAAATGCAAAAAGAAATGCACCCAGATTGTAAAAATGATCCTTTGTGATCCACGATGGCAATGCTCCAAAGCTTTTAAGTTTAATCGCTATCAATGTAATCGCTGCAAATGCTGTCAAAAGCGATCCTGCAAAATAGTAAACACCAAAAATGGTAGAGAACCAAAGCGGCTCTAAACTCATAATCCAGTCGATACCAATAAGAGTTATTCCGAGACCGAAGATTGGCATTAATCCTGCTGATAATCTAATATTCTTCTTTGTAAGATTCTGATCGGAATTGTTGTCCTGCTTGGCTGAGTTTCTGATAATAACGATGGAAAACAAACCAACCAGCACTATAATCGCAGTAATTCTGATATAGAAGAACTGAGGATTAAGGAATGCTGTCTTAGCCATAACCGTTTTGTGTAAAGTCAAGTATTCCGGGTTTGCCCATTGAAACACATGCGAGAAGTTGAAGAAAACAGGAATTGCAAATATTGGTGCAATGAATACTAATGGCACAAGGTATTCTGCAATTCTTCTGAATGGTACACTCCAAACAGCACCTGTCAGATATTCAAGTCCTATCAGGAACAATGAGCACATTCCCATTCCAATCAGGAATACAAAAACGATTAAACTATCGAATGATGCCCTGACCGGGTCTGCAACAAGAGCAAGAATAGAAAGAATCAAACCCAATGCTGCAAAACCTAGCCCATAAGTTCCGAATTTCGGAGGTAGGGGCTTCTTTACGTAATCATGATTATTTTGATTCATTGAAATCTTCCTCCTTGGGATTAAATGCTCTCTGTAGTGATCGTACATAATTTATAACAGCCCATCTCTCGTCTCTGCTTAACTGTTTTGCATAAGACGGCATTACATTCTGACCGAATGTAATCACATGATATATTCTTCCGTCGGGCCAGTTTCTGACCTTCTTGGAGTGAAGCGTCGGCGGATTGGGGAAGAGGCCTCTTAATCTGCTATCACCTTTGGCATAATTGCCATGGCAAGGACTGCAGAAAGTTTTGAATTTGGCTTCGCCTTTAGCTAATACAGCATCGGTCATCTCCAAAGGATTGATTAAGAAGGTTCCGGCAGAATCAGGTGAGGCTTTGAATTCTTCGGGTATAAAATCCCTTGGAACTGTACCTTCAACTGCATCTCTCATGCCAAAGCCATCTTTAAAGAAATCAGATGGTGCCTGTGCATTGATTCTATCCTGATTAAGCATCCAGTTGTAAGGTGTCATGAACATAAGTTTATTTGTAACAAAGTAAACAGCCCCACTGACAACAATAGCCGAACAAAGAAGAAAAATAATAAAATTCTTTGTGAAGATTGGCAATGTATTAATCTTTGGATAATATATTGATTCAATATTTGTTGCTCCAAGACCTGCAAGAAAATCTTTTACTTCTGCTTCACTGAACAGTTTATCTTCTGCTTCAATGCACAATCCAAACATATCAGAAGTACAATGCTTAATATAGTCTGTATCATGCAAAGGATTGGAATTGTCTGGCATTTTGAAAAACACAAACAACAAACTCAACACTGTTCCAATTGCAGCAAAAAGCACAGTAAGCTCGAATGTAATCGGGATTAATGCAGGCAGAGGGAAGTTTGGCTTACCACCGATATTCAATGGATAAGCTATGTTGAAAACCCAATACATGAACGAAAGTGCAACTGCAGTTCCAGTTAGACCAAATGCCAACGCAAAATATCCCATTGTCGATGGCTTTAGCTTCATTGCCGAATCCATGCCATGAACCGGATAAGGAGTATTAATGTCGTAATGCTTATAACCCTTCTCTATTGTCTTTTCGGCAGCATGGATTATTGAATCCGGAGTGGAAAACAGTCCGACAACTGAATGTAGCTTTTTATTTTCCATTGTTACTCTCTGCTTTGTGGTGAGTTGGTTGAGCACCTGGCAATACCGCCTTGATTTCTGCGATTGATACTACCGGCATTGTCTTAGTAAAGATCAGAAGCAAGGTAAAGAATAGACCAAAGCTTCCTATCAGCAAACCTCCATCGACAAGAGTTGGTTTATAATAAGCCCAGCTTGATGGCAGGAAGTCTCTTGATAATGAGGTGACGGTGATTACGAATCTCTCGAACCACATACCTACATTCACAAGAATTCCGATTACTAACATAACAGGAATGCTTCTTCTTAGTTTTTTGATCCAGAACAATTGCGGGAATATTACGTTGCAACTTACCATAATCCAGTAAGCCCATGCGTAGTCTCCAAATGCTCTGTTAACAAATGTAAATGCTTCGGCTGAGTTACCACTGTACCATGCAATAAAGAATTCCATGGCGTAAGCATAACCGACCATACTGCCAGTAACGATGATAATCTTGTTCATTTTCTCGAGCGTATCAAGAGTAATAATATGCTCATAATGAAACACTTTTCTCAATAGAATGAGACAGTTCTGCACCATAGCAAAACCCGAGAAAACGGCTCCAGCCACGAAGTATGGCGGGAAGATTGTGGTATGCCATCCCGGAATAATCGATACTGCAAAGTCGAAGCTGACGATCGTATGTACCGAAAGCACAAGAGGCGTAGCAAATCCTGCAAGGATCAGGTAAACCATTTCGTAGTTCTGCCAGTGCCTGTTCGAACCTCTCCAGCCAAAACTGGTAATAGTATAGACGATCTTTTTAATCTTATTTTTGGTTCTATCTCTGAGATTAGCAAAATCAGGGATAAGTCCAACATACCAGAAAATTGCAGATACAATGAAGTATGTAGATACTGCAAAAACGTCCCATAATAGGGGTGAAGTAAAGTTCACCCAGAGTGAATGATCGTTTGGATGTGGAATCAAATAATGATCCAGCCATGGTCTTCCTGTATGCAGAGCAGGGAAAAGACCGGCAGTCATAACTGCGAATATCGTCATACCTTCGGCAAATCGTGCTATTCCGGTTCTCCATTTCTGTCTGAATAAGAATAGAATAGCCGATATTAGAGTTCCTGCATGCCCTATACCTACCCAGAAGACGAAGTTAACGATATCGAATCCCCAACCAACCGGATTGTTGTTACCCCACATACCAATTCCGTAATAAAGGGAAAAGCCCAAAGCTATTGCCCCAGTAAGCAGCATAGAAGCTGTGATGCTGATGGCTATCAAAAAATTTCTATTGGGCAGCGTCTCTAACGGTGCGCCAATCAGCTCGTCTATCTGCTTAAAGGACGGGTTTCCTTCTACTACGGATGTTTCAACTGTGTAATCCGTTTGCACTATCTTCCTCCTCGTGTTTATTTCTCAATTTAGCGATATATGTTACATTGGGCTTAATGTTCAGTTCTTCTAAGGAATGATAGCCCAAATTATGTTCTCTTAGTTTTGTTATATTAGATTCTTTGTCGTTCATGTCTCCAAAGCTGATTGCACTTGCAGGACATGCTACCTGACATGCCGTCTGGACATCAGATCCTTTGAGTGGTTTTCCGTCCTTGGTTGCTTCCTGTCTGGCTTCGGATATTCTTTGGATACAGAATGTACATTTCTCCATAACTCCGCGTGAACGAACAGTTACTTCAGGATTATGAAGAAGCTTCAGCGAATCCTGTAAGTAAACTCCATTCGCGAAATGATCTCTGAAGTTAAAGAAGTTGAATCTTCTCACTTTGTATGGGCAGTTGTTGTTGCAATACCTTGTGCCGACGCATCTGTTGTAAACCATTTGATTAAGACCTTCATCGCTGTGAGTTGTCGCTACAACGGGACATACGTTCTCGCAAGGGGCACTATCGCAATGCTGACATAGCATTGGCTGAGTGCTTACGATTGGATCTTCGGGAGTCCCACTGTAATATCTGTCTAATCTAATCCAGTGCATTTCTCTACCGACAGCAACCTGATCCTTGCCAACAACAGGAACATTGTTCTCTATATTGCAAGAAATAACGCAGCTGGTGCAGGAAATACATTTATTCATATCGATAGCCATTGCCCACTTAAGCCCGGGATAAAGACGTTCTGCATTCACACTTTGTAGTTCTTTTTCGTGTTCTTTCATGAACTTAGGATTCTTTTTGTATCCCTCTACAGTTCCTTCTTTAATAATATCTCTCTTAAAATGCAGATCCTTTACGAATTCCTCATCAACAGCGTGATGCTCCTGAGTTGAGAATACTTTGAAAGTATCTCCGGTCTTAGTAAGAATTGCACTTTCGAATATCCATTCCGATATACCTGATTTTTTACTGAGAAGTATATTTGCATTGTGTCCCACGCCTGTTCCAACTTCTCCGGCAATTGTTCTGCCGTAGCCAAGTTCGATGGCTACAACATTTTCTGCCATACCGGGTTGAAGCATAACAGGTAGCTTCACACTTCTGTTGTCTATTTTAATCTCAATAACATCGTTATTAACTACTCCCAATTCCTTAGCTGCTTTTGGCGAAATGGATGCGTAATTGTCCCATGCTGCTTTAGTGACCGGATGAGGTAACTCCTGAAGCCAGCCGTTTGATGAATATCTTCCGTCATCGACTGTATAGTTTCTGTTCAGCATCACTGTCCAACCACTTGCCTTCTGAGACATAGTAACTGCTGGCAGCTTGAACTGAGGAAATCCGCTGACGGCTTTAGAACTCAGGTTGATAAATCCATCATGCAGACAGGAATACCAGAATTTTCTGAATTCAACAGCAGGATTAGCCTGAGTGTAAATTTCTTTCTCCCAGCGATCCATAAGATATTTATGATAAATATCTTCTGTAAATGTATCCGGTTTTGCTGAAATCCAATTAAGAAGAATAGCTTCTTTCTGCCTGGTTGAATAAAGTGGCGCAATAACAGGCTGTTGTAAATTGAACAATCCGGTTCTTAAATTAAAATCGCCCCAGCTCTCAAGATCGTGATTAATTGGAAGTATATAATTATTCCCATTTGAAGACTCGTTCTGATTCATTGTAAATGAGATAACAGTACCTACTTTTTCAAGAGCTTTACTAAATCCGTAATCATCGGCAAAATGATAAACAGGATTAGAATCAAAGTTTATCAATACTGCTACTTTCCCATTCTTCATATTGCTTACAAGAGCCTCAAGCTCCTGTGAAGTTGAATAAGCAGAATAACTTACATTTCTTGATGACAGGTCAAATAAATCAGCCGATCCAAGAATAGAATTCAGCATATTGGTTGCAATGTGAACGTTTACCGGAAGCTTCTCCCCTGCATGAACAAGGCTCTTCCCTTTATTCTGGATTATATCTTTAACGAGATAATCAACGTATTTCTTATTCAGATCATTTTCTTTAACGAAAGCTGCTAGATTATGTCCTGAGATCAGGGATGTTACCGAACCGTCAACAGATAATTTTCCTTTACTCACTATTTCATTAGTGAGACAAAGCAGGAACTCAAATTGTTTACCGGGGCTGATTCTGATTCTATAATCGGCATTCATTCCTGTTAAGCTCATTGCAGCTTCGGCACAATACAATCTGTTGAAGTCATCAGGTTTTTCTACATCACGTTTGGATGCAAACATTCTGATCTGTTCGGTAGTGTTTCCTTCGTTGCCGAGAAAATCAGATTCGAGGGCTAAGATTATCTTCGCTTTATCCCATTTTACTGATGGGAGCTCAACTTCACCAAAACATTCTTTCCATGCGATTGCACGGTTATTGTCGCTATGCAGTTCATATGTATAGAATTTAACAGTAGGGAATTTAGCCTGGAAATCACTGAACAATTTCTTCTGAGTCGGCGAAAAGACTGTATGAGTTATAATTGCTATTTCCTTACCTTCGGCAGATGCTTTGATCAGCAAATCTGTTATTTCCTTGTCAGCTTTAACCCAATCGATTTTTACTAATTCATCCTTATCAAGAATCAACGCACTATCTTTTTTTCTTAAAGGATATTTAAGTCTTTCTGGATCGTATAGATCAAGAATCGTTGCGTGTCCTGTCTGAGGAATTTTACCTAAATTAACAGGATGCTCCGGATTACCATCAATTTTGATAGGTCTTCCTTCGCGGGTTTTGATAAGAATACCTGACCCATCATTCAAACTGGAAGCATAATAAAGAGCTTCTCCCATCGTAGAGAATTCCGGCTTATTATTATATGTGACGATCTCACCTTTATCGCGGTAGTTGTTGCAACTTGCCAGAGCAAAGGCTGAGGAAGCTCCAACCAGAGCGAAGAACTTCCTTCTGGAGAGTGGAGACATCTTATCGGTATTAAATTCTTCAGTCACTCGTTCTGGGAACTCAAGCATCGAAGAATTATGATCTTCATGCTCATGTACATGAGGGTGAATGTGATCTTCGGATTTTAGAGTGTTCATATCATCAATATTGTTCATTTGATTCAACCTTTCGTATTCCTTTTAACTGCTAAAGGATGTGATTTAACGTTGATGGCAATTGCCGCATCGATTTTCTCTGCTTTGGGCTTGCCAATTCCAAAGGGAAGTGCACGGGCAGCCAATCCCATCAATCCACCAATTGCGGAGATCTGCAGGAATTTTCTTCTTTTTTCTGTGTTCTTAACGTCTTTCATTGTATCTCCCTCTATCTATGGCAATTACTACAATTAACAGGTCCATTTTTAATTTTATCCCCAAGTTCAGGCAATCTGTTGTGCGCATCTCTATGGCATGACAAACATTGCGACATACGGAAGCTCATCTTCTGTGAAATCACTTCTGCATTAGCAACGTCTCCGTGGCAATGGACACAGTTAATTCCTTTCACAACATGGGAACTGTGATTAAAATAAGCGAAATCACCCAGTTTATAAACTCTCTTCCATGGAATAGGAGTACCATCAGTATAATACTTCACAAGTTTAATAATCTCTGGTCTGTCCCTACGAGCCACACTATGGCAGTTCATACAGATTGAGGCAGAAGGAACACCGGCATGGCGGGCCTTCTCGACACCTGTATGGCAGTATTTGCAGTCAATCTTCAATTGGCCTGCATGCAGCAGATGTGAATATTTTATTGGCTGCTCGGGTTGATAACCAACTCCATCACGTTCTGATTTGGATATCAAAAATGTTAATGCCACAGCGACAAGGATAACTCCAATCGTTATTGGCAGCCTTATTTTTAGAATTCGGTCAAGATGTTGTTTTTCCACTTCTCGCCTTATATATGTTGTTAATTTATTTATTCAAAAAAATTCTTTTCGTGTCATTCCCGCGAATGAGACTGCGTGAAAACTACGATCATGTCATTCTGAGGGAGCGAAGCGACCGTGTGTTCCGAAGGACTGCGAAGCGCATCCAGTATTAATGCGGTCTAGATTCCTCACTACGTTCGGAATGACAAACCAAAAAACTGTCTTTTTACAACTCCACTTTCAAAAATACACTATTTACTCGCAGCAGCTCGGTTTCTCTTTTACGTGCTCCGGTAAAACCGGGCTAACATAAGGAATATTAAGAGACATACCGCGCATAATCAATAAAATTGCTACAATTGTTATCCCTACCGGAATAAGTCTTGTTAATTTTCTTCTTATATCAACAGAAACAATACTCTTCAAAATAAACACCGACGCCATCATTGGTAAAGTTCCCAATCCAAAGAATAGCATAAATGTTGCTGAACCAAGCACCGAACCGCTTGCAACAGATGCAGTAAGTGCAATATAAACAAGTCCGCATGGCAGTAATCCGTTCAGCAAGCCAAGTAAAAATAATGAGCCGAAACTACGCAAACCCAAAATTTTCCCGAACATCTTTCGGAAACTTCTGCTTATTTCCTTAACAAAAGGTATCTCGTTTATCCTGTTGCTCCATCTTTTAGGAAATAGAACAACGATTAAAAGAACAACACCTGTTGTGATGGATATACTGTTCTGATACCCTGCCAGACTTGCTGATGCACCAATTAATCCGATCAATGCCCCCAGCATTGTATATGTCAAAGTTCTGCCAAAATTATAAAGAACGCTGTCCAGAACAATCGAAAGCTTTGAGTCATTCCTCGATGGAACTGCCATTGCGATAGGACCGCACATCCCAAGACAATGAAAACTCCCCAAAATACCAATCAAGAAACCCGAAATAATTTCCATATCTTTTCAACTACATCATTATTGTTTCTTCATTGTAATAAGTTACGCCATCGCCTGACCAGTGAATCTTCATTCTCCAGAGACCTTTCTGGAGATTAGTAATATCAATTACCTGTAAATTTGATTCATTTACTTTTATTGGCAATTTAATGTCAAGCTTGCTGTTCGATGGTCTGAAGAAAAAAATCTCTCCGGCGATTGCTTTCCCCTTCATGATTTCAGGGAATTTAAGAGCTATAGTCGATCCACCGTGGATCAACTGCAACTGCTGAGGCAGTTTCTTTGTACGTGTTTCCTTGTCTATCTGCTTCTGAAAAGCAAGTTCCTGCTGATAATAATCCCCGGAAACAAGATCTACCTTTTGAGTAGCACTGAATATAAGATTTCCAATCAAGTACAGAACAAAACATGCAAAGAAAATCCCTATCCCAGTGCCCCAATTTATCTTAAATTTCATAAATAGCTATTACTTTGGTTCTGAAAAAGTTGTTGTAACTTTGTCAATTAGTTTACCGTCGCAATAAATGCCGATAGCAACTCTGTTGTTGGTTTTTTTCAATTCTGCAGGAGCAATCTCCAACAAAAAAGTGCCTTCGAGCAGAGCATTCGGTTTTAATACAAGTTTTTTAACACCCGGAAAATCAAACACACCGTGATGATCCAAAGTCCTGAATTCCAATGTTTTCTCAATAAAAGTCTTGTTCATCAGCTTCATGCTGAAGATATTTACAATATTGCCATTGTCTTTAACTATAAATGTAGAGCCCCTTGCCCTAAGTATTGTTGCTTCTACATCCGATCTTTTCAAGAGCAAAACGCTGAATAATGTCAATAATGCTGTCAAAACAATCGCATAAAAAATCAATCTTGGCGTAAGTTTAAACTTTTTACCTTCAACAATATTCGTCTCAGAAGTATAACGGATAAGACCTCTCGGTTGATTAGTTTTGTCCATTATCTTGTCACAGGCATCGATACAGTTTGTACAGCCAACACATTCAAGCTGAATCCCATCCCTGATGTCAATTCCTGTCGGGCAAACCCTGACGCAATACCCACAATCTACACATGATCCGTTTCCCTCTGCAACTTTACCCTGTTGAAGTTTAGCTCTTGGTTCTCCACGCTTAAAATCATATCCTACGACTATTGAATTTTTATCCAATAGCACGGACTGAAGTCTGCCATAAGGGCAAACATAAGTGCAAGCCTGCTCGCGGAACCATGAATAATTCAGATAGAAAGCCAGAGTTAACACTATTACAGCTAAAAACTCTCCCGGATGAACCGATGGAGAATGTGTAATAATATGCAATACACTGTCCATACTGAATATGTACGAAAGAAAAACTGAATTCAAGAAGAAAGCAATTACCAAAAAAATGCTGTGTTTTGCTACCTTTTTTAAAAACTTTGAAGCATCTAAATGCTGTGAATTCAAAGCTTTCTGTTTACCGGCATCACCTTCTATCCAATACTCAATCTTTCTGTACACCAGCTCCATCACAATTAGCTGAGGACAACCCCAGCCACACCAGATTCTGCCAAATACAGCGGTGAAAAGAACAATAAAAACAGCTAATGACAATAGCCCTATAGCAATCAGATAAAAATCATGAGGCCACCAAATTGTACCGAATATTATAAATTTACGATTAATAATATCAAATAGAACAAATGGCTGACCATTCATCTTTAAAAATGGCAAAATCAAATAAAATGCGAGGAAAAAATATCCTACCCAGAGCCTGGCTCTGTGATATCTGCCTGACGGCTTACTTGGATAAATCCAAATTCTTTTTCCTTTTGAGTCAATACTGGAAACGCTGTCTCTGAAAGAACTTCCGGTTTCCGTGATAAGGGAATGATCCTCATTGGATTGTTCATTTCCCTCTTTTTTAAGATCCATTATTTCTTCTCTTCAAATAAATCGCCTTGTGGCGGCTTTGGATTGGGAGGGCTAGTCCCTTGTAACGATATAATGTAACTAGCAAGAGCCAGAATTTCCGTTTTCTTCAAAGAATTCTTCCAGGTTATCATTCCTTTTTCGGGAACACCCAGAGCAATTGTTTTGGCAATATTATTAATTCCACCGCCATGAATCCAGTATTTGTCAGTCAGATTAGGTCCAATTGCACCCTGTCCCTGAGCCAAGTGGCAGGCAACGCAGTTCTTTGCGAACAAATCCTTAGCCATTGCCAGTTGCGCTTTGTCTGAAACAATTTCAAAATTAGGAGTATTCCAGTTTACACCTGCTTCAGCCGCAATAGTTGATGCAAACTTAGTCTGGTAATCCCGCACTTCCGTTGTGTATTCATCGGTAGATCCGGGACCTACATCAGCGATATGGAAATAAAACATATACAAACCACCCCAAATAATGGTGATAACAAACAAGTAAACCCACCATGGTGGCAAGGGATTGTTGTACTCCTCTATTCCGTCATAAGCATGGTCTAACAGTTTATCTTCGTATTGAGCCATAGTCTTGCCTTTATATTTATTTTGAATTTTCTTCGTTTTCCAATGGTAAACTACTCATGTAGTTTGAAAAATTCTTGTCAAGCTTCCAGACATAGATTATTAGTCCTACAAAGAACAGGAAAAATATCAACATCGAAATTATTGACCAGTTATCGTATCCATTAACAGACTTTAATATATCTTTAAACATCAAATACCTCTTTATTTAGCTTTTATATCAGTGCCAAGTCTTTGCAGATAAGCAATCAATGCTATTATCTCGGCACTTTCTTTAACATCGGTAACTCCTTCTGCGACAAGCTGGGTTGCTATCAACTTAGCCTGTGTCTTTAGATCCTGAGGAGCAACTTTGTCATATCCGACAGGATATGGAACTCCAAGAGTCATCATTGCCGCAATCTTAGCAGAGACAGATTGAATATCCATTTCCTTGGTCAGGAGCCATGGGAATGCAGGCATAATAGATCCGGGAGAAATATCTCTTGGATTATTCATGTGCCAGTAATGCCATGAATTGTTGTACTTACCGCCTTCTCTGTGGAGATCGGGTCCGGTACGTTTAGAACCCCACTGGAATGGATGGTCGTAAACAAATTCGCCCACTTTTGAGTATTCTCTGTATCTTTCTGTTTCCGAGCGGAATGGTCTTACCATCTGAGAATGGCATGTATAGCATCCTTCGCGAATATACATATCTCTTCCATAAAGTTCCAAAGGTGTATATGGCTTAACGCTTGCAATTGTCGGAACATTGGATTTAATCAATATCATTGGGATAATTTCAACAGCTCCGCCAATTGCTATAACAATAGTTGCAACAAACAACATCGCCATTGGCTTGCGTTCTAGCCATCTGTGTTGTCTTTCGCCAGTTTCTTTAATGTATTGAAAAGGGAAAGGTGTCGCCTGATCTTTTTCATTTTTAACAAATGATCCCTGCTTAGCCGTTTTAACTAAATTGTAGACCATCAAGCAAGCACCGACAAGATATATTGTGCCTCCGGTGGCTCTTATCATATACATTGGTAAAATCTGAGTTACAGTTTCAAGGAAGTTTGGATACTGCAAAACTCCTTCAGGAGTGAATTGCTTCCACATCAACCCCTGAGTAACACCTGCTATATACATTGGAATTACATAAGTAAGGATTCCTAGAGTGCCAATCCAAAAATGAGCATTAGCCAATTTCTTAGAATATAATTTTGTGTTCCAAAGCTTTGGAATTAGCCAGTATAAAACACCGAATGTGAGGAACCCGTTCCAACCAAGTACACCAACGTGGACGTGAGCGATTGTCCAGTCTGTATAATGCGAAAGAGCATTGATACTCTTAACAGCAAGCATCGGGCCCTCAAGCGTAGCCATACCATAAGCAGTAACAGCAACAACCATGAATTTAAGAATAGGATCTTCTCTTACTTTATCCCATGCGCCACGTAATGTGAGCAATCCATTGAGCATACCACCCCAGGATGGAGCAATAAGCATTATTGAGAATACTGTCCCCAATGACTGTGCCCAATCGGGTAATGATGTGTATAATAAGTGATGTGGTCCAGCCCATATATATATAAACAGGAGTGACCAGAAATGAATAATCGATAATTTGTACGAATATACCGGTCTATTGGCTGCTTTCGGCAGAAAGTAGTACATTAAACCAAGATAAGGTGTGGTTAAAAAGAATGCAACGGCATTATGACCATACCACCACTGAACCAAAGCATCCTGAACACCGGCATAAACTGAATAACTGTGCAACCAGGTATAAGGCAATTCCATTGAATTTACCACATGCAATACAGTAATTGTTACCCAAGATGCAATGTAAAACCAGATTGCAACATAAAGATGTCTTTCACGCCTCTTCAGGATTGTCATGAACATGTTCAATCCGAAAATTATCCAGACAATAGCAATCAGGATATCAATTGGCCACTCCAGCTCGGCGTATTCTTTACCTGTTGTGATTCCCGCATGGAAAGTGATAGCAGCCGATGCTATGATTAATTGCCAACCCCAGAAATGTAACTTGCCCAGCATATCGCTGAACATTCTGGTTTTGCATAATCTTTGCAGTGAATAATATACTCCCATGAAAATACCATTGCCCACAAAAGCAAATATGGCTGCATTTGTGTGAATGGGTCTTATACGTCCGAATGTTAAAAATTCTGAACCAAAGTTTAATTGTGGCATGAATATAGCAAATGCGACATAAACTCCATAGAGAAATGCAGCTATACCCCAGACAACAGTTGCCATAGCAAAGAGTTTTACGATGCCATTGTCATAGTAAAAAGTCTCTAAATTTGCCTGATATTCATTTGATGAAGCGGTAGAGTGTTCAGCCATTTAATTCACCTGATTTATTCTTAGATCGTTATTTTCTTCATTATTTTTATCGTTATCCATAAGGATTCTCAAAGAGGGTGTGAATGTGTCTTCATACTGATTATTTTTGACAGCCCATAGAAAAGCAGCTAGAAATGAAATTGCCAGAGTAAAACTTATCACAATTAAGATCAACATTACAGTCATTTATGTTCTTTCGTCAATTTCGATAGTACACAATATAAATGAAAATAAACTAATTATCAAGAACATTTTTGTCTTAAATGAAACCATAATTCATTAACGAGCATCAGCACTACTTTTAGAATAATCTACAGGAAATTTTTGCCTCAAATTATATGTGCAGTTTCTTTGCATCATAGCGTACTTTCAAAACTGTAAATGCCATTATACTAAAAGAACTAACAGGCATAAATATTGCCGAAATCAATGGTGTCAGATTGCCCTGAACAGCAAAGTACAATCCAATAAAATTATACAATATAGAAATAGCAAAGCTAATATACACAGTTTGAACGCTTTTATTTGTCAGATGAATAAATGCCGGGATTTTTTCGATATTATCAGCCTGCATAATCGCATCCGAGCCAGGAGTGAAGCTTGAATCTGAATTAGTTACCGCTATTCCCACATTACTCTGTCTGATTGCTCCGGCATCATTCAAACCATCGCCTATCATCATTACTTTTTTATTATCAGCCTGAAGTTTCTCAATGTGCTCCAGCTTATCAATCGGAAGCTGATTAAACTTAATCACCGTCTTACCATCGGTTATTTGATTCAGATTCTCTTTCTCTGCATCATTATCTCCAGAAAGTATCGTTATAGTATATTTTCTTACTAATTCGGAAATAGTGTCCTTAATATTTGATCTGTAAGATGGCCTGACAATATAATAACCCATCAGCACATTATTGATTGAAAGAAAAACAGAAGATTCAGTTTGTTGTGTTTCAAAATTAAGATCTTCGAGTACGGAACAATTCGTTAATGGATTTTTAACAAATCCAAGTTTACCCATTCTGACCGATACACCTTCGAATTCGGCTTCAATACCTTTGCCGGGAGTCTCAGTGAAATTTCTTATCTCAACATTATTTTTATCTTTATGGAATAGGAATACCAGTCTGCTGAGCGGGTGGGTGGAATGCTTAGCTATGGATTTGATAAGGATAGTTTCATCTTCGCTTAATGTTTTTCCCAAATATTCAACGCTGCTTTTCGAAATGTCAGTCAGTGTGCCGGTTTTGTCAAAAATTATAGAATCAATCTTTGAAATACTTTCAACAATATTAGCATTCTTCAGAAAGAAACTGTTCCTGCTGAAGACTCTTAGAACTGTGCCATAAGTATAAGGCAGAACCAGGGCAAATGCACAGGGACATGCAATGATAAGAACAGATGTGAACGAATTAAAAGCTAAATTTAGATTCTTAGGTAACCAATAAAGAAAACTGCCGCTTGCCAGCAGAAGTATTCCAATGGTGAACCACATTGCGGCTGTATTTGAGATATTGGAAGAATAACTGTCGTCATTCTTTGCGAAAGCCTTATGGTTCCATAGTTCAGTGATATAACTCTGGAAAAATGCCTTCACGGCTTTAACTTCGATAGAGCTTCCCTGGTGGATGCCTCCGGCATAAATTTTCTGTCCTTTAGCCACATCCACCGGTTTTGATTCCCCGCTAACAAAACTGTAGTCGATCATTGCTGAATCTGACTCCAATATTGAATCAGTTGGAACAATCTCGTTGTTGCGAATAATGAGATTATCGTCCGGTTTGATTTCATTCAAAGATACGAATTCTTCAACATCGTTGCGCTTCCGGATGACAGAAAGCGGGAAATAGGATTTATAGTCACGATCGAACGAAAGGCTATAAAAGGTTTTCTGCCTGAATATCCTGCCGACTAACAGTAGGAAAACTAATCCGGCCATTGAATCGATGAATCCAGGACCCCTGCCGCTTAATATATCTATTGCACTTCTTATAAGCAAAGCTAAAATGCCAAGACTGATCGGAAGATCTATATTGATATAACCAAGTTTCAGACTGGTCCATGCTGTTTTGAAGAAGTCCGATGCCGAATACATCAATGCTCCGCCAAGCAACAAGCTCAAATATCCGAAGTACTTTTTAAATTCAGGCTCAAGAAGCCCACCGGACAAGTATTCTGGAAAAGCAAAAAGCATAACATTGCCGAAAGCGAATCCTGCGACACCGACCTTTAGAAAAATTGACTTGTTAATTCCAATTGTCTTTTTGCCCTCGATGTCAGATATATTCAGATGTGGTTTATATCCAATAGAAGTGATAAGTTCGACTATCTTTCGTAATGATGTCTGCTCTTCATTGTAGGTAATTGAAATATCTTTCTTGAGGAAATTCACTGTTGATTCAAGCACACCTTTGTCAAGTCGGTAAAGATTTTCCAACAGCCAGATACAGGCACTACAGTATATCTCCGGAATGAACAGAGTAATCTTAGAAGTTCCATTAATACTAAATTGAAGCAGTTTTTCCTGTATTCCTTTGTCGTCCAGAAAAGCAAATTCTGATTTGTCGAAACTCTTAGGTTTGATGCCACTTTTGCGGGCTAATTTATAGTAATTATCAAGGTTATTGTCATTGAGAAGTTCATGCACAAAAAGACAGCCAGAACAACAGAACGATTTTTCTTCCCGCTGGATAATCTCAGTTGTACAGTAATCACCACAATGATAGCAAACTACATCAATATTTTCTGAAGACTTAATAATGTCTATTGATTTTTTTAGTTTAGTCTAAAAATTAGTATACAAACTTAACTACATTTGATATATTTTCAAATTCAATTTTCAATTTAATAATTTTCTGATCTATTAAGAATTTTAATGCTTCTCGGAGCATTTAATGTGCTATTATTTTTTTATATTAACAAATAAAGTCATTATATTTGTATTGAATAATACAATTATCAAAGCTGTTAAAGGCAATACAATGAAAAAAGCACTTCTAATAATCGTTATCTTGTCTTTCTGCATTAGCTGCAAAAAAGATAATCCAACTGTTCCTGTCGTTGAGCCTCATATTTCTTTTATTACACCTTCAACTGCTTTAATTGGTTACACTGTTTCAATTATTGGTTCTAATTTTGGTTCTTCAAAGGATTCTAATTCAGTTTCTATCAATGAAATTATTGTTTCCCAATATATTAGCTGGAGTGATACTTTAATAAAAATAACAGTTCCTGTGGGGGCATCTACCGGTAAATTATATCTTAAAGTTAATGATTTAAAAAGTAATGAAATTAATATCACTTTAGGTGTAACTATTAACTATGAAATGATTAAAATAGGTTCTCAAATCTGGATGTTAAGAAATCTTGATGTTGACCATTATCGTAATGGTGATCCAATACCTGAAGTTAAGGATCCAAATGATTGGCTAAAACTTAAAACTGGTGCTTGGTGCTATTTTTATAATGATTCTAGTTTCGGCATAACCTATGGTAAACTTTACAACTGGTATGCTGTTAATGATCCTCGTGGATTAGCTCCTGAAGGTTGGCATATTCCATCTGACATAGAGTGGACAACATTATCTTCATATCTTGGTGGTTCAAGTGTAGCTGGAGGCAAGCTGAAAAATGAAAGTGGCTTTTCCGCTCTCCTCGGAGGTTACCGCCACAGCGATGGTATATTCGACTATATTGCGTACAGCGGCAATTGGTGGTCTTCTACTGAGAGCGGTACAATGGTCCTCCCGTACTACCCATGGTACAGATATATCTACTCCTACAACGCTGAAATATGCAGATACAAAACCTATGCGGGTTTTGGCTTTTCTGTCCGTTGCATTAAAGACAACTAAACCAAGAGTAATTCTATTTCCACTGCGTTCCAATTCTATTGCTCTTAAATGCCATGACTTACATTATCGCACGACCAGCTGTCCCGACAGATCGTTTTTTTTCATTAACAGAGTTTGCTGATTCGTTGTCTGCTGACCTAGTAAATCATTATTCATTCTACTTTGGACTTTCTACTTTTAACTCTTTTCGATGTCAAAATATTTATTATCTTTGATTTATGAAAAAACGAAAAATTAAGAAAGCATTTAAGAGACTCTTCAATCTGCCACCGGGGTTAGATTTATTCAAGTATGTTGTTAATAAACTTGAGAATATATCCTTCCGCGCTAAGAAGAGCACTTATGTAGCCTATCCATCAAATCTCATGCTGGAAGTAACAAATTACTGTAATCTCCATTGTATAACCTGTGCACGTGAATATGCTTTCGGAGCTGATATGGCTATAGGCCACATGGATATCAACCTTCTAAAGAAGATTATCGATCAGGCTTATCCATACATAGATTCTGTAGGGCTGACAGGTCTTGGCGAACCGACTCTTTACAAGCATCTGCCTGAGGCTCTAAGATATATCAAAGCCAAGAACAAGGGCATCATCACAAGTATGTCCACAAATGCATCAATAAGTGCCTCGGTTGATAAAATTCGCGAGATCAAGAATGATATTGACACAATCCAGGTTTCAATCGATGGAATCGGAGAGGTTTACAACTCTATTCGCAAAAATGGTAATTATGACAAATTTCTCCAGAATCTGATACAAATCTCTGAAATTGTTTCCGGTAGTGAGGTTGACATTGCGCTCAACACTGTTGTTGTGAAAGAAAATTTCCGGCAAATGAGCGATCTGATAAGATTGGCTCATGATCTTAAATTGACTAATATGAACTTCACCATATTCAATCTGGCTTCTGTCACAGATATCCCGATAGAATACTATGACTTCTATCACACAAAAGAATTTCTTGATGAACTAAGCAAAGCTAAGGATACAGCACAGAAATATCCGGAAATTGATGTAACGTTTTGGGATTATAAGACCGAGAATGGATTTGACAAGTGCCACTATCCATTCAATCATTTCTACGTTTCCTGGGATGGGTATATGCCTCCATGCTGTGCCAAACCATTCCCCAAGATTATGAACTTCGGTGACTTCAACAATTCCAGCCTGATCGATATACTAAATTCAGATGGTATTCGGCAGTTCCGCGAACTTTCGTACAAGAATATAACACCAGATTTCTGCCAAAAATGTAATTATATAGACTTGAAGCCCATTAAGAAATAAATTTCTTTTTTTGTGTTAAATATTAGACGGGTTGATTAAATTTATAATTATTTTACAATATTTTGTAACTTTTATGCTTTTCAAACTATATTATAATAATACATAAGTACAAAATCAATTTTCTTTTTTAGAGGCACCGTTATGAAAAAGCTTACTTTCTTACTCGTCCTTTTTCTATTAATTGGTTTACTCCATGCGCAGGATCCTGATCTTACTAAAATCCCAAGCTTTCTTGGGGCAACAAGCTTCAGTAACGAATTCTGGGTTACAATCCCTCCATGCTATATGGATGAAAGCGGTGTTGATTCTAATTTCATTAAAATTTTTGTGACCTCACAAGGCAAAACAGAGGTTACAGTCGAAGTTCCGGGAAAAGGATACCTTTTAACAAAGAATTCTATACCAAATGATATTATTGAATTCAATATCTCACCGGAAGATGGGCAACCGTTTACAAAAAGAGGTCCGGAGAAACCACCTGCAGAAAGGATATTCCCCGGTGCAGGAATACATATTTTTGCAGATCAGCCGATTGCATGCTATGTTGTTGTACGTTACAAATATACATCGGATGGCTTTCTGGCAATTCCTGTGTCAGCATTGGGCAATGAATATATAGTTGCCGGTTTTAATGAAGAAGGAATGAATGGTCAGAATATTATTTTGCCTAATATGACAGGCATAGTAGCAGCTTTCGATGATACGCAGGTGCAATTCACTCTCGGTGGAAATAGTGGTACAATAACTGCCGGTGGCATGAAACCGGGAGATATGGTGAATTTCACAATGCAAAGAGGTGATGTTTGGATGGTTTCAACTGGAAGAGGTGAAGCTGATCTTTCCGGGAGCAAGATAGTATCCTCCAAACCAGTAGGTGTTGTTACGGGCAATCAATGTGCTGACATACCAACTGGCAATCGATGGTGCGACTATACTGTCGAAATGGATTTGCCGACTTATACCTGGGGAACGGATGTAATCGTTCCGAAAGTTCCTTATAGAAAATTTCCTTCAATAGTCAGAATTTTTGCCAAAGAGCCTAATACAAATATTTATAAAGACTGCAAGTTGATTGGTCAGCTAAAGACTGGTGGCGGTATAGAAGGCAACGGATATCTATCTATGCGTATGGGACCGTATGTTTCAACCCCTAAGCCAAAATCGGCCGTATTTTCCGGAGATAAACCTATAAATGTAGTTTTATATAACACAGGTGTTGAGGAAGACGGCAATTCTCAAGGCATCGGTGATCCATTTGTTATGGGAATTTCTCCTGTAGAACAATTCCAGACTGAAATTCTCTTTTGTACTCCTGGAATCAATGGCGGAATGGGATTCGCCCAAAATTATGTCAATCTTGTTTATGAAACTGATGAAAATGGAATGATTCCTGATGATCTTGAGTTTTCGACAGTTGTTGGAGGTCAATTTCAGTGGACAAAATTAAAATCTAAGTTCGACGGGGTAGATGAATTATTACCTTGTAAAGTTAATGGTAAGCAATATGCTGTCAAGCTGATTACACTGACAGGCGACGGAGTTTATAAGATTAGGGCTAAAAATCCGTTTGCTGCATATTCATTCGGATATTCGGATTATGATTCCTACGGCTATCCTGCTGCTGCAAGAATGTGGGATCAGGAAAAACAAGATACAATCCAGCCCACAGTAGTTTACAATGGTGTCGACTTTTCGAAACGCGGATCAGTAACTGCCTCAGTTACTGATATGCCCGAAAATGCCTCCATAAGGTCAAATCTGGGTTTGATCACTTTACAGCAAAATTTGTCAACTAATTGCGTTTTACATTACGATCCTATTGTGCCTGGTTCAACACGATCGACCTCATGGAAGGTGGATGTAATAAATAAAAATATCCCGTCTGTAGCTGTAATTTCTTTTTATGACAGACGCGGCAACGACTCTATTGTCGTTCTTAAATATGAACCGCAATCGAATCAAAATTTTGTTCTACTGGTTTCACCCAAAGACAAAACTGAGAATTTACCCATAGACATCAAATTCATCTGGAACAAAGCCCCAGTAACTTCATACCGTTTTCAGATATGCGAGAATAGTGTGTTTGACAATACTGCCCTGTCTTTCGATCTGAAAGATACATTCAAATTAGTATCTGGTCTTAAGAAATATACCTCTTATTACTGGAGAGTACAGAGTCTTAGCGACGATTCGATTAAGGTAGTTTTAGGATCATCCGCAATTTGGCAATTCAAGACGGAAACAGGCAAACCAGAAAAGGTTACATTGATTACACCCGCAAACAACGCTAAAGGATTGAAAACACATATAGAATTCACTTGGGATTACAATTCTCAGCCACAACCCGATAAGTATAACATAGAGGTTGCACGTGACTCAGCCTTCATTGATTGGGTTAATACTGAAGACAATATTCCTATTAAGAAGACAGATTTAATAATATACAAAAACAATAATTATTACTGGCGTGTTAATGCTGTTAATTCAGCTGGAACCGGTCCGTGGTCTGATGTTTGGAAATTCAATGTAACAAATGACGCTGTAAGATTGAAACTGCCTGCAAACAATTCTCAAAATATGCTTCTGACCGGTGAACTGAGATGGGAAAGTATCAGCGGATCGAAATATCAGGTGCAAGTATCCACAACGGAAGATTTTTCGAGCACAGTTATGGATATTTCAGATATTCAGTTTACTTTTGTCAGTTACACTCTTTTAACAAATAGTAAATACTACTGGCGTGTACGTGCTATTGACAGCTTGACAAGAGAATGGTCAGAAGTCTGGAATTTTGTGACAATTCCAAATGTACCTGTTGCTTTCAATCTGCTTTCACCACCCGACAAGTCAGTCCGTCAGGAATTCAACCCGACTTTCCGATGGACAAATGCCGGCATGAGTGTGCAATATACTGTACTAATCGGATCAGATCCAAACGTTACAACTAATCTTCAGGAGTTCACCACAACAAATGAATATCTGACAGTATCCCTCAACCCAAACCTAACATACTATTGGACGGTAAAGGCGAAAAACTACTCAGGAACATCCTACTCCAAAGAAGTCTGGTCAGTCAAAACCGGAACAATACTCGATGTAGCTCAATTGAATGAAAATGAGCCGGGTATCACCATCGAACCCAATCCTGTTCAAGATATACTTACTATACAACTTTCAGAAAGCTTAAAGCTTTCCGAAAGTGCAAAGTTGGAGATATATTCAACACTCGGATTGAAAATGTATTCTGTAGGGGCAGGTTCTAAACCTGCCCATGAGTTGAAAATCGATGTCTCCTCTCTGCCAGCGGGGATGTATTTTGTGAGGATAGGTGAGTTGGTTCAAAAGTTTATGAAGATATAAAGCAGAAACCCCCCTTAATCCCCCTTGGAACAAGGGGGAAACAAAAACATTAATTGCAATACATGTATTAGCCCCCTTTTTCAAAGGGGGTTGGGGGTTTCAAAAAAGAAGTATACTTGATAAAAAACATATCTAGGAAAATATGAAAAAAGTAATTTTGGTTTTGGTAATTGTAGTTTTATTGTTTGGATCTTGTTTAGCTCAGAATTATCAAGTTATCCATCATTTCGATAATACAAATGGAGATGGTGCCTTTCCTTATGGTACTTTAATTGAATCAGACTCTGTCTTGTATGGAACTACATCAAGTGGTGGAGATAATGGCAAAGGAACAATTTTCAAAATTAAACCGGATGGTAAGGGTTATCAAAAAATATATTCATTCCAAGGCGGGAAACTCAATAGTTCACAACCATGTGGTTCGTTGTTGAAGATTGGTTCTGCATTCTATGGTATGACAAGAAATGGCGGAACAATTGATTCGGGAACTGTTTTCAAAATTAACAAGGATGGTTCAGGTTTTGAACTCCTTCACTCGTTTACTGGTGCTTGTATAGACGGCAGGAATCCCGAAGCATCCCTGATTAATTCAGGTAATACATTGTATGGGATCACAATGTTTGGTGGCACAAAGGATTCCGGAACAGTTTTCAAAATCAATACTGATGGTAGCGGTTATGAGGTTATTCATTCTTTTGATCAAAACAAAAATGAAGGTATTATGCCAATGTATCCTCTTATTATTTCAGGTTCTGTTTTATATGGTACGACAATTTGGGGTGGACGTGCCGGTGAGTTAATATACGCTGGAACAATTTACAAATTAAATACTGATGGATCTAATTTCGGAAATTTGCATGTTTATGATTTTCCTGACATATCACCTTCCGGTGCATTAGTTCTATCAAATTCCGTTTTATATGGCAATACATGCTGTGGCGGTATACCAGGTACGATTTTTCAATTAAATCCAAATGGTATGGATTATACTAATCTTCATGAGTTTTCACACTTTAATAAGCTAGGAATAAGCCCCCATAGCACTTTAATATTATCCGGAGATTATCTATATGGGACCACTTGGAGGGGAGGAACTAATGATTCAGGCTTAATATTCAGAGTAAATATTAATGACACTAACTATTCAGTTCTTTATAATTTTTTGGGTTCAAATACAGATGGTTCAAGACCCAATTTCAATGATTTATTCAAATATAAAAGCTATTTATATGGAATGACACTAAAAGGCGGCTCAAAAGATCAAGGAATTATCTTTAGATACACAGACTCTGTATTGGCTGATACCTGTGGTTTTTACTCTTTTGATTACACGAATTTTGACAATACTTCAGATTTAGCATTCAACGGAGTCGCTACAGCTTTGGATTCGAATGTAAGAATATGCCAAAGATTAAACAATGTATCAGGATCTGTTTTCTATAAAAGACCTATTCCAGTAGCCTGCAACTTTTATACAAATTTCACATTTCGATTTTCAGAAGGTTACAATGATTATGAAGATGGTTCTCCTGCTGGTGCGGATGGAATGGCTTTCATTATCCAGGCAACGGACACAAAAAACATCGGTACGAGCGGTGGCGGACTCGGATATTGGGGTATATCGAACAGCTTGGCAATAGAATTTGATTCTTACAATAATGGACTTGATTTCAATGAAAATAACGGTAGCCACCTGGCAGTAATGTCAAACGGGAAAAAGCCCAACACAAGTAAGCACAATCTAAAATCACAATTGGCTTACACAACAGATATACCAATATTAAAAGCAGATTCAACTGTCTATCATTGCAGGATAGAATATGTTTATAATCAAAATAGAATGAAGATTTGGCTTGACACAACCGGAGAATTCGTGCAACCGGTACTTGAGGTGGATTCACTTGATTTAGCTTCATTGATCAATCTCATAAATATGAACAAAGCATACATTGGCTTTACATCATCAACAGGAACATCTGTGGAAAACACTGATCTTCTATCGTGGTCATTCTGCTATAATCAGGTTCAGCCGATAACAGGTATTGAAGAACCGCATGCAGACAATTCAAATGACATGATATATCCTAATCCTGCAACGGATTTCATAGAAATTTCTTATCCCCCTCTTGAGAGGGGGTCAGGGGGTGTGGATATTAAGATAATGAATGTTTATGGGCAAATACAGACCACCTCGTTACTTCGTGACACCCCTGCCGGCGGGGAAAAAGTTAGAATCGATGTTTCGGGTTTGGCTCCGGGGATGTATTTTGTGAAGATTGGGGATAGAGTCGGGAAGTTTGTTAAAATATAGAGGTTTGAAATGAAAAAGTACATCTACTTTGCTTTTGTTGCATTATTTTTAGTTAGTGCTGCTTATTCAAATGAAAAAATAAATATGAAATGGTTCAAGGGTTATGGCGGTAAGGGAGCAGATATGTTCAGGTTCGTCGGTTATGATAAAGAAGGGAGCTATTATGTCACAGGTATTATTGAAAGGGACAGTATATATTTTGGAAACGGGATTGGTATAGATTTTACAAGCCTTAATTCAAAATACGTTCTCCTAAAGTTTGACAGATATGATGTTTGCCAATGGGCAAGAACAACCCAAGCAGTGAAATATGGGGAATGCCATATCATGCCTTATAAATTAACAGTTGATTCTGATGGGAATATTATTATTCTATCGACATGGTACAAATCTGATTATAGGGCTGTAAAAAACATCGATTTCGGGAATGGTGTAATACTCGATGGAAAAGGTGGAGTCGATATTATTCTTCTAAAATATGATTCAAACGGTAACTGTATCTGGGGGAAATGTATCGGCAGTGGTGCAAATGATAGTGATTATGATATGACGATGGATAGCAGTAATAACATTTATATTTCAGGCTATTCTGGGTTTTCAACAAATAGTAATGGTCCGGGGGATATTGATTTTGGTAGTGGGATAATTCTTAAAATTGACACTATGTATGTTGGGCATTTTGCAAAATACTCAAAAGATGGAAATTGCCTATGGGCTAAAAAGCTTTCACATCCGACGTGTAATACAGGAAATTCTGGAGGATATATTACGTTTTGCCAGAACGGTACTATTATGCTTTTTGGCAGTTTTGGTGTCAACACTGATTTTGGGGATGGCAATTATGTAGATTTTACAAATTCTGGAACTTATGATTTTGAAACATTTATTGCGAATTATTCATTGGATGGTAACCTAAATTGGGTTAAAATATTAGGAATTCCAGCAATCGCCACAATATCAACGCCAGTCATTAAACAAAATTCTGAATTCTATTTTACTGGGCAGTTTTCAGGTGATATACAACTTGCCCCAGGTTTCCCTTTAAAATCAACCGGTAGTTCAAATTTTTATCTGGCAAAATGTGATTCAAAAGGAAATTTACAGTGGGCAAAAAGTTATGGAGGCGACTATAAGGATTATGGAAATGTTTATATTGATAATCAGGATAAATTGTACCTTTATGGCTACACGCAATCAAAATCTCTTGATTTTGGGAACAATCATGTAATAAGTCCGGATTCGGGCAAAGCTACATTATTTCTTGCCGCTATCGATGATTTAGGTAATGTGAATACATTGAATACAGTTTATGGTATAATTAAGGATGATTTTACTTCATTATCGGGTGTTGATTATTTGACAAGTGATAATGACGGTAGTTTCTTGATGACAGGACATTTCAATGGTTCGGTTACTAGTAATAAAACAACCTATACTAGCTCAGGAAATTGCGATGCATTTTTAGTGAAATTTAATACCGGTTGTGTTACAATAACTGATTATTTCAATAACATCGTAGGTTTGAATTTAGTCCAGTCTGCCGAAATTATAAACTCATTTATCCGAATGACGCCTTCAAGACAGCAGGTTAAGGGTGCCGTGTGGTATGAAAATATTGTTTCTGTGAAAAACGGATTTACTACTGATTTCAAATTCCGTATGTCCAGACCTTACAACGCATTTGATGATGGTTCACTTCCCGGTGCAGATGGTATTGCTTTTGTTATTCAGAATTCAAACCAGTCGGCTTGTGGTAATTCTGGCGGCGGACTTGGTTTTGAGGGTATTCAGAATAGCTTTGCTGTGGAATTTGATACTTACAGGAATAATGACGTATCATACAATGATGCTGATGGCAATCATATCGCTGTTTTCTGCAACGGAACAAAGCCAAATCTTGCAGATCATCAATCATCAGCATGTAAAGGAACTACGAATAAAATAATACCTATCAAAGCAGACAGCACAATCTATTATGCTCGAATCTATTATGATTACGGACAAAAGAAGCTTCAGATTTTTCTAGATACAATCGGAGCATTTATCAAACCAGTACTCGAAATAGATTCAATTGATTTATCAAAAATGCTAACATTAAATAACGGCACAATGGCTTATGCAGGTTTTACAAGTGCGACAGGTACTTCGTATGAAACTCAGGATATTATGGATTGGATATTTTGTTCAAAATCTTCAAGTTCAATTACAAACGTTGAAGAAAACCAGAATATACAAATTGATAACAATTCGGCGCTATTTCCAAATCCAATTATTGATTTTCTAAATATCAATGGATCAAGTAATCAGAAAGTCGAAATCTACTCTGCTCTCGGTTTAAGAGTTTTAGAAACAGAGTGGAAGGAAAAGATCGATGTTTCCGGTTTGTCTCCGGGAATGTACTTTGTGAGGGTGGGGGATATAGTTAAGAAGTTTGTGAAGTTCTAAAATTATTTTTTAGAAGCACAGAGATTTCTACATGCGCAGGAATGACGCTGGTGGTAAACTTCATTTTACAATGGGGTTGTGGGGTTAAGAAAGATTTATTTGAAAGAAATAGAATGTTTAAGATGAAGAGATTAATACTTGTTTTGTTGATTGGAATTTTATCGGGTTATACAAGCTATGCTAAAGAGTTCAGCATATTGCATCATTTTGAAAAAACAAACAACAGTGGTTATTGGCCTTTAGGATCCTTAGTTGCCCAAGATTCTGTTTTTTTCGGAGTAACTGTTGGTGGTGGAGAGAATGAGGTAGGAACTGTTTATAAAATCAACAAGGATGGATCAGGTTACGTCGTCCTGCATTCTTTTAGGGATGATTCTGTATTTGCCGATGGTTCCTATCCACAGGGAACTTTGGTCAGATCTGGCAGGATTCTATACGGTGTAACACATGGAAAATATAATAAAACCTTTGGAACAATATATAAAATAAATGTTGATGGAAGCGGATATGAAGTAATACATAAATTTTCGGACAGTAAATCCGATGGTAAACATCCGCAAGCATCTCTGGTTAAATCAGGTGATTTCCTTTATGGGATAACTCTTCGGGGAGGTCAATCCGACTCGGGTACAGTTTATCGTATAAACACATCCGGAGGTGATTTTAAAATTCTTCATTCTTTCATGCGCAAAGATAATGATGGCTATCTGCCTTATTCCTCTCTTATCAGTACAGATTCATTGCTTTACGGAACCTGTCTTTATGGCGGCTCCAGAGGTGGTGGAACTATTTATAAGTTAAATATGGACGGTAGTGATTATAGGGTTCTCTATCAATTTCCGTTAATACCTCATGGACAACCTTCTGGTGAATTAGTGCTATCGGGATCGCACCTCTATGGCGTAACGAATTCCGGAACCAACACAGGCGGTGTATTTAAGATAAATACCGATGGGACGGGATTAATTATACTCCATACTTTTGCATTCGCACCATCCGATGGAAGATTTCCAAAGAGTTCATTATTGAAAAATGGGGATTATTTATATAGCATGACGATGCTTGGCGGTGCTGCAGACACAGGAACCATATTCAGAATAAAAACCGACGGCAGCGATTATTCGATACTGCATTCATTCCTAGGATCACCGACAGACGGCAGCACACCGGTGAGCAATGGACTTTTGATGTACCATGGTTATTTATACGGTGTAACAAATGTGGGCGGTGCGAGCAATGTAGGTACGATTTTTGGCTACTCCGATGATAATCTAAAAGATACATGCGGTGCAGATGCTTTTGAGTATTTCGATTTCAAAAATACAGAAAAAATCGCGTTTAACGGATCAGCCGAAGCTTTAGAATCGGTTGTAAGGGTTTGCCCCAAGCTGAGCAACACTATTGGCTCAATATATTATAAACAACCTGTTCCGGTTATTTGCAATTTTTATACAAATTTCACCTTCCGGTTTTCCGAAGGTAAAAATGATTTTGATGACGGGTCTCCGGCAGGAGCAGATGGTTTGGTATTTATTGTGCAAGCAACCGACACAAAGAACATTGGCACAAGCGGCGGTGGTCTGGGATATTCAGGAATATCTAATAGTCTGGCAATAGAAATTGATTCTTACAACAATGGAGATGAATTTAACGAAGACAATGGTAGTCACCTGGCTGTTATGTCCAATGGAAAAAAGCTTAATTCCAGCATACACAAAAGCAAAGCAGAACTAGGATATACTACAGAAATACCGTTATTGAAAGCAGATTTAACTATTTATCATTGTATGATAGAATATCAATATGAGCTAAAGAAACTGCTAATATGGCTTGATACGAGTGGAGAATTTTTACACCCGGCTCTGGTTGTTGATTCGATAGATTTGGGAGAGCTTTTTAATCTTATCGGTATGAACAGAGCTTATGTGGGCTTTACATCATCAACCGGAACATCTGTCGAAAACACGGATCTTCTATCGTGGTCATTCTGCTATAATCAGGTTCAGCCAATATTGGCAGTAGAAGAGCAAATTATAGAAAAAACTGATGGAATAATGATTTCTCCCAATCCTGCATTTGATTTCATAGATATATCAGTAGGGGCGGGTTCTGAACCCGCCCTTACAGGCGATGTGAGGATATATAATGTTTTCGGGCAAAGTATCAACCTCACCCTCACCCTCTCCATAAATGGAGAGGGAGTAAGAATAGATGTCTCCTCTCTGCCAGCGGGGATGTATTTTGTGAGGATAGGTGAGTTGGTTAAAAAGTTTATGAAGATATAAAGCCTATGAGATCATTATTCATCATATTGTTTATAATCACTTTTGGTTTTGAGGCTCTAATAGCTCAAACCATTCTCTTTGTAGAGAACTTTGAGGATAATGACTTTGCTTCGCGAGGGTGGTACGATGGGTCAAAAGGGACAATCTCAACGGCTGAACACATTAACGGCAGCAGTGCCTGCTTCGAGTGTAAATTCCTGCAGGGGCAGAGAGGATGCTCAGCAGGAACCCCAAGCCGTCATCTGTTCACCGAAACCGATGAACTCTACATAAGTTATTGGGTGAAGTATAGTGCAAACTGGGAAGGCTCGAACAAGCCATATCATCCGCATGAATTCAATATTATGACAAATGCCGATGATAAATATGTAGGTCCGGCAATCACTCATCTAACTTTATATATCGAGCAGAATGAGGGCAAACCCCTGCTTGCACTTCAGGACAGCAAGAATGTAGATCAGACGTGTATCTTGCAGAACAACGGTAACTTTATAGGATGCGATGGAGATTTTAATAGCCATAAGTTCTCAGAGAATCGTTCCATAGCCGCATGCAATGGCATCGAGGGTGGTTTCGATAGAAGCGATTGCTTCAACTATGGCGGTGGATACTATTATAGTGCAAGAATATGGGATGCCGACACAGTTTATTTCACAGATAACCAGGGACCGCACTACAAGAATGACTGGCATCATGTGGAAGCATATTTTAAGCTGAATAGTATTCAAGGCGGTAAAGGAGTTACTGACGGGAAGATCAGATACTGGTATGATTCCAAGATTTTGATAAGTTTTGATAATATAATATTCAGAACAGCACAATTTCCCGATATGAAGCTCAATCAGTTCCTGATTGCTCCCTATATCGGCGATGGTTCTCCCATTGAACAGACTATGTGGATTGATGATTTGATTGTGGCGACATCTCCTTTGCTATCATATATTGATGCTAATATTAATGTTAAAGAGAATTCCATTTCTCCCAATCCAGCCATAGATTTCATAGAAATTTCTTATCCCCCTCTTGAGAGGGGGTCAGGGGGGGTGAATATAAAAATATATAACATTTTCGGGCAGAACGTGTCCACCCCCGTCTGCTCCGCAGCCACCCCCGCCAGCGGGGGACAAAGAATTGATGTATCGGGCTTGGCTCCGGGAATATATTTTGTGAGAATTGGGGACAGAGTACAAAAGTTTATAAAAATTTAAAAATTATTAAGGTCACTCCTCCGGAGCTTTGTTAGTGGATGTGGGTTCTCATTAATTCTACAAACATGCTGTACCTACGGCACAGGATACAGATATTCCCAATCAGGTCGGGAATGACAAGCAAATTTGTCATCCCGAGCGAAGAGAGTGATCTGTGTTCCTATTTCGATAACTTATTGAGATTTCTCACTACGTTCTGAATGGCATGCTCCAAGAATTCATAAAAATATTTTAACATTTCCTGTTTTATTCATGCAGAAATTATGATATATTTGTTTTCTGAAATGGACAATGATCTTAAACACATTTTAAAACTACCCGGGGGTATGCTATGAAAAAAACTTTAATTTTTATCGTTTCGGCAATCGCTTTTTCTTTTTTGCTTAATTCTTGCGGCAACAAGAAAAACATAGTCGAAATAAAAACTCTCACTACTTACAATGATGCCGGAACAAACTTCTCGATTCAGTATCCTGCTAACTGGACAGCTACAAATACAATCGGTGAACGTTTCGTGTCATTCACGAGTAAAGAAGCAATCAAGAGATTCAAAACTTTCGATCCTGAAGGTATAGCCGGTGCTAAGATCGATATGCAGGCTATCAAGCTCAAAGAAGGTCAGACACTCGATTCGATAATGAATATGAAACAGTTCGAGCCAGGAATCTATTCCAAACCTGTCGAAGTTACTATCGACGGAACAAAAGCACTTAAACAAACTTACGAATTCCCTTTGACCGATGGAAAATTCCAGGGTGAGATTTATTACGCATTGAAGGATCCGACAATTGTCACGATTATCTCTTTCGAAGCTTTCGCAGATCTCTTCGATACTTATAAAGCTAAATTCGCTGAAATCCTTCTAACTGTTAAGCTTGCTAAAATGGCTGATGCCAAATCAGATACTGTAAAAAAAGAAATTCAGGCAGATCCTCCTTCTGCTAAGCTGACCAACTACAAGGGTGATGGATTCACGATGCAGGTTCCTGATAACTTCGACGTAAAGAATCCCAAAACTACAGCCATCAAATCCTATAAATTTGAAGGTATGCGCCGCGGTGACTGCTACATGTTAATCGATGTTTTCGATGCTACAAAACAGAACAAACTCGACAAAATTGTTGCAGACAACAAAGGTAAATATAATACAGAACCAAAGTCAACAACAGTTTCAGGACAAAAAGCTTCTGTCTTCGAATATGCAGCATCAGCTCAAATTCAACGAAAAGTCTATTTCGTGGTCAATGGAAACAAGTTATATAGAATAACTGTAGATTACAACAAGGTAGAAGATGCAAACCTCTTCAAGCCGGTATTCGACAAGAGCATCGCTACATTTAAGTTCCAATAAAAAGAAACAACTCCTCTCAAGAAATAAAGCCGGCTCGTCCGGCTTTTGTTATATCAGAGAGATTAGTCAATATTCTGTAAAGGCTCAAATAACTGTAGGTTACCATTTGAAATCTTAAAGAATATTATGCAAATATGAATATAATTCCTATATTTGAATAAACTATTAAATGACATATTGCAGAAAAAATGAAAAAAGCTCCACATCTTATTATCATAATTATGCTAATGTGCTTCTCAACATCCTTCGCCCAAAAGGATAGCTCAATAGTTGAAAATAATGATGGTTTGGTTCCATTGGTTTTAATTCCTGCCGGCTCCTTTTTGATGGGTTCAGAATTGGGCGATAAAAATGAAATTCCGGTGCATAAGGTAGCAATATCCAGAAGTTTTTGGATGAGTAAATATGAGATTACAAAAGGAAATTATTATGAAATTATGGGGATGAGAAATCTCCAATTCTTTTCCTCAAAACAACGACCGATTGAAAATGTAACTTGGTTTGAGGCTATCAAATTTTGTAGTTCATTATCTAAAAAAGAAGGGTTGGAGGATTGCTATAAACTATTACCTAATGATAAAGTTGAATGTGATTTTACAAAAAAAGGTTATCGTCTGCCAACTGAAGCTGAGTGGGAGTATGCGTGTAGAGCGGGATCAAAAACTGAGTGTTACAGCGGAAATGATTTGTTTGTGTTTGAATTAGTAGCATGGTTTAAAGATAATTCAGATAATGAAACACATGAAGTTGGGTTGAAAGAATCTAATTCCTTTGGTTTATATGATATGCATGGAAATGTGTGGGAGTGGTGCTGGGATGGTTATTCTATCCACTATTATAAAGAAAGCCCTGAAATCGATCCAACAGGTGTTAACACATCAGCTAATAAAGTTATTCGTGGAGGATCATGGTTTTCAAACGCTCAGTTCTGTAGATCTGCTTTTCGGGTTTATGTTCCTCCTGAAATAAAAAGTGATGATCGTGGCTTCAGAATCGTTCGTACACAATAAGAATTTAAATAATACTTAATTCCTCTTCCCATAAAAAATAAAAGAAAGCAATAGCAGAACTAACCCAAATATACCAAAGATTAGCCCTATTGAGTGGTACTTGATAATTGGTTCCATAATTATTGGTGAGAAGAACTGCCCCAGATAAAGACTCATCGTAAGCATGCCTGCTGCACGTCCTCTGAAAGCAGGAAAAGAGATATTTAATAATAGTACCTTCAGATTAGGAAAGACAAATCCATTCCCAATTCCGGCTAAAATCAATCCGGGAACTATCATTGCAATACTGCTTGAAACATACATCAAAAAATATCCAATCGCCCACAGTAGAAATCCAAGAGCAAAGATTTGATTATAATTCAGTTTGGTTCGTAGTCTTTTGAAATACAAAGATGCTGTTGCAGAAGCGAATATCCACATTCCCATATAAATCCCGATCAACGAATTGCTGACCGGTTTCAGTGAATTCATAAAGAATGGGAGTTGAATCGGAATCATCAGATATAGTGCCATCATAATAAATCCTAACACTAAAACAAGAGTCAGATTCTTCTCTATTCTGAATTTTGTAGAGGTCATATTTTCAGAAGTCTTATCGGGCATTGCAGAGCTATGATTTTCCTGCACAAACATCTGAAAGAAGATAAGTCCTACAAAAGCCAAAAGATAAATAAGGAATGGATAGTTCCAGCTTATATCAGCTAGCACCCCACTCATAAAGAGATACAACACTCCCCCAAAGCTCATAACCGATGCCTGGAATCCCATGAACTTATCCAGATCTTTTCCCTTATACAGGTCTCCAATCAGAGCGATAAATCCTGTCATTGTCCCTGCAACGGCAACTCCAAGCAGAACACGCCCGGCAAGTATCAAATATAAATTATCGAGGAAGAAGCCGCTGGTTCCTGCTAACCCGAATAGAAGAATAGAAAAAGTAAGTATCTTTTTTCTTCCGATTCTATCAAGCATTGCTCCGGCAAAAGGAGAGAAAATCGCTATGAACAGCGATGGGACTGAGATTAGTATTTTAACCAGAAAATCTGAATTGGGCACGTTCTGAAAATGATGTTTCATCTCAGAAAGAGCAGGCGCAATCGATGCACCAGCCATCACTGACAGTGTACTTCCAAATAATATTACGAAGTTGCGTAGAGTTTTACTATTCACGATTAACGCTATTAAATCTCATAAGAAATCCTGACTGTTGTGTATCTTGGCAAATATGTTCCCCCAAATATCTGATAAAAATGTCTGTCAAGCAAATTAAAAACATTTATACTTAACTGAAGATTATTTGCAAGGTAAACACCTGCATTCAGATTCACGATTGCATATGACGGCACATTTCCGAAATAAGTACCTGCCAACCATTCGAATCCTTCCGTATAATTGAACGATAGTCCTGCATCCCAGCTTTTAGGTTCGTTATAAGTTATACCAAGATTTAATCTGTTTGGCGAAGTATTAGGTAAAAGAGGCTGAGATTGACTGCCCTCAATAAGTTTGAAATCATAATAAGAATAATTTCCGGTTAGTGAAATGTTTTTATTAAAATTATAATGTACTTCAAATTCGAAACCATACTGATCAATCTGACCGATATTTGTATTTGAAACAACGAAAGTGGGCTTTCCGTTATAAACAGATAATCTTTGTCTGTCTCTTGGATTCATAGCACCATAAACTATCGATTTGACCAGATCATTATACTGAGCCATGTCTCCCTGGAGATTGGGAGTCCATGCCTGAATATTCGGATTAACGCCCGGCAGGAAGTTGGTGATGAAATCATTCATCCTGTCATAATAGGCATCAAATGTAACATATAAATCCTTCGACAATACTCCCTTATATCCGAATTCGAAACCTAAAACCTTCTCTACAGTTAGCTTATCGTTTCCGATTGCGTTAGCTCTGACTGCACTCAGGTCAAGATTTACATTCTGGGTAGTGCCCGATAATTTCGACAGAGTGTCGTTCACAGCCTTATTTAATGCATTGAAATCAATAGGCTTTTTGGTGACAGGTGAAAATGCAGGAGCATCTGTTGTTACGCGATATAGCTCAGAATAATTCGGTCTTTGGAAAGCTCTTCCAAATGACAATCTGAACTGATGCTCGTCACTAGCTGAAATGACAAACGATGCTCTTGGAGAAAACTGAGTACTGTGTATGCTTGCGTAGTCTATTCGACCGGAAGCGACAAATTTTAACCAGCTGGCAAGTTTCCAGTCCAGCTGTGCGTAGCCGCTTGAATAATAGGCATTCACATCATTAGGAATACTTGTACCAAATGTCCGGATTAACTGAATCTGTTCCGATACCCCCCAAACAACATTTATGTCCGATGATATGCTGAAATTATGCTGGAAATCTGCCATCATGTCTTTTGAATTATCTAATAGAGGAGCGTTTGGAACCATCAGCCACATAGTGTCGGGACACGATCTCAGCATATAATGCAGATGTACATTTATATTTGAGGAATTATAAGCTAATCTTACAAATGGTCTTTCTACATCTTTAACAAGAGTTCTGCCCAAGCCAAACACATAATTCTCATTGCCTGACCGTGAATAGCCTGCTTCGGCGACAATTCTGCTATCGGCATTAAAGTCATAATCCATCCTCAAAGTACCATAATATGAGAAATTTTTCCTTTCATCTTCTGTCAAAATATGCTTTTCTGTCGGCAGACCTGCATATTCAAGAAACTTGAGCGAATCTCTTCTCGTGGCATAATTTAGATTGTGCGCATAACCCAGATTAAGTTTATAACTAAAATTACCATAAGCTTCTGCATGCCGAATATCACCTCTGAAAGTCTCATAATCGCCACCTAAAAGCGATACCTTAGTGCCAATCACTTCCTTCGGAGAATAACTCGTAAGGTTCAGCACTCCATTGAATGCATTAGCTCCATACAAAGCCGCTGACGGACCTTTCACCAGTTCAATTCTCGAATAATCATTCATCGGCATCGAGAATGAGTTCCATTCCTGTGCTCCCAGCAAAGGCATTGCGGCATCTCTTCCATCCTGAAGTACAAGCAATCTGCGGTTAAGTCCATTGTTAAACCCACGTGTATTAACTATAAAATCCGAACTTCCGCTCTGAAGGATATCTATCCCTGCTTCTCCAAACAGTGCGGCTCCGAGTTGTCCTCTGCGTGAAGATTTGTCTATCTCATCAGGATACTTTACTACAACTGATGATGGTGATTCCGTAATCTTTTCCAGTCTTTTGGATGCACCATAAACTACAACATCATTGAATTTCAATTCTTTGGCAGGTATGCTTAAATTGATTATAAGTATTTCCCCATCTTTAACTTCAGCATTTTCATATTTTGTTGTCTCAATGTACATCCCGGAGAAAACAAATGTATATTTACCAGCCTTGATATTCTTAAAGGAAAATTCCCCATTGTTGCCGGAAATAGTAAAGTATTTCGAATCTTCAGTTCTGATGGTTATCGCCGATAAGCTTGAGCCTGTAACCTTATCCGATAATTTACCTTTTACTATACCTGCTTCTAATGTGTTAAAAGATGTTGCAATTAATATGAAGAGAATAATCCGGCAGATGTGTTTGTGAAGCATGTTTGACCTTAATTAATTTTCGAGATTACATAGCTTACAAATTATCTTTATTTTATAGCAAGAACTAACATTCTAAGCACTAAAATTTGTATTTGGGGCAAGAGGGTAGAGAATCTATTAAAATTTCGAATATCGAACATCGAATTTTGAAGCGAATTGATAATTGATGCGGAAATACATAGATTCACAAGTTAGCCCTACGGGACTCACGCTACGCTCAGAATGACAAGACAAATTGAAGGTAATACAATATGAATGCAAAATTTCCCCACCCCGCCTTTCTCCACAAGTGGAGAGGGAGTTAAGATCGATGTCTCGGGCTTGGCTCCGGGTGCGTATTTTGTGAGGGTAGGAGACAGAGCTGGGAAGTTTGGGAAGTGGTAAAGCTGAAATAAAAATCTGAATTGAGATTTCTCACTACGTTCGAAATGACAATACAATTGATTCGCTTCGCTAGGACTTCGGCACCTGCATTCGCAGGATTGACTTTATGATAGCTTCCTTGGACTAACCCTTATACAACTGCATGGATAGTAATGGAAGTCTTAAGTCCTACTTTTCAGACCGTTACTCGCAATCAATAAATCTATACCAGAAATACTAAATCACTATTGAGCTTACAAATCAATAAATTAGCAACATTAATTTATACCCAACAATTTATAATATAAAATAAAATCTATTAAAATTAATAATAATGGTCAGAAAATAGCTGAAAATTAGTTAATTTAGTAGCTGTGAAAATTGTAAAAAACCAGATAAGATAATCCGTATTTATTGTTAGTTAATTAATTGTTGCATTAAGAGGTTAGTTTAATAAAATCATGGACAAACAAGTTCAATTTCTCGAGCAGGTAACAATCCGTTACGCAGGTGATTCCGGCGACGGTATGCAGTTATCGGGAACTTTGTTTTCGAATAACTCAGGAACTGCTGGAAATGATGTTAATTCATTTCCTGACTACCCATCAGAGATTCGCGCCCCGGAAGGCACGCTTTACGGCGTTAGTGCTTATCAGATTCAAATAGCGGCAAAACGCGTTAATACTTTCGGCGATAAGATCGATGTTCTCGTCGCTATGAACGCATCATCATTGAAGGTTAATATTCCAAAGCTAAGAGAGGGAGCAATTATTATTGCTAACTCCGATGGTTTTGATGAAAAAAATCTAAAACTGGCTAAATATGATGTCAATCCTTTAGATAATGGTGAGCTTTCCAAATATAATGTTGTTAAGCTTAATATTTTCGATGAATTACACGGTGCATTATCTGACCTGAAGATGACACCTAAAAACGAATACAGAACCAAAAATATCTTTGCACTGGGAATGACTTATTGGCTCTTCGACCGTTCATTAGAGCCATCAGAAAAATGGCTGAGAACCAAATTTAAAAAGAAAGCTGATGTACTGGAAGCAAATATCAGAGCTTTACGTGCGGGTTATGAATACGCATCAAAAAGTCCTGATATGCCAATTCAGTATAAAATTACGGACGCTCAGCTCAAAAAAGGAACTTACAGAAATATAACTGGTAATGAAGCCGCTGCACTGGGTTTGGTTATTGCTTCCAAGAAAGCAAACCTTCCATTATTCCTTGGCTCATATCCTATAACACCTGCAACTGAAATACTTCACTTTATCTCCGGTTACAAGAAATTCGGAGTAAAGCATCTTCAGGCTGAAGATGAAATCGCAGGTATTTCAAGCGCTATCGGTGCATCTTATGCCGGTTACTTAGCTTGCACAACCACCTCAGGTCCGGGTTTATCGCTCAAGGTGGAAGCAATGGGTCTGGCTATTATTATGGAACTTCCATTAGTAATTATAAATGTACAAAGAGGCGGTCCTTCAACTGGTTTACCAACAAAGCCCGAGCAGTCCGATCTGCTTATGGCAATGTGGGGACGCCACGGCGAAGCACCTCTGCCAATCATAGCAGCGACAACAGCGGCAAATTGTTTTGATATGACAATTGAAGCCGCCAGAATCGCATTAAAATATATGACACCGGTTATTCTACTTACCGATGGTTACATTGCTCAGGGAACAAATCCTTTCAGAGTGCCATCATTAGACGAATTACCCGATATTACACCTAAATTCGCAACAGATCCAGAGACATATCAACCCTATAGACGTGATCCTGATACACTCGCAAGAATGTGGGCTATTCCAGGTACTCCAGGTTTGGAACACAGAATCGGTGGTTTGGAAAAAGAAGACATCACAGGGCTAGTCAGCCAGGATCCTCTTAATCATCAGAGAATGGTTGACTTACGTCAGGCAAAGATCGATGGCATTGCTAATGACATTCCTGATGCTACAGTCGAAGGCGAACAGTCCGGTGACTTATTGATCCTTGGATGGGGCGGTACTTATGGCGCTATCAAGGATGGTTACGATAAACTGAGAAGCGAAGGCAAGAAAGTATCTTATTGCCATCTCACACATTTGAACCCTTTCCCCAAGAATTTGGGTGATATACTCAATAATTTCGAAAGAGTGCTGATTCCTGAACTTAATTCCGGTCATCTCAAAATCATGATCCAGAATAAGTACTTCAAGTCAGTTATTGGTTTGAATAAAGTGCAGGGCTTACCGCTCAAGTCAGATGAATTAGAAGAAAAAGTAAATCAATTGTTAAATATCAAGGGGAGCAACTAATAATGCAGACTCTTATAGATAATATAATCCAGATGCCATCAATCATTGATGTTAAGGATTTAACCCCGAAGGATTTTAAACCCGATATGGACGTGCGCTGGTGTGCAGGTTGCGGTGGATTTTCAATTCTTTCGCAGACACAGAGAATTATCTCCGATTTAAATATACCAAAAGAGAATTTCTGCTTCATATCCGGTATTGGCTGCTCGAGCCGTTTCCCGTATTATGTTGACACTTATGGAATGCATACTATGCACGGTCGTGCATTGCCAATTGCAACCGGTGTTAAAGTTGCAAGACCAGATCTCTCGGTTTGGGTAGCAACAGGCGATGGAGACGGACTTAGTATTGGCGGTAATCACTTCATTCATGCATGCAGACGAAATGTTGACCTGAATGTTATGCTGTTCAACAATGCTATATACAGCTTGACAAAGGGGCAGTATTCCCCTACATCATTAGTGGGACAAGTTACTAAATCATCACCACTCGGTGCACTCGACGATCCATTCAATCCGACATCGCTCGCACTCGGTGCAGGAGCAACATTCGTTGCAAGAGCTTTCGACCGCGATACAAAGACAATGCAATATATGTTCGAAAGAGCAGCAAAGCATAAAGGATTTGCTTTTGTTGAAGTGTATGCAAATTGCGTTATCTTCAATGACGGAGCTTTCGATGAATACACAAAGAAAGAAACACGTGGCGAAACAACTGTGGAAATTATTCATGGTCAGCCATTGATCTTTGGTGACAAAAAGGATAAGGGAATCCGCATGGATGGTTATACTCCAACTGTGGTTTCAATTGCAGACGGAGAATTCTCAGCAAGTGACTTATTGGTTCACAATGAAAAAGACTCAACACTTGCATTTATTCTGGCTAATATGACTTACAGTCTAACTCTGCCAAGACCAATGGGTATATTCCAATCATTGGATAAACCAACATACAATGACAAAGTTGACATTCAGCTCGATTATTATGCCGAACAGCCGGGAGCATTTGATTATGATGCTCTGCTCAGAGGTGAAGATTACTGGGAAATATAAAATCCCTGAATTGAACTAGATAAAAAGCTGTCTCAGGTATTGGGACAGCTTTTTTTTATATAAATTCGTTTTTGCACTATTTCAATTCTTGGGAAATATTGCCTTTATGTGCCATCGAATGTTAGCATCAATGAAAACTAGTAAAAACTAAATATAAATTCCCATTCTTTTCATTTTTCCTTTCTTCTTCTATTTTCATATCAGTTTAATCTAAAAGCACAGTTTAGAAAATATATAATCAAGCAGATAGAAAAAGATATTGCTAAATCATTGTTAATAAACTTGATAAATCAAATAATTTTCTTTAGCTTGCTCTTGTCAACATAAAAAAAATATGGATTTCCATTTTATATACATTCTTTTTGTAAAATATAAGATAGAGTATCATAAATAAAATTATTTAAATAATAATCAAATCATCCTTTGGAGGATTTATGTTGTCAAAAATTCTGCCTTTTTTATTCTACATTTTTTTTATCTTTACTTTATCAGCACACTCAGAAGAATCAATCTTCGATGACCTCAATTATTACAGAGTAACAACAAATTATAATGGTTCTGCTTATAACGGCAAAACGATATTGGTATATGGGGAAGCCGGTATAATCGTTAGATCTGAAGACATAGGTATGACATGGAAGCAAACAAATCTTGATGATTATTTCAATATATTGAGCATGACTAATATTGGTAATGATTTCTATGGTGTAATAGATAAACAGTATATAATAAAATCAACAGATGATGGTTCAACATGGCAGAAGTTTGATTTTGGAGATTCTACATATTTTTATAAGATTCTTGCCAATAACGATAACCTCTATTGCTTGTCTGGTAAAAATGTAACTGTATATGATAAAACCATTAACAAAATTAGAGAATATCATATTGTTAAAGATTCAACATCCAATAATAATTTTACAATTACCGGAAATAATCTTGTTTATTCATCAGGTAAGGGTGGTTTAGGTTTAATCAATTTGCAAAATGATAGTACGACGTTTATCAACATGGAAAGTCTGGGATTATGTGCAGACTGTCCTTCGCCCTCTAAACTTTTTTCTGATGGTACGATAACTTATTTTAATATTGGCGTACTTTTGTTTCAATTAGATGGTGGTAAAGTAGAGAAAGTATTCAATTCAATAAAAGATGGAATTTTTGCAACGAATGGGGCTGATGTTTTTGAAGTTTACAATGTTATTTACAGAACTGAGGATATTTCTCAACAACTATCAAATCTAGATTCATTATATTTTGTACAGATCAATAAAAGTACACAGACTTCGACAGACATTAAACTTTCCGGATCCGACAGGTACATTACTCTATTGAATATTACAAAGCTTCAATTCCTTACGTCTAATCTTATTATTGCTGTTGGTAAAGATAAATTAATTTATCTATCTACAGACGGAGGCGTTAACTGGAATTTAAAATCACATTATAATCCGGCAGATGATTATGGTAGAATAACAATAAATGACAAAAATCATGCATTTTTGAATGGGAAATATTTAAAATTTATAAATACAAAAGACGGTGGTGTAACCTGGCTTCCACAAAAAAATTACAAGCCCAGATATGTAAAAAAATTAGCATTTTATTTCATTGATGGTATATCGTATTTCCCGGATAATGAAAATGGTTTTTTAGCATATACTACAGATTTACAAAATGACACTACCGTTGCTTATTCAAATGATGGTAGCGAAACAGTTAAATTGAAATATAATAACAGATTAGCTGGAAAATTCATGTTACACTATCAAGAATTCTCAGTATGTGAGTCATTTGATAAAACTATTTTTTGCTATCCTGCTTATTCGTCTCAAGAAAATAAAATTTTTACATATTTTTATCGCTTTAATGACTCTTTAGAAACAGAAAGCATGTCTAGAATTGATTCGTCAAATATAGCATTCATGAATACTTTTGAGAATAATGAATTATTTGCTGTTTCGATTAATTACAGAAATCCATATAAAATTGGAAAAAAAACATACTGGGAGATTAATTATAGTTTGATTAGTTCAAAGGACACAGGCGTTAGCTGGCAACACGAGATGAATTTCGATTTGCCCGGCTTGAATATACAGGATACTAAATCATATTTGGATCCTCTGGTATCAATTAATGGCAATATATATATTTCTTATAAAGGATGGTTTGATAGTTCAAGAACTGAATTCAGAATATATAAGATAAATGTCAAAACAAAAGCAATTGAATTGATTAATAGTAAAGAGAAATCGAGATTAAATCAAATTACGGGTTATGACAAAAAGGCATTTGTTTTCAGTCAACATACACTTAATGCATCAGAAGTTGCTTACGATATAGAGGTGAACGATGACATTGATAATACCCCTACAGAATGGAGAAAGATAGGTCCTACAACGAGATATAGTGATTTACATCTTTATCCTCAAAAAGATTCTATGCTTTACATAAGAGCTTATGATTCACTTTTTAAGACAAAAGTAATATTCTTTGCAAAACCAAAGACAACATCAGCAGTTGTTGAAGTAGAGCCAGATCAAAATAAACTATATTTAAGCAAGCCAATTCCAAACCCAATGCAATTGCAGGTGAAAGCTAGGTTATATTGGGATAATAACATGAATATAGAGAATGCCAAGTTTGAAGTATATGATTTATTAGGCACGGTAGTTTCACAAGCAAAGCAATTTACTTTTAATAAACTAAACTCGTATTCAGGGGATTTGGTTTGGTCTCATTCCGGATTGCCTGCAGGTGTGTATCTAATAGTTGTAAAGATAGGTGATGTTGTACGGACAACCCCTGTTGTAATTGAGAAATAAACGGAAATAGGCTGTCTCAGGTATTGGGACAGCTTTTTTGTCTTTTGTCTGGATATTTGATTTAGATAATCCTACGGATCATTTGATTAATATATCAATTCTTTGCGTTCGAAGTCAAGTCCGTCTTTTTCGATTAACAATTCTGCTATCTGGACGGCATTTGTTGCGGCACCTTTGCGGACATTGTCCGACACGATCCAAAGATAAGCACCGTTGTCAACTGTTGTATCCTTGCGCAGCCTGCCAACGAAAACGGAATCATAACCACCGGCATCCAAAGGAGTTGGGAACTTATCCACTAAAGGTTCATCGATTACAGTAATGCCGGGACTGTTTGAGAGAAGCTCTCTAAGCTGTTGTATGTGAAATGATTTCTCGGTTTCTACGTTCACTGATTCCCCGTGCCCACCGAGGATCGGCAGTCTGACGCATGTAACGACCATCGGCAGATCAGGTCGGGATAATATCTTGCGTGGTTCGTTAATCATCTTTATTTCTTCTTCGGAGAATCCGTCAGGATCCGATACTGTATGAAACACAGTATTATAAGCTATCTGATGTTTCGATGCTCTTTGTTGAGGAATTTCACCGCTGATTTCTGCTGTTAGCTGATCAATTCCCTTTTGTCCTGCACCGGTAATTGATTGATAAGTCGAAACAATAACGCGTTTAAGCTTAAAATTGTCCTCGATTGGCTTCAATGCAACCATAAGCTGAATAGTGGAACAGTTTGGATTAGCAATTATTCCGTTGTGATTGTTTAATGCTTCCGGATTGACTTCTGGTACGATTAGAGGTACTTCGGGATGCATTCTCCAGAATGAACCGTTGTCAATTACAACACAGCCACAAGCAGCCGCGATAGGGGCATATTTGATGCTGACATCCTTGCCTGCGGAGAAAAGAGCAATGTCTATATCCTCGAATGAATCAGGCATAAGAGCTTCAACTGTATATTCAGTATCTTTGAAGCTGATAACAGTTCCGGCACTACGTTCGGACGCCAGCAAAAACAAATTGCCAACCGGAAAGTTGCGTTCTTCGAGAATCTTAATCATTGTTCTGCCGACTAAACCGGTAGCACCAACAACAGCAACATTAAATAATTTTTTCATTTTCTTGAGTAAGATTAATAATAATTACAAAATTAAGTTATAAATGACAGAAAAGTGCAATGTTATATTTTATAAAATTAATCTCAGGAGAAAATATTCACTAATTATTAGCTTGATTATTAGTTAATTTTGTTTAAATATAATAATGTGTTTTTATTGAAAAGAAGATTAAAATGAAAAAGTTAGTAAAAATTTCGATTGTGATGCTGTGTCTGATTTTCGGACGTTCATTTGCGCAAACTCCTGAGATTGAGAAGTATCTACACCTTAACCGCGAAGCTGATCCAAACTATAAGATTCAAAAGGAAGAATGGATCAATACTCTGCATAATATTCAGCCCGGGGTTGACTGGAGGTTGATTGAGTCTGCCAACCGAGATGCCAGACATATTAAGCTCTCGGAGCAATGGAAGAAGAATACTGCTAATCAGATGCTTTCTGATACTTCGCTTGTTACTATCGGTAAGTCCGGTCTGACAGGCAAATGGATCGAGAAAGGCTCGAATAATATGGCAGGTAGAATGCACACAGCCGATATGGACTTTACGGACAGGCAGATATATGCAGCTTCGTCTGGTGGGAACATCTGGCGAGGATCATACATTGGTGATGAGTGGAAATGTCTGAATAATAGCTTCCAGATTGGCGATATAAGGTTTATTAAAATTATAAGATTTGGCACAACAAAGCGAATTTTTGTTGTGGGCAATGGTCCTGCAGCAGCTTATTATTCTGACGATGAGGGCAAAACATGGAACCGATCAAAAGGTCTCGATGGACCGGCAAGCTGGGGCAATACACAAAGAGCCGTCGTCCGCAATTCCACAAATGAGATATATATTCTTGGCGTTGAGTGGGATTATAAGGCATGGAAAGCCGTGACATATGTTAATCGTTCATCCGATTTGGGTGTTACATTCACACCTGTCACTAAGCTCGATCTATCTATGGATTACTGCGATATCTGGTCGCCATCTTATGACAACAGCGATGTTTACTTTGTTCACAAGGACACGCTTTCAAAGATAGTGGATACAACTTTACAGAAGCTTTCAAAATTCTCGATTCAGCAGGATTATTCGAAAATCGGACAGACATTGATGCAAGGCTCTGTTGTCTCAGGTAAGAATGTAGTATCATTACTTTTTAAAGATAATACAAAAGATTCATCATACTTATATCAGTCTGCCGATGAAGGCAAAACAATGATATTGAAGGGTGCATCGCCAACGCGTACTTTCGAACGGAACAGTTTCATGGTTTCACATTCCGATCCGAAGTTAGCTTTTGTGGGAGGAATGGAGTTATTCAGAACAACCAACGCAGGTACTACATGGAAGCATGTAAACAATTGGGGAGACTATTACGGTAATCCAAAAACATTGCTGCATGCAGATATCCCGGGTGTTATGTATTTCCGTACACCTCAGGGAGGAGAAATTTACCTGATCGGAACAGACGGTGGACTCTATATATCGAAAGATGGAATCGAAACCGTCGAGAATCTTTCGATGAACGGATTGAACGTAAGTCAGTATTACAGCAGTTATACGAGTACAAATGCGAACGGGAGTCTTTATCTTGGTTCACAGGATCAGGGATTCCAACGATGTGTGAAGGACTCAGGAGGAACGTTGAACTTTCAGCAGACGATCTCCGGTGATTATGGGCATCTTACCTCAAGTGACGGTGGAGATCATCTGTGGTCAGTCTATCCGGGGTTTGCAATGCTGTATACAAATTCTGATAAAGTAAAATGGGATACTTATACAAAGGGATTTGAAATAGGTGCAAACTGGCTTTGGATGGCTCCTATCATCGCCGATCTCGGCAATCCGTCTAGTGCCTTCCTTATCAGCGGCGGGAGTAAGACTTCCGGGATCTATCGCAATTCTTTAATCTGGCGACTTATGTTCGATGGATCAAAAATCACATTTGATACACTTAGGTATAACTTCTCTGATTCAACCGGAGACCGTAAAATTACTGCATTTGCTCAATCTCCTTTGGCTAATTCATTCTGGTATGCATTGACAAATAACGGTAGGTTTTTCTATTCGACAAATGACGGAGATAAGTGGACAATTAATCCAACTTTTGATGGTCCCGATACTCATTATTTCTATGGAAATACAGTAGTGGCATCAAAGAATAAATTTGGCAGACTATACATTGCAGGCTCTGGTTACAGCAATCCGGGTGTATTATATTCAGACAATCATGGTCAAACATTTACTCCAATTGACAGTGGTTTACCGAAGACAATGGTTTATAAAATTGCAGTAACGCCCGATGATAAATATATATTCGCTGCCACAGATGCCGGAGCTTTTATTTACGTTTTCGAGGATGGCAGATGGTATGATTTAACTTCACCAGAATCTCCCGATCAGACCTATTGGTCAGTTGAATATGTGGATAAAATCAAGACCGCTCGTTTTGTGACTTATGGCAGAGGTGTTTGGGATTTTAAGATAGAAGATTTCAAAACAGTTGATGTTAAGAATATTGAAACAGCAATAAGAACAAAGATTGAAGGGTATCCCAATCCTGTCACAGATAAAATGAATATCAATATTACTTGTAATAAGTCAGCAAAAGCAGAGTTGAAGATAATAGACACAGAAGGAAGATTAATTAATACATTATTCGACGGCTATCTGAATGAAGGAACGAATTCATTCGTCTGGAAATGTAACACATTGTCCGGAGCGAATATTCCGGCGGGTATTTATATCATGATTCTCTTAAGTGACGGTTTTGCAGACTTTATGAAAGTGATTAAACAATGAAATTAGAAATGGGGAATAAAGATTTCAGCGAGAAATTCCTGTATGTTTTGGCTATTTTCCTGAGCATAACAGCATTCTTTGCGTTTCTATACAGAACCAGCTTTATTCTTAATCCGATTGTATTGTTTACAATTACGATCTTTCTGCTTCTTCCATTCAGAAAAGATTCATTCATAATAAGAAGATTTATCCTTCTGATCGTCGTTCTATTCGTATTCTGGCTACTGAGTTTCGTCAGTCAGGCATTACTTACGTTCGGGATCAGTTTCCTGATAGCATATCTGCTCGATCCGCTTGTAACAAAGGTGTCCACCAAGTATCTGCCCCGATGGTTAGTATCGACGTTTATCATGTTGATATTTCTTGGAATCGTAACTCTGGTATCAGTGTACGTGTTTCCAGCAATCTTTCTGCAGCTGAATGACGCATCTAGAAAAATTACATCGATTGTAACGACGGTAACAACGTATCTTGACACACGCAAGATTTACCAGGTGTTCGACGTACTCGGGATTAGGGATGAAAACCTTAGAATGATTATCCGTAAAGAGGTGATTCCCGAAATAAAGGATTTTCTGCAGGGGATATTCGGATCGTTTACTGATTTATTGAAAGGCATATCAGGAATAGCATCGCAGATGCTGAACGCAATATTGATACCTGTATTCAGCTTCTATTTCCTGAAAGATTTTCCGAAGTTCAAGGAACAGATTAAGGTCATTCTCGGAACTAAGGATTCGAAACTTTTGTATGATTTCAAACGGATAAATAATATATTCAAGATTTACATAGGTTGGCAGATAATAGCCGCAACGATGATTGCTACGGTTTGTTCCGTAGTATTTTCATTGTCCGGCGTAACATATCCTGTTCTACTCGGAGTGTTAACCGGATTCTTAAACCCAATCCCCTATCTTGGCTTACTGTCAAGTATAGTCCTCTGTTCACTGACCATAATTATAGTCGATCCGCCTGATATGGTGACACAAATAACAATTGTCGGCTTGACAATATTGGGAATGCACTTTATCAATACATATCTCATCGAGCCAAATATTCTTGGCAGACGAGTTGGACTTCACCCCTTGATACTCTTCGGATCATTGTTTATATTTGGAGCTGTCTTTGGATTCATGGGACTCTTGATTGCAGTTCCATGCACAGCAACGATGATGCTGTTCTACAACGACTGGCGCAATAAGATAAAAATGGAATTTACAATTAAAGAGGAAATATTAGCTAATGAGTAATATGTACGGAGAAGGACGACAAAAGCACAAGAAGATAGTTGCTACCAACAAGAAGCTGAGACATGATTTCGAGGTAATGATGTCGATTGAAGCAGGGATTGTGCTTCAGGGCACGGAAGTTAAATCGCTGAGAGGCGGCAAATGCACGCTTCAGGATGCTTATGCAATTTTTCCAAATCCATACAACAACGAGTTTTTTCTTCAGAGCTTCCATATAGCCCCTTACGACCAGGGGAACATCAACAACCACGACCCGATGCGTCAGCGCAAGCTGCTCGTTCATCAGAAAGAAGCCGTAAAGCTCCGCACACAGATACAGGAAAAAGGACTTACAATAATGCCATATTCTATCTACTTCTGGGGACCTTATGTCAAGGTCGAACTCTGCGTCGTCCGCGCCAAGAAAAAGTACGACAAACGCGAAACCCTGAAGGAACGTGACACAGAGCGGGATATAAGAAGAGAATATCGGTTTAGATAGGGATAGATAAATGAATAAATTAGTATTTACACTTGTTGTTATCATAATTTCAATATGTTATCCATCATATTCTCAAATGGATTCCATGTCATGTAGACTTGAGGCAATAAGGATACAGAATTTATACAAAAAGTACGAAAGTAAATATATTGAAATTGCAAAAGAAAAATTACTTTATTATTTATCAAGGGACACCGTTTTAAAAGAAAAATATTTATCTTCTGATAGTATTAAATATAAAAGATTGAGTATAAGGTTAATTCCTCGCTTTAATTTGGATTATAGTGCTAGGGATTATAAATGGGGTGATAATCTTTGTAAGTATTTCATAATCGATACAAATAATCTTATTATTTCAGGTGTTTTATTTTTGGATGGCAATAGAGTAATATTTGAATTACTTCCTTTGAAAACTGATTGTGACATATCTGAATTCCATAGAAAAAGTTTAAGTTGTCCTATAACTTATAATGAGACAGGATATACTTTTAATCAATTAATTTATCAGAAAACTGAAAAATGCAATAATTATAAAAATAGAATTGATAGTGTTAGTTCAGAAAATTTTTATTTTACATTTGAAGTTCTTGGACTTGGATATTTTATTATAAAAGATTCAATTATTCAGAAGGACTTTCTTGATAAAACTAAAGACAAAATGTTCGGGGAGAGGAAGATTCAAAATATAGAATATTTTGTAAATAATGCTTTAACATCTAAATATGATCCATGGGTTAGATATTGTGCCAGTCATTGCCCTTATGGTGGTGTACCATGGTGGAAGTTTTGGGATTGGAGCCTGTTCAATTGGAGACCAAGACTAGATCCTTATCAATTGGAACCTGAAAGTAATATTATGTTTCAGTAAATTGTTCTATAAATATATCACCCCTGCCGTGGTTCATTGAAATTTTTATTAATTTTCTATGCGGAGAATAAAGCATATTATCTCCGCAAAAAAAGCGAAAAAATTTCCCCGTAGGGGATTAATCTTAATAGAAAACTTTACCGGCACAAGCAACAAAGCTCCGTAGGAGCGAAATAAATTTGAAAACGATGATGATGTCGCCCCTACGGGGCTATGATGCTTTTTCTTGGATTTTTTCTATAAATATATCACCCCTGCCGGGGTTCATTGAAATTTTTATGATTCAACAAATGCTGAGAATAAAAAATATAATCTCCGATATAAATGTGGGACACATCCCCGTAGGGGATTAATCTTAATAGAAAACGTAACCGGCACAAGCAACAAAGCTCCGTAGGGGCGAAATAGATTTGAAAACGACGATGATGTCGCCCCTACGGGGCTATGATGCTTTTAATTATTGCTTTTAATCCTATCTCAAAAAAAAGGCGTTGAATCCAACGCCTTTAAAATTTATCTTGAGGAAGAATAGAAACTATATCGATATCTCGACATTCGGATTTTCCCAGATTATCAAATTGTGGCGACGCACCTGGGCTACTACCTTAGCTGTTATTTCTCTTATAACTTCTGACTGATAGCCCTTCTCATCTTTTATTACTATCGGAGTTCCCCCATCGTTCGCTTCGCGCATCTCCATATTTAAGGGGATTTCACCAAGAAAAGAAATGTCGCTTTCTGTGGCAACTTTTTTCCCTCCACCTTGTCCAAATATATAGTATTTTTTGTCTGTCATGTCAGGTGGAACGAAATAAGCCATATTTTCAACAATACCTAAAATATCTACGTTAACCTTACGGAACATAGCTATTGAACGGCGAACGTCAGAAACAGAAATCTCCTGTGGTGTAGTAACAATTACAGCTCCTGTCATCGGGATCTTCTGTGTCATAGTCAATTGAATGTCACCTGTTCCAGGGGGAAGATCGAAAATAAGGAAATCCAGTTCTCCCCATTCAAGTTGTTCGAACAGTAAAGAGAAGTATCCTGCAAGCATAGGTCCGCGAATTATAGCTGCATCGTCCCTGTTGAGGAGAAAACCCATCGAAGCTACTTTGATTCCATGGGATTCGAGAGGAAAGGCGATTGAATTGCCGTTTTCATCATCAACTGCATCGAATGATCCACCGACCAATCCGAACATTGTCGGCTGACTGGGACCATAGATATCGCCATCGAGAACACCGACAGTGGCTCCCTGAAGCGATAATGCGGCTGCCAGATTGGACGCAACTGCAGATTTGCCTACTCCGCCCTTACCGGAAGCAACGGCCACAATATTCTTAACTTTGGGTAGAATTTTTCGTCCACCATTGTCTTGTTCCTTTTCGGTGCAGACGATTTCTGTTTCAACCCCTGGTGCTATCTTACCAATTGCATCGGCACTCATCTTACAAACGGATTCAGCAACCCAGTGAACAGGACCGATCATCTCCAGATTGACTTTAATAATGCCATCTTTAATTATCACCTGTTTAACGGCTTCAAGATCGCAGAAAGATTTGCCAAGATCCGGGTCAATCAGAGAATTTAGAGTTTGTTTTATGTCGTTTTCTAAGTTATTACTCATTATAGTAAACCTGATTCTGAAATATGACTAAATTTATCCTATTTAACGAAAAGTATTATGATTAATTGTGGGATAAAAAAAAATTGATTGGTAACAATGTAGATTTTATAGCTTATGATTAATAATAACATTATTTTATAGATCTACTTTGATTCATCATTATTAAAATAATATTTATCAGCTTTTAACGATTTGAAATCATTGAATTTAGCAACAAAAAAGGGATAACAGCAAAGTTATCCCTTTGACAGGCTATTGGATGAATTGACTAGTCAATAATCGTAATGGGCTTATAGACAACATTATTACCTACCGTTAGCTGGTAGAAATAAGTTCCGGATCTCAGGTCATTTGCTGAGAACGGATAATTATAGTCTCCGGCTTGAAGTGTGTTAGTTTCCAGTACAGCAACTTCATTGCCCGATACATCAAACACCCTTAGAAAAACCGGGGATTGCTTATCTAGTTTGAAGCTAATTGTAGTAGATTCAGCAAATGGGTTTGGAAAAGACATTGAGCTGATATTTGGTCTTGGTGATAATTCATCAACACTAACAAATGCATAGTTATATTGGAACTTAATATCGTTTACCCAATTATTTGCCTGCCATTTAAATTTCTCATAATTAACGAACCGACCTTCTTCATCGTAATTCAGCTTACTAATGAATTGATTGGTTAATTCTCCGTTCTGATTGAGTTTAGATAATGTTTCAGTGATATTAGAATACGAATTATATTTATATTCAGTAGACGAATAATCATTGAAGCTTAACTGTTCAGTTGACCATTTCATAATTCTGAATTTTTGAACAAGATTTTGAGTATTATAAGTGATAATATGACGGTAATCATTAATCCAATTATTGTCTATCCATAAGTAGGCCCATAGACCGGTTTGACGATTCCATTTGTCATATTCATACCCTTCTTTTGATTGAATTTGCCAGCTATCGTTCTGCCAGACAGAGCTTTCCTTTTCTGTTAACCTACCTGAATTATCATATTTATAATTGTCTACCCTGTTGTTTTTCCAGTCATAATAATCCATGTTTTGAATAGTAAATGACAACATTTGCTGATTATCATCATAGACATAGACATACCTCTGAGTGTTCATCCATTCATTGTCTCCCCAGAGCTGCTGAGTGTATTCCAGGATATTACCGAATGCATTATAAGTTATATTTATTCTAGAATTGTTAGTTATTGTGCCATTTTTTAGCTTTTGAGTTATGTTCTCAGTTAACAAACCCTGAACATTATAATTATAAATCTTATTTATGTACAGAGTCCAGGCTTCATCAAACCAGGTATATATAGCAACTGAGCTAGCCTTAGCTTTTGAGCCATAGGAATATTCATATTTCATATTATTTTCCCATTTGCCGGCGATATAATCCTGCTGATAGAATTCACTTACCTGATTGTCCACATTATAGCTGACTAATCTGCGGGTAGTTTGATTCCAATCTTGACCAGAGCCATAGTCACCGACATAAGAGAAAGCCTCGTGATAACTACCAATATAATTATCGATCCCTTCATTGATTTCAGTTTGATTGATGCGCTGAGCCATTCCTGAGTAAATCGTGAAGCAGAGCATCGCTACTGTTATTCCTTTTAAAAACTTATTATGCATTGTATCCTCCAAGAATAGTTCAGGTACTTATTTTAGTTTAAAATTGATTGGAATAGTTACACTCATTTCAACAGGTTCACCATTAATTGTTCCGGGTGTCCAATTTGGCATTTTGGATACAACTGAAATTGCTTCCTGATCAATATCGGGATAGACACTTTTCTTGATGTTAATATTCTGGACTTTTCCATCCTTGCCAACTTCAAGTCTAAGAAAAACTACGCCTTGTATGTTTTTCTCTCTTGAAAGCGTTGGATACTTTACATTGGATAATATAAAATCTGTCATTGCTCTTTCACCACCTATGAACTGGGGCATCTGGACGATTTCATCTTTGGTTGTAACTTCGGTTGTAGTTTTGTCTGCTGCTGATACTGTGCTGAAGTTAGTAACTGAGATTGTGATGATTGCTATTACACCGAGTAATGCTTTAAGTGTAAAGCTTGTGTTTGTTTTTGTAACTGATGCTTTCATTGGAAACTCCTCGAAAAATTGTTAATGTATTTTATTATTGAAAAAGCATTTATAAAAACTTGTGCACGCTAAGTATAATTCCTGCTTTTAGTGCTTAGACGCATCGATTTTGATTTGGTTACGCTCATTTTGGCATTAATCGATGAACATTATAATCAAATCTTTGAACAGGGATAAACAAACTTTAAACTTCCAAAACCATTGATTTGGGGGTTTCACCGATTCAAATTGGGTGTTTGTCGATTAGAAAGGGATTTGATATTAATATTCTATATTATAATTAGAATATAATTGGAATATTCTTAATTTTGTGATGAATATATTGAAATTGATAGAAGTATGGAAAAATTTGAGAATATTTGGTCAAGACATAAGAATGATATACTGATTCATTCTGTATTCTGGGTTTATATTTCGCTTCAGACTATCTCGGCTATAAGCTTATCTGAAGAATCGAAATACGACCTAACAATGGTTTGGGAACTGATACTCAATATGATTACCTTCTATTCTTTTTATTTTTTGATGATGTTCATTTTCCCCAGAACCAGATCAATAACATTCAAAATTCTCATTAGTCTTGCCGGATTAGGATTACTGCTGCTAATCAGGTATGAACTGATGTATTATTATGAGATTTGGGCGATGAACGTTCCAATAGAGAAAATGTCGAGTTTCAGCAAAAGCATACACTTTCATGTACGCATGGTTGTGATTACATCTATCTACGCCATATTGATAAGATTTACATCCGATTGGTTCAAATCGCAACAATTGCACGCCGACATGATTAACCAGAAGCAGGCAAGTGAGCTTTCGATGCTGAAGTCACAGATCAGTCCGCATTTTTTCTTCAATACTTTAAATAATATCTACACACTGGTTTATAAGAAATCTGACGATGCACCTGAAGTAATAATGAAATTATCGGATATAATGAGGTATATGCTCTACGAGGCAAACACTGATCTGGTAAGCCTGAGCATTGAAGTCAATTATCTGAAAAACTATATTGAACTACAATTATTGCGTGTTCGTCAGAATAATTTTGTAGAATTCAATATGGAAGGTGACCTGAACGAAAAGGAAATACCTCCCATGCTTCTGATTCCATTTGTAGAAAATGCATTCAAACATTGCGACAAGAGCACAAGCCCCTGTATCTTTATAAATCTAAAAACTGCAAAAGATTATTTATATTTTGTTGTAACAAATTTCAGAAAAAACAGTATAGACAATATAGCAAAAGACAAAGCGTCGGGAATCGGATTACAGAATGTTAAAAGACGGCTTGAACTGCTATATCCTGGAAAACATAAATTAAAATTAATTGAAGAACAAGATAAATATACTGTTGAGCTGATATTAGAAATTTAATGACTATTAACTGTATTGCAATAGACGATGAACCATTAGCCCTGGAATTGCTTCAGGACTACATTCAAAAGGTTCCTTTCCTCAATCTGGTGAGGTGTTTCGACGATCCTCTCGAGGCATTGAGCTACATGAGGGAAAACACAATCGATCTGATCTTCTTAGACATTCAGATGGATGGGATCTCCGGCATTCAGTTCGTTCAGCTGCTAAAGAACAAGCCCCAAATCATATTTATCACAGCCTACGACAAATACGCAGTTCAGGGATATGAGCTGGATATAGTGGACTATCTCCTGAAGCCAATATCGCTGGACAGATTCATCAAGGCAGTAGAGAAGGCATACGAAAGATTGCAATCATGCAACGGTTCGTGCTTGATTCCTCACTCTGACAATCACGGCATAAAAGAAGACTTCTTCTTTGTCAAGACTGAATTTAAGCATACAAAAGTGAATTTCGACGAAGTTCAGTATATTGAAGGTATGGGTGATTATCAGTGTATATTCACTGATAAAGGCAAGATAATGACTCTCCAGACATTCAGAAAATTTGAGGAAATATTGCCCCTGGAAAGATTTGTTCGTATTCACAAATCCTATATTATACCATTCGGCAGAATCAGTACAATCGAGAAAAATAAGGTTAAAATCGGCGAAAGAGAAATTCCGATTGGTGACTCCTACAAGCTTAACTTTTTGGACGTGCTCCGCAAAAAGCAGATTATATAAAATTTCACAGTATCCGTTACATTTTTCAGATTGTGTTTTGCATCGTGATATTGTTTTTTTAGTTTTTGTACCCAACTTTTAAAAAGATTGCATCTTTTCGAAAGTGAATTAACTCTTTTGCATTAATTGCGTCGAGTTTTTCGTATTCTTTATGTCGCTCCTAAGTAGCTGAACACAAATTGCATAAATTGCATCGCTTTTTCTATTTTTGATTATCTATCCCGATAGGGATTTGATATTGGTAGAAAAGTGAACCCACGAAACATAATTACATCGTAGATGACAAATATATAATCGCTACGCGATATTTTTTGCATCATTTAAATGAATGTTTGGTTATTTAAAATACCACTAACCTCCTTATATTTAGTTTACATCAATTTTGTGATTGCACTTTTTGCATTAATTGCATCATGTTTTTTATTTTCCATTATTAATCCCTTTAGGGATGGAATATGTAGAGAAAATCATTTTTAAAAAATAGATTGAAAGCCCGTAGGGATGAAACACTCCATGAATTAGGGTTAATATCTTTTTTTTGTATCATCCCTACGGGATTTTGAGAGTTGGTGTAAACCTATCACCTATACACAGTTCATCCCTATCGGGATTATCGGCACCAAATGCAATTTGCGAAAAAGTGATTGATATATCAAAGAAAAGGTTTTTAAAGGAAATATATATTATATCTTTATGAATTTGCTGACTCTGTCCCCAATCCTCACAAAATACATTCCCGGAGCCAAACCGGATACATCGATTCGTATTGTAGGGGCGGGTTCTAAACCCGCCCAAGTTGATGACACATCCTGCCCGAACACATTATATATTCTCACTTCGCTTTGTACGGGCGAACGGCCGGTCGCCCCTACGGCGATTTCTATGAAATCAGAGGTGGGATTGGGAGAAATAAAAGTTGGTAATTCATCTTCAGGTTTTATAATGCCGGATAGAGTCCATCTAGCTCTCAGCATTATATTACCGCCTTTATTCAAAGAATAAGCAGAGTAAGAA
>CAIOZA010000025.1 GCA_903862655.1 uncultured Ignavibacteria bacterium
AATATATTAAATAATAAAATTCAATTATTAAAGCAAATATTAAACGGGTTAAAATATGTTCATCATAATTCCATTATTCATAGAGATATCACACCTTCAAACATTTTGATTTTTAAAGATACTTTAAATGAACCATATTTCAGAGCAAAAATTTCTGATTTTGGTATTGCACTAGAAGAGGAAAGAAATGTGGAGGATTATTTTGATAATTCTAATAAGCCCGGTATAGTTGGATTTCAACCACCTGAGTTCTTCTATAATAATAACTTTCACCTATTCGACACTGTGACTTATGAAAATCTTCATATCAACAATATAAAGAAACTTCATTCTAGTATATCTGATATCTGGTCATTCGGAATCTTAGTTTACCTATTATTTAAACCCCACCAATTACCTTACAGCTCATCTGTAGATACAAATGAAATTCAGAAAGGTATTGAAAGCTTTATTAAGAATGGGATTCTCATTAATGATACAACAAAAGATGGTTTAACTAAATACACAGAGGAGTATTTTAAAATTAAGGATTTAGACGATCCCATTATTGAATCATTATTAAAAAGCTGTCTAGTTTTTGACCCCAAGAAAAGGGAAAATTCGGTTGACAATTTACTTAAAATCATTGAGGAAAAGTCACCTAGCAAAGAGAAACATAAATTTATATCAAAGGCTGCTTCTGATTTAGGAGGGTTAAATAAACCTGTTCATAATCAAGAAGAAGGTGAAAGAAATAGAATTATTAAAAAAGTTCCTCCAATAAAAAAAATATTAAAGAAACCGATAATACAAACAAATACAATTAATGCAAAGACATTTTACGATCAATCATTTAATGATATTGATGAAGATAATAAATTTATCTTTGATGATGGAGACCAGACTTTTGTTAATTGTACATTTAATTTGTCTGATTCTAATATTTACATAATAAATAAGAAAAATGGGACTTTAACAATACAGGGTTGCCGATTCATTAGTGGAGGTGAACATAATAGGGGAATATTTATTGAATCTGAGGGAAGATTAATTATCGATTCTTGTGAGATGGTTGGTTTTGAATTTGGTATATTTTGTGGTGGAAAATCATTTTTAGAATGTAAAAAAACAGTATTTAGAAATAACAAAACTTCAATTTATGCAAGTGTAAGTATAATTGAGGATAATACCTTCATTAAAGAAAATAATTCAATTTCAGCTATTGTCTTAGAACAAGATATTGGGAAAGAAAATATTTTATTGAATAATATTTTTTCAGGATATAGTGAAGCAAATAAAATTCATTTGTATAAATTTTAGTGATTTTAATTTTGGAATAAATTTCAGATGGAGACAAAATGGATGAAATAATGGATATTAAAGACTTTAAAAATTTACCAGATTTAGATTTAAATGTAGGGAGCTTTGTTCCAGAATATTTAGCCTTATGGAATAAACTGAATATTGAAAAGGTCGATCAATTTTCGCAATTAGATTTCTTCATTTTATTAATTGATTCTTCAGCTTCAATGATGTATCCAAGTATTGCAAAATTTAATCAACCTTTATTAAAAAGAATACAGGAAAAGCCAAAGGATCAAACATTAAATTTAACTAGAGAAGAAAATGATATTATAAGGAAAGCTCAAACTGATATTCTGAATATCATTAGTAAAGAACACAAAAACATCTTAAAATCCATTAGAGATTCAGAACAGTGTTCTTGCAGGAGATTGTTGATCACTCAAGCATCTTTTAATAAAGAAATAAGATTGTATAATGCATTTGATGTTTTGGATTGTGAAAGTAATGATCATATCAATATTATTAAACAAGATAATTTTGTATGTACGAGTTCAACTGCATTGTATAGGACTATTTATGAGATGTTAAGACCAGTTTATAATTTTGCAATTTGGTGTTTTAATCATCCTCAAAATAAGATTAGTCACAGAATTAGGTTAGGTATTATTACTGACGGGAAAGATAATCTTAGCACTAACTTGGATAAAGAAAAATTAATTCAATTAATTGATAATATTACTTTAGGGAAAAAAATTGATTTCTATTCCATTCTGGTTGGTTTAACTAGTAATTTGTTTCCAGATATCGAAGCTGAGAAAATTCGGAAAGAGTTAAAAATTAATTCATATATTAATGTAGAACATAACGATCAAAGGGCGATAAGGAAAGCCTTTAACTATGCTTCAAGAAATCCTGTGGACTTTGATGAAATCTTTAATGATTTCTAAATAATTTTAAAATGAATTGTACCCTTGAATTCGATTTCTTTCGGTAATTAAATAATTAATTATGTAATGTTATTGCTAAATGGTGGTAAATGAAAATATTTTATAAAATGAAAGAATTTCAGATAAATGATGAAGAACCCATTGGAGCTGGGAATGAGGGGTTTGTCTATCTTCTAAAAGATGATAATTCAACTTTTGCTATTAAAATATTTAACAGTAAAGAAATTGCTTCAAAAAAACAGTCTAAAATATTTACCCTAATCAGTAAATTTTCAAGTCATAATAATCAAATCAAAAATCAAATAGCATATCCAATCGAACCAATTTTTGACTCAAATAAGATGTTTATCGGTTACAGTATGAATTATTTTCTAGATTATCAACCAATCTTTAAATTTTTTTATAATAACAACATCAAATCTTATAATCATAAAAATATGACCGATAATCTATCTATTGAAATAATATCATATTTGTTTAAACTTGTCAATTATCTTCACAAATTAAAAATTATTTTGGGAGATATAAGACCTGCAAATATATTATGTAAGTTGGATGGTGATAAATTTCATATTGTTCTAATTGATATCGATTCTGTTCAAACAGATAATTTTTATTCTGAAACTTCTGATTTAGATTATCGTGATACACATTCAATTACTGTTGGTTATAACAAAAGAATTGATAACCCTTATTTTATTTATTCAAGACATAGTGATATTTTTGCTTTAAGTATCTTATGTTATAAGTTAATCATTGGTAGTGACCCTTATGATTTTATAACCGAACCTCCCACCAATACTATAGAACGTAAAATAGCTAATATTTCAATATTGCAATTTTACCTAAATAATTACGAGAATATAAGCAATGAGTTACTAAGAAGATTATTAAAAATAAGGAAGTTACAGAATCATAATGAATCAATTGAATTTCTTGAATATTATTATCATCCAGAAAATTCGACAAATGAAACTCTAAAAAATAGAATTCGTTTTATTGCAGAAAAGTACAATTATTTAATTGCCTTTTTTGTTAATGTATTTGTTAATAATAAAAGAAATTATTGTAATTCTTACAATGAGGATATTGATACGAATCAAAGTAAATTATTAACTAAGCCTAGTATTAATCTAGTTTCACACATGAACCCTAATCATGATTGCATAGAATTTTTAGATTTTTTGAAGACATATAAATTAGAAATAAGGTAATATATGTGGTGGTTAACTCCCTTTGATTATCAAATTAATAATCTTCGAAGAAGCTTACTGAATACAGATTTGCCTTTTTCTGTATTTTCAGCCACACAACAAGGATACCCCAAAAATAAATCTGTTTCAATAAATCAGGATTCTATAAGTTTACATATAGATAAAGAGTTTATCATAGGAGTTGTATGTGATGGTTGTACTTCATCCTCTGGTGAGTCTGTAAAAAAAATTTCTTCAAACCAAGTAGGTTCTAATTTTACTAGCTTTGTTACAACTAATATTTTAGTGAGTTTAATCAAGAAGACAAACGAAATACCCGATAATTTAATCCAAAAATTCGAGGAAAAACTTTTATATTCTTATCATCAGTTTATTTCAAGCTGTAATATTAATTCTCGAGGTAAAGAAAATAAGAAATATATCATTTTAGAATTTCTTTCAACAACTATAATATTTTTCGTTGTTACTAAACATCATTATAAAGTTTTCCATTGTGGTGATGGTTTGGTTATTGTTAATAGTAAGTGTCATTCTTTGGATAATTTTTCCGAGAAATATTTTGCTAATAACTTACTTGTTAAATCAGGTAATGACTTCTATTCATCTTTTGTTGAATTGATTAATGATAAAACGGAGAATTTACATTCATTGTTTATTGCAACAGATGGGTTTGATTCGCAGGAAGTATTGAATAACAATGACTTTAATAATTTTTTTTCATCGAACGATAATTCTTTAAAAAGAGGATTCTCTAACTTACTCCCTAATTTTAAAACAAATTTTCTTGAGCCTTATAAAGATAAACATCCTGAATGGCCATACGATGATGCTTCATTCATTTCCATAAAAAGAGTAAATCAATAATTAAATAAGGATAATTCATGGCAACTATTTCAATTAATTCTATTTATCTTGATGAAGATTATTATATTCAGGCGGGAGGTATATTAAATGGTCTAGCTAAAGCCAGTGCTGACTATTTACATCAAGTAATTAGAAACTATAACTACAAAAATATGCCTTTTTGGGAACTTCAAAAAGTTAATATATTAAGCCGGAATGTTCTACATCAAGACCCACATCTTGATGAATATTTTGCAGAATTATTATTTCGTTCAATTTTGCCTGAAAATAAAAGAAATTTAGAACTAATAGAAAGAGCTATAGTTTCTAAGGAATATGATTTAAATGCTCAATATGTTTTAGACAATTCAGCAGCTTTTGGTTTTCCAGCAGATGAAGTTTTAGGTGCTAATCCATTATTTTGTTTTGACGAACATGAACCTAATGGAACAAGGATTAGTGCTTCATGCAGTCAGATGGTTGTTGAGGAATGTAAACTTAATAAGATTCCATATTCCATTCAAAATGTTCTTCAAGAAGTTAATTCTATCGATTCAGGAGGTGGTTCACATCCATTTAATATAGCTAGAATTATTAAGGATATGAATAATATTTTGATTAAAATATCCTCAAATGAATTTAGTTATCAAACAAAGTACGATACTGCATGGAAAAGAGCAATTATTGACACTTGTTTAATCGCAGTAATTTATTGTTTTGAAAATAAAATTAGGTTAACAGATTATAATTTATTGCATGAACAAAATTTAATTTATTTTAATGATTATGTTTCGACTTCAAATCTAAAAAATGATACTTTATTTAACGAAACATCAAATTACTGGAGGAATGAGATAAAATTAAATGAAAAATCATTTTATTTTTTTAAAGAAAAATTATTAGAAGCACAAATATCTATTGATAATGTTAATATCAACCAATTATTATTAATTCAGAAAATTACTTACGCACTTAATAAGTGTTGGGGTGAAAATATCGCCCAAATGATTATTACATCGATATATCAATCTTTATTTCAAAGACAAATAAATTATTTAAAGATGAAAAGGGAAATAAAGGGATTTAATAAAGATGGTGATTTTTATAGGTATTGTTCATTTGGCATAGTTTCCAAAAATGAATTAGTTTTAAATAATATCAAACCATCAATAATACCAAATAAGGAGAACCCCAAATTATGGATAGGACATGTTGAATTAGTTAATCCATTTTTCTTCAATATATCCAAAGTTTTAGAGTCTAATATGGATGATCCTTCTGGAGGAGCAAAATTTGGATTAATTATAATTAATGATGTTACTTCTTTTACGAAATATTTAGGTAGAAGAAAAGGCTTCCCGTATCTTGCATGGGAAAGACTAATAAAAAAAATTGAAAGAACTGAAAATGATAACAGATGGCATTTAATGAAAAGAGCAGACAACACTTTTCCTGATTTTATCTTAAATGGAAATGCAACACACAGGTATTTACCGGAAAGTAATCTTGATGTTGATTTATTAATCCAGTATCTAAAAGATATTGATGAGAGCTACATAGATGGGTAAACTTTAGTTAATAAATCTAATTATACTTAATAAAGTTTCTAAAATATATTTTTAAATAAAGCGAAAATGAAATTTTTTTTCCCATTTCTCTTACTTTTATAATTGAATTTAAAGAATACTAAAGAATACTAAAGAATACTAAATAATCCATCCAATCTTACTTATTGAGGAGTTTTGTATGAAAGTGATAATATTTATTTTTTTTTATATCATTTTACAAGTTAATTTTCTCCAAGCCCAAAATTGGGAAGGAAAATTCTATCATGGGGATTGTACTCTTAAATTAAAACAAATTAATCAAACTGAAATCTCATTTTCATTTCTTTGTATATTGGAAACATCAAATGTAGGAACAGCAGAAGGGGTTGCAAAGATAAATGGTAAAAGTGCTGTTTATAAAGATAAGAACGGCTATTTCTGTGATATTGTTTTCAAAATCACCAAGAAAGGGGTTAAAGTTATTGTAAATTATGAATCTCATAACGGTGGTTGTATGGTGGATGCAGGAATGGGAGTTACTTATGATGGATTTTATAAAATATTAGACAAGAAGAAAAGGAAATGAAATATTCTCGAGCAATTAATAAAATCATCTTAAGGAATGTGATGTCACTTAATCAAAAATAAGTTTTTAAAAATAATTTGTACTTTGATTAGTTTAGTTTTGAACTAATTGGATAATCTAGTATATGAACTAATTAGAGCCATATTCCATCTTTTTCTATACTTTACCTATTTCCCTACCACATAACTTATTTGATTTCAATTCAAATGTCTTTTAATTAATGTCTTTTAAATAAAGTATAAATCATTTAATAGACTAGAAGTGAGCATAAACAAAAATCTGAGATTTGAACTATTAGCTTATCATTTCTACTTCTTCCTATTCTTTTCCCATTCCTCTAACTCCGTTCAACTTCTTATTTCAACTATCTTAATCTAACCTCTATCGAATAAACGAAGAATTAACCTATAGCAAGCTAAGTAAAGTTTTAGTATATTAGTATTACTTAGACCTACTCTTGTTTAGCAGGTTTTTTACGTATTTAGTATAGAGGTTAAAATGAAGACGATTTCGTATCTTAGAGTTTCTACAATCCAACAGGATTTAGAAAAGAACAAAGCAGAGATTCTCAAACTTGCCAACGAGAAAAGACTTGGCAACGTTGATTTCGTGGAAGACAGAGTTTCAGGGAAAATCTCTTGGAAAAAGAGAAAAATAGCAGAAGTACTCGACGGCTTGGAAAAAGATGATAATCTGATAGTATCAGAACTTTCGAGATTAGGAAGGTCGATGCTCGAAGTGATGGAGATACTGGCAATTGCTACAGAGAAGAAAGTAAACATCTATTCTGTCAAAGGAAACTGGAATCTTGACAACACCATCCAGAGCAAGTTGATAGCAATGTGTTTCTCGATGGCTTCTGAAATAGAAAGAGAACTTATCAGTTCCAGGACTAAAGAAGCATTGGCAGTTATAAAGGCAAGTGGTGTCAAACTTGGCAGACCAAGAGGAATTGGGAAAAGCAAACTCGATGTTTTCAGACCAGAGATTGAAGCACTCCTGAACAATGGAAGTCCAAAGCGATTCGTTGCAAAGAGGTACAAAGTTTCTGAAGCCACATTGTTCAAATGGCTCAGGAGACATAGCATCAAAGCACAATTCAATAATTAATCCTGTACCAAAATTACTGAAAATGTAAAAATTCTCAGGAAACCTCACGTGTACTGTATGCGATACGACATTCCCTCTGTAATGATAAAATCCGATTTCTAGCATTCGATTTGAACCGGTCTCGAAAATTGTTTTAAATAAAAGTTCGTTCCATCCGAAAGAATTTATTTGATAAGTTCTAATTTAATCACTAAATTTCTATTCTGATAAATTTCTTACTGATTACACGGCTAATAATTCAATTATCAATATATCAAAGGCTGAAGCATGTTCAGTAAAAAGATTCTTAAAGGTGTTATCAAGATTGCCAAAGCAATCAAACGTTTGAATTTCAGTGAGAGCTTGACAACAGAAGAACTTCAAACTTGGGATAATAAAATCCAACCAAGAATAGATGAATATAAAGTTCTCTATGGGAAAAAACACATCAGATATTGAAAGATATGTTACTTGATTATTTGATATTCAATAAACATAGATTGGGTGATAATTTAGGACTTTATTCCTCACATTTTATAACCTATCCTCATAGTCATCCTAAAATTAAAAATTACTCTTGGGCTGTAATCTATCTGAAACAATATAATAATAAAGAATTAACTTTTCGTCAAAGTCCACAACTTGTGATTTCAATAAGTGAAGTAGGGATTTCTTGTGGGTTTTCTTATGGAGTGGAAGTTGAAGATAATTCTGATTTCGTAAACAATGTAAAGAAAATTCTTGCTACTGAGATATTGAATAAAAATCTATCGAGTACTTATTTTCGTGTGAGAAAAGCAAGTCCTAAATACGAAGTGATGATTTATGAAATTACTGAATTCGAATTATTTGAAAAGTGGAATCATGATGCTCAGATAACTACAATGGTTACAACAGATTTTGTAAAGAATGGAGATTTAACTGAAGCTATAGTTCTGGCACTTGACAGTTATGCTCCATTATTTCTTGAATCTATAAAAGTGTAGGTACGAAAAATTATTTTTTTTTATTGACCGTATAATCTATATTAATGATTTATATCTTACTTGAATAGTTTAAGAGTAGCGTGATATATAAGTTTTTTTTGTAATTTAGGAACAAATGTTTGTGATTAATTTATATATCTGAACTGAGATGAAAGATTCATATAATGGCAACTAAAAATTTTGCAGAAAAAGCAAATTTGATTTCTTCAATCGCTGACTTGTTACGTGGTCCATATAAGCAAGCAGACTATGGCAAGGTTATATTACCATTCACTGTATTAAGGCGATTGGATTCTGTGTTAGAACCTACGAAACAAGCAGTATTAGATGCTTTCGAAAAACATAGAAATAAAGAACCTGAAATTCTCGAACCCATTCTTAACAATGTTGCAAAGCTAAAATTTCATAATAATAGTAAATTTGATTTTAACAAGTTGACTCAGGATTCTAATAATATAGCAGCTAACTTAAGAAACTATATTAACGGTTTTTCAATTGGAGCCAAAGAGATTATTGAATATTTCAAGTTTGAAGAACAAATAAAAAAACTTGAAGAACATGATTTGTTATATTTAATTATTAAAGAATTTTCTGTAGCTGGAGAAGTTTTCAAAGATGTAGATACTATTGAAATGGGTTATATTTTTGAAGAGCTTATACGTAAATTTTCTGAACTTAGCAATGAAACTGCCGGGCATCATTTTACGCCCAGAGAAGTAATCAGGTTAATGGTAAATTTACTGTTTTTAAATGACAAGGATATTCTGACTAGAAAAGGAATTGTAAAAACTTTATATGATCCTGCTTGCGGAACTGGTGGTATGCTTTCTGTTGCTGATGAGTATCTTCATGAATTGAATCCAGATGCTAAACTTGAAGTCTTTGGGCAGGAGCTAAATCCCGAATCTTATGCTATTTGCAAATCTGACATGTTAATCAAAGGACAGAATCCATCAAACATTAAATTCTTTGATACTTTCTGTAAAGATGGACTTGTAGGTGAAACATTCGATTATTGTTTAAGCAACCCTCCATTTGGCGTTGAATGGAAACAGTCTGAGAAATGCATTAAAGATGAATATACCAATAAGGGTTTTGCAGGTAGATTTGGAGCTGGTTTACCTCCTATTAGTGATGGTTCATTTCTATTTCTCCAACACATGATTTCTAAAATGAAACGTAGTTCCGGTGGAAGTAGAATCGCTATTGTTTTTAATGGTTCTCCACTTTTTTCAGGTGGTGCTGGAAGTGGGACAAGTGAAATTCGGAAATGGATAATTGAAAACGATATGCTCGAAGCCATTATAGCAATGCCAGACCAGCTTTTCTATAATACTGGAATATCTACTTACATTTGGATTGTGACAGATCGAAAAATAAATATCCGAAAGGGCAAGATACAACTAATTAATGCTACTGGTTCTGATAGTGATGATAAAGACAATCCATTCTATTCCAAAATGTTAAGAAGCCTTGGCAGTAAACGAAAAGAAATACATAAACAGGCGATAGAGTTTATAACTGAAATATATGGAGAGTTCAAGGAAAATGAGTACTGTAAGATATTTGATAATAATGATTTCGGTTATTCAAGAATAACAGTTGAAAGACCTCAACAAGATGAAGAAGGCAATCTTCTTTTTGATAAAAAAGGTAATTCAATAGCCAATTCTGAGCTAAGAGATTACGAGAATATTCCATTGAAAGAGGATATTGAAGAATATTTCAAAAGGGAAGTGCTTCCGCATTTACCGGATGCCTGGATTGACCACAGCAAAACAAAAATAGGCTATGAGATTAACTTTACAAAATATTTCTATAAATATAAACCATTACGAAGCCTTGAAGAAATCAGATCTGATATTTTAGCCCTTGAAAAAGAAACAGATGGTATGATTAAAGAGATTTTGAAGTAAATTTGTTAAATAATAATAGATAAAATATGAGCTTTCTTCCTCCTATAACTATTGCGAATGCTATTCAAAAAATTGAATTTAAGGCTTTTTTATTGCCATCTATTCAGAGAGAATTTGTTTGGAAATGCGATAAGATTGAATTACTCTTTGATTCATTAATGAGAGATTATCCTATTGGTTCATTTTTAACATGGAAAGTTAATGGTAATAATAAGTCAAATCATAGGTACTATGCTTTCTTGGATCATTTTAGAGAGAAATATAACATACATAGTAAAGAAGTAAATGTTAATAATCTTCATGAATTTGAAGCTGTGTTAGATGGACAGCAAAGGTTAACGGCATTATACATTGGATTAAAAGGGTCATACGGATATAAAAAACCAATGGTTGTGATGAAAGACAATGAACAAGTTATTCCAACAAGAAAATTATATATCAAGTTATCTGGTCTAGCACTACAAGATGACTCAAAAGGAGATGTTGCAGATGATGGCAGGTATTATGATTTTAAATTTCTAACTCCTGATGATATATTCAAAGATAAGGACAACATTTGGTTCGAAGTTGGTGACATAATGAACCATAAAGGTACTTTTAAATTGAATAGTTTAATAAAAGATAATGATTGGACTCGAAATGAGTTCATTAATGAAACTTTATCTCGTTTGCATGATATAGTTCATGTAAATTCACTGCTTCACTTTTATCAAGAGGATGGAAATGACTATGACAAAGCTCTTAATATTTTCATAAGAGTAAATAATCAGGGTGAACCACTTGATTATTCAGATCTTGTCATGTCAACGACAATAGCTGGATGGAAAAATAAAAAAGCTAGGGAAGAAATTATTAGTCTCGTTGATGAAATTTCAAATGTTTTTAAAATCACAATTAATAAAGACATTATACTAAGAGCATATTTAATGCTTTTTAGAGATGATATTAAATTTAGAGCTACGAATTTTACTTTAAAAAATGCCAGGGAGTTTGAAGATAATTGGAATAATATAAAAGGAGCTATTTATTCTGCATACGAATTGATCCATAGTTTTGGATATGTTGATAAAACGCTAACCTCAAAAAATTCAGCTTTACCAATCATTTATTATTTATTTAAAACTAATAAATTCAAAAGTTTTAGTAGTAAAGTGATTTATAAATACGATAGAGAGATTATTAAAAGGTGGCTTCATGCAGTGCTATTACATAAAATCTTTGGGACTCAAGCTGATAGTATCTTGAAAATCATTAGAGATGCTATTGCTAAAGAAATTCAAAAAGGATGCAAATCTTTCCCGGCTGGTAGTATAGCAAACAAACTCTCTAAGACTAGAAAGAGTATTACAGTTGATGATGAATTTATTGAGAATCTTCTATTGACTAAATATGATGATCGTTATTCATTCCCGATTTTAGCTATACTTTATCCACACTTAGATTACAAGAACAATGATTTTCATAAAGATCATATACACCCTAAGAGTTGCTTTAACCAATCTTATTTGAAAAAAATGAAGATTAGTACAGATAAAAGCAAAGATTACACCGATAAAAAAATATATGATGGGATATTGAACTTACAATTATTAGATTTAAACCAAAATACTTCAAAACAAGACAAAACTCTAGCACAATGGGTAAAAACTGAAAAAGTAGATTTGGTGAAGCAACTAATCCCAAATATCTTGGATTTCAATTTGTTCCCCAAATTCATTAAAGAACGAAGAAAAATATTGACGAAAAAATTAGTAACAGAGCTAACATTTATTGATTAGTTTTTTGTGATCTTGATAGAAATAATTGCATTAAATAACTTGAAAGTAGTATTTTTTATATGTTAAAAGAACAAAAGAGGAAAATATGTCAATGAATTGGATAAACTTCGTTGCTTATGGTGTAATAGTATTATGGACGATAACAGCAATTATTTTTGTAATAAAAGCCAATAAAAAATATACCTCTGTTAATCCTTATATTTTTGATTCAGTTCCCGGTATCTTTACAACTCTTGGTATTTTTGGAACATTTCTTGGTATTACCTATTCTCTATATGCTTTTGATGTTAAAAATATTGAAGGAAGTATGCCTGGTCTGCTTACAGGTATGAAGACTGCCTTTTTAACATCCATATTCGGTATTGTACTCTCTTTTATATTTGCAAAATATGTATCTATTGCTCAAAAAAAAGGTGACTCTGAATTAAAACTTGAAAGTGAAGAAGTTATAAAACTTGGAGAATTGATAAAAGTCCTGAAAGATAGCATTGATATAAACCGGAACAGTTTTGATGAATTAAGAAAAGCTATTAGTAGCAATTCAGATGACAGTCTTAGTACACATTTTGTAAAACTAAGAACAATGTTTAAGGATGAGAGTCAGGATACTAGAACTGAAATAACCAAAATTGTAAATTCTCTTGGTGGTGATAGTGATACAAGTATATTAACCCAAATACAAAGACTCAGATCTGACATGGATTCAAATAAGAATATTTATACCGATATTAAAAATTCTTTAAATAAATTCTCAGAAAATAGCAATACTCATCTTTTAAATATAGATAATAACATTAAGGGAAGCAGCGACCTAATAGCAACTAAATTCGATGAATTTACCAAGCTTCTTGAAAAGAGTAATACTGAAGCACTTGTTAAAGCTATAGAAAATGTCATTGGTGGCTTTAATGAACGCTTGAATGAACTTTTGGAACGTCTAGTTAAAGAAAATTTTGAAGAATTGAACAATAGTGTTAAACAATTGAATAGTTGGCAAATTGAAAATAAGGAAATGATAATACGCCTTACTTCTCAATTTAAAGATGTGAGCGACAACTTGCAAGTGTCCGGTAAAACTTTGACTAGCATTTCAAATTCAACAAAACAACTTGTGAGTGATGATAGTGTGCTGATTAAATTAGTAAAGGAACTTGAAAGAGTTATGATTGAAAATACTACTTTCAGAGAAAGCATTGTCATGCTCAATACCACAACTTTGGAACTTCAGGATTCTAGCAAGTTGCTAAACAATTGGATGAAGAGAGAAGAAAAGTTTGCCGAGGCTGTAAAGAATCTCATTGTTAGCTTAAATGCTATTGAAGATCTGAAAAATCAATCTGGTCAAATGTGGAATGATATAAAAACTAACCTCAATCAAGGCTCTCAAGTGTTGAAGGATGGTTCGAAAGAATTGTTGAGCCATGTCCAACAGCTTGATAGTGAGTTTCATAATCGAATGAATCAGAGCTTTATGAGCCTTGATAAGATTCTTCAAGCAATGGTAACAGAATATCATAACAGAGCCAATATTCTTAAAGGCTAATTATGAAATTTAAAAGTAAAGAGAATTATTGGACATCGTTATCGGATATAATGACCGGACTAATGATAATTTTTCTGTTCATTTCAATTTCCTATATGATTCAGGTTAAGAACCGTGAAAAAGCTAAGGATGACTTAGTTAGAGATTTCCAGAATGTAAAAGTAGATTTATTCAATGATCTGAAGAAAGAATTTGAGAACGACTTCAAAGAGGATAAATGGCACGCTGAATTAGATAAAGATTTATCTATCAGATTTTTAAATGAAAAAGTGCTATTTGATTATAATAAGTTTGTTCTTAAAAATGAATTTAAGTACATATTGGATGATTTTTTTCCAAGATATATGAATATTATAATGAATGATAAGTATAGAGACAAAATTTTGGAAGTTAGAATTGAAGGTCACACCGATTCCGATGGTGATTATATGTATAATTTAAATCTATCACAAAGTAGAACCAGAAGTGTTTTAGATTATGTATTATTCAATGGAAATGAATATTTCAAAAATTTAGATAATGACCGTAAGCAATTAATTAAATTTTGGCTAATCTCTAATGGTTTTTCTAGTGGTAGAATTTTGGACAATAATGCTAAATACTGCATTGAGACAGGGATGACTGAAAACAAAGAAAAATCAAGAAGAGTCGAGTTTAGAATTGTAACAAAATCTGATCAGTTGTTAGATGAGATTTTAAAGAAAATTAAGGAACGTTGAAAAATGTACGATTTCTCGGAATTAAAGAAATATGTAGAACAAGAACTAGGCATTAATACTGAAAATGCTAAATCCAGCTTTACTATCATTCGAGAAAGACTAACATTTAAGGGTCTTCAGGAGAATATTCACATTGATAATGAAGGAATATTCTACATTGATGATGATGGGAAAAAGCATAAAGGTTTTTTATACATTGAAATATTTGATCCAGTTGAGTGGAAAAAAAGAGGCTGGAATGAAGTACCAACGTTTCATATCACAAATTGTAATGTAATTGAAAGACAAAAGAATAGAAAGAATTTTGATGGACATTATGTGTTTTCTAATCAGCCAGTAACTGATGTCAAGGATGCCAATGGCATCGAACATGATTTACCGGTTTGTTCAAACTGTATGAAATTGACCCCTGAATTTAATTCTGTCATTAATTCAACTACTTATATCAAGGACTATCTCAAACCAAATTTTACAGATTCTGATTTACCGAAGACTGGTGAAAAATCTGTCATCGATGTAGATATGTTTGGCTATACCCCTGATTGGGAAGAAAAAAGTAAAAATTATAGAATTAATCATCATTTCACTTGTGAAAGTTGTGGCTTGAAATTGAATGAAATTTATACTCATGGATACTTTTTGGAAACTCACCATGTGAATGGTGATAAAGAGGACAACAGAGATTCTAATCTCCAGTGTCTCTGTTCTCTATGCCATGCATTTAGTAACTCAAGACATATTCAAAACTATCAAAGACAAATTAATAAAATCAAACTGAATGAGTTTCTCACTCTTTTTATGGGTAAATTGTATGAATTAAATAACCCATATATTAATCGAGTCTCAGAATTAAATTTATGAACATTCCGTCAATATATAAATATTCAGTACTCGAACACATAATTTCTATTTATGAGTTTTTTTCAACAATTTGCTTTGAAATATTAAAAAACAATTGTAGTTTTGTATCAACATACCTGGCAAGCCTCTCGAAGAAGCTCAAATTGCCGGGTTTTTTCATTTTATAACATGAAATACGAAAAGCCCGCACTAACGATTGAAGAGCAAATTGCCCTTCTTAAAAGTAGAAATTTAGTAATCGAAAATGATGCTGAAACTCATATTTCTCTTTCTAATATTAGCTATTACCGACTTAGCTCTTATCTTTATCCATATCGAAATCATGAAGATGTTGCGCAATCCTTTATTTTTGGAACCAATTTTGAAGATATTATAAAAATCTATTCTTTCGACAGAAAATTAAGATTGCTAATTTTTGATTCGATTGAGAGAATTGAAATTGCTTTTAGAACACAACTTACACTAAAATGCTCATTCAGTTTAGGTGTGAACTGGTATATGGATAGGAATCTATTCATCGATAAAGAAAAATTTGACAAAATTTCTTCCGGTTTGATGAAAGAATATTCAAATTCTAAAGAAGTATTTATTGAGCATTTCAAAAAGAAATATGATGATACTGAATACCCTCCATCTTGGATTGGTCTCGAAATCTTTACTTTCGGACAGCTCTCTGCACATTTTACAAATCTGAATAGTAAATCTGAAAAGCAAAAAGTCGCTGAGTATTTCAATCTACCGCTTCCGGTTTTTGAATCATGGTTTCATAGTATCGTTTATGTTCGGAATATCTGTGCTCACCATAGCAGACTTTGGAACAGAAGCCTTGGTGTGAGACCTAATTTCCCGCATCCAAAGAACTTCAATTGGCTTCAATTTCAAGATATTCATAATAATAGAATTTATTATTTCTTGTGTACGTTGCAATTCCTATTAGATACAGTTCATCCCAAAAATACTTTCAGAGAAAAGTTGAAGGCTCTATTGGAGCATTATTTATTAATTGATATTACTAAGATGGGTTTCCCTAAGAATTGGTTAGAAGAAAAATTTTGGGTGAAGAAATGACAAAATACGAAAAATACAGACCCACCACTATTGAATGGATTGGGGATATCCCTGAAAATTGGGAAATGAAAAATCTTGGATATATCGCAAAAATGGTTGTACCAATGAGAGACAAACCAAAAGACTTAAATGGTACAATCCCTTGGTTGAGAATTGAAGATTTTGATGGAAAATTTGTTAGTGATTCTAAAAGTGGTCAAGGTGTAACGAAGGAAATAGTTGATGAAATGAATTTGAGAGTATTTCCTATTGGAACTGTCCTCTGTTCATGTAGTTGTGCAATGGGTAAAACAGCAATAGTAAAAAAGCCATTAATAACAAATCAAACTTTCATTGGGATTATACCTGATCAAGGGGTTTGTTCTGATTTTCTTTACTTTTTGATGAAATCATCTGAACAATATTTAAATTCAATTTCAACTGGAGCCATTCAAACATATCTATCAAGGGAAGATTTTGAGAAATTAAAAATACCACTTCCTACAAAAGATGAGCAAACATCTATTGCCAACTTTCTCGACAATAAGACTGCTCTGATTGATTCATTTATAGAAAAGAAAAAGAAGCTGATTGAGCTGCTGAAAGAAGAAAGAACAGGAATAATTAATCAGGCTGTAACAAAAGGTATAAATCCAAATACAAAAATGAAACCAAGTGGAATTGATTGGCTGGGAGATATACCGGATCATTGGGAAGTAAAGAAATTGAAGTATATATTAAAACCGGTAAAAGGAGCGTTAAAACCTGGACCATTTGGAAGTGATTTGAAGAACTCAGATGTTTCTACTGACGGTGTATTTAAAGTATATACTCAAAGAAATGTTATCGACAATGACTTTGACTCTGGTGAGGATTTTATATCAGAAGAAAAATATTCGCATCTTAAGGTTTTTGAAATTTTTGAAAGTGATATTCTTGTTACAACAAGAGGTACAATTGGAAGGGCAGCTATCTTCCCAAATGGAAAAATTAGAGGAATTTTACATCCCTGCTTAATAAGAATCCAAATTGAGAAACAAAAGGTCTTAGGTCAGTTTTTAATTATGTACTTCAATGAGTCAACATTTTTTCAAGAAAATGTCCTGCTCAATAGTAACTCTACAATCATTGATGTTATATATGGTTATACTCTACGTGAAGTAATTATTCCTATACCTCCCCAAAAGGAACAATATTCAATACTGTTATCAATTTCAACTGGAATACAAATAATTGAGAATACAATTAGCAAAATAGAAAAAGAAATTGAACTTATTCAGGAATACCGGACAGCTTTAATCAGCGAAGTTGTAACAGGGAAAGTGAAGGTTGAATAATGAAAAATAACCTTCAAGCAAAGGTCTTATCTGAATTTAATAAGATTAATATCTTTGATAATAACTTAGAAGTTGTGACTAATTATGAAATTGGAAAAGGTACATTCAACTATAAAGCTGATATTGCGTTTATTTTAAATGGAATTTTAATAGCGGTTATTGATCTAAAAATAAACCGGTTTAACAAAAATATTAATTATCCATCTTTAGATCCATTTTTAATAAATGATTGGTTAAAAAATACAGCAATTTCGAATATTAGATTTCTAGTATTATCTGATGGTGAAACTTATGAAGTATATGACAACCTAAGAGTAATAAATGTTGCCAAGTATAAAATAAATGGATTAATTGATTTATTCCTTGAAAATTTAAATGACCAAGTTGAAAGAGTCAAATCTGATATAACCAATATCATTTTGAAAGTTGTTAAGAATAGTAAAATTAAAAGAATAAATGATTTTTTTAAGTTAAAAATGGATATTGTTATTAATTCAATTTATTATGATCCGAAACATAAGGTATTTTCTCTTGATTCAATACAGAAAAATAGTTTAGAAGATGATTTCTTTAAAGCTTTATTAGATAATGGTAAACCAATCACTAGAATTTATAAATATACAACACTTGACACTGCCTTTAAAATACTTCAAAGTGATTCATTCAGAATGAACTGTATAATAGGAATGAATGATATATCAGAGATTAATTATGTTGAAAATTTCTTTGAAGAAAAAAGCAACTTAGGAAAAGTAAAAGTTAATAGCACTGAAGAGCATTGGCAAAAGGTTGATGCGAATAATCGAAGATTCATTTCATCTTTTTCCCTCAAAAATGATGAATTAACTCAATGGCGATTATATGCTGAAGATTCGAAGGGTGTTTGTTTAGGATTCGATGTTAATAATTTAGTTAGTGATGAAAATTTAATATTGCAAACCGTAAATTATGGAAAATCAGAAAATCATCATCCTGAACTAGAATTAATTATAAATATTATACAAGAGTTAGAAAACAAATTGTCAATCAGATTTTCTTTTAAAAGGTTTTACATCTGGAAACACTTTTTTAAACCATATAACTTTTCGATTGAAAAAGAAGTAAGATTAATTTATATTTCAAAGAAGAATGAGCCAAATGAAATCAAATGGGATATAGTTCCAAGCTACGGTATTGTTTCACCATATATCGAAATAAAGAGTAGTTTGATAAGACTACCTATCATATTGAATACTTTGATTCTAGGTTCTAATTGTCACAACAAAAATTTAAATGTAAGTCAGTTAAAATCTTATCTTAGAAATTTAAAGAATAAACAGAACAATTTAATTATTGAGGATTATAAAAACATAGTAGTTGATTCAAGTAAAATTTACAATTATAGAACAAAAAATAATGAGTAATGATTCATTCCACACCGAAGAAACTTTTGAATTACCCAGTGTCAGCAACCTGTTAATTTTTTCTTACGATAAAAAAAGCAATCAGATGCAGGAGTACTGGACAGCTATAATAAGTGAAGTAATAATTATTAAAGTGAGTGGAGAAAATTAATGAAGAATTTTTTGTTTATGCTCTTTAATCCCTTTATATTTTTTATTAGAGGCACAATAGGGCTATTAAATATAAAAAGAGCTAATATCAATCCGTTGCTAATTTACCAAAACGAGATGCTAAGAAAAGAAATTGATTTGTTGGATTATTATGGTTCTGGAAACGATATAGAATTTACGAAAAAAAATCTCCAAGCACTGAGATTAAAATATTTTCAAGTTTTCTGTTTCATATTATCTGCCTTACTTATATCCTTTTTATTTAAAATCGTTTACTTATTATTAAACGGTCATTATTGCTTGGTGATTTTCCACTTGGATTCAGTATTTACATTATCCATCACAATAAAATTAAGATTAATTTCTGTTTGTATATTTGCTTTCGCGACTTTAGGTCAGTTAGGTTGGCGACATCGTTCATGGGATGGTGTCAAAGTACACGAAATACTCGAACAAATGTTCTTTAAGATTTGTTATTTTATAGCAACTATATTTGGACTATTATCACTAATACTTCCATGAGAATTTTTTAACAAATTTATTTAATTTAATGATGATTAATTCTTCAATACACACCGAAGCAACATTTGAAACAGCTATTGTAAGCCACTTGACAGAAAATGGCTGGTTTTTAGGTAATGACAGCGATTTCAGTAAAGATCTGGCTTTTGATAAAAAGGCTGTGATAGAGTTTATTCAATCCACTCAACCTAAAGAATGGGATAAACTAAAATCTCTTTATAATAAAGATATTGAAAATAGATTTGTTCAGAGGTTGTATAAAGAACTCGATTTACGTGGTCTGCTCGATGTAGTCAGGCATGGTATAGTGGATAGTGGAGTTAAATTCAAACTCGCATATTTCAAACCTGATAGTGGTTTGAATCAGGAAATAATTGATCTTTACGAAAAGAATAAATTTTACGTGACCAGACAGGTTCATTTCTCATCTAAAAACAACAAAAGTATTGACCTGTTGCTTTCTTTGAATGGATTACCCATTGCAACAATAGAACTGAAGAACCATTTTACAGGACAAACTGTTCGGGAAGCCGTCGAACAATACAAAACAAGCCGTGACCCAAAAGAATTATTGTTCCAATTTAAAAAGAGAGCATTTGTTCATTTTACTGTTGACCCTGATGAAATCTACTTAACTACAAAACTTGAAGGTACGAATACCAAATTTTTACCATTCAATAAAGGTTATAAAAACGGTGCTGGTAATCCACCTGCTAAAGATTATCTTTCATACAAATCATCTTACTTTTGGGAAGAAGTTTTAGCTGTTGATAGTTTATTGGAAATCATCGGCAGATTTATTCATATCGAAAAGAAGAAAGTCAAAGTTGACAGTAAAGAATATTTCAAGGAATCATTACTTTTCCCGAGATACCATCAATTAGATGTTGTCAGGAAATTAACCGCAGACGCAAAGGTGATGGGAACAGGTCAAAACTATTTAATCGAACATTCTGCCGGTAGCGGTAAAAGCAATTCAATAGCTTGGCTTGCATATAGACTTAACAGCTTATTTAATAATCAGGACAAGAAGATTTTCGATTCAGTTATAGTAATCACTGATCGAACTGTTCTCGACCAGCAACTTCAGAATACTATCTATCAATTTGACCATAAACATGGTGTTGTTAAGTGTATAGAAAACAATTCTGAGGAATTAGCAACAGCAATCAAATCCGCTACAAATATAATTATTACTACTCTACAGAAGTTTCCTTTTGCTTTGCAATATTTAAGTGAGAAACAAAATAGAAATTATGCATTAATTATTGACGAAGCACATAGCAGTCAAGGCGGTGAAGCAAGTAGAAAAATGACTGAAGCACTTGCCGGAAAAAATGAAACACTTGATGAAGCTGAGAAAAAAGAGAATGATATTTCTAATCAAGAATTAGACTATGAAGATTTCATAAGAGAAGCCATAATTAAAAAAGGTCACCAGAAGAACATTAGTATTTTTGCCTTTACAGCAACACCCAAAGCAAAAACTTTGGAGGTTTTCGGAACTAAGAATTTAGAAGGAAAACCAATTCCATTCCATCTATATTCAATGAGGCAAGCTATCGAAGAAGGTTTTATTCTCGATGTATTGAAGAACTACACATCTTATAAAGAGTATTATCAATTTTCTAAAACAATTGAAGATGACCCTGAGTTAAATAAGAAGAAGGCATCAAGAGCGATAGGAAGGTTTGCTTCTTTACATCCTCACAATCTGGCTCAAAAAACTGAAATCATGGTTGAGCATTTCAAACAAATAACAATGAAGAAAATTGGTGGTAAAGCTAAAGCAATGGTTGTTACTTCATCGAGAAAGCACGCTCTAAGATACTATTTAGAATTTAAAGATTACATTCAAGAAAAAGGTTATTCTCAAATCAAACCACTTGTAGCCTTTTCTGGTACTGTCTTTGACGACTTTTACCCTGAAGGAATTACTGAAGGTCAGCTAAATCATTTTGGCGAAAAAGAACTTCCAGAGAAATTTGCTACAGATGAGTATCAGGTATTACTTGTAGCAGATAAATATCAAACAGGGTATGACCAGCCTTTGCTACATACTATGTATATTGACAAGAAATTGTCTGGTGTTAAAGCTGTCCAGACGTTATCACGATTAAACAGAACCTATCCCGGTAAAGAAGATACATTTATTTTGGATTTTCAGAATGATAGAGATACAATCATAGACTCGTTCCAGCCATATTACGAACTTACTACATTAACAGAAACGACAGACCCTAATCATTTATACGATTTGAAAAGCAAGTCCGATGCTTCTGATATTTATTATCAATCCGAAATAGATAGTTTTGCTAAAATTTTCTATAATCCCGGTAGTTCAAACTATAAAGATCAAGGTAAGTTATATGCCTTTATTGATCCGGCAGTTGATAGATTCAAAGATAAGAGTGAGGAAATACAGGATGACTTTAAAAACATATTGACAAGTTTTGTAAGACTATATTCATTCTTATCTCAAATTCTTCCATTTCAGGATGTAGATCTGGAAAAATTATACTCTTACGGAAGATTCTTATTAACAAAACTTCCAAAAGTTGATTATACAGAACGATTGAAATTAGATAATGAGGTAGCCTTAGAATATTATCGGTTACAGAAAATTGGCGAAGGTGATTTGGTTTTACAAATACAAGGTGAATTTGGTTTAAATCCGGTCACTGAAGCTGGAATTGGTAGAGATAAAGAAGAAAAAGAAAGATTATCAAATATAATTAATGTTCTAAATGACAAGTATGGTACTGAATTTAATGATGCCGATAGACTTTATTTTGAACAATTAGAACAAGCTCTAATTGATAATGAAGAATTGAAAGTGAGAGCTCACAACAACCCAATCGAAAACTTCAAATATGCCTTCGATGAAGTTTTCATTCAGACTCTAATAGATAGGATGGATTCAAATCAGGAGATATTCGATAAAATCATGGTTAGCCATGAATTTAAAGAAGATGTACGCAGTTGGCTGACTCAAAAAGTGTACAATAGATTTAATGAGATAAAACTGTAAAATTTATTAAAAGGGACTCAATTGGATACTGATAAATTTTCTGATCATTACCTGAAAATAATTAATGCCTCAGTAGTATTTTGTAAAGAAAATAATCATAAGTTTTTAAGATCTCATCATATTTTATACGGAATAACGCTAGTATCCGATTCATTAGCTTATAAAATTTTATCAGTGCTTGGGGTTGATTTTGAAAAAATTCAAAATACAGTAATTAATCAAGCTTCTACAAATCCGAATACTAATAATCAGGTCAATATTTCAAATACTGCTGATGATGTATTATCTGGTGCTTATTGTGAATCACAATTATTAAAGCATCCAGTAATAGATTCTGTTCATTTGCTATTAGCCTTATTGCATCAAAACATATTCACATCTGCTCAATTATTAAGATATTACGATATAACTTATTCAAAGGTCAGGATGGAATTTAACAAAATTGCGAATACTTCTGTTAATATTTTCTTGCCTCCTAATAAAGGAAAATTTGTAGAATATTTTTATAAATTTTACCCGGATAATTTAATTTGGGTTTTTGAAGCACTAATCGAAGACGAACTGATCCGATACACTCAAAAAGACGCTCTAAATGATAAATTCGATTTACAAATACAGATTGATAAGTTCTTTGGTTTACATAGATTCATTGATAAAGTAGATTACGAAAGCAATGAGTTCTATGAGAATGCCTTAAAGTATATACCTGATGAATCCAAAATTCTCTTTGGCTCTAAAAGTTGGCAGAAGCTATGAAAAAAGTTATGCCAATGGTAAAATCTCTTTTAGAACAAAATATAGGAAAACTAGAAACCGATTTTACACAAGCAATGTTACCAGCTATGGAAACTGGTGTAAATTCTGCATTAGGTGTTCTTTGCTTGACAGAAGATATATCGAATAATCCAATGTGGTCTCATTATGGAAGCATCTACAAAGGATTTGCAGTTCAATTTAAGGCACAACACGAATATTTTTATGCATCTGACAAAGACAAGACAATAACACCAATAATCTATGATGAAAAACCTCCAAAGATAGACAATTTATTGGATATAGCTAATTCAGATTTTGATGTTATTATGGAAATCTTGTTCCTCAATAAATCTAAAGAATGGGAATATGAAAAAGAGTGGCGTTTGATAAAAATTGTAGCAAACTCAATCAAGGCACCTAAGAATGACAGCAATAACAATGAAGTACATTTATTATCCATTCCAAGAGATACCATTACCGGAATAGTTTTTGGATTAGATTTCGATTTAGACGAGAAATCAAGAATTATCAATCGAATATTATCTGAAGAAAATTTCAGCAAGGTTATACCTTATGATTCGGTGATCAATAGAAATGATAGAAGGATAGAGATAAAGCCAATAATTTATTAATTTGAAATAATTTAATTGTTTCATCTCTCTTTTTAATCAGGATTTTTGAAAGACTATATTAAATCAATTGAATAGAAAAGAAATTGTCAGGTATGAAAGAATTGATTTGAAGTTATTACTAACTTATTTAATGTAATAACTTTATTCTATTCAATCCATTCTACAATATCTGGTAATTCTTTTGTGATTTCTTTTAACTTTTGATATAAATAACTGTTTTTATTTGAAATTGTAATTATAATTGTATCAATTGCCCTTGTCAGTGGTATTAGTGACCATAAGAAAATAAATTCATTCTTTTTTTCTTCAATGCTTTGCAATGCCAAAGTTCCAGTTTCGAAATCTTCAAAAGTTTCTGATTTGTACCTGACAAACTCATCTAATTCAAGACAAACAATCGTCCACGCTTCTAATCCTCGGCAGGATTCATATTGAAGTAATCTATGTTGATTAGGGTCAATGCTATAATCACATCTAAGTTCAGTATTTGCACCATCCCAAATATTAATTCCAATTTCTTCAAATTCTTTTGTCAATTTAAAACTTTTGAACTCTTGTTCTTCATTATATTTATTTAATTTTTTTTCTCTTTTAACCAAGCTTGGTGGGACTACAAACATATAGTCATAAGCAATATTCCCATTTTCTTTGCAACGGTTATATTCTTTCTCGTGCAGATTTATACCATAGGGTTTAGACGAAATAATAATTTTACCACCACTTAGTTCTTGAGTTGGAATTAATTCCCAGCTGAGATTCAGTTTTTCAGCAAATAGATTAACAAAATCTACTAAATTCTTTTTTTGTCTTAAACATTTTTTTTCAGTCTTTTTATGATATTCGGTTCCTGCCTTTAAACCTTGGATCCAATTACATTTATTCTGACTTCTTACTAATTGGTCAATCCCATCACCTATAATTAATTTGGTTGTACCGAAAATCAAAAAAATCAACTTCTTTTCCATTTCGTCCCAATCTTGTGCTTCATCTATTAAAACATAATCCCAAGCAACTTGGTCGTGACTTTTCTCATTAATTTTTAAATATCATCAACATTGATAAGCCCATCGATAATGTAATCATATAATTCAGCCAAGTAATCCTTATATTTACTGATGAAACTTGGTATAAACTTACCCTCCTCAATACCAAAACCTAAAATCAATTCGTAAAAAAACTTATGTAAGGTAGATATATGTATAGTATATGAATCTATGCCGTCTGGAACACCTTCTATTGCAAGTAATCGTCTTATATCTCCTACAAGTGCTTGATTGTATGTTAATATTAAGGAACGTGCATTCTTTTGTAAAGTTAAGTCAAAAGCAATTCTTAAAATTTTAATGGTTTTACCTGTTCCGGCCTTACCTGAAATAACAACTAACTTCTCACCAATTGCCTGAGCCCATAGTTTGTCTTCGTCTAAAATTGAATTAGTGATCATTTTTAATTTTTTTCTTGTTATTTCGCCAGAGAATTTTTTAATGTTTTCAAATAATTTGAAAATATCCTGCATTTCTAATAAATCATCATTAAACTTCTGATGTGAAGAAAAAGCTAAGAAATTACCTATTTGGAAAGGGTTTATTTGAACACAAGCAAGTTGAAAAAGCCATTTCAATGAAAATTCTCGAGGTAAATAATTATGTTGGGTTTTTACATCATCATTTTTACTTATTAATTCGTTTAGTGAACCTTGTTCTACATTTCTTAACCAAATAAAATTACAGATATAGGGTGAAAAACCAAGCCTATCCTCGAAAAATCTTTTTAGTGAATATTTTTGTTTTTCACTTTGTGTGGTCACGTCTGATAGTTTGTTATTGTATTTGACTTTTAAAGTAATTCCATCTATTATTATATCAGATGGGTCGTGAGTTTTTGTTTCAATCACAAAGCAAAAATTATTAAAATAAACATTGCTAAATTCAAATTTATCCTTTAAAACTCTCACCTTTGATGTCTTTGGATTCTCATTTAAAATCTTATAATCTTCATTCTCCTGATATTTCGATTTATTGCTAAGAAAATCTTCAAAACAATATTTAGTCTTAATATTTAATTTAAGATTATTTTTCCGTTCAAAATTTCCTATTACAATCAAATCAATGTCTTTAACTTCTTGACCGAATAAAGTTGCATTGTTGATAATCAATATTTGCCCATTAATATCTTTAGGGATATGAGAATCAAATTTTTTTTTTAATTCCAAAGCATCCTTATACTCTGGTGTATCAAATGAACCTTTTATTTTTATTTCTACAGACATAATCTCATTCTAAATTAATTGATGCCAAATTAGTATAACAATTATAATACCAAATTACAATTTAATTTGAAAAGTTTGAATTTATATCGTTATCGCTTCGATTCTGAGCCGGTTCAAATTTGAGAGATATAGATTATTACGTCTTTTAAATTTACACGACTGACAATCGATTGTCAGTCGAAATTGATAGATTCTCACGAGTTATCGTAATAATAAAACAATAGACATAAAAAAAGGAGAGTGAATATTATACCTCTCCTTTCTCCGTCTCTTTCAACAATATGGGGGAGAATGAACAGCTACAGTCAAAGGGCGGAATCGAAATCTCTCACTGTTCTTCTTATGTTATTCTAATACTCTGTAGGGAGGATCAGAATTTTATCTATATTCCAGAGTACAATTTTGTCTAAAGGAAAATCAGTATATTCAATCTCCTGATAATAAACTATGTTGCCGTTTCCATCATCTACTTTAACAAGAGCTGACTGATCTGGATTAACTGTTAGAGTATAAACTTGGAACTGTTCTTTTCTGACTTTTTCTTCAAATTGTAAAGAAGCTACTATATCAGCTAGCCACCAACAACCAGCTGTTTCGCAAAGAAACTTAACTCCATCGGTTAAAACTATACCGAGATATTTATAATAGTGGGTTGTACAATGATGCTGTCCCAAATCTTCAAGAAATTTTCTTTTTTCAATGTCTGTCATTTTATTCTTCCTTTCAATAAAAATCCCCGGTGGTGTTCCGGGGATACTGTTGATTAATTATTTCTTTTTGATAACTGCTGGTTTTGCTTTAGCAACTGGTTTAGCTGGTTTTTTAGGCTTTACTGCTAAAGTTGGTTTTGCTACGGGTTTCTTTGGTTCTTCTACTTTCTTAGTTTCTACTACTGGTTCAATTGGTTCTTCGATAACTTCTTCAATAACTTCTTCAATAACTTCTTCTATTTCATCTTCCTCGATTTCAATTTCCGGTTCTGGTTCGACTTTGATTAATTTAATAGTAGGTTTTGGTTTCATTAAATCTGCTTTGATTTTCTCGATTAAACTCTGTTTCTCGATTATAAGTTCATCTGCCTGTTCGTTTCTTTTTGCTAATAGTGACAGATAAAGTTCTTTCTGGTCGATGTATTCCAAAATTCCTTCTGTTGAGATATTCTTAAGTGCCTGAGCTCTTTTTTCTGCTCGGACTCTGTTCGATTCTAACTTTGTTGTTGTCCATTCTTGGATTGCTAAACGATATGATTCTAAACGTGATGTTAGACTTTCTAATCGCTTTTCTAATCTGGTTAGTCTTAAATTTCTGCGAGAAATTCCTTTCTCAAATGATTCAATGTCTCTTTGATTTTTTGCTTCGAATTTCTTGGCTACTGAACTTGAAGAATCATCTGATGAATTGATTAATTCTCTTTTGTTGTTTAGTCTGCCATTAATGTTCTCTATTCGGACTAAACGTCTTTCTTTTTTGGATTTGATCCTCTCAATCTGATTCTGTAGTTTTTGTATTAGATAATTTGTTTCTAATGCTTCTGATTCTGATACTTTGTTACTCATAATAAAACTCCTTTAAAAAAATGATTGGAAAAACTATTTATCAATTCTATCGTAAAGCTTGACTGCTCTTTCAAATATCTCGAAACAATCTGAGTAAGCTTCGTTCCTCCAGATGTTGATTGCGTTGCTAATCAGACTTGTACTGTTGTGTCTGAAATCTTTATTTTTATAATGCTGTAGATAAAAAGAGATTTTATCTTTTAGAAGACTACACATTGAGACTGTGGGATGAGCCATAAGTTTATCATTGAGATTGTTCAATTCTTGTAGTACTATTGATGCAATGATAACATCTTCTGAATAATACTCTACTGCGTGGGCTGGGCTGTTTGAGGCTACATCTAAAAATTTCTGTATTGAATTTTCTGCAGTTTTGATTTTCACCTCGATTTCTCCAAAAATACTGTTCTGCCATTCAAAATAGGTGTATGGTCTTTTTAATTCTCTTTTAGAATTTTCCTCCATTTGAAACTCCAAATATGTTAAAATAAGAATGTATTTACGTGTCTAAACTACGAAATGAAATGCTGGCATGCAAAGGAAACATGCAGATTTAGATATGTTTTTAAATCAGTTGAGGGTAGAAAAGATTGGTATAAATTAATTTTTCCGGTTCAGATATTTATCGGGTCTAATTTGGTTTATAATTTGGGTCAAGATAGAATTTTGTATATCTCAATTGTTCTCTGTTAAAATTCATTCTGCCTGTTTGGACTCTTATACCAAGACCTCCATTGTAAGCATTTCTTAAAAGTGTAGTGAACTCTTTGCTTGTCATTTGAGTCTCTATCAGGTTTGATTGACAAAATTCTATGTATAAGTTATACAAAGCTCTGTTAGGGTAAACAACATCTAAGATTTCAGTATTAATTTGACCATTTTTAAAGAAGAATTGTTGTTTAAATCTTACGAATCCGTTTCGATGTAATTTATTATGATCAGATTTGAATACCTTTGCTTTACCAAATCCCATTTCCAATAACTTCTTTCGAGCTAGTTTAAAATCTTGATTACATTCTAAAAATGCAAAGATTGCAGTTGGCTTGTAAAAGTGATTAATTTGGAATGGTATTGCATTGTTCGTGAATACATATAGAGTCCTTTTGTTAACGTTGAAAGATGCTGAAACACCTTTTTTCTTCTTATTGGGTTTTGCAAAATACAATTGTGAACCTGAATAATTAAGTTTTTTCCACCCATGATTGACAAGAACATTTATCCAGTCATCTGACTGGTCATAAGCATAGAAAGGATTACCCATTGATTCTTTGTTTTCTGTCTCAGTTCTTCTAATAACTTTTTTGGTTCCCACTATTGGTCTTTGATCAAATGATTTTGCAATTGTAATCAATAAATCAAACTCATCTCTGGTTAACATGGGTGCTTTTATGATAGAATTTTGAACCACTTTGTAGTTTGGCGATGGTGCTGATACAATTTGTTGATTAATAAATAATTCAATTATTCCTTTATTTTCAAAACTTCTGGCTAAATCTTTTGTTTCATTTGATTCAAAATTGATTTTAAAACCAATATGTAACCCGTTATTCGGTGTTGTTTCAATATAAAGTTTATTTAATAACTCTACATTTTGCTCCTTCAATTTGAGAAGAAATTCGTCATTTAAATCACCAGTTGAATAATTTTTATTATCAATATCAATGACTGTGTAACCACCCGACTTTTCCCCGGTATTAATGGCGAATGTATCAAAATTGAATTTCGATAATCTCTCGATAGTTTGTTCAGCTCTGACAAAATTATTTAATTTACCAATTTGTTTCAATGGTCTTTTTTGTAGTGATTCTAATGGAATAATATAAAATCCATTTTCAATTAATTCTTTCAAGATGTTCATTCTTTTTAAACCTTCCAATAAATTATTACTTTAAGTATTATATTCATGAGAAAAAAAAAGTTTAAAAAGACTACCTACTATAGTGAAAGAAATCATATTTAATCAAGGATATCAAAGGGGCTGTTCAAACACTGTTTTTACAAGAAAGTGGTGAATCAACTAATCAGCGAAGCCGAAACGCACTCAATAGTAATATTTTATCTGAAGTAGGTTGATGGTTGACAGATGATAAGTTTGATCAGATTTAAAAATATAATCTTTCTATACTGACTGAGGTAGTCAAATTTCTTCTTGTCATCGCATATCAGTCGTGTTTTGATCCAATTCGATACTTTATACTACTTTTAATTTAGCACTTCTGACAATCGATTCACTGAACTGATTTCAGTTGAAACTTCAGATTATGCAACTTTTTGTATAACCTCGATTCAGGTTCAGTTGTTCCTCTCTTATCCATTTAATCATCATCTGTCAAATAATTGAGTACATCATTACTTGCCAAACGATTTCAAATTCAAAGAAAATCTGTTCTGAAATTTAAGTTTAGTTACTAAACCAGAGATAGTCAAATTTCTCTCTGTCATCGCATATCAGTCGAGTTTTGATCCGTTTCGATACTTAATACTACCTCTATTTTAGCATTACTGACAATCGATTCACTGAGCTGATTTCAAAATATTTATTATTTCATATTTGGCATACAGAAATATTTGTTCAGGTGATTTTTTGATAGGAATAAATATAATTATCATTGACAAGAGTAAGACTATTATTAACAAATGATAGCAGATGAATCAATGACTAAATTTTAAACTTTTTTTAGTTCATGAATATAATCTTTATAACTATTTTACAAATACTATTTTTATTTTGGAGGTCTTTATGGCAAATGAAATTTTATTAAAAATTATGAAAATATTTCAAACTGGTGATTCTGATTTTAATAAGTATATAAGAATTGAAGACAATGTGTTTTGGTTTGGTAATTTGTTTTGCGTTCATAATAATGGGGGAATATTGAAAATCTATGTAAGCGAGGAATTGACGGATCAATCATGTCAGACAATAATGAAAAGGCTTTTGTTAAATGATATTGATTTAGAAAGATTTCTAATACTAAAATTTGATAAAAGATGTTCCATCATACGTGCATATATTGATGTTGAAGAAATAAGGAAAAAAATTAATGATTTAGGAGATTAAATCAACTATTACTATTTTTCTTTATTTACACATCAATAGTTAAATTTCTTCTTGCCAACGCATATCAGTCGTGTTTTGATCCGTTTCGATACTTTATAATACTTATAATTTAATACTACTGACAATCGATTCACTGAGCTGATTTCAAAATATCCCTATTTCATATTGGGATTACAGAAATATTTGTTCAGTAGTTTTCAGAATTGGAATTAATGGGTTTATCATTGACAAGAGTAAGACAATTTCAAACAAATGATAGCAGATGAATCAATGACTAAATTTTAAACTTTTTTTAGTTCATGAATATAATCTTTATAACTTTTTTTACTTTATTAATTTTTATTTAGGAGGTCTTTATGACAAATGAAGTTTTATTTAAAATCAAGAAATTATTTCTAACGAGTGATGCAGAGTTTAACAAACATGTTAGACTTTATGAGAACGTAATATGGATTAATGATCACGTTTGTATTTACATTAAAAATAATAGATTGAAAATATACTTTAGTGAAGATTTAGTTGCACAATCTGCAGCATCAATTATGAAAAAACTGATCATGAATGATATTATTCCATTCATTTTTAAAACATTTTATTATGACGAAAAGGGTTCAATACATTTCGCGGATATTGACGATGAAGTTTTATTTAGCAGTAAAGGATAAATGAAGGAATAAATACAATAATTAACCTTTTCGTTCTCTTCACGGAGATACTTAAATTTCTTTTTGCCAACGATTGTCAGTCGTATTTTGATACTATTCGATATTTTATACTACTTTTAATTTAGCACGATTGACAATCGATTCACTGAGTTGATTTCAGATGGAACATTATTTCAAATTTGGCATATAGAAATAATTGTTCAGTTGTTTTAGGTTTTCAAGTTTTACATTTTGTATCAATGATTTAAATGTTAGTCATAACTGAAACAAGATTCAAAGTAATTAGCAGGTGTTAATCAATTTTATGAATCATAGATAATTATAAACTTTTTAAAATTCATGAGTATATCTTTATTACTATTTTACAATTATTTTTTTTTATTTAGGAGGTCTTTATGAACGAAGAAAATTATGAACGAATCCAAGAATTGTTTTCAGATGGAACTGAAAAACAAAAAGCACAATTTTTGATTCATCCTGGCTTTTTTGGGTATTTCCCATTCTTCTTTGCTTTCATGTGCGAAGATACATTATGGATATCATTTAATAAAGACTTTAAATCCAGAATGGGTATCTATCTTTATGACAACATTCATCAATAATGGTTATCTACCACAATTCCAGTCTCCCCATACTTTAAATAAAGATGGCTCAGTAAGTTGGGAGCATGATTTGAAGTCTAAATCAAAGAAAGGATTTTTTAAAAAACTTAAAATTGATTTAAATCTTAAGTAGGATATCAGAGATAAATAAATTTCTTCTAATCAACGCATATCAGACGTGTTTTGATACTATTCGAACTTTATATTAACTAATATCTGACACGACTGATATGCGATTCACTGATCAATTTTAAAAGATTAGATTATGCAACTTTTGGCATTACATCATCTGAGATAATATTAAAGAAAATTTGTTCTTTGGGTGATTTTCCAACAGATAATTTAACATCAAATTTCTTTTCTACTAAGTATCTCAAAGCTCTGATGAATGCTGATGACCCATACTTAACTATAGTTGTACTGGAGATAATGATTTGATTGCTTTTCTGTTCAATTCTAAAATCGTAATAGCTTTTTAGCTTGTCAAATGCTGATACATCAAATATGTTGATTTTTGTGTTATCCATTAGACTTGTTGCTGCATAAGCAAGACTCTTCAATTCTGTCAATTCCTTATCAGAAAGATATTTCCGCTTGGATTTCTCAAAATACACTGATTTTTCATACTCACGAATGATATTTACTCTAAGCCCAATTTTATTATCAATTGCAAACTTGATATTTTCAATGACTTCATCATAAGTTTGTTCCGGACAGATCAGTAAAAATGCTTTAACATCCAGTTTGTACTTCTTTATATTGCTAATTGCAGTTTCAATATGCTGAGAGGTAAAGAAAGTCTTATTTATGGATTTTCTAAATGATTCATTAATATTCTCTATGCCAATCTTGATATCAACAAAATGATTATCAATAATTAACTGACAAAATTCTTCATTTAAAAATGCCGACACTTCAAATCCTTCCTGCACTTGAAATAATGCTTTCTTCAGATTCTCGTTTTTCAGTAATTTTAGAAATTCAACAAATTTCGGACTTGCAGCAATGTTATCATCAATAAAGTTAAAGAATCTCACTCCACTGTTATAATAGTACTTGATTAGTTCAATGCTCTTGCTAATGTCAAAGAATCTATATTTGCCTTGATGGATCAAACTAACAGGACACATTGAACATGTTCTGGGACATCCCTGTGTCAATTTCATATTGACTTTCTTATCTCCATCGACTCTTGGATAGTCATTTATCATTTCATCATTAAGAATTACATCATGAACATCTAAGTCGAAATCTAAAATTGTTACTTTTTCTTTAAATTTGGATTTGATTCGTTCCTTAAATACTGCCGGATAACTTCCAATAATACTCACCGGAACATTTACATTCTTTAGTAACTTATCAAAGTATTTATAGAAAGCTCCATCGGGTGCATACTCGCCACAATTAATGATAACTTCCTGATATTTTGAAGCATTTGTATTGATATATTCAGCTCCGAATTTGACTATTTTTTCTTTAGCATCTGCATTACTACCAAAAGCCATACGATTCAAATCAATAAGAAAGTCTTTATCATTTGCTATTTTCAATAAATTCATCGGATATGGAAAATATCTTCTATATTTATTTGTTGAGCTGTCGTACAAAGCCTGAACTAACAATTTCATTATAAATCTCCTCTATAAATCTGATTATAAATTGATACAGTTCTTTTGTGATTCGTTCCTGCTAAAAGAACTTTTTCGTGATATTCTTTCAGTTTTGAAACTACGTGCATATTGTTCTTGTTTCTATCATTGCCAACTTTGTCAAAGAATGGTTGCCATAATTGATATAGAAAGTATTTAATTCTCAAATTGCCATCCTCTGTACAATGATAATCCTGAAATCCATAATTCATGGAAAAGTCAAATAGTTCCTTATTAAACAATGGAGCATGTGACTTAAATCCATTATTATTTATAAATTCCATAAGAACATGATGATTTCCTGTTGTATCATAAAAATGCTTCTTTCTAATTGCATTGTATAAATTCCGTTCCTCATTTTCTGTAATGATACCTTTTTTTCGGTTGTAATAGTTTACAGAAACTTTCTTTCCAGTCTTGTACAATGCATTATCAAAGAATCCTAACACAAAATCCTGTGTTTGTATTTTCGGGAACATAGAATTAAATACTGTGGCACATTGAACATCAATCTGTCTTGAGTTCCGTAACTGGAAAATAACATTCCTGCAATCATCAATTAAATCATTTCGATTCTTAATCGGTATTTTTACTATTTGTAATGGTATGTCAAAGAGTGTACAGGCTTTCTTTGTAAATAACAAATCCTGGGATTCAAAATCTCCTACCTGAAATGTTATACAATTTTCAGGTTTTCTATCCATTTCAATCAATGAATAAAGGGTAATGCTGCTATCAAAGCCTCCTGAGTATGATAATGTTAAATTGCTTGGTAATCGTTCAACTGATTTTAAGAACAATTCTTTCCATTTTAATTTCCATGAATCAATCATTTTCTATTCCTTTCTGAATTAATAAATTTTTATTTCTCTGTAAGATTCTCATTGAATATTTCCCAAAATTTCTGTTTGTTCAGAATAACTCTCTAACATATATTCAATAAAATCAAGTTCATCTCCAGTCGCCAAATGCATTGAATGTGCAATATTGGTTACTTTCTTCAAAGTTAGTCCGCATTCTTTTGCTATGAATTGCCCCATTTCAATAAGTGCTGTATAATCTGCATATCCGCTCTTTGAAACTCTCTGTGAACGGAAAGTAGCAGTCATATATAATTCTTTATTTCTGGGTTTAAAATCAATCGATAATAAACAGGGTTGGTCGTACATTTTGTTGGCATCATAGATGGGATGCCAAATCTGCATATTACATCGTTTTGTGTTCTTGCCTTTTTTAAGGATTTTGATCACATTTTCAAATTGATTGTATTTCCCTTCATAATTTATCATCCTGCCCCAGTAAGAATTTTTCCATCCTTTCTTTACAGTTTCGTATTGATATTCATTATTCTCACTTTTTGTTGGTTCAATGAATGTGACTTGAGAAGCGTAATCTATACGTTTATCTCCCAAAAATTCTCTGAAATCTTCATCAAATCCTAATTCGAACTCTCCTTCCACGAAATCAGTAAACTCAATTACTCCATTAAGAATTTCAATAATTCCACTTGTTTTGTTCCCATTCTTGATTAGCCAATCTGAAACTAACAAGAATGCTCTGGCTGGTGATTTTGCTTTAAATACTATCATTTTTTTTCTCCTTTATAAATATAAAAATAGGTTCAAACTTATATCTTTTGTTGTTTATAAAAATCTCATTTATTACATCGTTGCTTCTATCTTTTCGAGCTGCTCCCTGCGTTACACCCATTAACATTTTTATGGTTTGTACATGCCGGAAACCAGCTCTTTCAGCAATTTCAATTGAAGCAGTTTCCAAATCATAGATTTTGCCCTGATTCTTAATCTTTGCTATGTTCAGATAGAAATGTCCATTTTCTCTTAATAGTTCATAAATATTCTGTATCATGGGTGACAAAAAGTTATCTATCCAATCCTCATATTCAGGATATTTAATAAAACTTTGCTCTGAATCATTCAGATAGTGTTCCTTATTGAAATAAGGTGGGCTCGTAAATACAATGTGTAGCTTACCCTTGTGTTTTGCATATTCGATATCCTCCAAAACATTTTCTGCGCCTACTGTTTTTATCTTTAATTTAAGATTGACATAAGGATTGATATTCCTTTTCCAGTAAAGAAACAGTTTTACATATTTTTCAGTAAGATAGAAGTTGGGGTCTGTTCCTAACAGCACTACTTTTCTTTTGAAGTGATCAGATTTTTTGCTGAGTGATGATAACAATCCTGCGAGTCTTCCGCCCCAGCCCATAGAGGTATCACCTACATACAGGATGCCATCATCGGGGAACTGTTTCAATGCTGTTGTATAAATCCATTTAGCAACTGTAACAGGAAAATTCCAAGCAATTTGATTTCCATTGGTTCTGGCAAAGTATTGCAAAAACCATTTTGAAATTGGTTTATGTGGTGATTTTTCCAGAATGTGGTAAACATTTTTTGCTACAATTCTAAATACTGCGTCATAGAATACATCAGACAGGTAAATCTGCTCATAGATAGAATATTTACGCCCCTGTATTTTCACGTGATAAATTTCAGGGAAAAAGTTGTTTATTGCTGATGTTAATCTATTCTTTGATTGTAATCTGATTTCAGTGTTTGTTATCGTTTCTATATCTTTAATATCAAAATCATTCAATTCCATTAATTTGTCAAGTAATAATGGTTCATCAAAATGAAGCAGAAATATCGATTGTTCTCCATTATTGATAGATTTTAGTAAAGAATCTCTTAGCTCATTTGAATAAGCTCTTAGTTTGCCTTTGTAGGCTTTGAGTTTTCGATAATTTCTTTCTCCTAAGGCTCTTTTGGGATCAGATAATACTTGATTATAGAAATCTCTACTACAGTTCAGTTTACTTATTTGTAAAAAGTCTGCAACATCTTCCAGATATAAATCATATATCAGTTTAAAACTCAGGTTCAGATGGTCGGGAATTACTTCCCGACCAATAAGATTCAGTTCAGTTAAGGCAAAGGAATCCCTATTGCCATAATTCTCTGATTTGGCATTCATATTCTTTCCTTTATTTAATGTTTTAGTTTATGCTGCTGCTTTGTTGATTAATTGTAATAGATAATCACTTGGTGAACATAATACTTCATGTGCAAGTTTAACGATTCGGATTTTAACATCCTTATCAACGGTATCAAATTCATTAATCAATTCATCTTCATTTTCTTCTGGTTCATACGTGTCGCTAGAGTTTGGATGTTCAATAAAATTATAAACGTTACTGATTTCATCTGACTCGTCATCTTCAGTTTCTGAATCAGTATCTTCAACGTCCCCATAGCCAGAATGGGTTTGTTTCTGTACAGTTTTTCCAATAATCGAATATTTTACTTTAGTCGAATCTAATTTATTATCAATCAATTCTCCTATAAATGAAATTAGATTATGTCCTTTTTGTTTTTCTGCTTCAATCAGTTCAAAATCACTATCAGTTAATTCCAACTTACTTTTCTTTAAGATTTTATACTTATCTTTCAATATTACATTCAGTATGTAATCAACATTTCTTTTTAAAATTTCTTCAGCTTGAGTTAGATTCTTATTCCCTGCTTTTACTTCATTGAAAACTTCCGGTTCATATTGCCTCAGATTTTTAGCAATATCGCAGTAGGTAGAATTTACTCTGAAAAGTTTTCCGATAATATTTCTTGTACATGTTTTTTTGAGTTCTTCCTCTGTTAATGGAATCCCTTTTCTCCTTTTACTGATTTTTACTGATTTGCCAATTTTGATTAATTCAGCATAGTACCCCTGTACTTCAGTTGATAAACAAGCTTTTTGTGATGAAGAAAGATGATTTCTTTGATAATTTTTGGAAATCCAGTAAAAGTGAATGTTTTCTTCTGAATCATCATAGAAATCAAAATGCGGAATAACGTCTGCTATCCTACATGCTTCAAATCGGATTCTTCCATCTATTATCTCATTATTTCTTGTGATAATGATAGGATCAATAAGTCCGTGTAGCCTTACATCTTCAGTGAATGCTAAAAACTCATCATCACTCATCTTCGGATAATTTGTAATTAAAGGATGTTCAACATACTTTGAATAATCAAATGGTATATCAAATTCTACTTCTTCCTGTGTCTCAGGTTGTGCAACTTTTTGCAACACCTCATTTTGAGGTTGTTGTGTCTTGATTTCTTCCTGAAGTGTTTCTAGTTGCTCAGGATTGTCAACTGTTTTGTTGACTTTAGTTTTAGATGCTTTTTTCATAATAACTCCTATTAATAAATTGGACAATAATTAAAACTAACTATCTGAAGCGCTTCAAACTCTTTTGGGTATTTGCTGTGTCAAAGGCAGTTTTGATTTCTGCTTTGGATTTAATGTGTTTAGAATCTCTGAGTACATAAGCATCCAGGTCTTCTAATTTATAGTAGATACTTTTTCCAGTTTTTCTGAATGGAATAGTACGTCTGTTGTTGTAAGCATATAATGTATTTTTGGATAAATTAAGATATGTTGCCGCTTCGTCCAAAGACATAAAGGGTTTTTGGCTTGTTCCTTTTGAATTGAGATTATTTAGTTTCTCTTCAATAATTTCCTCAATTAAAGCTTGTAGAATCTCTAAGATGTTACTGATTAATTTTTGCTTATCGGTATTCATATCTTTTATCTCTGTAGTTGTTTTTCTTTAACAGTACAAAAATATGAAGATAAAAATGGGTGTAGCTCCGCTTTAAATCAGATTAGTTCGTTATGAATAGCTATGTTAAAGTAGAATAGATGCTGGTTTTAAAATTAAGTTCGGTAAGGTTTAATTCAATGCGTTTTGTAATGAAAAAATAAAGTGAAATAGAATTTGAATATTATCTAAGTATAATTATACAAAGTACTTAAGAGATAAATAAATTAAATCGTTTATTCGCTTTTAAAGATATTTTTTAAAAACTTCTTGTGCTTCATTTGTTAAGTGATAATAATGTGTATGTTTTTCATAGGTCTTTTCGGTAATGTAATCAAACTCACCAGTATTAAGTACAGTCCTTGTATTTGAAGTTCTTATCTTTTTGATTATTTTTTGAATTTCTCTTATATCGACTGAAGTAAAATTTAAGAACCATTCCTTAGATACAATCAGCGGTTTTTTGATTGCTTCATGTTCAATAATGATAGATAAAATCATGTGTTCCAAGAGTGACATGTTTCTGTCAACAATATTTTCATGGATATATGGGATATAAAATACTTCATTTCCATTATAAAGATTGATTCCCGGTAGTTCATCAATATTACATAAAAGATATTCTTTCACAATACATTTTTCTTTTTCATTATATTTTCGTCGAACAATTATATTTCTATCTTTTTCTATTTCACTAAGTATCTTTTCAACAATCTTTACATTGGACACATTGATAATATATTTGATCCTTTCCGGTGCTAAATCAAACATTAATCCGTGATGATTAAATGCAAAAATCAATGAATATATATGATACTTTTTACTCTCATGATATTTTAATGAAGGTAGTAGTGGTAGTCTGGTTATCATGCCATCCTTGATTAGTTGTTCAGGAGTTTGCTGGCTATTTCTGTAATAAGTCTTTAAAATTCTATAGTGTTCATCTTTCAATTCCCAGTTTTTTAAAATAATCTCAATACCTTTATTTATTTCCTCTGCATTAATTGGAAAACCCATTCCAAAATTTTCATAAATAAACAACCCTAATTTTGATGATTCTACCTCATATTTAAGAGAATAGTTATTTAAAACATATTCAATGATTGATTCTTCTAATTTAGGAATTATAAAATCTGGATCAAGAATATCAATATCATCTCTTGAATATCTTTCTTCATATACTTTTGGCAAATGTTTGTAATAATCACAATCTTCAAATGCCTCATTAATACATAATGTATTAAAGTCTAATTGATCAGGTGAAAAGGTGTATCTATCTTTAGTTATTAGTTCTCTATAAAAATTTAAGTCCCTTATAAAACCTTTTGTTTGTCTGATATTATCATGGATCAAAGTTTCCAATTCTTCAATTTGCTTAATAATTTTTGATGGATTAAATTTCTTTAAAGCCATTTGACAATTTCCTTCTATTGTTAAAATATTCAAATAATCATTTATTGAATAGTAAAAATAAGTATTTATAAGTTCAATTTTATTTAGATTTTACTATACTTGTTTTCTATGAAGTTTATATTTCATTAGATTTTTTTGGACTTGAAATGAGACTAAATTGAGACTATAGTAATTTTAGTAATTTATAAAAATAAGTACCAGACTCTCTTTTGATAGTTGTTTAGTGTTTTTTGATTTATTCATTACGTATAGAATCGATAATATTTTGGTTCGATGCTCTTTTTGCCGGATAAAGTGCCGCAAGGAATGACAAACTGAGCGAAACGACAACTACTAACAAAACATCGAATGTTCGGACTTCAACCGGTAGTGATGTGATCAGATACTGAGCTGAGTTGAGCTCGAACCAGTTAAAATGAATCTGACCATAACACAATGCTAACCCTATGACTGTGCCAAGGAATGTGCTCGTTGATCCGATTAACATTCCAAGATAAAGGTAAGTCTTTAAAATAGATTTATCGGTCGATCCAAGTGATTTCATTACAGCGATGTCTGATTTTTTTTCAAAAACTGTCATTGCAAGTGAAGCGAGTACATTGAAAACAGCTATGACGATTATCAGACTTAGAACGATAAACACTGATATTCTCTCGAACTGAAGTATGTTGTATAACTCTTTGTGTAGATCATACCAAGTGAGAATTTCACAATTTTTAAAAACATTCTTAAGTAAGTTTTTATTTTTTTCTGAATCATCTACTCTCTTTAGTCGTATATCAATTCCTGATGCTGAGTTTAATGGAGTGCTGAGCAGTACAGAGGCAAGCTCTATTGATGTCAATCCTAGTGTGTTGTCGTACTCAGGGTTATTTGTTTGGAAGATGGATGAAACCGTAAATTCTACACCCTGCTGACGAGACATAGATTTGATAGAGTATTCAACTGAGTTTAATGACATCAGATAGATATTATCACCAGGAACTGCTTTGAGTGAATATGCGAGATTTGCTCCAAGAGCAATGTATCTTTTTCCAGCATGTTCACCTATGAAAAACTTACCGGAAACACTACTATTGCCAATCCCGGAAACATTTGGAAATTGTTTGGCGTTATATCCACTAATCTGAACAACCTTCATATTGTCACTTTTGACAGCTATGACTCTTCCCTGTACAACCGGAGAATATCCACCGATGTCTTTGTAGTTAGCTATTTTTTTTTCATAAGAAGCATAATTCTCAAGCCAGGCACCATTCGATGGTACAATTCGTATATGTGGATCAAGACCTATTAGCTGCTTTTCAGTGAATTCACCGAAACCGTTAAAGATAGACATGACTATGATTAGAGCCGCAACACCGATAACAATACCGATTATTGAGATTATTGTTATGAAAGTAATGAAGTGAAAACTTCTAATAGTAAAGATATATCTGACAGCAATCTTAAATGGCAAATTCATTAACAAATAACCTTAACTAAAATTTTTAATGTAAGGACTAATTTTCTGCTTCTTCTTTTTATATTTTTTAACAACATTTATCAAATGATCCTGAATGGAGAATGGAACTTCTTCATTTTGTGGTTCAATTTTTTCGTAATTACCACTGCTCAGAAGTCTCCAGGATTTCTTATTATCCTGCCAATAGAGGTGAAGCAAATCAAATAGATTCTTCTTCAAATGACCATCAAGAATCGGGAACATGAGTTCAACACGTCTGTGAAGATTTCGTGTCATCCAGTCGGCACTTGAAAGATATATCTCACTTTCGCCTGCATTCTGAAAATAAAAGATTCTGCTATGTTCGAGGAATCTCCCCAGAATGCTTCTTACTTCTATGTTATCACTTATACCTGGAATGCCCGGTTTGAGGCAACAAATACCTCTTACTACCAGTTGAATTTTAACACCCTTTTGTGATGCGCGATAGAGTGCTTGAGTAACTTCATCGTGAGCAATAGCATTCATTTTTGCAAAAATAAACCCGGGATTTTCCGCTGTATGCATAGCTGCTTCGCGATCAATCAACTCGACGATCTTCTTTCTGAGGTGATTGGGAGCTACTATCAGATGATTCCAATCTTTATGATAGGAATAACCAGTAAGAAAATTAAACAAATGTATTGCATCGATTCCGAACTCTTCGTTAGAAGTAAAGAAGCCAATATCGGTATAAAGTCTGGCAGTTGATCTGTTATAATTACCTGTGCCAAGGTGCACATAGGTTCTGAGTGTCTTTCCTTCCCGACGGACTACCATAGCAATTTTGCAATGAGTTTTGAGGCCGAGAACACCGTAAACGACGTAAACACCTGCCTCTTCAAGCTCCTTTGCCCAGATAATATTATTCTCTTCATCAAATCTGGCTTTTAATTCAACAAAAGCAGTTACCTGCTTGCCATTTTCAGCGGCTTGTTTCAAAGCGGCAACAATTGGTGAATTCATGCCTGCACGATAAAGAGTTATCTTTATAGCAACTACATCCGGACAAGTTGCGGACGTTGTCAAGAATTTTAGAACACTATTTGTGAATGAATCGTAAGGATGATGAACAAGGATATCCTTCTTACGTAGTAGATCGAATAATTCTGGTCCATCTTTCAGAAGGGCATTTTGTGTTCTGGTCTGGAATGGTGTATCCTTCAGGTGGCGGATGTCCAGTTTCATTAACTGCATTAAATCAGGCAGATGAAGAGGTCTGTTGTGTGAATAAACATCATCCGGCTTGAGATCAAGAGATTTCATGAGGCTGTTAACCATATATGCCGGCATATCGTCAGAAACTTCAAGTCGAACGGCAGCTGTTTCCCATTTGCGGTGTTTGACCTGTTCAGAAATTTCCAAAAGTAAATCTTCAGCTTCGTCTTCTGCTATTTCGATGTCGGCATCTCGGGTAACACGGAATGTATTTGCGAATTCAACTTCCAGACCCGGGAAAAGAATGCTTGCATAAGCCTTAACGACTTGTTCGAGCCTGACGAAGTGATATTGTCCATCTACGCGGGGTATTTCTATAAATCTAGCCAATTGAGAAGAAAGCTGAAGAATTGCAATTCTTTTCTCTATAGTTTTCTTTTGCTTATCGATAAGAGAAAAAGCAACATTTAGTGAGCGGTTGATAATCCGTGGGAACGGATGAGCCGGATCAAGACTCAAGGGAGTAAGTACAGGAAGAAGGAAATTACAGAAATAATCTTTTAAAAAATCTTTCTCTGTCTTATTTAGATCTCTTAGGCTATGGAAGTAAATTCCTTCATTCTCAAGTGCAGGAAATATATCATCCATTAATATCTTTTCCTGTCGGGAATATTCTGATACTAATCGTTTCCTGATTTCCTTCAACTGCTGGCTAGGAGTCATTCCGTCAGTTGACAGATCTATTACTCCGGCTTGTATCTGGTCTCTGAGACCGGCAACTCTTATCATGAAGAATTCGTCAAGATTTGAACTATAGATAGAAATAAATTTCAATCTTTCCAATAGTGGATGCTCAGGAGATTCTGCTTCTGACAAAACTCTTTTGTTAAATTCAAGAAAGCTCAATTCCCTGTTAAAATAGTATTCCGCAGACTTTAGATTTAACTTTACTTCTGTTTGATTTTCAGTTGTCATAATAATTACTTTTTTGTTTTATCTGTTCTTCCTAAAATAATTAATCAGATTATTTGTAGAAGAGTCATGGTTATCGACTTCATTTTCGGCTTTTAATTGTGGTAGTATCTCTTTAGCTAATTGTTTTCCAAGTTCAACACCCCACTGATCGAATGAATTGATATTCCAAATAACACCTTGTACAAAAACCTTATGCTCATAAACTGCAATTATCGAGCCGAGATTCTTAGGTGTGAGTTTGTCGATCAAGATAGTATTCGTAGGTCTGTTGCCTTTAAATACTTTGTGAGGCAAAATTGCTTTTATGTCTGATTCTGAAAGATTTTGCGATTGTAATTCTTTGAGTACAACATCTTCGGATTTACCCTTCATCAATGCTTCTGTCTGAGCCAAAAAATTTGACATAAGTATATCGTGATGATTTCCGATTGGATTAAGACTTTTAACCGGAGCGATAAAATCGGCCGGAATCATCTGTGTTCCCTGATGAATTAGCTGGAAGAAAGAATGTTGTGCGTTAGTACCTGGTTTACCCCAGATAACGGGACCGGTTGGATAATCTACT
>CAIOZA010000026.1 GCA_903862655.1 uncultured Ignavibacteria bacterium
AAAATATAATTAATAATTAATAATTGAGAATTGATGGTCTGGCAGGGATGCATGACCTACCGGAGTGGAGGGAATGACTAAGGAATACGGAATTGTCCTCACCCCTACCCTCTCCGACAATCGGAGAGGGAGTTAATCAGGGTAATGTTCAATATTTATAGATTGAGGATTGGGATGATTGATTCCTGGACGGCACCGTAGATTTCGACATTGCCTTCGTCGGTGACGAATACGTCGATTTCGGTACGGAATCCTATTTTTTCATGCTCGAGATAGATTCCTGGTTCTACGGAAAAGCATGTGCCGCGGATGATAATTCGTTCGTCTTTTGTTTCGAGATTATCGATGTGAACACCATTGCCGTGGACTTCTTCGCCGATGTTGTGTCCTGTGCGGTGACTGAAATAATCGCCATAGCCGGCATCGATGACAACTTTTCTGCAAGCATCGTCAACCTGCCAGCCGAATACGGGAGTATTTGTATCGAAACGTTCTTTGACCAGATTCGAGGCTGTGTCGCGAGCTTTGCGGATTACCTGGAATATGTTTTCCAATTTTTCGGGAACTTCCTGACCGATGAAGCCCATCCAAGTGATGTCGTAGTAGATACTACCCGGACGATCCATTTTTGCCCAAAGGTCTATCAGAACAAGATCACCGATTTTCATCGGATGAGTGTTTTCGAATGTCGGCTCGAAGTGAGGGTCGGCAGCATGTTCATTGACTGCAACGATAGGACCATCTGTGAATTCGAGTCCGCCTTTTTTCATGATATCAACCATGAACTGATATATTTCAAATTCGGTTGGGTTCTGACCAGCTTTGATTCTGCGCGCGATCTCCCGGAAAGCCTCATCCTTGACATGCTGAAGAACAACACCGGCTTCGATGTGAGTTTGGCAATCATCCATGGTGAGATGAGATTCGAACTGGCTGACAAGATCGGCACTGGTTACTACTTCTACGTCAAAGCTCTGGACAAGATTGAAAGTCCCGGCATCGACGATGGAAACATAAGGAATTGCATTGTTAGGCGAATACTGCATTGCTACTTTCTTGGCACTGCCGAGCATTTCCTTGAGCATGGCGTGCTGCTGTTCCCAAGGCAGATAGACATTTTTTTTACCTGGAAGATGATCGCATCTCCATGGTTCAATCTTATGAACGAGCTTCTGTGGCTCACCTTCGGTAGGGATGTAATAGAACCATCGTCTGGAAGCAAAGCGGCGAGTATCCATGTTCAAGATTCTGGCGGCAATAGCATCACGATTGTGAAAGTCATAGAAGAGCCATCCATCGACACCTGCTATTTTGAGGGCGGCTTGAATTTTTTGTAATTCCATAATTATCTCCAATAAAAAAAATTATTAACTAAATATTAAACTTCAAATATAATCAAATCACCGAAACCTTTTAACTGCTCTTTTATTAATTCTTTTTCGCCGACGGCTGCTATCACGAAATTTTCTGAATTAAAAAGCCGTAGTGCGGAATACTTCAATTCCGGGAGTGTTACACAAGCAATACGACGATAAAAAATATCGAAGAAATCATGCTCGAGTTCGAAGTGGTCTATAGACTGAATCATCCCGGCTATCTGCTGAGGAGTTTCGATACTTCTCAGGAATGAACCGAGAATGTACCGTACAGAGCTTTGCAGGTCAATTTGTTCAAATTTACCCTGTTGAATTTTTTTATACTCATCGAGAATAATTTTGACGGATTCTGCAAGATACTCTTTATTCAGACCAGATGAAGAAGTCTGAACAGTAGCATATTTCCGACTTTCGATCATAGAATACACACCATAAGTTAAGCCTTTTTCCTCACGAAGGATCATATTGAGTCTTGAGAGGAAATAACCTCCAAAAATAGTATTCAGAATCTGAAGATAAGGGAAATCAGTACTAGTTCTATCTATAGAGAAATTGCCAACTTTTAGTGCTGACTGGCTGGACTCAGGTTTATCGATTATTGCGACTAAGTTTTTTGTCAAAACAGTGTTTATGTTAAATATTTCTTTCGTAACTGTTCCTGTCAGATCACTAAGATAGCTGTTTAATAAGGACACAACACGGTTCTGATCGAAGTTCCCGGCAATTATGATTGTAATTTCTGAATCGGACAGAAGTTTTCTGTACCAGTTGTATAAATCATCCCGGGTGAGAGCTTTCACGCTGTCGATAGTGCCGATAAGCGGCTGCCCATAGCCTGAACCATCGAAAACAGCTTTATTGAAGGCATACTGAACCAGATAGTTGATGTCGGAATTTTCCTGCATGATGGCTGAGATATGCCTGGCACGAATCTTTTCAAATTCTGCTTCGTCGAAAGTGGAATTGAGTAGGCAATCCATAACGATTTCGAGAACTGGTTCCAGGAATTCAGCCATGAACAGAGAACTCATCGAGGTATCGTCCCACTGAGCAGAAGAATTAATAGTAGCGCCATAGTTTTCGATTTGATTAGCAATCTCGGCAGAAGACAGTTTATTTGTACCCTTGATCAGCATTTGCGAAGCAAGAAAGGCAGTGCCATTGATTGGTTCTGTAAGAGCACCGTTTTTTAATACAATTTTAATGCTTGCAAGAGGCTGAGCCGGATTATAGCTAAGGTAGAGAGATATTTTATTATTGAGATTTATTTTCTCGAACGCAGGAAAATTAAAATCAAGAATTTCATCGTTAATAGGTGCTTTAGTTCTGTCAGGAGACATTCTGTACCTCAGGGAAAAAGAATGAATGGGAAATATCAAGAAACTCACGAAGTATCATGGAAGTGGCACCCCAAAGCGGTGTTGAGCTGTGGATATCCCAGAAAGGCACATCGCAAAGATAGCCCTGAATATTCCACATTTCGCGTTTAAATTTTTCGGGATTATAGAAATCCAGAATATCAACAAAGAAAACTTCTTCCACCTCGTCCGGACTAGGAATAATTGAGACCTTAGAATGATTAAAAGTCCCGATGATAGGGTTGATAATTGAGTTAGAAGGCGGAACAAAGAGTTGGGACAAATTGCCGATTAAGTTGATTTGAGACTCATGAATGGCAATTTCCTCATAAACTTCACGAAGAGCTGTCTGGGCAGCAGTTTCTTCGGATTCAGTCATTCCACCAGGGAAGCTGATCTGACCACTATGGCTTCCAAGATGTCGACTGCGGAGAGTAAAAAGCACTTGGATAGCTCCGTTTGATTCTGTGAGAAGAATCATCACTGACGACACACGGGCATCAGGATTAGGGACAATTTTCCGGATTGGCTTACCATCGTTGAGCGGAGTCATCTTCAAGTGGGACTCCAGCCCGGGAAGACCGGTTTTAAGTCTGTTATCAAGATATTGAGAAAAAATTTCTAATTTATACATAAATTTGATTTTGCGTTTATGTTGAATTATATATATAGTATTAGACAAGAATTTATTTTTAAAATGGCAAAAAACGAGAATAAGGATTTTTTCCGGAGAGTGTTCGAAGTTGTGAGGCGGATTCCCTGCGGCAAGGTTACAACTTACGGCGCAATCGGGAATTACCTGGGATTAAAATCATCGGCGAGGATGGTTGGTTGGGCTGTTAATTCATTGAAGTACGAAATGGATTATCCCTGCCACAGAGTTGTCAACCGCAATGGTGAGCTAACAGGGAAAATGCATTTTGCAAGTCCCAGCCAGATGAGGGAATTGCTGGAAGCAGAAGGAATAGAATTCTTGGACGAAAGAGTGAATATGAAACTGCACTTCTGGGAACCAAGTCAGTAGAAAGTAGAAAGTAGAAAGTTTGAAAGTGGAAAGTGATGTCTGAACTTTAATTTATATGGTAAATGTGATTCATAAGGGATGATGCATAAAAAAATACTTCTTGGCAGGATACAACAATAATAATTTTTGAAGTTATGTGTACGAAACGAATTAAAAGAGCAGTTCAACCCCAATATTCATTTCTTTTTGTTGATTTATATCGAATTTTATTATTTTTGTATTCTATCATTTATTAAATAACAGCAACAACATTATGGAAATAGTATTTAACGCTGAAGAACTAGAAAAAATTGAAACGATTAAGGCAAAGTATCCTGAGACAAAAGCCGCACTGATGCCAACACTTTGGATGGCTCAGAAGAAATGGGGCTGGCTATCACCCGATGTTATGCGCTATGTGGGTGATCTGCTAGGACTGACATACGCTCACGTCGAAGGAGTCGCCACATTTTATACTATGTATTTCAAGAAGCCAATGGGGAAATTTCATCTTCAGGTTTGCACCAATGTTTCATGCATGCTCCGCAATGGGGATAAAATCTACCATCATGTCTCCGAAAGGTTAAATATAGGACACATGGAAAGAACCGATGACGGAGTTTTCTCACTCGAAGAAGTAGAGTGCATGGGTGCTTGCGGTGATTCTCCAATGGTTGCAGTGAACGAAGATTTTTATGAGAACATGTCGATAATCAAAGTTGATGAGCTGATAGATAGTCTAAAGAAAACATAATTTCGAAAAGTTAGTAACAAAATAGCATATTGATGTGTTATTACATTGTGATTCTATACCAAATAAAAAAAGTTATTGTGAAAAGGAAATCATTCATAAGTATATCTCAGGTAATAGCGATTATGGTCGCGTGCTTCGGTATTGCCAATTTATTGACGAATAACTATATTTTTAACTTACTTGCCCTTATACCTTCAAAAGTAGCAATCGATCTTCAATTCTGGAGAGTAATAAGTTTTTCTTTCTTACCGGGTTCAGTAGAAGGTTCATTACTTTTTGCCTTTACATTCTGGTTTATAGCACCAATGCTTGAGGAACGATTTAATCATCTTACATTCTCGATCATCATTTTGCTTATTACGTTATTGCAGGGAATCGGATTCAGCTTATTTTTCTGGAAATCGCCAATGGCTTTTGCCGGAACAGAATCTCTTTCATTCTTTGTTCTGACAATGTTCACACTTGCAGAAATCCCAAAGAAGAACCATCCACAAAGACTATTCGGTCTGCCGGCGATGTCATTTGTAACATTGGCATCGATGCTATGGCTTTCAGTCGTTCTTATTCATTTTTCGATGACCTCAGAAACTTTACTTTATAATTCTATTTTTTCCGCATCGTATGGCATACTCATTTCATTGGCTATGTATCTGCAGATTCGCCTAACTCACTCTTTCAATGTACAGCCACAAGAAGCAATGAATCCTAAGCCAAGAGTTGTGCCGGACTTCGAGCCATCGGAAGTAAAAACGCGAGATAGAAATGCGGTAGGATATAGAATGATAGATAAACCACTGGATGATATGTTCATGGATGACCAAGAACTTGAGGATTTCTACTCTGAGGAAAAGCTCAATACAATACTAGACAAAATGCTCGAATACGGCAATGATTCTTTGAGTCCATTCGAAAAGCGCTATCTTAAAGAATATTCAATCAGAATAAAACAGTAACAATAATCCATTTTCAATTTTTTTAATCATTTGTTTAGGTTAATTTTGTAATCTAATATTTTTAATTTTTTACTAAGGACAAACAAATGCCCAACAAACAAGATTACCTCAATCAGGCTAACCTAGTGGAGCACATCGATATCAAGAAATTTAATGTTGTCGATCTGGTCGATGCCATGGGTAAAACTGCTTTCCAGGCTAGAAATCTTCACAGAGCGGCAAACATTTATACACGAATGATTGACGACACAAATTGCTCAATTATTCTCACTCTTGCAGGGTCACTCTTTAGTGCAGGCCTCAAGAATATAGTTGTCGATATGATAAAGCACAATATGATAGATGCTATCGTTTCCACGGGTGCGGTAATCGTGGATCAGGACTTCTTCGAAGCACTTGGCTATAAGCATTATCAGGGTACTCAGTTTGTGGACGATAACGAACTCCGCGAGCTAATGATTGACAGAATTTATGATACATATATAGATGAAGAAGACTTACGTGTATGTGATATGACAACAGCCAAGATTGCAAATTCACTCCCACCCAGAGCATACAGCTCAAGAGAATTCATCTGGGCAATGGGCAAATACCTCGTTGACAATAATCTAGGCGAAGGATCAGTAGTCCGAACAGCTTACGAATGCGGAGTACCAATTTTTGTTCCGGCTTTCTCAGACTGCTCGGCAGGATTCGGACTTATTCATCATCAGTTCCATGCCAAAGGCGAAGTCGTTTCCATCGATTCAGCTAAGGACTTCCTTGAGCTCACAAAGATAAAAATTGCAGCTGGTGATACAGGTATTTTCATGGTTGGCGGCGGAGTACCGAAGAACTTCACCCAGGATGTCGTTGTGGCATGTGAGATTCTCGAAGTGGAAGCCGATATGCACAAATATGCAGTCCAGATTACGGTAGCTGACGAACGCGATGGAGGACTTTCAGGTTCAACCCTAAAGGAAGCCAGCTCATGGGGTAAGGTCGAAACCACATACGAGCAAATGGTATTCAGCGAGGCAACAATTGCTTTGCCATTGATTGCCGCTTATGCTTACCACAAAGGAGACTGGAAGAGCAGAAAAGCACATAATTATTCAGGGATGCTGAATTCTAAATAAAAAATAATAAGGCTTTTACAGAAAATGCCGATCAACCATAGGTTTAACCCTATGGTTGAAAAATTGTAGGTATTATTGTATTCACAAGTGGACCTAATTACAAATTGCCTGTTCCTAAATTTCAATTAGCCTTTATTCTACTTAAATTTCTGAAGCCAATCATTTTTCCTGTATCTTCATCCCAGAGATGCAGGAACAATGATTTTAAGCTTTTGAAAAAAGTAATAGCCTTAACTTCCTGGAGTTCAGGTACAAAATCATGACATGGCTTCAGGTTGTAGTTCGGTATTCTTGGCTTCAGATGGTGAATATGATGGTAGCCGATGTTACCGGAAAACCATCTAAAAATTGCGGGAAGCTTATAGAAGGAAGATCCCTCCATAGCTGCTTTGATAGGATCCCAGTTTACAATATCAGACCAATATACATCTTCGTACTGATGCTGAATATAAAACAGCCAGACTCCTGCTACTCCGGCAAAATACACAACAGGTAATTGAACAATAGCATAATTCCACAATCCGATTGTAAAGTAAGCCACAACGACTATCCCAATTAGAGCTACATTGGTTAAGCTCAAGTTGATCATCTCTTTTTTGCGTGTAAAATTCTTCGGAATACGGTGAAAAACGAAAAACAAAGCAATAGGTCCCAGTAGCAAAAATACGAGAGGGTTTCTGAAAAGCCTATATGCAAATTTTGTCATTTTGCTTGAATTATTATACTCTTTCACGGTCATTGTCCACATGTCACCTATCCCTCTGCCTTCGAGCTTAGAGACAGTCGAATGATGAATAGAATGGGCAAGCTTCCAGTCAGAAAAAGGTGTAAAAGTAATAACTCCGCTTATATTGCCGAATATACTACATGCCCGTTTAGAATTAAAAAATGAATTATGCGAACAATCATGTAAGATGATGAAGATTCTCATAAAAAAGCCACTGGCAAGCATTGTCAAAGGTAATACGAGCCAGTAGGAATAATGATTACTCACCATATAGAACATTAATGCCATTATAGCAAAATAAGGAAGAATCGATGTAAAAATCTGTGTGATTGATTTTTTGAGATCAGAACCTTCATATTGTTTGAGTTTTAGAAGCCAGGAAGGGTTTTTCATATTTATTTAAATGTTGCAGTAAATTAGGTAAGACTAAATAAATTAATATTTATTGAATACAAATGTTTTAGTAGAACATAAATTTATTTGAAAACAGCCATAATAACCTAGAATATTCATAACTTTATCGGCTAAAGTATATTAATTTTTGTTATGCAAATAATTACTTAACTTTGTATCATTTTTCAAATGAATAGTGAAAGGCTTGAACGTGAATAAAGCTATAATTTATCCCATCTTGATATTCCTCATGAATATTGTTGCTACATTAAGTCAACCTATTTGGCAGCAGACTAATGGACCATGCTCTGGACAGCTTACTAGTATAAAAGCAGATTCCAGGGGATATTTATATACCATTTCATCTTCTTATGATCTTTATCGTTCAAAGGACGATGGTGAGAATTGGGAAAAAGTCTTTGAAGGTGTTTCCGCTATTGCAATTGACGTTAATAATAATATTTATTTAGGTAATAGTAGTGGAGGAATATCATTATATGACAAAGATATAAATTTTTTAAAACAGCTCAAACCCAATGGATCAGATTCTTATGTGAGGAAAATCGTGATTGACAATAATTCAAATATTTATGCCAGTTTTTTCTGGGGTGAATTCTTAGTGTCAACAGATTCAGGTGTAACCTGGAGTGAAATTTTTAGTGATAATTTTGACGATTTTTGTGCAGATTCCACTAGTACATTAATACTTACCTTTGATGGTGGAACTATTGGGCGATCATCAAATAGCGGCTTAGATTGGAATTATATTGTCATCAACGATTCAACTTTTAAACAAGGATTGTTCTATACTTCATATAATAAAAAGTTTAATAATTTTTTAACAGCAGGTATGGGGAAATATGTATATACTTCAACCGATAACGGATTGACATGGATCCCAGGACAAGACTCCATAACAATTGAATATGTAGAAGCAATTTTTGTTGATCCTAATGGAGATGTTTACATTAGCGGAGATAGTAGAGTCTGCAAATCGATTGATGGAGGTGCAACATGGACTGAGATAGATGGTTTCTCAGATTATCGGATATCTTCAATTATCAAGACAGATAGTTTGATCTTTGCCACAACATGGAGTAATGGCATTCTCCAGTATGATGTAACAACCAAAAAGTTATCGAAAAAGAATCAGGGAATTATTAATACATCAATAAATCAACTCTCAGTTAATTCAAAAGGGTATGTTTTTACGGCAACTAACAGCGGACTATATCGCACAACCAATTCAGGCAACTATTGGGAACAATTATCATTGCCTATCGGAACAAATCTTATATGTACTTCGGTGTTTTGTACGAAATCCGGCAATATTTATTCAAGTAATGATCTGGGTGTGATGAAATCTACCAATGACGGTGATTCATGGGTCATCGACAGTTCAATAAATTCAAAATATAGTACTAATCTTACATTTGCAGAATCTGAGAATGGAAGAATTTATGCGGGAAACTATATGCTGTTTTTCTCTGATGATAATGGAAAATCCTGGTTGACCAAAGATTTGACGGTTAATAAGATAGTCTCAATTGCTACGTTTCAGAATAGATATGTACTGGTTGGTACTTTCACATCTGGTATTTATTTTTCCGAAGATGAAGGCGGTTCATTTATCAGATTGCCATTGGATGTACCCGAAAATTATAGAACAAATGTCGCTTTCAATCAAAAGGGAGATGCATTTGTAAACATGAATGCATGGCAGGGAGGCGATGCCATTTTTCGTTCTACGGATACCTGCAAAACATTTACTAAGCTCACTGGGATTGACTATGGTGTGTCTTTCATTCAAATCAATAAGAATGATGACATCTATATTAGTTCCATAAGAAGCGGTAAATTAGCATTTTCTAAGGATAACGGTGAGAACTGGCAATCATTAAGCACTGGCTTAATAGCAAATATATTTATAACTGAAATGTGCTTTGGAAATAACAATGATGCTTTTTTAGGAAGCAAATATGATGGTGTTTTCAAGACAGATGAATTAACCGGAGTAGATTCTCATATTCAACATGTGACAAGTGATTTGCAAATTTTTCCCAATCCTGCTTCGGTTTGCATTGAAATTGCCGGAACCGATAACAATGATATTCGCATCTGCAACATATATGGTGAAACAGTTTTGATTCCAGAAATTCAGAAAACCGAAAATCAGCGGATAGATATTTCTACTTTAGTGCCAGGCATGTATTTTGTACAATGTAACAATCGAGCAATCATGTTTGTTAAAATTTGAAATATTCTTGCAAAATTCTGTGTTTAACAAAAAAAAAAAACAATCCCAAGGATTTTCTTGAGATTGTTTCCAAAAATTTTAACACAAATAAGATATTAGTTCTCGCTTCTTGCAGAAAACATAAATGCAGCACCTGCAAGCATTGTATCTTTAAGAAGTCCCGCCATTGCCATTTGCATCATTTGAGGATTAGACAATGCAGGTAAGTGAATTGTAAGAACAAATATTAACAACATTATACCTAAAAGAAGCATTGATAATTTTGTGTACTTATTTATAATTAAACTAATTGAGGCTCCTAATAATGCAACTCCGGTCAAATAGACCCAGAACACACCTCCAGGTATGAATGAAGGCACGGCTCCCCCCATCTCCGAACCTTTAATCAGATGCATCAATCCGGAAATTGCGAAGGGAATCGCATAAAGGTACTTGCCAAGATTATAAAGGACATTTTTCATAATAACTCCAAATATTTAATGTTATAACATCTAATGTTGTAACACGAATTAATATTTGGGTTATTGTATAAAATTATTATTGACTTTTATAGAAAAATAAATATATTGTTCTATAATATACGTGAAATAAATTGGAAGACAGGACTTGAGTTCGTTGCTGGTCATCCGAATGACGATTTGGCAATAAAAACTTGTAAAAGTATTTTCCAACAAGCAGGAATCGAAAATGTATAAATATCTTATGATAGTTGAGAAAACAAAGACAGGCTTTTCAGCCTACTCCCCTGATCTGCCCGGTTGTGTTGCTTCTGGCTCAACAATCGGTGCAACTGAAAAATTAATGAAGGAAGCAATTGAATTTCATATAGAGGGAATGATTGAAGAAGGATTGGAGATTCCGATACCTACAACCAGAGATGCTGATTTCGTGAAAATTAGAGTAAAAAATAAACCCGGTAAAGTGGCATTAGCTACCACATAAATATTATATTTTAGCATCAAGAACCATCAGAAAGGATCGACCTATCTGATGGTTCATTTATTTCGAAAGCTTCTAGCTTTTCTTCTTTTCCATCTTATACTGTATAAAATAGAATATCATCAATCCAAGCCCACCGCCAATAAGAATCATAGCAATATAAATCGGAACAGGTGGTTCTAATCTCCATCCTGAAACTAATCCAATACCTCCAAGAATTCCAAGTCCTATACCTACGAAGAACAATCCCCACTTCAATACTCTCATAGGGTTTGACTCTGTTTTGAAAATTGCAGGATCGGCTCCGTGATCAATCAGGGACATTCTTTCCTTATGCCTGGTTGAGAAATAAATATAGCATATTCCAAAAAATGATCCGAATGTTGTGAGCATCGCGAATATCGGGACTAAAATATCTTCTAACATGACTGACTCCAAAAAAATATTGAAACAAATTATCTTCTTTCCCAATTAGACGCAAGGAAGTTTTCTCCGGTTACAAAAAAAATAAAAAAAATAATTTGTAACCACAGAGCACATTCTTTCGTCTAATTATTCGATGATAAATAATGATGATAAATATTATATTGAAAAAGTTCTGAAAGGCCATTCCGATGCTTATGCTTTTATAATAAATAAGTATAAAAGTATAGCTTTCACTCTGGCTTTGCGAGTATTGCGGAACAGGGAGGATGCCGAAGAAGCCGCTCAGGATGCATTCGTTAAAAGCTATTATGCTCTTTCGGAATTCAACAGTAAATCGGCTTTCTCGACATGGCTATACAGAATCGTCTATACTTGTGCAATTTCGAGGCTGAGACAGCGCAAACCAGCAATGAGAGAGCTGGACGAGGAGACAATTGAGTCTGCGGGTGCTGATTTCAATGATACAAACTCAGCATTGAACAAGATGAAATCAGAAGATCAGAAGCATTACGTCAATCTGGCGATGGAATCACTCGAGGAGGAGGACAGTCTGATACTTACACTATATTATCAGCTGGAAAAAAGTGCTGAGGAAATAGCACAGATCACAGGACTGACAAGATCGAACGTCAAAATAAAATTGTTCCGTATCCGTAAAAAGCTTCAACATACTCTTGAAAATATTTTGAAAGAAGAGGTGTACAATCTATTATGAAAAATATGCTAAACCAAGAATCGCAAATAAAGAAAATTATCACCAAGTCAGGACTGGAAAGTCCATCGGAAGATTTTACTTCATCAGTAATGCAGATGATAAGTCTATCACCGCTAAAAGCGAAATATAAGTCTGAGCCTGTATTCACTAAAAAATTCTGGTATGCAGTGTCTGTGGCAGTAGTAACAATGTTCTCAGCTCTTGCATTGATATTGACTCTCATTCCATTCAACGCTAAGTCAGAACCGGGGAGATTAGACATATTAATGAAGTCTGTGGATTCATTGAGGCATCAGATTTCAACGAGTGAATCGCTATATATAATACCAATAATACTTCTATCGATACTTATACTGATGATATTCGACAATTCAATCAAGAAGAGATTTTTTACGAAGTAAAGAAAAGGATAAATGAGGTTTATTCTAATTCACAATTTTCATTAGATTAACCCAAATTGGGTATTAAAACTTTACACATTATTTGGAAACACTGAACAACTGTGTCGTTCTGGTATATACTGGAATCCAAGATTTTACTATGTTTAAAAAAGATTCCTGCATGCGCAGGAATGACAAGCTAGGAGCGGAATATCAACAATTTTAGTTTGTTTCTAATGATTAATTTGGAATTAATGTATAACTGAAATTTTGCCAAGATATAATTTGGCGGATGTTCTCATCCTTACAAGATATAAACCATCGCTTATTTTACTAACAGGTTCATCCAAGCGGATAATATTCATTCCAGAAGTTAGTTGAATAATTCCACTATTGTATATTTGATTACCCTGAAGATCAGTTATCGACATCACTGCGGATTGGGGTGTGTTCACAGATAAATAGATATTAAGATAATCACTGCATGGATTTGGGCCGATTTCAAGCTGATTTATCTCGGAATAATTTACGACATCTGCCGTTGATGTTGTCTTAACAAATGAGCCATGGTTCAGGTTGAAATATGTTCCCGTAACTGCTGTCTCTTTCTTGACTGTTCTAATCATGTAGGTAAGATCGCCAGTTGGAGCTGAATTATCAGTAAATTCGTGTTTATCGGGGGAAACAGCGGCAATTACCTCAAATTTTCCTGTATCGCCAGCACTTCTGTAAATCCTATATGAAAGGAGATCGTTAGGGAGATCGTTCCAATTGAGACTGACACGTCTCACGTTGCTGACGATGATGTCCTCACTAAGAGAGAAATTTTGAACCTTTGTGTCATACTTCAATCTAAGAGTCGGATCACCCATAAGATTCATGTGGGCACCGCGAATACCTTCCATACCTGTGGATTGATAGAGAAGATAGTTGTTTGCAGATATCATAGCTGAATACCCGATGGGCTCCCCCAGAGCCATGTGGTGGAAGAACCAGAAAGGCCTTCCAGACCAGCAGCAGGTAAGAATAGATGGTTTAGAGGCAAGAGTAGCCCTCATCACATTGTCCTGCGAGTCCCAATCACCAAGGTAAGAGCCAAGAAGCATTGTGAAGATACTGTTTACATTTTTGATGGCTAATTGGTCTGTGTAGACACTCTGAGCAACGGAATTATATGCCCCGGAATTGCATGAATATGACCAGAGATAGCTATCGATAGCCTGAGAGGGCATATAACCGGCAGTATCGATATTTTCTTTGCCGACTAGCGGACTGATATTCATCCAGGCTGAAGCCGCAAATGCTTCGTCGGAGTACATTTTGAAGCCATCGTCAATCAATCCTTTTATTCGCGGAATGAGAATTCCACTCCGGAAATTATGATTCTTTTCGAGATAGTTTCTGTATAATTCTGTCTCAGATTCGCTGAAAGATGGAAGATTATAAAAATCAATTCTTCCGATGATCACGTTGGTATTGGTGATTGTAGATTGGTCAAACTTACCGTCATGGGGCATGTTTCTGTTTTCAGATCTTTCAGCGGTAATATTATTTACGTTCTCATCAGTCCAGTCAGTATCATGAGTGGCATAAAACAAATCTGCGGGCCAGGCACCGACATGGTTATCGTGACCGTCCCAGGCGGTATTACCAGCATAAGGTACAGCAACTCTGCCAATGATAACAATTGTAAGTTGATCGCCATTGCATTTTTCTTTTTCATAATTGATGATGTTTTTTATTCTTCTTACATCAGCCGCACTAAATTTCTCACTTCTCGGGACATTCTGACGGACAACACGGTATCCATCGCCTCTCAGATCTTCAGCATATCGGCTCAATTCATTCTTAAGGCTTTCGCTGATAGTTTGATCGACAAGCATAAGAACAGTTCCGCGGTAATCGGGCATAATCTCATCAAATCCTGCGTAAATGTAGCCATAGCCATAGTAGGCATTATCTTTAGTAGCCTTGATAACCTGATATTCCCATTTATTGCTTCCACTCAATTCGGAATCAGTAAATGAGGATACAGAAGTGTCAACAGAGTCGAGATAGCGCCAGCCCTGCTCGTCTTTCAATTTTCTGTTGATGTAGAATTTCGTAGCATTAACGTCAGAATTGTCCCAGGTGAGGATTATTTTCCTCTTCGAAGCAGAAGAGTCTATCCTGGCATTGATGATAACGGAACGGTCGTAAGTCCTGTCAGATGCGCTATACATCGTGGTTAAGCTAAAGACAAGTGTTAGAAGAAATATATAGAAAAAATTATTTTTCAATTCAATTCAAAAGATTTAATTAACTGACAATACACTAGATTTAATAACCCGCAAACAGACAAAATGTTTCAAAAAAAATCAATAAATATTCGACTCATTATATTTATTATTATTTTCTGCATTCTATTCTTAAATTTGCGTTCTTCAAACGGACAATATTAACAATCAAATATATATGAGCATTTTAGAAATAATCTTCATCTCTCTGGCCTTGGCTCTGGACGCTTTCGCAGTATCATTGGCAGGCGGGGCATATTTTGGTAAAGCGACAGCCCGTCAGAAGTTCCGGCTATCGTTCCATTTCGGATTGTTCCAGTTTATAATGCCGATTATTGGCTGGATAATAGGAAGCAGAATCGTGAACATGATAAAAGATTATGATCATTGGATAGCTCTGATAATTTTATTTGTAATCGGAGCGAAGATGATTTATGATTCATTAAATGGCGAAGAAGCGAGAATTGCAAAGGATATATCGAAGGGCATGACGATGGTTGGATTGTCTATAGCCACGAGCATAGATGCGCTCGCAGTGGGGTTTAGTTTTGGAATTATTGGTACTGTCATAATTTTTCCCAGCTTAATCATAGGGATAACTGCAGCGATTATGAGTTTGATAGGAATAAGACTTGGAGAAATACTATCGGTAAAGTTTGGGAATAAAGTTATTTTCTTTGGTGGACTAATACTAATTCTTATCGGATTAAATATCGTTCGTGAACACCTGCAGCTGTTCTAAAAATCAAAGATTAAACTTTTGATATTAAGCTTATGGCAAAACATGCCAAGAAAATAATGAATAACGATCTGACATAAATCAAAACCAACCTAATTATATATTTAGTTTATGTAAATAACTATATTAGTTATCACGAATGCACTACTATTTATATTTATTTTCATTTAATTTTATTTTCCCTGTAACTTTTTGATATTTCATTTGTTATAAAAGAGTATTATGGCAACTTCGAGAAGTTTAAATTGAATTGCTAGAGAATAATACAATAAAGCAAATGTTAATTTCCAAGATCTTCCACGTTGTTAATTGTAACTTGACATCAAGAAAAAAATGGGTGGATTTTCATTAATCTTAGGAAAAAAATTATGAACACCATTGCATAATTGGGGCATCAAAGAAGCGGAGCCGACAGAATGAATGCCGCACCAGCTCCACTCACACAGATAAACCACATCCATCTTTTGAACATAGGTGCAGTTTATCATCACAAATTTAACTCTATATTAATTAATATTTTTTAAAAAAATTAAGAGGTTTTCTGATGAAAACTATTAAATTATTACTAGTTTCCAGTTTGCTGTTCTTGTTCTTGTCTGGATATCAGGCAAAAGCATGTAACCAAGGTTACGCACAAACGACTATAACTTTATCAATTCTTGGTTGCGATTATGATGTAACCATTTGCTATAAATGCGGAGTTTCATATCCGGGTGATATAATTCTTTCTTCTTACGTGAAGAAACCTACTCCACCCTGTTCACATCCACCAGGAACTACACCACAAGCTATATTTGATGAAATTATTAAGCAATTGAGTGATGGACCGTCTATATTCATATTGTGTCCCAGTCCGATACCGCCTTGTTCGGTAAATCCTAGTCTATACTTTACATACACAGTTACTGTACCAGTTTGCTGGCAAAAATATAATGACAATGGAAATATGGTTTTTCAAGTCTGCTCTACTAGTACCGCTGAATGTCAGCAAACTGTCAGAGTATGCCGCAGCCCGGATGGTAAAATTAATAAAACTTTTGGACCTTGGACACCGATTGGACAGCCAAACTGTCCTGATTTAGAGGTAGATGTAGATGACCCAACAAATAGTGGAGATACCTCTGGTTGTTTCCACTTTGTAAACGTTTGTTATAATCCCTAATTCACAGTAAAAATTAGGATCAAGACAACTAAAATTAATTCCTCCGGTAAAATTCAATTATCGGAGGGATGTATATAAAAAAGCACACATTCACAATTCATTTAGAAACTTTTTTACATTTTCGATGTTATTGAAATGATCACTTGTAAATTATTTAAATTGAAAGAAATTTATGAAAAAATCAATTCTCATACTCACTGCGTTCATAATTGCATTAACCTTAATTGTAGAGGCTACGGATTGTACAATCACACCTTTAGTGATTAATTTCAATGGAGTTGATGCAAAAGGCGATACAGTAGCGGCATACGGCGATTTTGGCTCTATGCTGATAAGTTATGACAATGCTAACACTTGGGAGCAACGCAGAGTTTTTGAATCGGGTACCATTTTGAAATACTTCTTTGAAGATGATAAAATGACCGCTTTCAATAATAAAGGTGAGATAAATATTTCTTTTGATAAAGGCAAAACCTGGATTAAAAAGGCTAATTTAGAAGATTCGATAGTTGCTGTGGTGAAGCATCCAAACGGCTACTTCCTACGGTCTAAAACAAGATTGCACATACTTGATAACGATTTTATCAAAATAAATGAGTTTCCATTTTTGATTTCAAAATGGTCTTCATATTTTAATTTAAGAAAGTCAATTGAATATTATAATGGAAATTTTATAGTCGTAAGTGACACTTCAAATTTAATAATATTTGATGCAAACCTAAAAGTGTTGGATACAATTAATGTTATCAATATTGTCTTATGTCCTGAATGTCGTCTAGCAAATCAATTATTTAGCGATTCCGTTTATTTTTATTTTTACCTTTCTAGTATTCCTAATAGAAAATTTATCTATCGTACAGAAGATTTTGAATCTGTGGAACAATATTATACACTCAGTCCTTTAAATTGGGTCAATAAAATTATTAACAACAGATTTAGCATTCTAAATTCGAGGGATACAACTAATCAATGGACTGTATTTGATACTACAAAAGTCAGTGGAACAAGATCGGGAAGCTCCAGTCTTAAAGATTTTACTTTTACTGATGATAAAGAAATAATAGTTGGAAAAAATAAAATGTTAGTGACTATGAATAGAAAAGATTCTAATATTAATGTCGTCAGCGAATTTGTTGGTTACATGCCTTATACAATACCTGTCAAATTATATGATTCAACCTTTCTATTCTTCAGCGGCTATGATTATGGATCATACAATAACGCTATTTATAAATCTGAAGACAATGGATTAACATTCAAACCCACGGTAGAGAAAAAAGATCCAAAGTACGATAAATTCTATTACTCATTCTCAATCAATGCCATTTTTTTTGACGAAACTGCAAAAAAGCTCTATTTGGGAGGATCATATATGGGTAATGTTGGTTATATATGGATATCGGATGATTATGGAAAAAGTTTTGCTAAAAATAATTTATTTCCTAATCTGGTTTATGATTTTTGGGCTCCATCCAGCCCCAACCTTTCTTGTTTTCCAAATTTACAAAAAAGTAATGACAATTTTATCACTGCTCAAAGTGAATCTGGATATATCAAAACTTTCAATAATAATTTCGAGTTGATAAGCAATTTTTTGGTTGAAGGAAGAATGTTCGACTATGTTCATTCTACTGATACAAATACATTTTTGGTGCATAGTGTTGATCCTACGGACGATAAGCATGAAATAAAATATACAACTGATCAGGGCTTAAATTGGAGCTTGATCAGAAATTACTTGCCAAATGAATATTTATTATATTACAAAGAATTAAATACAATTGATAAAAAAATGCTGGCTTTTGTAATTTATAATGATACCAGCAATATCATTTCTTTCGATTTACTTGATATTGAATCCAATAAGCTATCAACCATTTATGAGTACGAGGCATCAGAGACAGAATATATGGTAACCGGTTTTGCTCATGCTATTGATATAAATGAAAATGGGATTTATCTCGCAGTAAGAGACACATTGTTTTATTCGTCTGACATTTATGAAAGACAAAAATGGAAATATTATAATCTGCCAAAGGGTGGGAAAATCAATGAACCTTTTAAAAAATTTGGTGATAAGTTTTATGCAAGCTATTCTGACAGCTTAAATCCTTACAATATTAGCTGGCTAAAATTTAATGATTCTGCAACTGAAGTTAAAGATGAGATTACCATTGAAGAGAAAAATTATTTATATACTTTTCCACCATTTCCTGTACCTGCAACAAATCTTATTAGATCACTGATATTCTGGGATATGGGCACTGAAATTACAAAAGATGAAATAAGCATCTACGATATAAATGGAACACAACTGTTGAAAGAGAATAATATAGCTATTGATAAGTTAAATTTGTATAGCGGTTACCTTAGCTGGGATTGTTCAAAAATTAAATCGGGGATATATATAATTCAAATCAAGCATGGCACAGAAACCTGTGCCTTAAAGGTTATTGTAAATAAATAGAATTTATTGAAATTAGTCGCTGTTTCCGGCTTAGCTCCCGGCATGTATTTCCTTCGGATTGGCGATAGAGTAAGTAAATTTGTGAAGATATAAAGGTACTGTCTGAACTGAGATTCTTACGTATAAAGCAATGATTAAATGAAAAAAGTATTTCATGCCTTTAATCACATTAATCCTACTAATCACAGTTCAGACAATTGAATACTGTGATTCCTTCATTTGCGGGAATTACACAGAAGTGTAGAGTTTTTATTCCTTTGTTCTCTTCCACCTGTGTGAATGATGATTGCCTTCATTCTTGCAGTTTATGCAGTAGAGCTCATCCCTGTAGGGCAATCTTCCAATAGGAAGGGGAATCAGCATTTCAGAATCATGCGCTTTGTGAACCCATCTTGACATCTCTTTCAAGATTGCTTCCATTACTTCGGATTGAGTGTCGCCGTGAGCTTCACAGCCATCTAATTCCGGTATTTCGGCTGTGAAATACTTGTTATGGAAATCCCAGTAAATTGAGATTTGGTATTTGTAGTCTTTAGTGGTCATCTTCATCCCAGCTTACATTTTTTCTTCTAAAAACAAACGAAATCGGCGTACCTGCGAAATCGTATAATCGTCTCATAGTTTTTTCCATAAATCTCTTGTAAGCATCCGGAATAAGCTGAGGATGATTACAGAAGAACGCAAACACCGGTGGTTCGATATTTACCTGGGTTACGTAATTGATCCGGAGATCTCTACCCTGAATTGAGGGCGGTGGAGTCTTTTCGAGTTCCGGCAAGAATTCCTTGTTCAATTTTCCGGTCGAGATTCTGCATCTGCGTCTCTCAACAATTTGCTTTGCTACTTCGGGGATTTTTGTAATTCTTTGCTTGGTTACAGCGGAAATATAAATAACCTGAATGTAAGTGTAGGTTTGCATTAATTCAAGGATATTTTTAGTATATTGACCAGCAGTCTTACTGTCCTTTTCGAGCAAATCCCATTTATTTACGGCAAGAATGATTCCCTTGCGTTTTTCGGAAACCTGATTGATAATCTTCTTGTCCTGATCTTCCAAGCCGAGCAAAGCATCGAGAACAATCACGGCTACGTCGCATCTGTCGATGGCTCTGGAAGTACGGAGAGTGCTGTAGAATTCAATATTTTCCTTAACATTGCTTCTTCTTCGAAGTCCGGCTGTATCGATAAGGAGCATTTCCTCACCATAATATTTGAGGACACTATCGACCGAATCGCGGGTTGTTCCGGCAATATCGGTGACAATAGATCTTTCAACGCCGAGTAAGGCATTACAAATACTTGATTTGCCAACATTTGGTCTGCCGACAACTGCAATCTTAATTCTTGAATCATCATGATCAGTGTCTGTCTCATCTAAGTCTTTAACCACCTCATCAAGGAAATCACCTGTTTGTCTGCCATTGAGTGCTGATATGGGGAAAGGCTCACCGAGTCCAAGCATGTGGAATTCATAAGAATTCAGATCAACCTTAGGGTTATCGCATTTATTAACAACGAGGACAACAGGCTTACTAGAATTCCTGAGAATGGTTGCAATATCCAAATCGAATGGAGTGACACCATCGCGACCGTCCACTAAGAAAATAATTGAGTCGGCTTCTTCCATAGCGATATAAGCCTGCTCGCGAACCGCTTTCTCAATTGTATCGGCACTACCGGGTACAAATCCTCCGGTATCGATCAGCATAAAATGCTTGCTGTTCCAATCGGTTTCACCATAAATCCTGTCGCGAGTAACACCAGGAGTATCTTCAACAATTGCTTCCTTCTGTTTAATAATTCTGTTAAACAGGGTAGATTTGCCTACATTAGGTCTTCCGACTATTGCTACTAAATTCATTAATTTTACTACTTATATTATTGATTATTTGCTTAATTCTTTCAATTCCGACATTAAAAATACAGGCCTCAACTCAAGTCCAATATCTCCGATGGCTTCTCTTCCACCACTTTCTCTATCGATTGCACAGAGTGCAATCGTAATTTCTGCACCGGCTTTTCTCAAGTCGTCAGTACTGAGGAGAATCTGACCACCGGAAGTAACTACATCCTCAATGATAACAACTTTCTTTCCTTTAATTACGGCACCCTCGGCAAGGAGGCAAGTACCGTGCTCTTTGGCTTTCTTCCTGACGAATACAACGGGTTTACCTGTTCTGATAGAGAGAGCAGTAGCGAGTGGAATTCCACCAACTTCGAGTCCAGCCAGAACATCACAGTCTTCTGGTAAAAGCATAGCCATTTTTTCGGCTAAACTTACCAATAGTTCCGGTCTGCTTTCGAACTGATACTTATCGAAATATTCATTGCTGATCTTGCCGGATCTAAGCAGGAATTCACCTGTTAAATGAGAAACGTCGTATATTGCTTTTCCAAGTTCGTTCTTTGTCATCAAATCCTCTTGTTATGGTAATTCTGAATATAGGTAAATCGCTACGGCTATCGCGGCAACGCATTTGTTCAAATCTTCCGGATTTACATTGTCGGGTGTATCCGACGGTGAATGATGAAACCAGAAGTATTTTCCATCATCTTTAGTACTAAGGCTCATACCGTTAGTTCCGAGCTTCATCATAGGACCAATATCAACTCCGCCTCCACCGTTATGAACATCAATATCGCCGATTTTTTTTAGATATGGTTCAAATTTTTTAATTTCCTGTAATAAAGTAGAATCTGTACTAGTAAATCCAATTCCCGATGGAGGAAATACTCCAGAATCGAACTCGAACACCAGAGAATGCTTCTCGTCTTTGTGAGCTTCGGCATAGGCTTTTCCGCCTCTAACGCCGTTTTCTTCATTAACCCACATAACGGCTCTGATAGTTTTTTTAGGTTGAATTCCGAGATCCTTCAGAATCTTAAGAGCCTGCCAAGTTGCAATCATACCGCCACCGTCATCATGAGCACCTGTACCAACATCCCAAGAATCGCTGTGACCACCCATAGCAATGATATCGTCAGGTTTGTCAGTTCCCGGAATTTCACTCATAACATTGAACGATTCAGCATCGGGCATGGTTTCAGCTTCCATATATAATCTGATAACCGGAGCATGACCGGTATCGAACAAACGTTCGAGCATATTTGCATCTTCCATAGACAGGGCGGCGTGAGGTGTTTTCGGAAGTGAATCAGGATATTGCCCCATCATTCCGGTATGCGGGTTTCTGAATCCAACAGGACTTGCGGATCTGAATAAACTAGCGACGGCTCCGGCTTCTGCGGCTGCGAATGCTCCGCGGAATCTATATTGTACGTTTGCACCATAACTCGCCCAAGGCAGATTGAAAACAACAATTTTTCCTTTTGCCTGATCTTTTTTTAATTTCAAATCATCGAATGAATGTACCACTAGTATTGGGGCGGTTATTCCTTCCTTTGGAGTGCCAATGCTGCCACCAATTCCTAAGATTGGCAATTCTGCATATCTTGGCTCGAGCATTTCACACTTTTCGTGACCACGCACCCATTTTGGGACCATGACTTTTTCTTTATGGACATTGCTCAATCCGTCTTTTTTCATTTCGCGATAAACCCAATCAATAGCCTTGTTCAGACCTTCGGAGCCTGCGAGCCTTGGGCCATAAGTATCACACATATAAGCAAGTCTGTTCCATGCTGATGAATCAGCCATTGCGCTTTTGATTATCTTATGAATTATATCTTCTCTGTTTTCCATCTTTACATCTGCCTTATCTGAGCCCATAGACTTCAGAATCATCCCCAAAAAAATTATAGTGAAAACTAATGTTTTATTCATGAAATTACTTAGCAATAATGATAAATTGTGTTCTTCGGTTTTTGGATCTATTCTCTGGTGTATCATTCGTAATAATTGGCTGTGACATACCAAATCCTCTGGATCTGAGTCTGTTTTTTTCAACACCACGCTTGATCAAAGCTTCGTAAACTGCAAGAGCTCTGGCATCTGATAGTTTTTGATTGTACTCCATCTTGCCAACATTATCAGTGTGACCTTGTATCTCCAGCTTCAATCTAGGTCTGCTGTACATCTGATCTGCTATTTCATCCAAAATTGGGAATGATTCAGGTTTTACTCTCGATGAATCAAAATCAAACAATATAGGTCTTGTAAACGAATCTCCCAGATCTTTCCACAAATCTGAGGTGTCATACTCACCATCGGCAGTAAGAGTATCCTGCATACCTTCGGCGTGCATCGTTGCATATACTTTGTGATACCCCCAGTATTTTGGAGGATGATAAGTGATGAGATAGTAATTCCTCAGACTCATGTATATATCACGAAAGACTGCCGTAAGCTCTTCTTTGGACTTAACTTTGTAGAATTTTCCTCCTGTATATTCAGCAAGAAACTTCAGATTCTCATCCCTTGAATATCCGAATGCGACAGTAAAGATATTGATTTTATTCTTCTTGGCACTATCAACTAAAGCTCCCAGCTTCGTTTTTGAATAATTATCGTCACCATCGGAGAAAATAACCATTATTCTAGGAAAATTCTCTGGCGTTCCATCGAAAAGTCCAATGCAATTTCCGACAGCATCATTAACAGCGGAAAAATACCCGAAATTCTGATTTCTCTTGCCTCTGTATAAGTTCAATATCTGCTTTTTATCGCTGGACATTGGTACTTTGATGTCGAAATCTTTATTAAAAGTAGTCAAAGCAATCTTGTCGAAATCCATTTTCATAGAGACAAATATCTCGGTTCCCTCAAAAATAGCATTCATAACTCCGCTCATCGACCCGCTGTAATCCACACTCATAACGATAGAATATGGGATTGAGTCCTTTGCACCAAACTCTCGCACATGGAATTCGGGAATCGGTGCTTCACGGATATTATAATTTTTTCCTAACTGCTCCCTTAGGGAATGAAAATATTTTTTATCGCGATCCTTTATGTAAGGATCAGCCATATTTGTAACGAAATTTCCGGATGTATCGAAGACTCTGGCATATACCTTGACCGTATCGGGATAGTTGTCAATTTCAATCCTGAAAAAATCAAATTTTAATGCATTGACATCGACAGAATCAATAGACTTTGTACCAGTAAGGAATATCTGCTTCTTCGCAGTATCCGATGGGTCAACAACTTCACTCTGCAATTTAAAGTCCTGAGCATGGTCATACCTTTTGCATCCTGAAATGGATAGAATAACGACAATTGCCGCTAATGTGAAAGCTGATGTTAGAATTTGCCTGTTCATATTTCTATCGCGATATTGGAGAAAAGGTAATATAATCCAATAATCTCATTCCTTTATTAATTAATAATAAATTTTCCTTAGTAATTCCTGCTCATGATGGAACAGCTGGAACGTAAAGGGAATATACTAAGATTGTCATTTCGAACGCAGAGAGAAATCTCAACAAGATAAAGAAACATAAACACAGATCCCTCTCTTCGCTCGGGATGACAAATTACCGGTCATTCCTTAGAATGCAGAAATCAATGTACCCCTATCTTTAAACACCCTTCACTACTCACTAATCACCAATAACTAATCCCAAATCACAATTTACAAGTAGAATATCTATCCATAAACTCTAATATCGATTCATCATTTGATTTTTTTAGTTCGTCGGGCGTTCCCTGGAACTGCATACTTCCGTT